>NZ_RHUM01000005.1:42013-298780 GCF_003937915.1 Erwinia sp. 198 | reverse complement strand
AGTTGGTAGAGCAGTTGACTTTTAATCAATTGGTCGCAGGTTCGAATCCTGCACGACCCACCACTAATTAAGTAGTGGCAAAAGGCAAGACGCGAAGATTTTAATCTTTCGGTCTTGACAGACATCGAGCGGCAGGCAGTACACAGCGGGTCGTTAGCTCAGTTGGTAGAGCAGTTGACTTTTAATCAATTGGTCGCAGGTTCGAATCCTGCACGACCCACCACTAATTAAGTAGTGACAAAAGGCAAGCGTGAAGGATTTGAACCTGCAGCAGGTTCGGTTGAGCAAAGCGAAACAACGCTGCATTAAGCAACGGGCCGACAGGCCGAGGGACGCCGAGTTATCCTGCACGACCCATCGTTACTAAAAGGGTGAACGCTGTAAAACGTGAAGGATTACCATTCACGAAAAGAAGTACCGAAGTGGGTGATTAGCTCAGTTGGTAGAGCATCTCCTTTACACGGAGGGGGTCGGCGGTTCGAGCCCGTCATCACCCACCACTTCGGGTCGTTAGCTCAGTTGGTAGAGCAGTTGACTTTTAATCAATTGGTCGCAGGTTCGAATCCTGCACGACCCACCAATGTAGAAAGGCGCCCTAAAGGCGCCTTTTTGCTTTTCTGCGTTTTATTTTTCCTGTGCCGGCAATTACCTGACAGCAGCAAAGCCTCATAAGTCTCTTCACCGGCTTTCCGGGAAGTCATTCATTGCCCTGCATACAGGCCCTCAATGCAGCGCTTTTACCATCGTGCTACTTCAGCGGCGTCAGGTTTTTCCAGATATGCATGACCGCGTAGCTGCGCCACGGCCGCCAGGCTTCTGCCAGCCGTTCCGCTTCTTTTGCCGTTACGCCGCCCAAATTATTTCGCACCGCGATATCCGCCGCTGGAAACGCATCGGGCCAGCGTAAGGCGCGCATCGCTATGTAATGTGCCGTCCATTCGCCGATGCCCGGCAAGGCGGTCAGCCTGGCTATCATCTGCTCCGGCTTTGCGGCCGCGTCCGGGCTGCCCTGAGCACAGGCATCTGCCAGCGCCAGCAGCGTTCTGGCTCGCGTACGGACGATGCCGAGGCTGGCTATCGCCTCAGGCGTGCTGCGCGCAACCGTAGAGGCCTCAGGCGACAGATGCGTCAGACCGGGAACAGGCGTGGCGATTACCTCGCCAAAAGCGCCAGCAAAGCGCCCGCCCAGCGTTGTGGCTGCCTTTACCGTGATCTGCTGGCCCAGTACGGCCCGAACCATCATTTCAAAGCTATCGAAAGCGCCAGGTACGCGCAGGCCGGGATTTTTAAGCAGGCTTTCGCTCAGTAAAGGATGTTGACCAAGATGCTCTGCAATGATTTGCGGATGTGCATCCAAATCGAATAAATTTCGCAGCCGCAGAAGCAAACCAGACAACACCGGCGCGAGTGAATGCGTAAAGGTTACCTGAAGCGAGCTTCCTGTCTGGATGACGCGGATCCAGCCCCGATGCGCGCCCAGACGTACCGTACGGGCATAGCTGACGTCATCAACCGTTTCCACGCCTTTTAGCGCGCGCAGGCGAAGAAAATCCAGCAGGGCCGTCCAGTCAAAAGGAGGACGGTAATGCAGTAACAGCGTTGAGGTATCGCTATCCGCAGGTCTCTGTTTACGCAGGCGGCCAGGCGGCATCCGATAGCGCTTGCTAAAGGCATCGTTGAAGCGGCGCAGGCTGGCAAAACCGCTGGCCAGCGCGATTTCCGTCACGGGCAGCGCGGTTTCAGTCAGCAGCTGTTTTGCCAGCAGCAACCGACGAGTCTGCTTTAGCTCCAGCGGAGATACGCCCAGTTCTTTATGCACAATGCGCCGCAGCTGCCGCAGGCTGACAGCATAACGGGCCGCCAGCGTTTCCAGACTGGCGTCTTCTTCCAGTACGCCCTCGGCGATATGCTGGATGAGGCTGTCCGCAATACGTCGGCCGTTATCAATAGGCGCATTGCCGGGTGCCAGTTCAGGCCGACAGCGCAGGCAGGGGCGGAAATGCGCTTTTTCGGCGGCGGCAGCGCTGTCAAAGAACAGACAGTTTTTCGCCAGCGGCGCCTTTACGGGACAGATCGGGCGACAGTAAATCCCCGTCGAGATCACACCTACATAGAACACGCCATCGAAACGGCTGTCGCGCGAGGTAAGCGCAAGGTACGCGATTTTTGCATCGATCATCATCTTTTCCCGTCAGGCAACCTGTCTGGCAGAGTAGGCCGCTTTTTGGTGCCGTGCCAGCCATTTTCGGACGGCTAACTATTTCAGCTCAATGACCGAAAACGGCTGGCAACCCGGGCCGTTACGCGGATAATTACTGTCCGTATCACGGAAGGGGAGGAAATAAGATGAGTCATTTTTACACGCTTATGCCATCGCCGGTCGGCACGTTAAAACTGATTGCCAGCGATAAAGGGCTTGCAGCCGTACTGTGGGAAAACGAAGATCCCAGGCGTTACCGGCTTCCCGAGCTGTTGCAGGAAGGATCGCATCCGATTTTGCTGGAAACGGCGCGCCAGCTTGCGGAATATTTTGCCGGCAAACGCAGGCAGTTTGCGCTGCCGCTTGATTTCGTCGGCACAGAATTTCAGAAAAAAGTCTGGGCCGCGCTGGTGGCGATCCCCTTTGGGGAAACCCGCAGCTATCGGGAGATTGCCTGCGAGATTGGTCACCCAGCCGCAGTCCGCGCGGTAGGCGCGGCCAACGGCAAAAATCCCGTATCGATTATTGCGCCCTGCCATAGGGTGATCGGCGCCAACGGCAAGCTGACCGGTTTTGCCGGTGGGCTTGAGGTTAAGGCTTATTTACTGAAGCTGGAGGCAACGGATCACTTTCAGCTTCGCTGAGGGCGGCAAATAATCCGCGACAGCGGTGAAAGATTCGGCTATCTTGTTTAGCATATAAAACAAGCCGGGCGGATAAGCGCGTAATGAACGTTATGACCGCCACTCTGGTTAAGTGCACAAAACGAGAGCCGTGTGATGAGCCTGATGTTCGATCCTGAAACCGCTGTCTATCCTTTTCCGCCTAAGCCTGCCCGCTTAACGCCTGATGAAAAGCAATTTTATCGCAGCAAAATCAAAAAGCTGCTGAAAGAGCGCGATGCGGTGATGGTCGCGCATTACTATACCGATCCGGAAATCCAGGCGCTGGCGGAAGAAACCGGCGGCTGCGTGGCGGATTCGCTGGAGATGGCGCGCTTTGGCAGTCAGCATCCCGCCTCCACGCTGCTGGTGGCGGGCGTACGTTTTATGGGCGAAACCGCAAAAATACTCAGCCCGGAAAAAACGATCCTGATGCCGACGCTTCAGGCGGAATGCTCGCTGGATTTGGGCTGCCCGATTGACGAATTTACCCGGTTTTGCGATGCGCATCCCGATCGTACCGTTGTCGTGTATGCCAACACTTCCGCAGCGGTAAAAGCGCGTGCGGACTGGGTAGTGACCTCCAGCATCGCCGTCGAGCTGATTGAACATCTTGACGGGCTGGGGGAAAAAATTATCTGGGCGCCGGATCGGCATCTTGGCCGCTACGTCACCCGGCAGACCGGTGCGGATATTTTGTGCTGGCAAGGGGCCTGTATCGTCCATGACGAGTTTAAAACCCAGGCGCTGGCGCGGATGAAAGCGCTCTATCCGGACGCGGCGGTGCTGGTGCACCCTGAGTCGCCGCAGGCCATTGTCGAGCTGGCCGATGCGGTAGGCTCAACCAGCCAGCTGATCCAGGCGGCGAAAACGCTGCCGCAGCGGCAAATAATTGTGGCAACCGATCGCGGCATCTTTTACAAGATGCAGCAGGCCTGCCCGCACAAAGAGCTGCTGGAAGCGCCAACGGCGGGCGAGGGCGCAACCTGCCGCACCTGCGCGCACTGTCCGTGGATGGCGATGAACGGGCTACGGGCTATCGCAGAAGGGCTGGAGCACGGCGGCAGCGAACATGAAATCCACGTCGATGCGGCGCTGCGCGAAGGCGCGTTACGGCCTCTGGATCGTATGCTAACCTTTGCTGCATCATTAAAATAACGCCGGTTTACAGCTACAAGGTGCCAATATGGATTTTTTCAGCACGCAAAATATTCTGGTTCACATCCCTGTAGGGGCGGGCGGCTACGACCTCTCCTGGATTGAGGCGATTGGGACGCTGGCGGGCCTGCTCTGTATCTGGCTCGCCAGCCTTGAAAAAAACATCAACTACGTATTTGGTTTGCTCAACGTCACGCTCTTCGCGGCGATTTTTTTCCAGATCCAGCTTTATGCCAGCCTGCTGCTGCAGCTCTTTTTCTTCGGCGCTAACGTTTACGGCTGGTATGCGTGGACGCGGCAGACCACCGACAACCAGCAGGCGCTGCAAATTCGCTGGCTGGGCTTGCCGAAAGCCCTTGGCTGGGCACTGTTCAGCATGGTGGCGATCGCCCTGATGACCCTGTATATCAACCCGGTTTTTGGCTGGCTGACAGAAGTCGCCGTGAAGCTGATGCAGACGCTGGGACTGGCGGTGGCGATGCCGCAGCTTCAGCCGGACGCTTTCCCCTTCTGGGATTCCTGTCTGCTGGTGCTGTCGGTGGTGGCGATGATTTTAATGACGCGGAAATATGTCGAGAACTGGCTGCTGTGGGTGGTCATTGATGTGATTAGCGTGATGATCTTTGCTCGTCAGGGGGTTTATGCCATGTCGTTGGAATATGCCATTCTGACATTAATTGCGCTGAACGGCTCATGGCTCTGGATTAAAAGCGCCCGCAGGCAGGCGCTGGCTTAATCAATGATGATGGTGGGCATGGTCATGCCCGCTTTTTCCCCATGACAGCTCGCAGTCGCCATCCTCACAGCTTTGATATTCCATCTGCACCGTGGCGTGCTCGATCTGATAGTGCTCGTGCAGGTAGTCATGAATACGGTGCAGCAGAGCATCGTGATCGTAAGGCGGGATCACCTGCGTATGGAGCGTGATCACCGGCTTTTCGCCCACCAGCCACAGATGAACGTGGTGCACGTTGCGTACCTCAGGTATATCACGCGTTAACGCCCGCTTCAGCTTCTCCACGTCCAGCTGCGGCGGCGTCCCTTCCAGCAGTTCATGAAAACTCTCTTTCAGCAGCGACCAGGCGCTACGCAGTACCAGCACCGCCACCAGTAGCGACAGGATCGGGTCAATGGGCGTCCAGCCGGTAAACATAATAATCAGCGCGGCGGCAATGGCGCCGACTGAGCCCAGCAGATCGCCCAGCACGTGCAGCGCGGCGGCGCGAACGTTAATGTTCTTCTCTTCGCTGCCGTGATGCAGCAGCCAGAAAGAAAGCAGGTTCGCCAGCAGGCCTGCCACAGCAATGCCCAACATAAAGCCGCCGGCCACGGGTTCGGGATGCATAAAGCGTTGGACGGCTTCCCAGACGATCAGCGCGGTAATGACGATCAAAGCAATAGCGTTAATAAACGCGGCCAGCGTGGTCAGCCGCAGCAAACCGAAAGTGTGGCGTGCGTTTGGCCTGCGGCTGGCGAACTGCACGGCCAACAGCGCCATCAGCAGCGCGGCGGCGTCCGTCAGCATGTGTCCGGCATCGGCCAGCAGCGCCAGCGAGCCGGAAAGCAGGCCGCCAACGACTTCCGCGACCATAAAAACGGCCGTGACCAGAAAGGCGGCCAGTAAACGATTGCGGTTTCCGCCGCTATGAGAGTGCGAATGCGCCATAAGTATCCATCTTTTCAATAAACCTGCTTTATCATAACAAGGAATGGGGCGTGCCCGTGACGGGCTTTTTTATCGTGAATGCGCCGGTGCGGCCAATAAAAAAGGAGAGCCTCAGCTCTCCTTTTGTCTTCCGCGGCCGACTTACTGCGAGGTGCCGTCGGTTTTTCTGTCGGTGCCCGGGCCTACCTTCTGGTTAATGTCAGGGCATTTACCGTCTTTGCACTGGGTATTTTTATCGATCTCATCCGCGGTCATTTTCTTTTTAGCGTGATGGGTCGTTTTGTGCGTGGTATTGGCAGTAGCGTCACCGGTATTATTGATATGGCTGTTATCAACGTTGTTCGGCGCAATATTCTGTTTTGCGCTGCCCGCTGCGGCCCCGGCGTCTGCCGCCTGGTTAGCGGTACCGTTGTTGCTGCCCGCCGCCATGGCGGAAGCGCTGCCCAGAGTCATGGCTGCTGTCAGGAAAACGATTGCAAACTTTTTCATCATCTTACTCCGTTAATTTTTTTGCGTCTTGGCGAACCAAACCCTGCTAAAAAAGCGGTTTGCATAAAGTGGAAGAGGTAGCCTCTCCTTACGCAAGCGATACGCGACGATAAAGCAGGCGATCCCTGTGCGTTTTTTTTAAGTATTAACAGGTTAAAGTGTAGTAAAAAGCGCGAAAACGGCAACTCATACTGATAATAATTTGTGCAAAGTCGATTTACAGACTGGGGTTCACGCGATAAATTGGTCTGGATGCGCCCGGTGTGCAGTACGGCTCAGTAACTATCTGGAAATATTATGAATTATCAGAATGATGACTTAAGAATTAAAGAAATAAAAGAACTTTTACCTCCCGTTGCGCTGCTTGAAAAATTTCCTGCCACGGAGACGGCGGTTAAAACTGTCGCTGATACCCGCCAGGCCATTCACCATATTCTGCAAAAAAACGACGATCGCCTGCTGGTGGTGATCGGCCCTTGCTCAATTCACGATACCGAAGCCGCAAAGGAGTATGCTGCCCGTCTGCTGAAGCTGCGCGCAGAGCTGAGCGACTCGCTGGAAGTGGTCATGCGCGTTTACTTTGAAAAACCGCGCACCACGGTTGGCTGGAAGGGGCTGATCAACGATCCGCATATGGATAACAGCTATCAGATCAACGACGGTCTGCGCATCGCGCGCAAGCTGCTGGTGGACATCAACGATACCGGCCTGCCGGCGGCAGGCGAATTTCTGGATATGATCACGCCGCAGTATGTGGCCGATCTGATGAGCTGGGGGGCGATTGGCGCGCGTACTACCGAATCTCAGGTGCACCGCGAGCTTTCCTCGGGGCTTTCCTGTCCGGTCGGCTTCAAAAACGGCACCGACGGCACCATTAAAGTGGCTATTGATGCGATCAATGCTGCCAGCGCGCCGCACTGCTTCCTGTCGGTGACCAAATATGGACACTCCGCCATTGTGGAAACCAGCGGCAACGGCGACTGCCATATCATTCTGCGCGGCGGCAAAGAGCCGAACTACAGCGCACAGCATGTGGAAGAAGTGAAGGCAGGCCTGGCGAAAGCGGGTCTGGAGCCGCAAATTATGATCGACTTCAGCCATGCCAACAGCAGCAAGCAGTTTAAAAGGCAGCTGGTCGTGGCGGACGACGTGGCGCAGCAGATTGCGGACGGCGAAAAAGCGATTATCGGCGTAATGATCGAGAGCCATCTGGTCGAAGGCAATCAGAATCTGGAAAGCGGTGAGCCGCTGATTTACGGTAAGAGCGTAACCGATGGCTGCATCGGCTGGGAAGATACTGAAACCGTGCTGCGCCAGCTGGCAGAGGCGGTGAAGGCGCGTCGCGGCTAGGTTATTCCGTACATAACATAAAAAAATCCGCCTTTCGGCGGATTTTTTATTGGCTCTTACTTCGCTTTACCCTGATTCGCTACGGCGGCGGCTTTAGCCGCGATTTCGTCCGCATCGCCCAGGTAGTAGTGCTTGATGGGCTTGAAGTTTTCGTCGAACTCATACACCAGCGGCACGCCGGTTGGGATGTTCAGCTCAAGGATTTCTTCTTCGCTCATGTCGTCCAGGTATTTCACCAGCGCGCGCAGCGAGTTGCCGTGTGCAGCAACGATCACTTTCTCGCCTTTTTTCATGCGCGGCAGAATAGACTCGTTCCAGTAAGGCAGCACGCGATCGATGGTCAGCGCCAGGCTTTCGGTAGTTGGCAGCTGCTCGGCAGTCAGCGCGGCGTAGCGCGGGTCGTGGCCAGGGAAACGTTCGTCAGCGCGATCCAGTTCCGGCGGCGTGACGGCAAAGCCGCGGCGCCACTGTTTAACCTGCTCATCGCCATATTTCTGCGCGGTTTCCGCTTTATCCAGACCCTGCAGCGCACCGTAGTGACGCTCGTTCAGACGCCAGGATTTTTCAACCGGCAGCCAGGCCTGATCTACTTCGTCAAGAATGTTCCACAGCGTGTGGATGGCACGTTTCAGCACGGAGGTATAAGCGAAATCGAAGGTAAAGCCTTCTTTTTTCAGCAGCTGACCCGCCGCTTTCGCTTCGGTACGCCCTTTATCGGACAGATCAACATCGTACCATCCGGTAAAGCGGTTTTCGTTGTTCCACTGGCTTTCGCCGTGACGTACCAGAACCAGCTTAGTTACAGCCATAGCTTAACTCCTTAATAATCTGACGTTTCTAAGATAACGGAAAGCGAAAATTGCCGACGCAATTTTAACTGGCCATTACCATAGCGGAAATCTGCGCGCCACGTAAGCCTGCCGCAGGCGCGATGCACGTTTTTCATGCGCTTAATCAAAGCGGCGTCAGGCGATAACGCGTTTCTGACTGATACGATTCACCCGGCTGCAGCCAGCAGTCGGACTGCGGCCATTCAGGATGATTAGGCGAGTCGGGTAAAAACTCGCTTTCCAGCGCAATGCCCTGAAAGGCAGTATAGACGCCCTGCTCGCGAGCCGGGGTACCTTCCAGATAATTTCCCGAATAGAACTGTAGCGCAGGCGCGGTGGTAAACACGCTGAGCTTCAGCCTGCCGTCGGCCGACCACAGCTCCGCATCCGGCTGCGTGTCGTTGCCGCCGTTCAGCAGAAACGCGTGATCGTAGCCTTTGACCGCGCGCTGATCGTCATCCAGCAGGAAGTCCTGCGCTACCGTTTTGATCTCTCTGAAATCAAAGCCGGTATCGGTGACGTCGGTCAGCAGGCGGTTGGGAATACCTTCGCTGTCGACCGGCAAATAATGGTCGGCACGCAGGCGCAGGCGATGATGGCGCGCGTCGCCGTGTTGCGCGTCCAGATTGAAATAGGCGTGGTTGGTCAGATTGACCGGACAGGCCTGGTCCACCGTGGCGTGATAGCGGATCGTGAGCGTATTGTCCTCTTCCAGCCGATAGTGCAGAGTGACCTGGAGATTGCCGGGATAGCCCTGATCGCCGTCAGGCGAATCCAGCTGGTATTCTACTTCCTGGCCGGTCTGGCTGACGATCTGCCAGCGACGAGCGTGGAAGCCCTGTGGCCCGCCGTGCAGCTGGTGTTTCCCCTGATTAGCTGCCAGCTGCCAGCGCTGCTCGCCTGCACTGATAGCGGCGTTAGCGATACGGTTAGCGTAACGGCCAACCGTTGCGCCCAGATAGGCGGTCTGATTCAGGTAGTCGGCCGGCGAAGCGCAGCCCAGCAGTGCTTCGCGCACGCTGCCGTCTTTCATCGGCACGCGCGCAGAAAGCCAGGTGGCGCCCCAGTCCATAAAGGTCGCCACCATGCCGCCCGCGTTGCGCAGCGTTGTGATGCGCCATGGCTGGCCGTCCGGCGCATGAGAGTGACTCAGCATGTGCCCGCTCCTTCAGAGGCTTTGCAGACGTAGAACGTTTCTTTAATGCCGGACTGCGCCTCATACTGCTCCGCCACGGCCGCTTTCACGCTGTCGACCAGATCCAACGGCATCAGCGCCACCACGCAGCCGCCAAAGCCGCCGCCGGTCATGCGCACGCCGCCGCGATCGCCCAGGCTGTTTTTCACAATGGTTACCAGAGTATCGATTGGCGGCACGGTGATTTCAAAATCGTCGCGCATGGAAGCATGAGATTCCGCCATCAGCACGGCGATGCGCGCCAAATCGCCTTTCGCCAGCGCGTCGGCCGCTTCCAGCGTGCGTGCATTCTCGGTCAGCACGTGGCGCACGCGTTTGGCGACCAGCGGGTCAAGCTCATGCTCCACTGCCGCAAACTGCGCCAGATCGACATCGCGCAGCGAACCTTTGTTAAAGAATTTTGCACCGGCTTCACACTGCTGACGGCGCGTGTTGTACTCGCTGCCGACCAGGTTACGGCGGAAGTTAGAATTGATGATCACTACTGCGATATCTTCCGGCATCGGCACCGGACGCGTGCCCAGCGTGCGGCAGTCGAGCAGCATCGCATGATCTTTCTCGCCCAGCGCCGAAATCAGCTGATCCATGATGCCGCAGTTACAGCCGACAAACTGGTTTTCCGCTTCCTGGCCGTTTACGGCAATCTGCGCCCCGTCCAGCGGCAGCGCATACAGGTGACGGAACACGGTGCCGACCGCGACTTCCAGCGAGGCGGAAGAGCTGAGGCCCGCGCCCTGCGGCACGTTGCCTGCAATCACCATATCCACGCCGTTAAAGTCAGGAATGCGTTTTTGCAGGTGCTTAACCACGCCGCGCACGTAGTTTGACCACATCTGCGTGTCATGCGGCACGATGGTTTCATCCAGCGAAAAAATATCTTCCTGATTTTCATAGTCGGCGGCGATGACGCGTACCTGGCGATCGTCGCGTTTGGCGCAGGCGATCACGGTCTGATAATCAATAGCGCAGGGCAGCACAAAACCGTCGTTATAGTCGGTGTGTTCACCAATCAGGTTAACGCGGCCCGGCGCCTGAATAGTTTGCGGCGCGGCATAGCCAAATTTTTCGCTGAAAATCTGTTGGGTCAGGGTTTTTAAACTCATGGTTATGCTCCGGTCTCGCGGAAATGAATATCGCTGACGGCACGCAGCCGTTCAGCCGCCTGTTCCGCCGTTAAATCACGTTGGGTTTCGGCCAGCATTTCATAGCCAACCATAAACTTGCGCACCGTGGCGGAACGCAGCAGCGGCGGATAGAAATGCGCGTGAAGCTGCCAGTGGTCATTGGCGTCGTCGTTGAACGGCGCGCCGTGCCAGCCCATAGAGTAGGGGAAGGAGCACTGGAACAGGTTGTCATAGCGGCTGGTCAGCTTTTTCAGCGCTACGGCCAGATCGGCCCGCTGCGCGTCCGTTAAGTCAGTCAGGCGCTTGACGTGCGCTTTCGGCAGCAGCAGCGTCTCGAACGGCCAGGCGGCCCACCAGGGCACCACGGCCAGCCAGTGTTCTGTTTCTACTACCGTGCGACTGCCGTCGTTCAGTTCACGGCTGGCGTAATCCACCAGCATCGGCGACTGGTTTTTCGCAAAATAAGCGCGCTGGAGATCGTCCTCGCGTTTGGCTTCGTTAGGCAGGAAGCTGTTGGCCCACACCTGGCCGTGAGGATGCGGATTGGAGCAGCCCATCGCCGCGCCTTTGTTCTCAAACACCTGTACCCATGGATAATGCTGGCCCAGATCGGCAGTCTGCTCTTGCCAGGTGCGCACCACGTCTTCCAGCGCGGAAACCGACAGTTCCGGCAGGGTTTTGCTGTGATCCGGCGAAAAGCAGATCACCCGGCTGGTGCCGCGCGCGCTTTCGCAGCGCATCAACAGGTCGTCGCTCTCCGGCGCGTCCGGCGTATCGGTCATCAGCGCGGCAAAGTCGTTGGTAAACACATAGGTGCTGGTGTAATCGGGATTTTTATCGCCGGTTACGCGCGTGTTGCCGGGGCAAAGAAAGCAGTCCGGATCGTGCGCAGGCAGCTTCTCCTGAGAAGGCGTCTCCTGTGCGCCCTGCCAGGGGCGTTTGGCACGATGCGGAGAAACCAGAATCCACTGATCGGACAGTGGGTTATAGCGGCGATGCGGATGATCGACCGGATTAAATTTCTGCATATTGAGTCCTGATTACTTTGTAATGCCTGCAAGCCTGAAAGAAAAATAGCACAGCGCGAAACGATAAAGCGTGATCGAGTGTGAATAAATGGAATCGTTTACACAAGATGAAAATTCCGAAGAGGCAGGTTTCACGGCTGTTTAATCCATAAATTCATTTCCCGCTACGGTTGAAAGTGGTAGCGGTTACACGGGGCGTGCCGCCTGTCGACAGGGCAGGGGAAATTCATGGCGGGTAAATATCAGATTAATCGGATGACGCTCTGACACACCGGCACCCTGAAACCATTGTTGGTGTTTAGTGCCAACATACTAAAGCTGCGCGAACCATTAGTGCCAACATACTAAAAGAACGAAAAGAGTAGCGCTAATATCCAGGCAGGCGAGCGTTCGCCGCTTGTCAGGACGTATAAACGAGGCCCGACCGTCGAACACAGGGATACGCATGCCGAGGCTCCAGGGACGGAATTACGCCATGTCTGCGTCATGCATGGCGCAGTTGGTGTGTGCCAAAAAGTGTAGCGGTACTATGCACGGTTATTCAGGCCGTACAGGGGCAGATAATCATGGCTTTACTCGGTAGAATAATGTCGAAATCTAGAACCAGATATGAGCGACTGCGTTACTGGCCATTATGGGAGTGCGCCTTTTTTAAAAGCACCAGGTGTTGGGGATGAAATAAACGGTCTGTTCTTAATTCAGGCCACAATCACAAAAAAATCATTATAAAAATACAGTATATTTTGGGTTGTCGAAGGTACTCATATGTCGTATAAAACATGCGTAACGACTGATTTATCAGATAAGCAAAGCATAGTGGAACGCACGTTTTAAAATTTCTGTGGTACTCAACAAGGCGAGGATTTCTGATATTAACGCTCAGTTTTATTGAGCAGCATAGAGAAATAAATGAAGGTTTTTTATATGGATATGCGTAACTTTGAACAATGCAGGAAGATGACAAAATCCCCTTCATGGACTTTCCTTGATGTATTCCGTTGGAAAATACTTCCTGAAAGATTTGGCGGTGGCAGATCTTATGCCAGAGGTTTTAAATATACCTGGGTCAAAAAACAGAGTTTGCTTATCAGATCGGCTGCTCTTCGCTATAAACTGCCCCAGAATTACTTGCTGGTGTCTGCTGGATTGAGGTAGGCGGCGATCCAGATATTATAGATCGTTTTGCTTTTGAAGTTCGCTTCATAGACTGGAGCGGCCCAGTCTGTATCGATCGTAATCTTACTGTAACCTCTCCGCCGGCTAAAACCTCGTTTGGCTTTGTCAGCATGCAACTGCGTACAGCAGCTAAGACTATGGGCCTTAATGCAGACAAGATGAGTACATCAGAACTCCGCTCGCTATCACGGTGTCTTGAAAAAGATGCTTATAACATTACCCTCGTGGCTATGCACTTACGCCAGCTTGCTGACTATGACAAGTTACCCTCTCGGCTCAGTATGAATGATGTGAGAATTATTGGATCCAGATATAACCGGGGCGCCAATCCGAGTCTGGAAAGCATCAAAAAAGATACGCGATATGGTGATTTTATTGTCAAAAACTGGCAGCATTTTACCAGGCTGGTCTCGTAACAGGGTCATGATTTTATAAATAAGTTTTTTAGAATTGCATTTATTCTTTTTTATCTGGTTTGCATGGTGCTGATTTATTTATCTATGGTTGATAAATACGATGTTATCTACGATATGGATTCGACTATCCCGCAAGGTTCGTTAAATAATAACAGGGGTAATGGAAACGTTTTTGGTGGGCTGGCACTATCATTTATATTCATACTTTACATGGTCTTTTTTTACGTTGAAAAATCCAAAAAATGGAAATGTTTAACAGGCATCATGACGGCACTGATACGTCTGTTTTTCTTCATCAGATAAGCCTTATATAGATTTTTGCAAAATTTTAGCAGGCTTCAGATTTACATATTCATCCCGCGCCCACGCCAGTCCGACTGGCCCTACATACTATGCAAGAGTTCCCCATGTACATCACGCCATGCCGTTACCTTCAATGCGGTATCCTTTCTTTAAACAGGCAGACTGGCCAGCCTGACGGCTGGCCCTAAGCTCGCCTCAGAGCCTGTCCTGCTGATAGCGATAGCCGTCGCCGTCCGGCACGAACGTCAGGCGATGGGTGATGCACTGTGGCGCATCTTCAGCATGGTGAGAAACGAAAAGAAGCTGCGTGGCGCCTTCGCCAATCAGCACGTCAACAAAGCGGCGCACCAGCTGGCGGTTAATCGAATCCAGCCCCTGCAGCGGCTCGTCCAGGATCAGCAGAGCCGGATGCTTGACCAGCGCGCGGGCTATCAGCACCAGCCGCTGCTGCCCCCATGACAGACTCTGAAAAGGCGCGTCCGCCACGGCACGCATCCCCAGCAGCTGTAGCCACTGCTCCGCCAGCTTTTGCTGCCGATCGGAAACGGCCTGATAAATACCGATAGAGTCAAAATAGCCGGAAAGGATCACGTTGCGCACGCTGCTGCTGACGCGGTAATCCAGATGCAGGCTGCTGCTGACGTAGCCAATATGCTGTTTGATATCCCAGATGGTTTCGCCGCTACCGCGACGGCGGCCAAACAGCGTTAAGTCATTGCTGTAGCCCTGGGGATGATCGCCCGTTACCAGGCTCAGCAACGTTGATTTTCCCGCGCCGTTCGGGCCGACGATCTGCCAGTGTTCGCCCGCCTGCACCGTCCAGTCAAGATGGTTAAGAACAGGGCGATCGTTATAAGAGACTACGCCGTCCCGTAGCACCACTAGCGGCGTCTGCGATGACAGCGCTGTTTTTGCCGACGCGTTGTCCGCTTCCGGTAGCGCCATCCCCTGCAGGTTTTCACTGTGTGCCAGCTGGGCGACCAGCGCCTCGGCCAGGATTGCTGCGCGTGCGCCTACATGCGTTAACTCACATTCGGCCAGCACGCCAACCCGTTCGACGAAGTCGGGAATATCGTCAAACCGGTTCAGCACCAGCACCAGCGTGTGCCCTTGCTGGTGGAGCTGCGCCAGAACCTGGGCCAGATTGGCGCGCGACGCAACGTCCAGCCCGTCAAAAGGCTCGTCGAGGATCAGCAGATCCGGCTCGGCCATCAGCGCCCGGCAGAGCAGCGTCTTGCGGGTTTCCCCGGTCGAGAGATATTTAAAACGACGATCGAGCAACGAAGCGATGCCGAAGGTTTCTGCCAGCTGACGACAGCGTGCCTCATCACGCACCTCCTGCTGAATAATGTCGGCAGCGGTGCGGCCGGTATCTTCTTCATCCGGGCCGAGCATATCGGTGTTGTTACGCTGCCATTCCTCGGAAACCAGCTTCTGTAACTGCTCAAGCGAAAGACGAGTGGGGCGGAAAGTATTGACGACTTCGCCTCGGGCGGCGGCAAGCTCGCCCGCGAGGGCGCGTGCCAGAGACGATTTGCCGCTGGCGTTAGCCCCTACAAAAGCCCAGCTTTCGCCAGCCTGGATCGTCAGCGACGGCAGCAGCAGGTTTCGGGTCGCGCTAAGATGAAACGTGCCTTGCGAAATTTGCAATATAGACATTATTTATTCCATTTTATGCATTGTCCTCGTCACTATCGATGCTGAGCGGCGACGCTGTCAAATGGCGCCGCCGTTTTCAGAGCAGCGTGGCAATAATCACGCGATCGGCATTAAAATGTGCTGTTACCGCCGCGCCAGGCTGAAGATTTTGCTCCTGTGCACGCTGGTTGGTTAGGGTGGCACACAGCGTTTCGCCGCCCGGCAGCGCGATCAGCGCTTCACTGTGGGTCTCGCCCTTAATCAGCTCGCTCAGTACGCCGTCGAGCTGGTTATCGGCCTCGCTCGCGGATGGGGTCACGTCTATCCACGGCGCTTTTATCAGCACCAGCACCTCTTTGCCCGGCGTGAGTTCAAGGCGATTGGCGCTCTGTTCGGTCAGCGCGGCTTTGATGCGCGTCTCGCCGTTGGCCAGCAAGATCTCAACATGCTGCTGTACCGTCTGCGCATCGCGCTGCACCAGCGTGCCGAAAAGCTGGTTGCGGGCGCTGGTTTGCAGCGAAAACCGGGCAATGGCGCCCAGCAGGCTGCCCAGCGGCACCTCATCCTGCAATACATCGAACGCTTTCTGCTGAATCTGCTCCAGCAGCGCGAAAAGCTGGATCAGTCTGTCACCGTAGGCGGTGACCTGCGCGCCGCCGCCGCCTTTGCCGCCCGTGGCGCGCTCTACCAGCGTGCGGTCGGCCAGCGTGTTCATCTCGTTAATGGCATCCCAGGCGCTTTTATAGCTGATCCCGGCCATTTTCGCGCCCTGGCTGATCGAGCCGGTCGCGGCGATCTGTTTAAGCAATTCGATACGGCGAGGATCGGCGAAAAGACGCTGCTGTAATTTCAGGATCAGGGAAAGCTCAGCCTGCATAGTCGCTCCTGGCAAAAAAAAGGGGTTTCCGGAATTGTACACCGTTGCGCGGGCGGGGCGTAAAAACAGGTAAAACGCACAAAAGGTCAGTGCACTTTTATCCGCTACGGATACAATAACTTCTTTTATTCAGTGAGGAAAAATACCATGCTGGAATTACTCACCGGTCTTGCAGAAGCGATCCTCATGGTTCCCGTGGTGATGGCGATAATCCTTGGCCTGATCTATGGCCTTGGCGAAGTCTTTAACGTTATTTCAAAAGTTGGTCATCGCAACGAGCACGCCGCGAAAGAACGCCGCTAGATCCCTGCCCGATACGCCCGGCGACACCGGGCGCTATTTTTTGCGAGCCGCCTCAACTTCTCTCCGTTTACGCCGATAATCTTTATGACACCGGTTGTTAAATCGTTATAGTGAAGACTACATAACGAGACCTTCGGAGAAGACCATGTCTGTGAAATTACGTCATTTCTTTATCGGTGCCGTGGTAACGGCAAGCCTGACCGGCCAGGCCGTAGCGGCTGAAAAGATTACCGTTTTTGCCGCCGCCTCTTTAACCAACGCGTTGCAGGATATCGCTGATCGCTATCAGCAGGGAAAAGAGGTAAAAATCGTCTCCTCTTTTGCCTCATCTTCTACGCTGGCGCGCCAGATTGAGCAGGGCGCGCCCGCCGATCTTTTTATCTCTGCCGATCAGCAGTGGATGGATTACGTCGTGCAGAAAAAAGCGATCGATGAAGCCAGCCGCTATACGCTGTTGGGCAACGAACTGGTGCTGGTAGCGCCGACAGAAGCGAAATCGCCGCGAGTTACGCTGTCGAAAAACACCAACTGGAAAAGCCTTTTACAGGGCCAGCGTCTGTCCGTTGGCGATCCCGATCATGTTCCGGCCGGGATCTATGCTAAAGAAGCGCTGCAGTCGCTGGGCGCCTGGTCGACGCTGGAGCCGATGCTGGCGCGAGGCAACAGCGTGCGGGCCGCGCTGGCGCTGGTGGAACGTAATGAAACGCCTTACGGCATCGTTTATGGCTCTGATGCGGTAGCCAGCAGCAAAGTGGCCGTGGTGGGCGTTTTCCCGGCAGACAGCCATAAGCCGGTGGAATACCCTATGGCGAAAGTGAAAGGGCATGATTCCGCCGGCGTCGCCGCGTTTTATCATTATCTGAAAGGGCCGGAAGCTGCGGCCGTGTTTAAACACTACGGATTTACGCCTCTGTGATATTAAGCGATCCCGAATGGCAGGCGGTTCTGCTTAGCCTGAAAGTCTCCAGCGTGGCAGTGCTGTTCAGCCTGCCGTTGGGTATAGCAGCGGCCTGGGTGCTGGTACGCTGCCGGTTTCCCGGCAAGACGCTGCTCGACAGCCTGATCCACCTGCCGCTGGTGCTGCCGCCGGTAGTGGTCGGCTATCTGCTGCTGATTGGATTCGGCAGGCGCGGCTTTATCGGACAGTATCTCTACGACTGGTTCGGTTTTACCTTCGCCTTTAGCTGGCGCGGCGCGGCGCTGGCCTCCGCCGTGGTCGCTTTTCCGCTGATGGTACGGGCAATCCGCCTGGCGCTGGAAGGCGTTGACGGTCGGCTGGAGCTGGCGGCGCGCACGCTGGGCGCAGGCCGCTGGCGGGTGTTTTTCACCATCACCTTGCCGCTGACGCTGCCCGGCGTTATCGCCGGCACGGTGCTCGCCTTCGCCCGTTCGCTGGGCGAATTTGGCGCGACCATCACCTTTGTGTCCAATATTCCTGGCGAAACCCGCACGCTTCCTTCCGCCATGTATACGCTGATTGAAACGCCGGGCGCGGAAAACGCGGCGGCCAGGCTTTGCCTGATCGCGATTGCGCTGGCGCTTTGTTCGCTGTGGCTGGCGGAATGGCTGGCGCGTCGGGGACGCAAAAAGTTGGGGATGCCATGTTAGAGCTTGATATTGTTCAGCGCCTTGGCGACCACACTTTGCAGGTAAATGCAAACATACCGGCGCAAGGCATCACGGCTGTTTTCGGCGTCTCCGGCGCCGGCAAGACGTCACTCATTAACGCCATCGGCGGCCTGACCACGCCGCAGGAAGGACATATATCCCTGAACGACAGGGTGCTGTTCGATGCTCAGACCAGCGTCAACCTGCCGCCGGAAAAGCGGCGTATCGGCTATGTTTTCCAGGATGCTCGCCTCTTTCCGCACTACAAGGTGAAAGGCAACCTGGAATACGGCATGGCGAAAACGATGCGCTCGCAGTTCGATGAGCTGGTAGCGCTGTTGGGTATCGGCGATCTGCTGTCGCGCTTTCCTTTTTCGCTGTCCGGTGGAGAAAAACAGCGGGTGGCGATAGGCCGCGCTCTGCTCAGCGCGCCGGAAATTTTGCTGATGGATGAGCCGCTGGCCTCGTTGGATCTGCCGCGCAAGCGCGAGCTGCTGCCTTATTTGCAGGCGCTGGCGAAGCAGGTGGCTATCCCGGTGCTGTACGTCAGCCACAGCCTTGAAGAGATTATTCAGCTGGCGGATAACGTGCTGGTGCTGGATAAAGGCGAGGTGAAAGCGCTGGGCGCGCTGGAAAAAGTCTGGGCCAGCAGCGCCATGCGGCCGTGGCTTCCGCGTGCGGAACAAAGCAGCGTGCTGCGCGTTCAGGTGCTGGAGCAGCATCCGCACTATGCGATGACGGCGCTTTCGCTGGGCGATCAGCATATCTGGGTTAACCGCATCGACGCGCCGCTGAAAATGCCGCTGCGTATTCGCATTCAGGCTGCCGACGTCTCGCTGGTGCTGCAGCCGCCGCTGAACAGCACTATCCGTAACGTCATTCCGGCGCAGGTCGGCGAGCTGTTGGATATCGATAATCAGGTCGAGGTGAAGCTGCTGATAGGGCAAAGCGAACTCTGGGCGCGCATCACGCCCTGGGCGCGGGATGAGCTGATGATTAAACCGGGCATGTGGCTTTATGCCCAGATCAAAAGCGTGGCGATCGCCGCCTGACGCCTGGCAAGGACAGTTCCCGTTTGGTCGTTTCGTTGACGCAGGTATCGCTTTTTGCCTGCATCAACGGGCGGACATCATCAAAGTTGCTACAGCCTCTCCTGACAGACGGTTATGCAATGCCCGGCGGCAGACAGGCGCCGATTGCCCGGCATCGGCAAAGCCGCTACAGCACTTCCTGCCAGATAGTCTGTGCAATACCCGGCTCCAGATTGGTGCCGATCGTCCGGCATCGGCAAAGCCGCTACAGCACTTCCTGCCAGATAGTCTGTGCAATACCCGGCTCCAGGTTGGTGCCGATCGTCCGGTGCGCGCGCGCTTTGATGGCGTCGTCAGCGTTGCCCATCGCCACGCCCAGCCCGACGTTTTCCAGCATGCTCAGGTCATTATAGTTATCGCCAAAGGCCAGCACATCGCTCATCCTGTAGCCTTCAGATTCAACCCACTCCGCCAGCCGTTTGCCTTTGCTGTTGCCTGCTTTGGCAATATCAACCTGATCGTGCCATGACCATTCGCAGGCCAGTCCCATTTCCTGCTCCACGCTGTCAGCAAACTGTTGCAGCGCGCGGGTGTCGGGATGGGATAGGGCAAACTTCCAGATCGATTCCGCTTCTTTCGCCGCCTTGCTCAGGTCTGGCACCTTAATAAACACCGGGCGCTGATGTTCCGGCAGCGACAGCCCCCAGTTAATGGCGCGGGTTACATGGCCGGTTTCGGCCTGGTAAAGCATCGCGTTATCGACATACAGCAGACCATGAATGGCGGCCTCGTCCAGCATCTCAATCACCCGCAGCGCCTGATCCTGCGGCAGTGGATCGGCAGATATCACCTTTTCTGCTTGATAATCATACAAATAAGTACCGTTACAGCAGATTGCAGGTGTATCGAGCGCCAGCGCCTGATAAAAAGGATGGATAGCGACGTGATGGCGACCGGTCACTATCACAATTTTTACGCCAGCCTGTCGGGCTTTTTGCAGCGCTTCCAGCGATTCAGGAAGAATGGTCTTACGCGGCGTCAGCAGCGTGCCGTCCAGATCTAAAGCAATAACGCGATAACTCATAAATCGTTCCGAATGTGGTGAGAAAAACGAATTTTTGAGTCTACACCCTGTGACGGCGCTGACAAAATCGTCCGGCACAAATCCGCCTGCGTGGCCTGAGAAAACGCGCTACGCTGAAGCAGACCCGATTGACCTGAAAAAAGGAGCATTTATGAAACAAGTCGTTTATACCGCCAGCCCGGAAAGCGGGCAGATCCATGCCTGGCAGCTTGACCCGCAGGGCGCGCTGACGCTGCTGCAGGTGGTCGATCTGCCAGGCCAGGTTCAGCCAATGGTGGTCAGCCCGAATAAAGCTTTTCTGTATGTCGGTATCCGTCCCGATTTCCGCGTCATCGCTTTTCATATCGACAGCGAAGGCAAGCTGACCAAAGCGGCGGAAGCGCCATTGCCGGGCAGCCCGACCCATATTTCTACCGATCGTCAGGGACGCTTTATTTTTACCGGTTCCTATAACGACGCCTGCGTCTGCGTCACGCCGATCGATGCGCAAGGCCTGCCGGGCGAACCGTTGCAGGTGATTAAAGGGCTGGATGGCTGCCACTCGGCTAATATCGATTTTAAAAACGAAACGCTGTTCGTCCCGGCGCTAAAACAGGATCGAATCTGCCTGTTTGATTTACAGGAAGACGGTCAGCTGCTGCCGCACGCCCAGCCTCAGGTCAATACGGTTGAGGGCGCAGGCCCGCGCCATATGGTGTTCCATCCGAACCAGCAGTACGCCTACTGCGTGAATGAACTGGACAGCACGGTCGATGTCTGGCAGCTGAATAACGCGCATGGCGAAGTCGAACGCGTGCAGAGCCTGGATATGATGCCCGCAGGCTTCAGCGACACGCGCTGGGCGGCGGATATTCGCCTGACCCCGAACGGTCGTCACCTTTATGCCTGCGACCGTACCGCCAGCGTGCTGACCACGTTCAGCGTCAGCGAGGACGGCGGGCTGTTAACGATTGAGGGCCATCAGCCAACGGAAACGCAGCCGCGCGGCTTTAACATCGACGCCAGCGGTCGCTATCTGATAGCCGCGGGACAGAAGTCGCACCATATTGAAGTCTATAGCATTGCGGAAGAGAGAGGGCTGCTGACGCCTCTGGGACGTTATGCGGTAGGGCAGGGGCCGATGTGGGTCACTATCGCGGCGCTTTAATCCGCCGTTCATCAGGCGATAGCGCTACCGGCGCGGGCCAGCCGTCCTCTGCCACAAAGGGTGATGGCCGGCTCGTCAGCAGCGATAAAACAGGACTCACCGGGCCGCAGCCGTAGCTGCCCGTTGCCGTTTTGCAGCACGCCTTCACCCTCAATGCAAAAAAAGATGGTCGCGCTTTCCAGCCGCAGAAGCTGCGGTTCCGGGGTTAAAAAATGGATGGAAAACGCAAAGTCATCGACCGGCACGGAAAACTTTAGTTCGTTGCCCTGCCTCGCAGGCGTAAGCAACAGACGGTTTGCCGCAACGGGTTCAAACCGGAGACTGGCCAGCAGCTCGTTCAGATCGATATGTTTGGCGGTCAGTCCGGCGCGCAGCACGTTGTCGGAGTTAGCCATAACCTCCAGCGCCGCGCCGCGCAAATAGGCATGCGGCGTCCCGGCAGGCAAAAACATTGCTTCGCCGGGACGCATCGTCACCAGGTTCATCAATAAAGGCGAAAACAGACCATTATCATCGGGCCAAAGCCGTGCCAGAGAGCGGATGCTTTCCCAGGGCTCGCCGGAGCGGCCCTCCAGCGCCGTGAGTAGTTTACGCAAGGCCTGCCGCTGCGCTTCTCCTGTCAGTCCGAGTAGCGCTGCGCTCAGTATCGGCAAATGGCTGATATCGGGGCGCTGCGAAAAAGCGGCAGCCTCAGGATGAATATCGGCCACCGGCCTTAACAAACTTGCTATCTCTTCAGGCTGACGAAAACCGTTAATAGCTTTAAAAGAGGTCAGCGCAAACAACAGCTCCGGTTTATGGTTGGCATCACGGTAGTTTCTTTCCGGTGCATCCGGCGGCAGTCCGGCCGCATTTTCCTGCCTGAATCCTCGTTCGGCCGTGCGTTTATCAGGATGGGCCTGAAGCGAGAGCGGTTTATCGGCGCAAAGCACTTTAAACAAGAAGGGCAGCCCGGCGAATCGCCGTGCGACTTCGCTGCCCAGCCGCCCTTCAGGATCTTCTGCCAGCCAGGTTCGCAGGCTGCGTTTTTCGCCTTGTTCATCCCGGATATAAGAACTGCATTGCGGATGCGCCCCCATCCATATTTCCGCCACGGGTTCGTCGTTTGCTTCCGGCAGATGAAACAGTTTTGCGAGCGCGTCTTTACTGCCCCAGGCGTAATGCCGGCGCGGGTTAATCATTTTTTTCATGGATACTTTCCTGTTAACAAAAAGTATTTTCAGGCAAGGATGAGGGGCCTTGCGGCCCGTCAGATAATACCGATAGCGGCGGAGGCGAAGCCCAACGCGATAAGCAACAGCAATACCCGGTTGGGACTGGTTTTTTTGCGCAGCAGGGCAAAGCAGCCCAGCACCAGCAGCAGCGGGATAAGACCCACGCAAATCTTGTCGAGGATCTCCTGCAGCACGAAAGGCTGCCCGGCGATAGTGGTTTCATAGCGGGTCGTAAATTTCACCATGCTGGCGCTCATCGCGCCGACCATCATCAGCCCCATCATTGAGGCGGCGGTAGTGATGCAGCCCAGCAGGCCGGAGCGGGTAGCTTCCGCAATATATCTGGAGCCGAGTCGGTAGCCGATTACCCCGCCGTAGTAGCGCACCAGGTAGCTGGGCAGGTTGTAAATCACCAGGAAAAGCACCGGGCCAAGCGGATTGCCCTGCGAGGCGAGACCGATAGCGATGCCGGTAGCGATAATGCGCAGTACGCCGTAGAAAAAGGCGTCGCCCACGCCAGCAAACGGCCCCATCAGTGCGACCTTGATGCCGTTGATGCTGGCGACGTCAAAGTCGTCGCGGCTGGCGTTCTCCTGTTCCATCGACAGCGTCAGCCCCATGATAAAAGGCGCCAGATGCTGATTGGTATTAAAGAACTGGCTGTTGCGCTGTAAGGCCTGCAGATAGCGATGCGGATCCGGATAAATCTTTTTCAGCATCGGCGCCAGGATCCAGCCGTAGCTCAGTCCCTCCATGCGGGTGTAGTTCATCGATCCCAGCAGCTGAAACTGACGGAAAAAGAGCTGGCGAAACAGTTTTCTGTCCTGCCTGTCGCTGGCGACCGGAGTGGGCGTTTGTTCAGTCATCGAAAAATCCTTCTTTGTCATCTGCGGGCAGGGGATCGGCCGCCTTCCGCTGGCTGGTTTTTAACTGGGTGTACTGGTTCAGGCAGAGATAAACGGCTACCGATGCGGAAAGCATCGCAATGCCGACGATCGGCAGTTGTAGATAGGCCGCCAACGCAAAGCCGATAAAAAAGAATGGGGCAAGATGGCGATTCCACAGCGCCTGCAGAAGAATGGCGAAGCCCAGCGCGGGCAAAATGCCGCCGGTCGCCGTCATGCCGCGCATAATCGTATCGGGAATGCTTTCCACCAGGCTACGGATCGTCTCCGTGCCAAACAGCACGCTGAAGAAGGCGATAACGGCGAAAGGCACTCCATAAAACAGCGTCATACCCAGCGTCATGCCAAGAGCTGCGCGGTCTTTGCCCGCCGCCAGCAGGGCGTCATATTTTTCTACCAGCCCGGTATAAATCAGCTTTTCAACCTGATAGACAAACACCGCCAGCAGTGAGATCGGCAGCGCCAGGGCTACGGCGACCGCAGGTTCCGCATGGGTAAGCAGGGTAAATGCGGTGGCAAGCACGGACCCTACGGCCAGATCGGCGGGCACCGAGCCGCCAATGGTGATAGTGCCGAGAAAGATCAGCTCCAGCGTGGCGCCGATGACGATCCCCTGTTGCAGATCGCCCAGCGCCAAGCCCACCATTGCGCCGCAGACCAGCGGGCGTTCAATCAGCGGCTGGCCCAGCGTGTGGTCGGCGAACTTGGCGATATACATCACCAGAGCGACAAGCAGTGCGGTAATCAGCATAGCGACCTCAGCATTTCCGTAAGGTCTTTGGCCGTATGCGAAGGCAACACCTGATAGCTCAACGCCACGCCGCGTTCAGCTATCGCCTGAAAATCGGCCACGTCCTGCGGCGTAACGTAAAGGGTGTCGGTGATTTTGGTTTTTGCCGCCAGGTTATCGGTAATGCGGCCATAGTTGGCGACGTTGATGGCGGTAATGGCAGGCACCGCTTCCGCCAGGCGACGGGCATCCGCGGCGTTATTGACGATCACCAGAATATTCAGACTGGCGGAGCGCGGATCGTTCAGCGTTTCCGCCGCGTCCACTACCGTCATAATGGCGCATTTGGCAGTATCCGGCGCGGCCAGCCGCAGCGACATTTGTTGTACCTCATTGCCGACAATCTGGTCGTTAGCCACCAGAATGCGGTTGACGGCCAGATGACGAGTCCAGACTACAGCGACCTGTCCGTGGATCAGTCGATCGTCAATGCGAATAAGCGAGATCATGCTGTTGCTCCTTGTTCAGTCTCTACCAGTAAGAGGGCCAGACGCGGCTTAGCCGCACCAGTGCTTCAAGCCAGAAATAGTCTCCCCAGAGGCTGGCCGCATTAATACCGCTGTGGCGACCGAAGTTATAAACGCCCTCGCGCAGCAATCCCTCTTCGCCACGAGCGAAATAGTGCTGATACAGATTGCGCATCATCAGGGCGATAGCGTTGCCGTAGGCGGGACGTAGCGGATCGGTCAGCGGCAGGTGCCGCAGCAGCTCTGCCATGCCGCATACTGTAATAGCCGTTGCGGAGGTATCGCGCAGGGCGTTGTCCTGCGGCGTGAAGATCAAATCCCAGTAACAGACGTAATCGTCCGGCAGGCGATTGAGAAAATAGTGGGCCAGCCTGCGCGACAGTTCCGCCAGCTCCGGTTTGCCGGTATGAGCGAATCCCAACGCAAAGCCGTAGATCCCCCAAGCCTGGCCGCGTGCCCAGCAAGAGCTGTCACTGAAGCCCTGATGGGTATCGCCGTAGCGGGGCGCGCCGCTGTGGATATCCATCCAGAAAGTATGAAAAGTTGAGGCGTCTTCCCTGACCAGATAGCGCGCCGCCTGGAAAAGATGGCGTTGCGCCGCCTTGCGATAGCGCGTCTCGCCGGTTTCATCAGCCGCCCAGAACAGCAAAGGCAGATTCAGATTGCAGTCAATAATCATGCGGCCCTGGCGTTGCGGATCGGCAAGGTCGCCCCAGGCCTGGATTACGCCAGCGGTTGGGTTATAGCGTTGATACAGCCGTTCCGCCGCCGCCAGCGCCAGGCTGCGGGCGCGGTTGTTGCCGGTCAGGCGGCAGGCGTTGACGCAGGAAAGCAAATATAAAAAGCCCAAATCGTGCGTCGCTACGCCAATCTCTTGTTCAAGGCGCAGAGCAAAGTGATCCTGAAGCCTTTCGGCGGTCTGGCGATAGACGTCTTTACCCGTGACTTCCCAGGCGAGCCACAGCATTCCTGTCCAGAATCCCTCGCTCCAGTCGGGTTTCTCCACTGCGGGATAGCGTCCGTTAATCGCGCAGGCGGCGGGAAAGGTGGTAGTAAAGCGGGGCAGCATAGCGTCTATATTTTGCAGCGATGCCTGTAAGGCGTTTTCCAGCCACTGCCGATCCAGCGGCGGCTGACTCTGCTGGTAGCGAGCGTCGAGCGGCTCATAAGCAACTTTCATAGCGGCGGTCTCACGCTGAAAAAATCTTCAGCATCGGCAGCGGGCGGCAGCTGGTGGCTGTACTGCATCGCTTCTGTCGCAGAGACGATTGCTTCCCGGATCCGTTCGCCGGTATCGTTAAGCTCCGACAGGCAAAACGCCATCAGCATAATCAGGTTCGCGCCGCTGACAACGTGCAGATGGGAATAGTCCGCCAGCAGCTGCATAGCAGTATTGTTGACGCTGCCTCCCTGTAAATCCGTGAAGATGACCAGCTCGTTTCCCCGGGCTTCACTCTCCCTGGCGAGCAGGCGCAAGCGTTCATGTAGTTCGGCGGTGGAAGCGATATCGCCGCAATAAGCGCAGAGGCAATGAATGGCAGACTCATCGCCAACCAGCAAACTGAGGGCGGAAATAATACCTTCGGCATACCTGCCGTGGCTGGCGAGACAGATTTCACGCATAACACTTTCCTTGATTGATTACTCTCGTCAGGGAAAGTGCAGAATGCGTGCCAGGATTTTTTTTAATTTATAAATCAAGTGATTAAATTAATATTTAAACACTTTTCGATGGGTTAGACACTTTTTCAGCTCAGTGTTGAAGCCGCTTCACCAGCAATCCATGGCTCCATGATTTCATAGATCATCAGCACTTCGGTCAGCGGCAAAGCGAGGCGATATTTACGATTCAGTGCCTGAAAAAAGGTTTCATGCAGGGTGACAAAAGCCTGCTGAGCGGCGCTGAGTGGCGCATCATCGCGATGATTCATCCCGCTGTTCAGCATAACGCGCTCAATCATCAGCGCGATATGCATAAACAGATTAACGCGCAGGTAGCTGGCAAAGCGCAGCTGGTAGAAGGCTTCATACTGCTGGATAACCGCTGCGATCTCCTCGATCACCACGGCGGGATTGAGAAAATTCAACCGCTCGGCGACGCCGTCCACCGTGAACATTTTAACGATTTCTTCCAGCACTGGCTGCAGACTGTCGGCAGCGAGCAAATTGGCAAAATAGTCGCGCTCCAGCACTTCGGCTTTTTCTTTGATCAGTTTTTCGACGCCGAGCAGCGGGATAAAACCGGCCTCAAGCGGCGTGGTAGTAATGATCAAGCGCGTGCCGTGCAGCGCCGGATCCTGCTGTTGGATCTTGTGCTTAAGGTCATCGTAATCAAGCGTAAGAAGAGCGATGCCGTCAGCCAGATAGCGGCGCAGGATATCGCTCAGCTTGCCTGAAATACCTTCGCCAGAGATACAGGAAATAATAATCTTGTTGCCTGGCATAACGCCCGCATAATAGCGAGCCTCCGCTTCATAGGCGCCTTTAACGCCTGCGATAAGATCCGCCATCGACAGCCGGTTCTGAATGCCGGAAGCGATATCCAAAGCCATCGCTGTACTGACGTTATTGATCACCAGCAGCTCGCCGTGCAGATGCCGCTTAATCTGCTGGTAGATCTCTTTCAGCGATCCCATATCCACCAGAATAATCAGCCCGGCGCTCTGCTTTACAATAGTCAGATGAGCGATAAGCATCTCAATGATGTCGCCTGTCGAGGTTGACCACGGCATATCAAAAGCGGTGAGGTAGTAGCCTCCGCACAGCTGGTTGGCGATGCCCGCCAGGCTGGAAGCCGTTGCGCGGCCGTGGGCGACGATAATCCCATGAATAAGATCGTCCTCGCCAGCCAGCTTATGCAGAATACAGCCGAGCAGGGGCAGCAGCAGAGGATAACGCTCTTCAACGCCCTCTGCTTTCAGCCGCGCCGCGCACTCCAGCGCCAGCAGTTTGGCTTTTACGGAAAGCCAGTCCGTAGAGGCCGTCAGCTCCTCGATCCGCTGTTCCGGCCAGGCATGATGCATGGCGTAGCAGAGGCAAAGCCAGATGGCTTTCCGTTGGGACGGCGAACAGCAAACGCCGGTATTATTTTCCAGCTCGTCAACGGCGCGCCGCACGGCCTGCCAAAGATAACCGCAATAAAGCGCTTCGGGGCGGATATCGCCGTAAAGCCTGGTCAGCAGCTGTTCAACTTTGCGGATAAGCAGCAGAATATTGCCGCTGTGGCAAAACTCTCTGAAAATGATCTCGTCCCACAGCGCTTTGGGCAGTAAAGCCGCGGCCGCAAAGCCGGTTGCCGCCGTCCGTGCAGGAATAACAATTTTTTCGCTGTCGCCCCGAGCGCGCCGTGAAGCGCGAAGCTCAAGGCGATCTGTCCGGCTCTGGTTCCAGGCGCTGGCGCAGATCACTTTTAACTGATTTTTAAGTTCGCCGACGTTTCCTTTTATCGGCGACATGACCAGCTGGCGCATCAGCTGGCTGTCCAGATAAATATCCCGCTCAAGCCTGCACGCTTCGCAATGCAAAAAATACTCAACCTGAGCGACGCGTTCCGCCAATGGCCGGGAGATAAAGTTCGGCAGAACCACGCGCATCGGTATGCGGCGACGGAAAGTATTGAGGAGTGCCGTGTCGATATTTTCCGTAGTGGCAAAAATAAAGCGTATCGTAGCGGGACGGCGCGTTTTGCTGTCGCCCAGACGATAGAAATAACCCTTATCCAGAAACAAAAAAAGCTTTTCCTGGCCGGAAGCCGGCAGGCGGTGCACTTCATCCAGAAAAAGATAGCTGCCGTCCGCTTCATCCAGCAGGCCGGGCTTTTCGCGGTCCGCGCCGGTAAACGCGCCTTTGCTGTAGCCAAACAGTGTGGCCGAGAGCAGTTCGGGGTTATTGGCGTAATCGGCACAGTTTAATTCGAACAAAGGTTTTTCCGGGGCAACGAGCCCCTGTTGTACGGCATAGCGATGGATCAGGGATGCCAGGTGGCTTTTGCCGACGCCGCTTTCTCCTGTTAGCAGGATCGGCAAACCCTGCCCTGGATAGTTCACCGCAGAGCGGCACAGCTCGACGGCTTCGGCCAGGCTGCCTTTAACGCCGATCAACTGGCTGAAAGCGTCATCATCCTTACTGGCTTCAGGCATGGCCTGACCGACGGTGATAAAAAAGCGTACCGGCCTGCCGGGTTCTTTGCGCAGCCTGCCTTCTTCGCACAGGCGATTAAGATAATGGCTGATCACGCTACGGCTCAGGGGAAGCAGCTTGCTACACTCCAGCGCAGTAAACCCTTTGGCAAAAGAGTGACGCGCTATTGTTTGATAGAGTTTTTCCTTGGCAGATAGCGTCATAAATCCTTCTCTTCCGTCGAGTTGCCACGGTCTGCTTCTGCAAACCCGCGCTTACTATCCGTCAGAGAAAGAAGAAAATGAAACGCTGTTTTTATTTTTGTGAAGATTCTCGCGTTATGGGCCCGACAAAAAAAAGCCCGGACGCATGCCGGGCTTGACAGCCGCGCCGCTCAGGCGGCGCAGAAAGAGGGTTAGCTGTAAATAGCGGTAAGCGAAGCGCTTGCCAGCTGATGGAAATGCACGTTAAAGCCCAGCATCGCGCCGCTCGCCTGCTCGTCCACCTCCAGCTTTTCCACGTCCAGCGCATAGACGGTGAAAATGTAGCGATGGCTTTCGCCTTTTGGCGGCGCCGCGCCGCCATAACCCGCTTTGCCGAAATCAGTGCGGGTCTGCACCGCGCCGGAAGGCAGTTCGGCCACGCCGGAGCCTGCGCCCTGCGGCAGCACGCGCGTATCGGCGGGCAGGTTGGCTACGCCCCAGTGCCACCAGCCGGAGCCGGTTGGCGCATCGGGATCAAAACAGGTGACGACAAAACTTTTGGTGCCGGCGGGCACATCATCCCAGGTCAGATGCGGCGACAGGTTATCGCCTTCGTAGCCCATCCCGTTAAAAACCTGGCGCGCCGGTAGCTTGTCGCCGTCGTTAAAATCCTGACTAAAGAGTTTCATTTCCCCTCCTGGCATTATTGATGAAGCAGTTTCAGCAGCTCCTCGGCTGCTGCGACGGAGGATGCGGGATTCTGGCCGGTCACCAGGTGACCGTCCGTGATAGCGAAACTGCCCCAGTCATGGGTTTTCTCATAGTTACCGCCCAGCCCTCTCAGCGCATCCTCGACCAGGAAAGGTACCACATTCGTCAGTCCGACGGCGCTTTCTTCACTGTTGCTGAAGCCCGTCACGCGTTTCCCGGCCACCAGCGGCGAACCGTCCGGCTTTTTCGCCCGCTTCAGCACGCCCGGCGCGTGGCAGACCGCGCCGACCGGTTTGCCGTTAGCGTAAAAACTCTCAATCAGCTCAATGCTCTGCCGATCCTCCGCCAGGTCCCAGAGCGGGCCGTGACCGCCGGCGTAAAACACCGCGTCGAATTTGCTGCTGTCTATAGTGCCCAGCTGCTGGGTATTGGCCAGCGCCTGCTGAGCGGCGATATCTTTACGGAAGCGTTCGGTATCGGCGCTTTGCGCATCCGGCTCGTCGCTTTTGGGATCGAGCGGCGGGTGTCCGCCAGCGGGCGATGCCAGAACCACGTTGATGCCCGCATCGCGGAAAATGTAATAAGGCGCTGCGAACTCCTCCAGCCAGAAACCGGTTTTTTTGCCGGTTTCGCCAAGCCGGTCATGCGAAGTCAGCACCATTAAAATTTTCATTTCAGGCTCCTGTTGGCGTGTCGCCAGCTACTTTAATCAGCACTTTACCGAAGTTTTTGCCTTCGAGCATGCCGATAAAGGTTTCCGGCGCGTTGTCCAGCCCCTCTACTATATCTTCGCGGAAAACAAAACGATCCTCCGCGACCCACTGGCTCATCTGCTGGAAAAATTCGCTAAAGCGATGGCCGTAATCCTGATTAATGATAAAGCCCTGAACGTGCAGGCGCTTACGCAGGATGGCGCTCTGGAAAAGCGGAAGGCGGTTTGGCCCTTCCGGCGCATCCTTGCTGTTATAGTCGGCGATCAGGCCGCAGACCGGGATACGGCCTTTGGTGTTCATCAACGGCAGGACGGCGTCAAATACCGGGCCGCCGACGCTTTCAAAATAGACGTCGATACCGTCGCGGCAGTAGCGCTTAAGCGATTCTGATAAATCGCCTGACCGGTGGTTGAGGCAGCGGTCAAAGCCCAGCACGTCTTCGGCATAGCGGCATTTTTCTTCGCCTCCGGCGATACCCACCACGTAGCAGCCTTTCAGTTTCGCTATCTGGCCTACCATGGAGCCGACCGCGCCGGTTGCCGCCGCCACGACCACGGTTTCGCCCGGCTGCGGATTACCGATATCCAACAGTCCCATATAGGCGGTAAAACCGGTCATCCCCAGCATTCCGAGCGCCCACGAAGGGTGTTTCAGCACGGGGCCGCTGAGCTTAAACAGATCTTTGCCGTCCGACAGGGCAAAATCCTGCCAGCCGCTCTGGCTGACCACCCAATCGCCAGGCTGGTAATCTTCATGATTTGATTGTTCGACGATGGCGACGGTGCCCGCGCCCATAACGTCGTTAACGGCGATCGGTGGCACATAGGAAGGCGCGTCGCTCATCCGTCCACGCATATAAGGATCCAGCGAGAGCCAGATGGTACGAAGTAAAATCTGGCCTTTCCCTGGCGTTGGCACGTGCTGTGACTCCAGACGAAAGTTAGCTTCAGTCGGTGCGCCATGCGGGCGCGAGGCGAGCACGATACGGCGATTTGTCTGTTTGTCTTGCGGCATGGTTTTTCTCCTTTACAAAATACAACCCGTAAAAAGCGTAGTGCATATGTCTCGTGCTCGCTTTGCTCTGGGCCGTAAAACAGGCAAAACAGCGCCGCTGAAATTTAATGAGGCATTTTAATCTTTTTCTGCTTGCCTGCGGGTTAAACGCGGGGCGGCGAACCAATCATTATTAACTATTTTCTAAATGGTTTATCGCGCAAGCTATGAAAAGTGTTTAAATAAATAATGAAAAAAATACAGCTTAAATCAGGATGTAAGTGGGTCAGCTATGGTGTATTTGTTGATGGCGATACGCGTTTTATTAACCATGTTTGATTATTTCTCTGGCGAGAAACTGAGTGTTTTAAGTATATATTATGAACCTTTTGACAAGGTGTGGTTTAAGTCATGATCGCTTTCATTTAATCAATGAATTTATGTTTATTGTTACTCTTAACATAAACCGCTATTTATTTAAACAATTGCTAAAATATTTGATGAGGCTATTTAATTGGATTTATCCTAAAAACTATTTACAGAGAAATACAAATAGAGTCATAATAAGTCTCGGGGCATTCTTATGGGCCGTTATATTCCTCGTTCGACGTGCTCCTGATGAATTTATATCGAAAAAGTCAGCCACATCAACATGTGAAGCAGAGGGGATTTATGGAAGAATTTAAAAAGTTATTATTAGCTACAGCTATGGCGGGTACCCTTTTTACTGGTAGCGTATATGCACAAACCGGTGCCTCTGTCGCCGGGGGCACTATTACCTTTAACGGCGCGGTCAGTGATACAACCTGTAATGTCACCACGAACAGTGGGTCGGACTTTACCGTTAACGTCTCGCCTGTTACTAAACAAGACATGGGCACTACGCCAGGCGTGATCGGCAGCAGCGCAACGCCTTTTACCATTACCGTTTCGGGCTGTAGCGGCTTTGATGACGCCAGCACCGCTGCACAGTCGTTGAATATCATTTTCACCGGCGCCAATGTTTCGGATGATATGAATTACCTGAAAAACGAATCGGGTTCAGCCGAAGGTGTCGGCATCGCCATTACTAAAAACGGTAGCGATCTGGTAAAAATGAACGAGGCTCTGGCGACAGGACTGGCTACAAGCCAATCCGCTACCAATGGGAATTACGATACCGCTGCGGCGGGGGACATTAATCTTTACGCACATTATTACAACTACGGCGGCAGCAACGTTTCTACTGGTTCAGTAGTGACTACCGCAACTTATACATTTAGCTACGAATAATCTACTTTGTGCCAGGACAGGAGAGCGTCAGCTTTCCTGTCTCCTTCGGACGGCATTTCAGGAGTGTTTGTGAAAAAACTTTTGCTTATTATCGTCTGTTATGTCTTCAGCTGCGCTGCCAGTGCCAATGTTATTATTAATTCAACCCGCGTAATATTCCCTGCCGACGCTAAAAGTGTTTCAGTGCAGCTAATCAATAAAAGTAAAGAACAGCATCTTGTGCAGTCATGGATAGATGACGGCAGACAAAACGAAAAGCCTGAGAATATTTCAACACCCTTTATGGTTGTTCCCCCGGTGGTAAAAATCCAGGGTAACGATGGCCAGGTTTTAAGAATTAATTATAACGACCAGGCCAGATCCCTGGCCAAAGATCGCGAGTCGCTGTACTGGCTGAACGTGCTGGATATTCCTCCCGTACCGAAAAATCTGGATGCGGCGGCTAACTATATGCAGGTCGCTATACGCAGCCGTATAAAAATTTTTTGGCGTCCGGCAGGACTAAAAGTATCGCCTGAAAATATTGGTCGCCACCTGAGCCTGAAAAGGCAAAACCAGTATGTCTGCATCAATAATACATCACCTTTTTATCTGGCTGCCGTACAGCTGGTGAGATGGGACGGAAAAAGCACCCGCGTTCAGCAAGTAAAAAAACAGGATAATCTGATTAGCAAAGCCGTTTCGGTACCGCCTTTTACCTGTCAGCGGCTTGATGCCGGAAAAATATCCGCTTCAGGCGGCAGCTATCAGCTGACTTATATTGACGACTATGGCAGCAGAGTCCCGGTTACGATTGATTTAGTAAATTAAAGGGAATTATTCAGGAGAAAACAATGAAGGCAACGGTAACTCTGCTTGCCCCAACAGGCTATGGAAAGCTATTTTATCTCACCTGTATTATTCTGAACTGTTCTGCAGTCAGCGCGGCTGAAACATTCAATACCAGCTTGATGGTAGGGTATTCGTCTCAGGCTGACTGGAATAATCACGGGCAGACCATCTTATCCGGAGTCTATGATCTGGATATTTATATTAACGGCAGCTGGAGCGGTAATTTCCCGGTGAAAGTGGATTCAGGAGAAGCTTTCTGGCTGGCAGGAGCAACGCTTAAAGCGTTGCCAATTAAATATATTGATAAAAAAGCGATAACTAAAAAAGAGTGGGTGCCGGTAGCCGAAATAGTTTACGGCGGGCAGGCCAGGCTTAACAGAGGAATGCTGCGCCTGGATCTGACTATTCCTCAGGCCAGAACAGATAAAAAAGATCGCCGCTGGATCGCACCGGAACTGTGGGATGCCGGGATTAATGGTGCTTTTACCAATTACAGCCTCAGCTATAATAACCTTCAGCGGCACAATAATGATGGCGATGCGGATAACGTTTTCCTTTCGCTCAGCAGCGGCATTAATTTAGCCCACTGGCAGCTGGTCGATAACAGCCAGTTTCAACGCACGCCTCGTCGCCAGGGAGAATGGAATACGCAATCCCGCTATGTCGAACGCGCGCTGCCAGCTATTCATTCTTTATTCAGGGTAGGTGACAGCTATACCAGTTCGCCCTGGTTCGATAACATACGTTTTCGCGGCATCACGTTAAAACAAGACCAGCGCATGTATCCCGATTCTTATCGTACCTATATGCCGGTTATTCGCGGTAACGCCACGGCGAATGCCGTAGTCAGTGTTTATCAGAATGGCAGCGCTGTTTATCAGACAAACGTGCCGCCGGGTCCTTTTGTGATTGACGATCTTATGCCTGGCGGATCGCGCAGCGATCTCACGGTAGAAGTTGCCAACGCTGGCGGCCTCACCGAGCGTTTTACCGTCCCTTATTCTACCATTTCCGATATGTTGAGAAGCGGCTCGTCAGAGTGGCTGTTAACGGCGGGTAACGTCCAGCTGCGTAACGTTGATTTACACCCGGCCTTTATTCAGGGCAATGGCTCACATGGCGTTAATAACTATCTGACGGTCTATAGCGGCGCAACGCTAAGCCACGATTATGCTTCTTTTCTGCTGGGCGGCGCGTTCAGTTTGCCGCGGATCGGATCGTTTTCAACCAATGTGGACATGGCCCGCGCGCGGCTGAACAGTGGGGAATCAATGCAGGGAGAGCGCTGGAAATTAGCTTACAGCCGCTTTTTTATGACCAAAACCAACCTGACGCTGGCGACTTACTATTACAACACGGCACGCTATCTTTCCCTTTATGACGCGGTACAGACCAATGCGTTAGCGCGTGAGGAGAACGGCAGGCAATATCTGAGAAGCAAGCAGAGCTTCAGCATTATCCTCGATCAGACCCTGCCGCCGGGCTGGGGACGGATAGCGATTGACGGCTTGTGGCGTCAGTACTGGAACAGCGATCGCATGCTAAAGCAATACAGCCTGACCTACAGCAACCTGTACAAAAAAGCGACGTGGAGTTTGGCCTTTCGCCGCAATCACTATGAATATGACGGCAGCGAAGAAGAGCGGCGTTACAGCAGCAAAAGCTACGATGAGCAGCGAATCGACCTGGCTGTTACTGTTCCGCTCTCTCTGTCCGGCAACCGCCACAGCGTCACGCTGCGTACCTCGTCGCAGGACGGTAAATATAGCGGTATGGAAGCCGGGGTCAACAGCTCGCTGGAAAGCCTGGACTACAGCCTTAACTTCAGCCATGACCGTACCGGACACAGCGCAAAGTTTGGTGCCTACAGCGCCTGGCGCACGCCTTATGCAAAGTTAACGGGTCAGTACAGCGAGGCGAGCGATTTCTGCCAGCTTGGCATAGGCGCCAGCGGCAGCGCCGTACTCTGGCGCAATGGCGTGCTGGCTTCGGGCAACACGGGCAATACTTTTGTGATCCTGGACGCGCCGGGTATTGCTCAGGCCACGGTCAACGGCAATCCCAATATGAGAACCAACCGCGCAGGTCGGGTACTGGTTCCTTCCGTCACGCCTTACCGTATGAACACTTATCTGTTAGATAACCCTCGCGGCGAAAGCGAAGGCGAACTGCTGGGAAATATCGGACGCGTGACGCCCTGGGCAGGCAGCATTAACTATGTGCAATATAAAACCGACACGCGTGCCGTGTTTACCGTCAAAGCGCTGTTTGATAACGGGCAGCCTTTGCCTTTTGGGGCCGGCGTCACCGATGCAGAAGGCGACTCGCTGGGCTACGTAGCGCAGGGCAGCCTGATTTATCTCAAAGCGAAGCAGCTTCCAGAATGGCTGAACGTGCAGCTGGCGGAAGGGCAGGAGGGTAAAGCGTGCCGGATCCATGTAGCCAACGCGGCGCAGACCTATTTTTGCGTGCGCTGAGCCGAAAAGGCGACCGCATGCGTTTCAGGGAGTCATCATGAAAAAATACTGGATAACCTTACTGCTCGCGTTGCTGACCGTTTCTACTGGTGTGCGGGCCGGCTGTAGCCTTAAAAGCGGTTCAACGGTAAAGGCCAACGACAGCCTGAACCTTTCGGCTCTGCTGACCATGCAGGACAGCCATAGCGAAACGCGAACGGCAACCTGGTCAGTGCCGGTCGGCTGCTTTGCTGTTACCAATTCCAATGCGGTGCATTATGTCAGCCCGGTACAAAATGGCTTTTGGGTGAAGTTTGTTAACGCAGCAGGCGCGGCCCGCTGGATAAAAATTCAGGCCAGCGGTTTTACCGACCTGATAAATTATGAAAACGGCGACAGAACGCTGGAGGGATCGGCCTTTAGCTATCAGCTTACCGCGACTTTGCTGGACAGCGATCCGGGCGTAACCGACAGCAAATATTATAAGGTGGTCGAGAATGGCAGTGTGGATATCGTCACCATGGTGATGCACAACGCCAATATTTTTGGCTCGACGCCGACGGTAGATCAGGCTGCTGAAGTAGCCGCTTCGGGCAACTGGAATAATGACTACCTGGGCTATCAGTCTCTGACAGTGACCTTCAGCCCGGCGGAAACCACCTGTGAAATGCCCGATCAGCAGGTGGTTCTACCCAGAGTATCGCTAAATCTGCTGCGTAGCGGCATCGCCACCGACAGGACGTCTTTTACGCTGCCGGTCAACTGCTCTGCAACCCTGGCGGGTGGCGCTACGCGTTCGGTTAATGCCTGGCTCTATAGCGCCGACCTGTTGGAAAACAGCCAGCGGATCATGCGTAACGGTAGCTCCAGCTCGCAGGGAGTAGGCATCGTCTTGAGCGACAGCGCCGGTAAGGCCGTTTCTCTGTCGGGCGGGACGGCGGCAGGGGAAGCCACTTCGCTGCTGTCTATCGCCAAAGGCGCCGACATTCATGCCAGCGCCATTAACCTGAACGCTGCCTATAAGGTGTTCGATCCGGCTAACCTCAGTCCAGGGTCGGTCGTTGCCACCGCGACTATTTATTTTGACTATGACTGATCGCCGTCGTCAGGATAAAAACAGCGTGGGGCAGGCAACGGCCGCCGCTATCGCCGTCGTCAGCTTTTGCAGTGCATCCGGCTCGATAACGTAAGGCGGCATCAAATAGATAAGCTTGCCGAAAGGACGGATCCAGACGCCGCGCTCAACAAAAAAGCGCTGCAGCGCCGCCATATTCACCGGTCGACGAGTTTCGATAACGCCAATTGCGCCCAGCACCCTGGCGTCCGCCACTTCCGGCTGCGCTTTTAGCGGCAGCAGCGCGGCTTTCAGCTGCGCTTCGATCGCGCTTACCTGCTGCTGCCAGCGATTTTCCTGCAGCATCGCCAGGCTTTCGCTGGCCACCGCGCAGGCCAGCGGGTTGCCCATAAACGTCGGGCCGTGCATAAAACAGCCCGCCTCGCCGTTACTGATGGTATTGGCAACCTCGCGCGTGGTCAGCGTGGCGGAAAGCGTCATGGTGCCCCCGGTCAGCGCTTTGCCAACGCACAGAATATCAGGCGAGATGCCGGCGTGATCGCAGGCGAAAAGCCTGCCGGTGCGGCCAAAGCCGGTCGCGATTTCATCGGCTATCAGCAGCACGTTGTGGCGATCGCACAGCTCGCGCACGCCCTGCAGATAGCGCGGATGATAGAAGCGCATTCCGCCCGCGCCCTGCACGATCGGTTCCAGGATCACCGCGGCCAGCTCATGCGCATGTTCGCCAATCAGACGGGAAAAATCGGCGACATCGCTTTCCTGCCACTCATCGTCGAACCCGCAGCCCGGCGCGGCGGCGAACAGGTGGTTCGGCAGATAGCCCTGATAGAGCGAATGCATGGAGTTCTGCGGATCGCATACCGACATCGCGGCAAAGGTATCGCCGTGATAGCCGTGGCGCAGCGTCAGAAAGCGCTGACGCCTTTCGCCGCGCGCCTGACAATATTGCAGCGCCATTTTCATCGCGACCTCAACGGCTACCGAGCCCGAATCCGCCAGAAAAACGCACTCCAGCCCCTGCGGCGTCATCTCTACCAGACGACGACAGAGCGCTACGGCCGCAGGATGGGTGATCCCGCCAAACATCACGTGCGACATCTGCTCGATCTGCGCGTGCATCGCCTGGTTCAGGCGCGGATGGTTGTAGCCATGGATCGCCGCCCACCAGGAAGACATGCCGTCCACCAGCTCGCGGCCGTCAGCCAGCTGCAGCAAGGTGCCAGAGGCCGCGACCACCGGATACACCGGCAGCGGTTTGCTCATTGAGGTGTAGGGATGCCAGATATGGTCGCGGTCAAAAGCGAGATCGAGAGGGGTCATAAAATACTTGTAAACCAAAATTAAAAAATTTAGTTTACAAGTATAACCGTAAAATGAACATGAGATCTTTTCTTTTGGAGCAAGCAATGGCAAATCGCTGGACAGTCGCCCAGGCCCAGGCCCTTTTCGACAAGCCTTTTCTGGAGCTGATGTTTGAAGCGCAGCAGGTGCATCGTCAACATTTCGATCCGCGTCAGGTGCAGGTCAGCACGCTGCTGTCGATCAAAACCGGCGCCTGTCCGGAAGACTGTAAATATTGTCCGCAGAGCGCCCGCTACAAAACCGGCCTGGAAGCGGAGCGCCTGATGGAAGTGGAAGAGGTGCTGACCTCTGCCCGCAAAGCCAAAGCCGCAGGATCCGACCGCTTCTGCATGGGCGCGGCGTGGAAAAACCCGCACGAGCGCGATATGCCTTACCTGGAGCAGATGGTTAAAGGCGTTAAGGCGATGGGGCTGGAAACCTGTATGACGCTGGGCACGCTGAGCGATGAGCAGGCGCAGCGGCTGGCGCACGCCGGGCTGGATTTCTACAACCATAACCTGGATACCTCGCCGGAATTCTACGGCAGCATTATCACCACCCGCAGCTATCAGGAGCGCCTGGACACGCTGGGCAAGGTACGCGACGCGGGCATTAAAGTCTGCTCCGGCGGCATCGTCGGCCTGGGCGAAACCGTTAACGATCGGGCCGGTCTGCTGGTGCAGCTGGCTAACCTGCCGGTGCCGCCGGAAAGCGTGCCGATCAACATGCTGGTCAAGGTCAAAGGCACGCCGCTGGCCGACAACGACGATGTCGATCCTTTCGATTTTATCCGCACCATCGCCGTGGCGCGCATTATGATGCCGACCTCCCACGTGCGTCTTTCCGCCGGCCGCGAGCAGATGAGCGAGCAGACGCAGGCGATGTGCTTTATGGCTGGCGCCAACTCGATTTTCTACGGCTGCAAGCTGCTGACCACGCCGAACCCTGAAGAGGATAAAGACCTGATCCTGTTCCGCAAGCTGGGCCTGAATCCGGCGCACACCACCACGGAAGCGGGCGACAACGAGCAGCAGCAGGCGCTGGCGGGCCAGCTGCTGAAGGCCGATACCGACCAGTTCTATAACGCGGCCGTGTAAATGGGCTGGCAACAACGCATCAGCCTGGCGCTTGCGGAGCGCCGGGAGAAGCAGCAGTTTCGCCAGCGCCGCGTCAGCCAGCACGACGACGTGCGCACCCTGTGCGTGAACGACCGTCGCTACCTGAACTTTTCCGCTAATGACTATCTGGGGCTGAGCCGGGATCGGAACGTTATCGCCGCCTGGCAGCAGGGGGCCGAACGCTACGGCGTCGGCGCAGGCGGATCGGGTCACGTTACCGGCTATGGTGCGCCTCATCAGGCGTTTGAGCAGCAGCTGGCCGACTGGCTGGGCTATCCGCGCGCGCTGCTGTTTATTTCAGGCTTTGCGGCGAATCAGGCAATCATTGCCGCAATGTTGCAGAAAAACGATCGCATCTTCGCCGATCGCCTGGCGCACGCTTCGCTGCTGGAAGCGGCCTCGCTCAGTCCGGCTACGCTGCGCCGCTTTGCGCACAATCAGCCGGAAGCGCTGGCGAAACTCTTCAGCCCTGCCGACGGCGGCGAAACGCTGGTGGTGACGGAAGGCGTTTTCAGCATGGACGGCGACAGCGCGCCGCTGCAAGAGCTGCATCAGCTTACCGCTCTACACAACGGCTGGCTGCTGGTGGACGATGCGCACGGCATCGGCGTAACGGGCGAGCAGGGGCGCGGCAGCTGCTGGCAGCAGAACGTGCGTCCGGAGCTGCTGATCGTGACTTTCGGCAAGGCATTTGGGCTGAGCGGCGCGGCAGTGCTCTGTAGCGAAGAGACGGCGGACTACCTGTTGCAGTTCGCGCGTCATCTGATTTACAGCACGGCGATGCCGCCCGCGCAGGCTTTCGCGCTCCAGACGGCTTTACGCGCCGTACAGCAGGGCGACGACCTGCGCGCGCGGCTGCAAAAAAATATCCGCCTGTTTCGCGAAGGCGCGGCGGCTGGCGGGCTGGCGATCCTGCCTTCTTCAACAGCCATTCAGCCGTTGCTGGCAGGTGAAGAGCAGACGGCGCTGCGGCTGGCGGAACGGCTGCGGGAAAAGGGATGCTGGGTAACGGCTATCCGCCCGCCCACCGTGCCGCCGGGAACGGCGAGGCTGCGCATCACGCTGAGCGCGGCGCATCAGGAAGAAGATATTCAACGACTGCTGGAGGCGCTGCATGACGCAAACGGTCAATAAAGCGGCGATTGCCAGAGCCTTCGGCCGGGCGGCGCAGAGCTACAATCGGCACGCGGAGCTGCAGCGTCTGAGCGGCGAAGCACTCTTTTCGCTGGCGCGTGGCCGTGAGCAAAAGCAGGTGCTGGATGCCGGCTGCGGGCCGGGCTGGTTCAGCAAGCGCTGGCGCAATGCGGGCAGCAAGGTCACCGCGCTGGATCTTTCTCCGGCCATGCTGAACGAGGCGCGGCTTGGCGACACGGCCGATGCCTATCAGTTAGGCGATATCGAAGCGTTGCCTTTTACCGATGCCGCCTTTGACGTGTGCTGGAGTAACCTTGCCGTGCAGTGGTGCAGCGACTTACGGCTGGCGCTGGCCGAAATGCGCCGCGTGACCCGGCCTGGCGGCCAGGTGCTGTTTTCAACGCTGGCCGCCGGCTCGCTGAACGAGCTTAACCAGGCCTGGCAGGCGCTGGATCTGCCCGCGCCCGTTAACCGTTTTCTGAGCGAGGCGCAAATAGCGGACGCGGGAAGCTCGCTCGGGCTTCGGCTGGAGGCGCAGACGCAGACGCTGGCTTTCCCGGACGTGCTCGGCGCGCTGCGTTCGCTGAAGGGCATCGGCGCCACGCATCTGCATCGGGGCCGCCATGACGGCCTGCTGAGCCGTCATCATCTGAGTCAGCTGGCGCAGCGCTGGCCGCGCGACCAGCGCGGTTTCCTGCTCAGCTATCACCTGCTGTATGGAGTAATTGATTGTGAGTAGCTGGTTTATTACCGGAACGGATACGGAAGTAGGGAAAACGGTCGCCAGTACCGCGCTGCTGCAGGCTGCCCGCGCCGCCGGATTGCGCTGCGTAGGCTATAAGCCCGTTGCTTCCGGCTGTGAAATAACGGCGGAAGGTATCCGCAACAGCGACGCGCTGGCTTTACAGCGCAACAGCGCACTGACGCTGCCTTATGAGCAGATCAATCCGCTGGCCTTTCTGGAGCCGACGTCTCCGCATATCGTCAGCGCGGAAGAGGGCAGGCCCATTGAGTTTACTCAGCTTTCGGCTGGCCTGGCGGCGTTGCGCGAGCAGGCGGAGTGGGTGCTGACCGAAGGCGCGGGCGGTTGGTTTACGCCGCTTTCAGCCACGACGACCTTCGCGGAGTGGGTGACGCTGGAACAGCTGCCTGTGGTGCTGGTGGTCGGCGTCAGGCTGGGCTGCATCAATCACGCCATGCTGACGGCGCACGCCGTCACGGCCAGCGGTCTGCGTCTGGCTGGCTGGATAGCCAATACGGTGCAGCCGCCGGGCAGGCGTCATGCGGAATACATGGCGACGCTGCAACAGCGGCTGCCCGCGCCGCTGCTGGGTGAAATCCCTTATCTCACCGACAGCGCCGATTTTGACCGGCTTGGTCACTACGTGCGCCTGCCGGAATAAGGCGATGCCCTCTGGCAGCGCGCCGGAGGGCATGACTAAACGGTCAGCCAGGTGTTGACTATTCTCTCATCCAGCTGCGCTACGCTGCCGTGGGCCACGTTGCGCCCCCGGTGCAGCAGCAGGAAATAGTCCGCCACCTTACGGATAAAAGAGATCCGCTGCTCCAGCAGCAGAATGGTCAAACCGAAATCGTGATTCAACCGATGGATCAAATTCCCCATCTCCTCTTCCAGCCACGGCGACATGCCCTCCGTGGGCTCGTCCAGGATCAGCAGCTTCGGCTGGAGCACCAGCGCTCTGGCCAGCGCCAGCTGCTGCTGCTGATCGAGCGGCAGTTCGCCGCTGCGCCGGTGACGAAGCGAATAAAGCGCGGGAAAAAGATCGAAAACCATCGGCGGAATGGCCGGATGGCGCTGTTGTCCTGCGCCCGCCAGCAACGCTATCTGCAAGTTCTCCTCGACGCTGAGCTGTGAGAAAATATGCCGCCCCTGAGGCACATAGCCGATGCCGAGCGCCACGCGTTTTTCTACCGGCTGCTGCAGCAGATTTTGCGGCGGCAGATTGCCTTCCTGCCACATAATGGTGCCGCTGTTAATCGGCAGGTGGCCCATAATGCAGTTGACCAGCGTGGTTTTCCCCATTCCCGGCCTTCCCAGCACGCCCGTACAGGTGCCCGGCGGCAGTTCCAGATCCACATCCCATAAAATATGATCCTGCCCGTAAAACTGATTTATCGCATGTAAGCTCAGCATCTGACACTCTCCTCCAGACAGTTTTCGAGCGCGCCTTCGTAGCGTGACGAAGGATTGACCATGGACGCAACGTCCATGGCTTGGGCTTCTCGCTCTGGTATGTCGAAAGCGTGAGGCGGTCAACAGGAACTGCAATTCGCAGGCCAGGTTTTAAAATGCAGAAAAAAACGACCGGCAACTCAGGAAAGCAGGGCGGGTAATTGGTCAGAAAAGGTTAACAATTGCCGACGGAAATTTCCGACTGCACTTTGATGGTGCCGTAAACCTAACATTTATGGTGCAGACGCCTGCCTGTAAGGCAGATCGGCCGCCCGACCCGCTGAAAAAAAAGCCTTAACGGGGATAGCCCTGAGGGCAGAAGTATGCTTCAGGTTGGACAAGACCGAGCAGAACAGGTGAAAAATTTAAGGAAAAAATTTTTTTTGCGTACGCGCTCACAGGACGCTGCGTTTTATACACAGCAGACGGGTTGGGCGTTGAAATCAGTTATCCACCATTCCTGTGGATAACCATGTGTATGAATGACTGAAAACCTGTAAAAGGCGAGAGCCGGCGCGGCTTAAGCTTGAGTTGGTGCTAAACTCGGCTGAAATAACATTGCATTAAATTTCAAAGCGTTAGTGAAAATCAAGCGGGGAAGGATCGCAGCATATTTTGCCCGCGCCATTTTGTCAGGATGTCTTGACAAATGTTAAAGTTTCAGTCCGGCTGGGGATAACCCCTTCACTTTCTTGCCGCTTAAGCATCCGTTCAACGCTGTTGGCCCACACGCGCGCTGCCTTCCCTTTGTTCTAATCGATAACTGGAGATATATCCAGTATTTTTTGCTGGCAAAATCGTCATAGCAGAGTAAAATTACCACCCTGTCCGCGCTTTTCATCATCAGGTAGCCATGCAATGAGCAAAGTCTTTAAACTTAATTCCGCCTTTCAACCTTCCGGCGATCAGCCTGAAGCCATTCGCCGCCTTGAAGAAGGGCTGCAGGATGGACTGGCGCATCAGACGCTGCTCGGCGTAACGGGGTCGGGCAAAACGTTTACCGTTGCCAACGTCATCGCCGATCTCAATCGGCCTACGATGGTGCTGGCGCCGAATAAAACCTTAGCGGCGCAACTTTACGGGGAGATGAAGGAATTCTTTCCGGAAAATGCCGTGGAGTATTTCGTCTCCTACTACGACTACTATCAGCCGGAAGCCTACGTGCCCAGTTCGGATACCTTTATCGAAAAGGACGCCTCCGTTAACGAGCATATTGAACAGATGCGTCTGTCGGCGACCAAAGCGCTGCTGGAGCGTCGCGATGTCATCGTGGTGGCGTCGGTGTCGGCGATTTACGGCCTGGGCGATCCGGATTCCTATCTGAAAATGATGCTGCATTTGACGCGCGGCATGGTGATCGATCAGCGCGCCATTCTGCGGCGTCTGGCGGAGCTGCAATACAGCCGCAACGACCAGGCTTTTCAGCGCGGGACTTTCCGCGTACGCGGCGAAGTGATCGATATCTTCCCGGCCGAATCGGACGACTATGCGCTGCGCGTCGAGCTGTTTGACGAAGAGGTCGAACGGCTGTCGATTTTCGACCCGCTGACGGGCCAGATCACCTCGGTGATCCCGCGCTATACCATCTATCCAAAGACGCACTACGTGACGCCGCGCGAGCGCATCATACAGGCGATGGAAGACATTAAAGTCGAGCTGGCCGATCGCCGCAAAACGCTGCTGGCGAACAATAAGCTGCTGGAAGAACAGCGTATTTCCCAGCGCACGCAGTTCGATTTAGAAATGATGAACGAGCTGGGCTACTGCTCGGGCATTGAGAACTACTCGCGCTACCTTTCCGGCCGTGGCCCTGGCGAGGCGCCGCCGACGCTGTTTGACTATCTGCCGGCGGATGGCCTGTTGGTGATTGATGAATCGCACGTCACCATTCCGCAGATCGGCGGCATGTATCGCGGCGACCGGGCGCGTAAAGAAACGCTGGTGGAGTACGGCTTCCGCCTGCCGTCGGCGCTGGATAACCGTCCGATGAAGTTTGAAGAGTTCGAGGCGCTGGCGCCGCAGACCATCTATGTTTCCGCCACGCCAGGCAAGTACGAGCTGGAAAAATCGGGCGGCGAAGTGGTGGATCAGGTGGTGCGTCCGACCGGCCTGTTGGATCCGCTGATTGAAGTGCGGCCGGTTGCTACCCAGGTTGACGATCTGCTGTCGGAAATCCGCAAGCGCGTGGCGATTGACGAGCGCGTGCTGGTGACGGTGCTGACCAAGCGTATGGCGGAAGATTTAACGGAATACCTCACCGAGCACGGCGAGCGGGTGCGCTATCTACACTCGGATATCGACACCGTAGAGCGTGTGGAGATCATCCGCGACCTTCGCCTCGGCAAGTTTGACGTGCTGGTCGGCATCAACCTGCTGCGTGAGGGTCTGGATATGCCGGAAGTCTCGCTGGTGGCGATTTTGGATGCCGACAAAGAGGGCTTCCTGCGTTCTGAACGCTCGCTGATCCAGACTATCGGACGCGCCGCGCGTAACGTTAACGGCAAGGCCATTCTCTACGGCGATAAAATTACGCCGTCGATGGAAAGGGCGATTGGCGAAACCGAACGCCGCCGCGAGAAGCAGGAGATCTACAACCAGGAAAAAGGCATCGTACCGCAGGCGCTCAACAAGAAGATCGCCGATATTCTGGAGCTGGGCCAGGGCATCAACAAAAACAAAACCAAAGGGCGCAGCAAGTCGCCTCGCGCGATTGTGGAAGACGATGCGGTGGTGGTCGATCTGTCGCCAAAAGGGCTGCAGAAGCGCATTCGCGAGCTGGAAGCGCAGATGCAGGAGCACGCCAAAAACCTGGAGTTCGAAGAGGCCGCCAACGTACGCGATCAGCTGCATCAGGTACGCGAGCTGTTTATTGCGGCTTCCTGATACGCGGCATCCGCCCGTCGCCGTCCCGCTCAGGGAGCACGCGTTTCGGCGCTAGCCCAGTCGCTGGATCGCATGCTCCAGCGCGCTGTGTAGCAGCTGGCGGTCGTGGCGGTATTTGATATCCGCCGCCTCCAGCGGCTCCTGCACAATCAGGCGTTCGCCGACGCCCGTAGTATCCACATGCGGGCCGACCACGACGGCATCAATCACCTTCCTGCCGATATATTTTTCCATGACGGTCAGCTTATCCGCCAGCGTCAGCTGTGCCGCCGCCGGGCTAAGCTCTTTGCCCAGATTACCGATAAACACCATCGGCGCGGGCGTGCGTCTGAGCGCCTGCGCCATATCCGGCAGCAGCAGCACCGGCATCAGGCTGGTATAGAAACTGCCAGGCCCGATCAGGATCAGGTCGGCCTCGTGGATTGCCTCAACCGCTTCTTTGGTCGCGTTGGCTCTGGCCGAAAGCAGCAGCTCGCGCGGCGGCATGGCAAGCTTATCGATCGCCGTTTCGCCGTAAACCTGCTGACCCCGATCGTCGAGGGCTATCAGATCGACCGGCTGTTCGGACATGGGGATCAGAAAGGCATCCACCTTCAGCAAACTGCGGATCAGATTGATCGCTTCGATCGGCCGCACGCTCAGGTGATCCAGCGCTTTCAGCATCAGATTACCCAGGTTATGTCCGGCCAGCTCGCCCTGGCCACCGAAGCGATACTCGAACATGGCGGAGGCCACGCTGGGCTCGGTAATCAGCTGGTTCAGGCAGTTGCGCATATCACCCCAGGCGATGCCGCCTTCCGCATGACGAATACGTCCCGTGGAGCCGCCGTTATCGGTGGTCGTGACAATGCCGGTCAGGCGTGAGCCAAGCGACGACAGCGCGGATAAAACACGGCCCAGGCCATGCCCGCCGCCAAGCGCCACGACGCGATCGAGATCGGCCAGAGTACGGTTACGCATAAAATTCCTTCAATATGTTAACAGTGCAGCCAGCCTGTCAGTGGTTTTTGCCTTATTTTACGCTAAGGTGCCGTAAAACGGCGGTAAAAAAACGTTGTATATCAAAATAGATAGCGAAATTCCTTACTGGCAACCGCGCTTCGTTAGCAGTAGACTTTTACTACCATGGCTTACCATACCGGTAAGTCACACTTAGCCCTGGTGCCTAAGTCTTCGGATAGGGTGCTTTGGCCGCAACTTTACGTTGCCAGGGTGCAGAAAGAAATGCCTGCATCTCCCGATATTTGGAAAGGTGTTCTGGTGTCACAATTTACTGATAATTTCGACCGCAGCTTTTACTATCTGCGCCTGTCGATCACGGACGTGTGTAATTTCCGCTGTACCTATTGCCTGCCGGATGGCTACAAGCCGCAGGGCGCAACCAACAAAAGCTTCCTCTCGCTGGATGAAATCCGGCGCGTCACCCGTGCCTTTGCGGCGGCGGGCACGGAAAAGGTGCGCCTGACGGGCGGTGAGCCTTCGCTGCGTCGCGATTTTACCGACATTATCGCTGCGGTGCGCGAAAACAGCGCTATTCGCCAGCTGGCGGTAACCACTAACGGCTACCGGCTGGCGCGTGACGTGGCATCCTGGCGCGAAGCGGGGCTGACGGCGCTGAACGTCAGCATCGACAGCCTCGATGCCCGCCAGTTTCACGCTATCACCGGCCAGGACAAATTCCATCAGGTGATGGCTGGAATTGACGCGGCCTTTGACGCGGGCTTCAGCAAGGTCAAAGTCAACACCGTGCTGATGCGCGACGTTAACCATCACAGCCTGCAGACCTTCCTTGACTGGATCCGCGACCGGCCAATCCAGCTACGCTTTATTGAGCTGATGGAAACCGGCGAAGGTGGCGATCTGTTTCGCAACCACCACGTGTCAGGCGAGGTGATCCGCGACCAGCTGCTGCAGCAGGGCTGGGTTCGCCAGCTACGCGGGCGCAGCGACGGCCCGGCGCAGGTTTTTTGCCATCCGGACTATGCCGGTGAAATTGGCCTGATCATGCCCTACGAGAAAAATTTCTGCGCCAGCTGTAACCGCCTGCGCGTGTCGGCCGTCGGCAAGCTACACCTCTGCCTGTTTGGCGACGGCGGCGTGTCGCTGCGCGATCTGCTGCAAAGCGACGATCAGCAGGAGGCGCTGCAGACGCGCATTGCCGCCAGCCTGAAAACCAAAAAGCAGACGCATTTTCTGCATCAGGGCAACACCGGCATCACGCAGAATCTCTCTTTTATCGGCGGCTAACGCATGGAGTCTACAATGGCAAAATCGACGGCGGAATTTATCCCGCTCAACGTGGCGGTGATGACCGTCTCCGACAGCCGCGACGCGGCGGAAGATACCTCGGGCGACTATCTGCGTGAAGCGCTGGCGGAAGCCGGGCATCAGGTGCTGGATCACGCGCTGGTGAAAGATAACCGCTACCGCATTCGCGCCGTGGTCTCCAGCTGGATCGCCAGCGCGGATGTTCAGGTGGTGATCGTGAACGGCGGGACGGGCTTTAACAGCAAAAACAGCACGCCGGAAGCGCTGCTGCCGCTGTTCGATCGTGAAATCGACGGCTTTGGCGAGCTGTTCCGCATGGTTTCCTGGGAAGACGTCGGCAGCGCGACCATTCAGTCGCGCGCCGTGGCGGGTATGGCCAACCAGACGGTGATTTTTGCCGTTCCCGGCTCCACCCGCGCCTGTCAAAGCGCCTGGGAAAGCATCATCCGCGATCAGCTCGACGCCCGCACTCGTCCCTGTAATTTTGTCTCGCACCTGAAGAAGCCCTGAACTATGTCCCAACTGACCCATATTAACGCCTCCGGCGAGGCGCACATGGTGGATGTCTCCACCAAAAACGACACCGTACGTGAAGCGCGTGCGGAAGCCTTTGTGGTGATGCATCCCGATACGCTCCGGATGATCCTGGACGGTAGCCATCACAAGGGCGATGTTTTCGCCACGGCGCGCATTGCGGGCATTCAGGCCGCCAAGCGTACCTGGGAGCTGATCCCGCTGTGCCATCCGCTGCTGCTAAGCAAGGTTGAAGTGACGCTGAGCGCCGATACCGCCAACAGCCGCGTGCGTATCGAATCGCTGTGTCGTCTGACCGGTAAAACCGGCGTAGAGATGGAGGCGCTAACGGCGGCCTCGGTGGCCGCGCTGACCATTTACGACATGTGCAAGGCGGTACAGAAAGATATCAGCATTGAACAGTGCCGATTGCTGAGCAAAAGCGGCGGCAAATCCGGCGATTTTAAGGCGGATAAGCATGATTAACGTTCTTTTTTTTGCGCAGGTACGCGAGCTGGTCGGCACCGACAGCATCAGCGTTACCGAAGACTACGCCAATGTAGAAGCACTGCGTACGGCGCTGGCGCAGCGAGACGATCGCTGGTCGCTGGCGCTCTCGTCAGACAAGCTGCTGGCGGCGGTCAATCAGACTTTGGTTTCCGCGCAGCATCCGCTAAAAGCGGGCGACGAGGTCGCGTTTTTCCCACCGGTAACCGGAGGCTAAAATGGAAACCCGGATCAGAGTAGGGCAGGCGCCGTTTGAGATGGCGGAAGAGTACCGCTGGCTGGCCGCCTGTGATGAAGATGGCGCGGTGGTGACTTTTACCGGCAAAGTGCGCAATCACAACCTGGGCGATAACGTTTCTGCGCTGACGCTGGAGCATTATCCGGGAATGACCGAAAAGGCGCTGGCGGAGATTGTGGCCGAAGCGCGCGAACGCTGGCCAATGCAGCGCGTGACGGTGATCCATCGTATCGGCGAGCTGTTTCCCGGCGATGAAATCGTGCTGGTTGGCGTCAGCGGCGCGCATCGAGGCGCGGCTTTTGCGGCGGCGGAATTTATTATGGATTATCTGAAAACCCGCGCGCCGTTCTGGAAAAGAGAAGCCACGCCGGAAGGCGAGCGCTGGGTTGATGCCCGCGACAGCGATAAAGAAGCCGCCTCGCGCTGGGCATAGCGGTTCTTTGCCGCCGGTCGGCAAGGGCGGGCCGTTCCGGGGCTGTTTTAGCCCGCTCTGATGGATTAATCATGTTTCGCTGTGTAACCTTGAGGTAAATTTTTTTTACACAGGGAAAGTCATGGTTTACTCCGCCGTTAAACGTCTGTCGCTGCTGGCCTTGCTGGTGCTGGCAGGCTGTAGCACTCAGCCTGAAAAGAAGCTGCCCGAGCGGCGCCCGGCCGATGTAAAAGCACAGATCGCCCGGCTGCTGCCGTCCAAAGTCAGCGATCGTCAGGGCTGGACCGACGACATCTTTGCCGCGTTCACCAGCCAGAAGCTCGATCCTTCCGTCAGCAACGTCTGCGCCGTTATTGCCGTCGCCGATCAGGAAACCACCTTTAATGCTAACGCCAGCGTGCCGGGCCTGCCGAAAATCGCCTGGGGCGAAATCGACCGCCGCGCGGGCAAGCTGCATATTCCCTCCTTCGTGGTGCGTACCGCGCTGCGGATCAAATCGCCGAACGGCGAGAGCTATACCGACAGGCTGGACAAGGTGCGCAGCGAAAAAGAGCTGAGCGCCATTTTTGATGATTTTATCAATATGGTGCCGATGGGGCAGACGCTGTTTGGCAACCTCAACCCTATCCACACCGGCGGCCCGATGCAGGTCAGCATTGCCTTTGCTGAGGCCCATGCCGATGGCTACCCTTACCCAATCGACGGCACTATTCGTCGGGAAGTGTTCAGCCGTCGCGGCGGCGTCTGGTTCGGCACCCGCCATCTGCTTGGCTATCCGGCTAACTACAGCAAAACGCTTTACCGCTTCGCGGATTTCAACGCGGGCTGGTATGCCAGCCGCAACGCGGCGTTTCAGGCTGCCGTCGCGCGGCTTAGCGGCATTAAGCTGGCGCTGGACGGCGATTTGATCCAGTACGGTTCGGAGGCGGCCGGCTCCACCGAGCTGGCGGTACGGGCGTTGCACTTAGGGTTAAGCGACGGCGCCATCCGCAGCGCGCTGGAGAAAGGCGAAACGCTGGCTTTTGAAAAAACCGACTTATGGCAGCAGGTTTTTGCCCGGGCGGATAAAAATGCCGGCCGACGCCAGCCGCGCGAGATGCTGCCCGGTATTAAACTGGAAAGCCCAAAAATCACCCGCAGTCTGACGACCGCCTGGTTCGCCCAGCGGGTGGACGGACGTTATCAAAGCTGTCTGGGACGGGCAAACTAAGCCGATCTGGTGAAATATTGCACTTTGCTACTCTTCGGATGCGAGAGCATAAGCGCTGTCAGAGGGCAGGAAGCGCTGGCCGCAGGAAAAACGAGGGGCTAAATTTGCTGGTTAACCCTTTAAAGGATTTACAGGAAATGGCCCACGACTTTCATGAAGTCGGCGGCGCCAGGAGTCCGCAATACGCAGGCGGGCAAAGACCCGGACGCCTTTGCCTGACGCGGCCGTAAGAGAGTAAGGCAGCCTCAGTGCGAGGCTGCCATCTTCCGTTATGCCGATTCCAGCCTGAAAATTTGTACCGTTTGCGCCAGCTGTTTCGCCTGATCTTCCAGCGAAGCGGCGGCGGCGGACATCTGCTGAACTAAAGCGGAGTTCTGCTGGGTCGCGCCGTCCATCTGGTTGACGGCCACCGTTACCTGGCCAATGCCCTGTGACTGTTCGTCGGAAGCGTGCACGATCTCGCCGATAATCGTCTTCACGGAATTCACGGCGGTATTCATCTCCTGCATGGTTCTGCCCGCGTCCTGCACCAGCGAAACCCCGGTATTTACGCGCTGCGTCGATTCGCCAATCAGCGCCGAGATATCTTTTACCGCGTTGGCGCTGCGCTGCGCCAGGCTGCGCACTTCCGAGGCCACCACGGCGAAACCACGGCCCTGTTCCCCAGCCCGAGCGGCTTCCACCGCGGCGTTAAGCGCCAGAATATTGGTCTGGAAAGCAATGCCGTTAATGATGCTGGTGATCGCGCCAATTTTCTGCGAGCTTTCGTCGATCTGCTGCATGATTTCCACCACCTGCTGCACCAGATGCTCGCCTCGCTGAGCGATAGCGGTGGCGTTATCGGTCAGCTCGGTGGCGCTGTGCGCATTATCGGCATTGTGTTTCACCGTGGCGGTAAGCTGTTCCATGCTGGCGGCGGTCTCTTCCAGCGCGGCGGCCTGCTGTTCGGTACGCGATGCCAGGTCAAGGTTACCGGAAGCGATCTCTTCTGCGCCCTGGCGGACGGAATCGCTGGCGGAAATAATCTCGCCAACCATTGTACGCAGCTGCTGCTGCATGGTCTGCATGGCGAAGAAAATGCTTTGCCTGTCCTGCGCCCCAACCGGAATGTCGGCGCTGAGGTTGCCTTCCGCCACGCCAAGCGCGATTTCTGCGGCCTGAGACGGCTCACCGCCCACCGGTCGGGAAATTTTCCGGCTGAACAGTATACCCAGCACGGCACAAACAATCACAATGCTCAGCACCATCATAATCAGCGCATGGATCAGCTGACGGTTGGCCTCAGCCATCACCGCGCTGACCGGCGCCACCACGCCCAGATACCAGGGCTGCTGGCTGTTGCCGATGGTCACAGGACGCCAGGTTTCCAGCACATCCTCGCCCAGCACGCGGTCAAAATGCTGCACCACATCCTGGGTAAAGCCGTTGGTTTCGCCTTTATAGGCCTTGCCCGCCTCCGCTTTGTCAGGGCTGGAGACCACCAGGCCCTTGTTGGAAAGCAGCAGCGCATAGCCGGTGCCGCTCCAGGGTTTAACCGCGCCTACGCTTTTTTGCAGCGAGGCGAGCGAGATATCGGACGTGGCAACCGCTTTCAGCTGGCCGTTATCCATAATCACCGCCGCCACCGAGGTCAGCAGCGTCGGCACACCGTTATAGGGGTAGCTGTAAGGTTCAATCAACACATCCTTTTGCAGTCTTTGCGGGATCAGATAGTAGTCGCCCTGGCCGGGCGTAAAGATGGATTCCAGATTATGCATGGCGAGGTTGCCCGTGCTGTCGCGATCGACAAAGCGCGCGAAACGTCCCTGCGGCGGCGTGCCGGGCTGGGCGGCGAATTCCGCATCTTTGCCGTCAAAGGCATTGGCTTCAAAGGTGAGCGACAGCGACAAATAGTCCGGATTCTGCTTCATGGCTGCCTTCATCAGCTCTTCCGCGACTTTGCGGTCGGGTACGCCAGCAGCGGGCAGGGCGAGAATGCTCTGACCCATATCTCTGGCTACCGTGCGGGCATAATCGAGACTTTGCTGCACGCTGAGCGCATTGCTTTGGGCAATTTGTCCCAGATACTGCTCGGCGATTTTGCGCTGCTGCTGGCTGGACTGCCAGCTGAGCAGACCAATAGTGATGGTAAAACCGAGCGTGATAGTTAATGCGCCGGTCAGGAGCATCATGGTGCGCGTGCTCATTTTTCGCTTCTGGTGTGGCTTGTTCATCAGGAACCCCTGGAGTGAATTAGATTGTTCTCAGACTTCCCGGTAAGCGTTCTCCCTGTGTTCACTCTATCGGCAAAAAATGGTTGACCTTTATACAGCAGCGGAGCGTCAGGCGAGGTTTGTAGCGCAATGGGAATATTTGTCACGAAAAAGCTACAGGCGCTGCTGGCCCAACCCGGCCGGACTGTGCCAGACTTAGCAGTAAATTCACCTTAAAGGAGAGCATCATGGAGAGATATCCTCGTTCCAACGGTTCTATTGTTTCCGGCGCCACCACGGGCCTGCAAACCTACATGGCGCAGGTCTACGGCTGGATGACCTGCGGTCTGCTGCTGACCGCTTTCGTGTCCTGGTTTGCCGCCAACACCCCTGCGGTCATGCAGCTGGTTTTTGCCAATAAAATTACCTTTTACGGGCTGATTATCGCCCAGCTGGCCGTGGTCTTTGTGCTGTCCGGCATGGTGCACAAGCTGAGCGGCGCGGTCGCGACCGGTCTGTTTATGCTCTATTCGGCGCTGACCGGCCTGACGCTGGCCAGCATCTTTTTGCTATACACCTATTCGTCTATCGCCAGCACTTTTGTGGTCACGGGCGGAATGTTTGGCGTGATGAGCTTCTGGGGCTATACCACTAAGCGCGACCTGAGCCGAATGGGCAGCATCCTGTTTATGGCACTGATCGGTATTCTGCTGGCGTCGCTGGTTAACTTCTGGCTGAAAAGCACCGCGCTGATGTGGGCCGTTACCTATATCGGCGTGCTGGTATTCGTCGGGCTGACCGCGTATGACACGCAGAAGCTGAAAAATATTGGTGAGAATATTGATGTGCGGGATAAAGAGAATCTGCGCCGCCACTCAATTATGGGCGCGCTGACGCTGTATCTGGACTTTATTAACCTGTTCCTGATGCTGCTGCGGATTTTCGGCAACCGCCGATAATGAAAAAGGGGCGTTTACCGCCCCTTTTTTACGCCTGTTTTTGCATATCCTGCTGGTTTTTATGCCGCAGGCTTTTCGCCCGGCTCTCCAGCCACAGATAAAGCACCAGCGCCAGCAGCAGCGGCGCGATAAAGTAGATGACGCGATAGGCCAATAGCCCGGCGATAATCGCGCCGTGCGACAGATGCTCGCCGCTCAACAGCGCCAGAAATACCGCTTCCAGCACGCCAATCCCGGCGGGAATATGAATAATCACGCCCGCAATACTGCTGATCAGCAGCACGCCCAGCACCTGCGGATAATCGACCTGCTGCGCAAACAGCAGCCAGATAATCATCCCCATCACCAGCCAGTTAGCGCTGGACACCGCAAACTGCAGTATTGCCATGCGGAAAGAGGGCAGAGCCAGCTTGTGGCCTTTTACCGTCCAGCGGCGACGTTTGGAGAAGGCGCAGAGCGCAAGATAAAACACCACAAAGGCCAGCAGCCCCATGCCGATCGCCCGCAGCGTGCCTTCACCGATAAACCAGCCTTTGGGGATCGGCACCGCGCCGCTGCTGAAGACGATACCGGCCACCAGCACATAGCCCAGCCAGTTGGTGGCGATGCTGAGCGAAAAAATACGCGTAATGGTGCTGCCGCTCAGGCCAAGCCGCGAATAGAGCCGGTAGCGCATCGCCACGCCGCCTACCCAGGTACTGAGCGTCAGGTTAAAGGCATAGCAGATAAACGATACCAGCATTACCTGCCGCTTTTGCAGCTTATGGCCGCAGTAGGCCTGGCCGATTAAATCGTAGAGGCCATAGGTCAAATAGCTGACCACCACCAGACCTACGGAGGCGAGAATAGCCGTGCGGTTATAGCTGGTAATAACGTTAAGCACGTCATGCCAGTTGACCTTCCGGGCGTAGATCACCAGCAGCACGATTACCGCAATAAAAAACAGGCCGGTCAGTGCTTTTTTTACCCATTTCCAGCGAGTATGTGACTGAGACATCAGGATTTAGCCCTCTCTTTTTCACTGTCAGATTCGACGCGGTCCTGGGTTTCCATTTCAGGCTGCACCGGCGGCGCGATCTGCGCCAGCTTCGGCGTATGGGCGGGCAGCCAGCCGGCAATCGCCGGAAAATGCCGCAGGAAGTGGAAGACCACAATGCTTTTCCCCAGCTGCCACCAGTTTTGAGGAGGGAGCTTATCTTCATCCACCCGTACGCAATCTTCGGCCAGCAAACGCGTCAGCTCGGTGCGCAGGGTCTGGTTGAATGCGCGATCGTGAACGATCAGATTCGCCTCCAGGTTCAGCGACAGGCTAAGCGGATCGAGATTACTGGAGCCAACCGTTGACCAGAAGTTATCCTGAATGGCAATTTTGGCATGGAGCGGACGCCGGATATATTCGTACACCTCCACGCCGCCGCCGACCAGATAGTTATACAGCAGCTCCGCACCGACCTTAACGATCGGCATATCGGGCTTGCCCTGCACGATCAGTTTTACCGATACGCCACGCTGGGCCGCCGAGCGCATTTCGCGCAGCAGACGATAGCCGGGGAAGAAATAGGCGTTGGCAATAATCACCTCTTCTTTGGCCTCGCGCAGCATATCGATATAGTGTTGCTCAATATCGTCGCGGTGTTCATCGTTATCGCGCCAGACAAACAGCACCTGCGCATCGCCCGGCGCGCGGTTGCGCACGGCGCGGTGCGACCGCCCGTTCCACCAGCGCCTGACCGGCTGTTCGCTGTTGATCGCCTCCTTGACGTAGCGGGCAATATCTTCCACCACCGGGCCTTTGACTTCGACGGTGTAGTCCTGCTTCGCTTCCTCGCCGTAGCTGGAATTATGCTCGGCGGAATAGTTGATGCCGCCGACAAAAGCGATTGCACCATCGCAAACCACGGTTTTACGGTGCATACGACGAAAAACGTTGGTTCTCATGCCAAACACCAGCGGGCGCGGATCGTAAAAGATAAAGCGCACGCCAGCGGCGGTGAGGCTGCGGATAAATTCCGGCGAAAGGTCGTTAGAGCCATAGCCGTCCAGCAGCATTTCAACCTTCACGCCGCGCGTGGCGGCATCCAGAATAACTTCCTGCAGGGCTTTCCCGACTTCATCCTCGAAAAGAATAAACGTTTCCAGCAGCACGCTCTCTTTTGCGCGGCGGATCGCCTCGAAGACGCGGGGGAAATATTGTTCGCCATTGGCCAACAGGCGCAGGCGATTACCGTCACGCCATTCCGTTTTCATAAGTGTATCTCCACAGCCAGAGGCGCGTGATCGGACAGGTGCGACCAGGGTCGCAGCGGTATTTTGTGCGGATGACTGACGGCGGCATTACGGACGTAAATTCGATCCAGTCGCAACAGAGGAAAGCGGGCAGGGAAGGTTCGTGCCGGGCGGCCGTTTTTCTGACTGAATACCTCTTCCATCCCCGCACCTCGCTGTAATATTTTATTGGCTTTTTGCTGCCAGTCGTTGAAGTCGCCTGCGACCACTACGGGTTCATCCGGCGGCAGACTGTTAAGCAGCTCGCAGAGCATGGCCAGCTGAGCGGCGCGATGCGCATCCCGCAGGCCCAGATGCACACAGACGGTATGCAAAATCTTGTCGCTGTCGGGGAGCGTTATTTTACAGTACAGGAGGCCCCGCTTTTCCGTACCCTCAACGGAAATATCCCGGTTTTCATAGGATAAAATGGGAAAACGGGAAAGCAACGCGTTGCCATGATGTCCTTCCGGATAGACGGCATTGCGCCCATAGGCGAAATCTTGCCACATCATCTCGGCAAGAAATTCGTAATGGGGCGTGTCGGGCCAGTTCTGCACCTTAATAGAGTGCAGATCGTGGGAGCCCATGACCTCCTGCAAAAAGACAATATCGGCCGAGGTAGCTCTGACCGCATCCCTTAATTCCGGCAAAATAAAACGCTTATTGGTCGCGCTGAAACCCATGTGCGTATTGATCGTCAGGACTTTTAATGAAAATCCTTGCGGTTTTTGTGACATACTGTGCGCGCTCTCCTCTTCGGATCAGGAAGAGTAAAGTGTAGTCCTTGTCACAAAAATGTGCCGCTAAGTGCAGAAATTTACGGCATTAATTAAGAACTACGGTAGTCTGATGAAATGCGTTGTCACTTACTGTGGCAGCCAGGCTTGGGCAGACCTCAGTCAGGTCTGTCGGGAGATAAAAAAATGAAATGGTCCAATCGTGTTCAGATTGTTACCGGACAAACCTGTGTCCATATCACGCTGCACCTGCTGCTGATTGCCGCCCTTGTCTGGGGCTGGCAGCATCATGCGCTGTTCCAGGTCAGCTCGGTGTTACTGGCGATGTACGCCAGCGTCTTTATCGTCATGCTGCCGGCCCAGCGCCTGCCGCGTTTACGTCGCCTGGGCGACTTTCTGGAAGACGTCACCACCACTTACTATTTTGGTGCCGCGATGCTGGTGCTGTATCTGCTGTCCCGCGTAGTGCATAACAACCTGCTGCTGGGCTGCGTTGGCGTGGTGATGCTGACCGGGCCCGCCGTGGTTTCGCTGCTGGCTAAAGAGTCGGTGCGCGTTCGCCGTTAAAGCCGGGCGGGCCGCGACGGCCCGCCATCTTACCGCTACCCGTTCCCGTGATAAACCCGCCGCTTTTTTGACCGTGAAAGAATATTTCGCGCCGGGCGCGGAACATCTGTTATAATCCGGCCCTTACGCACCGTGGTTTGTGCCCCCTTTCAAGCGTCAGGCTGAGCCTGGCGTCATATTCTCCCCCTGGAAACTACACCGCTTGTCGCGGTCAGGGCGGAACCGGAGTCAGTCAACTTTATGTCATTTGATTCTCTCGGCCTTAATGCCGATATTTTGCGTGCAGTGAACGAACAGGGCTATAACGAGCCAACCCCTATTCAGCGTCAGGCGATCCCTGTGGTTCTGGGCGGGCGCGACCTGATGGCCAGTGCCCAGACCGGTACCGGTAAAACCGCTGGTTTTACGCTGCCGCTGCTACAGCTGCTGAGCAGCTCAAGCCCGCATCCAAAAGGTCGCCGCCCCGTTCGCGCGCTGATCTTAACCCCAACCCGCGAGCTGGCCGCGCAGGTTGGCGAAAACGTGCGCGATTACAGTAAATATCTGGATCTGCGCTCGCTGGTCGTCTTCGGCGGCGTCAGCATCAACCCACAGATGATGAAGCTGCGCGGCGGCGTTGACGTGCTGGTGGCAACCCCGGGCCGTCTGCTGGATCTGGAGCATCAGAACGCGCTGGATCTGTCGCAGGTTGAAATCCTGGTGCTGGACGAAGCGGACCGTATGCTGGATATGGGCTTTATCCACGATATTCGTCGCGTGCTGTCCAAGCTGCCGGCGAAGCGTCAGAACCTGCTATTTTCCGCTACCTTCTCCGACGAAATCAAAACCCTGGCGGAAAAACTGCTGCACAACCCGGAGCAGGTGGAAGTGGCTCGCCGCAACACCGCTTCCGAGCAGATTACCCAGCACGTGCACTTTGTAGACAAAAAGCGCAAGCGGGAACTGCTTTCTTTCCTGATCGGTCGCGACAACTGGCAGCAGGTGCTGGTGTTTACGCGCACCAAGCACGGCGCTAACCATCTGGCTGAGCAGCTGAATAAAGATGGCATCACCGCTGCCGCTATCCACGGCAACAAGAGCCAGGGCGCGCGTACCCGTGCGCTGAGCGACTTTAAAGACGGCAACATTCGCGTACTGGTGGCGACCGATATCGCCGCGCGCGGTATCGATATTTCCGAACTGCCGCACGTCGTTAACTACGAGCTGCCGAACGTGCCGGAAGATTATGTGCACCGTATCGGCCGTACCGGCCGTGCTGCCGCCACCGGCGAAGCGCTGTCGCTGGTCTGCGTGGACGAGCACAAGCTGCTGCGCGATATCGAGCGCGTGCTGAAGCGTGAGATCCCGCGTATCGCTATTGAAGGCTACGAGCCGGATCCGAGCATCAAAGCGGAGCCGATCCAGAATGGTCGTCAGCAGCGTGGCGGTGGTGCAGGTCGCGGTCGCGGCGCGCCACAGGGCAATCGCGGCGGCGAACGCGGTCGTAGCGGTAACGGCCGTGGCCAGGCAGCCAGCGGCGAGCGTAGCCAGTCGGAGCGTCAGGGCAGCGGCCCACGTCGTCAGGGCGAAAGCGCTGGCGCACCGCGCACCAACAAAACCCGTCAGCGTCGCTCTAACCCGGCGTAACGATAAATAAAGGGGATCGCCCGATCCCCTTGTTTTCGCTGGCGGTTAAGCCAGCCTCCTCTTTCCTTTATCAGCAACGGTTTGTGACATGCGCGTTTTACTTGCCCCGATGGAGGGCGTGCTTGATTCACTGGTGCGCGAACTGCTCACCGACGTCAACGATTACGATCTCTGTATCACCGAGTTTCTGCGGGTGGTCGATCAGCTTTTGCCTGCCAAATCCTTTTACCGGCTCTGTCCGGAGCTGCATCACGCCAGCCGTACGCCTTCCGGCACGCTGGTGCGTATTCAGCTGCTGGGTCAGTATCCGGAATGGCTGGCGGAAAACGCGGCGCGCGCGGTGGAGCTTGGCTCCTGGGGCGTCGATCTGAACTGCGGCTGTCCTTCCAAAACCGTTAACGGCAGCGGCGGCGGCGCCACCTTGCTGAAAGATCCCGAGCTGATTTATCGCGGCGCGAAAGCGATGCGCGCAGCCGTTCCTGCGCATTTGCCGGTGACGGTGAAGGTGCGGCTGGGATGGGAGTCAGGCGCGCGCCAGTTTGAAATCGCGGATGCGGTAGAGCAGGCCGGCGCCAGCGAACTGGTGGTGCACGGACGAACCAAAGAAGATGGTTACAAGCCGGAGCGGATTAACTGGCAGGCGATTGGCGAGATCCGCCAGCGCCTGACTATCCCGGTTATCGCCAACGGTGAAATCTGGGACTGGCAAAGCGCGCAGGAATGTCTGCGGGTAACGGGCTGCGACGCCGTGATGATCGGGCGCGGCGCGCTTAACGTACCCAATCTGAGCCGGGTGATTAAGTACAACGAACCGCCTTTGCCCTGGCCGCAGGTGGTGGCGCTGCTACAGCGCTACGTGCAGCTGGAAAAACAGGGCGATACCGGGCTTTATCATGTTGCCAGGATCAAACAGTGGCTGGGCTATCTGCGCAAAGCCTATCAGGAAGCCGGCGATCTGTTTAGCCAGGTGCGCGCGCTGAAAACCTCGGGCGAAATCGCGCTGGCGGTGGATCGCTATGCGCTAACGGTGCGATAACTCGCCTTTCCTATTACAAATTTGTAACATTTGGCCGCAGGATCTCGCCTTGTGCTAAGGGTATGATGTGAGGCTTATCACACTTATTTTCCGGCTCTGACATGTCTGCGATCCCTGCCTTATCCAGCGCTCAGCTCAACAAGCGCATTATTTCCGTGGTGATTTTCACCTTCTTTTGCTACCTCTCGATCGGCCTGCCGCTGGCGGTACTGCCGGGCTTCGTGCATAACCAGCTGGGCTACAGCACCTTTATCGCCGGGTTGATTATCAGCCTGCAATACTTCGCTACCCTGATCAGCCGCCCGCAGGCCGGGCGCTATGCCGATCTGCTTGGCCCGAAAAAAGTGGTGCTGATGGGCCTGGTGCTGTGCGGCGCCAGCGGTTTGTTCAGCATCCTGGCGGTGATGTTTAACACGCCGCTAACCAGCCTGATTTTATTGGCTATCGGGCGCGTTATGCTAGGGCTGGGCGAAAGCCTGACCGCTACCGGCTCCATTCTCTGGGGCATTAATATTGTCGGCACCACGCAAAGCGCGCGGGTGATCTCGTGGAACGGCGTAGCGACCTATCTGGCGATGGCGATGGGCGCGCCGCTGGGCGTAATGCTTAACGCCGCCTTCGGCATCCCTGGTTTTGCGGGGTTAATTGTGCTGATGGCGGTTTTTGGTTTGTGGCTGGCGTCCCGCCGTCCGGCGGTGGTGGTCACGACAGGCCAGCGCATTCCGTTTAACCAGGTGTTTTCCCGTATCTGGCCGTACGGACTGTGCCTGGGATTGGGCACCATCGGCTTCGGCGCTATTGCCACCTTTATCACGCTCTATTTTGCCAGCCACGGCTGGCACGGCGCGGCCTTTTCGCTGACGCTGTTCAGCATGGGGTTTATAACGATGCGGCTGGTGTTCAGCAGCTTTATCAGCCGGTTTGGCGGCCTGCGCGTGTCCGCCTGCTCTTTGGCTATTGAATGCGTTGGCCTGTTGATTATCTGGCAGGCGCACTCGTCGCTGGTGGTGGATATCGGCGCGTTTCTGACCGGCTCCGGCTTTTCGCTGATCTTTCCGGCGCTGGGCGTGGAGGCTATCAGGCAGGTGGCGCCGCAAAACCAGGGATCGGCGCTCGGCCTCTATTCTGCCTTTCTGGATTTTGGCCTGGGCATCACCGGGCCGGTGGCGGGACTGCTGATAGGGCGCTGGGGCATTGATAGCGTTTATCTGGCGGCATCCGTGGTGGTAGCGTTTGCGCTGGTGGTGATTATGCGGCTACGCCTGCGGGCGGGCGCAGCGGTAGAAAATTAAGGCTGCATCACGGTGATGTAGCCTTAAGCGGCGGTTAAAAGCGGGTAAAAAGCCAGTAAAGCGAGGCGGAAAGCAGGATCGACACCGGCAGCGTTAATATCCAGGCCATGGCCAGGTTGCGCAACGTGGCAAGCTGCAGCCCGGAACGGTTAGCGGCCATGGTGCCCGCCACGCCGGAAGAGAGCACGTGCGTGGTGGAAACCGGCAGGCCAAAACCGTCTGCGGCGCCGATGGTCGCCATTGCCACCAGTTCGGCGCTGGCGCCCTGGGCATAACTCAGATGCGTTTTGCCGATTTTTTCACCCACCGTCACCACGATCCTGCGCCATCCGACCATCGTCCCCAGACCCAGCGCGATAGCGACCACCACCTTCACCCACCAGGGAATAAAGCGCGTGGCGTTGTCCAGCTCCGCCTTCAGCGCATCCAGATCCCGCTGCGTCTGCGCGGGCAGCCTGAACTGCGGTTCGCTCTTCAGATGCTTGATGGTTTCCGAAGCCAGATACATAGTGTTGCGGGTGTTAGAAACGGCCTGTGCCGGGATCTTATCCACGGTGCCGTATTGACGGATCTGATCGCCGATAGCGCCGGTTAGCTGCGCCAGCGCGGGAAGAACCTGCGGCGTCAGCGTAGTGGTGCGTACGTAGGCCGTCAGCACGTCGTAGGGCGAAGCGGGCATCGGCACGCCGGACGACTGGCGCAGCAGCTCCTGTTGCGTCACGGTAGCCAGCGCCGCCACGCGCGGGCTTTGTTCAGCAGGAATAGAACGGTTCAGCGCGTAGGCCATCGGCATGGTGCCGACCAGGATCAGCATAATCAGCCCCATGCCTTTCTGACCGTCGTTGGAGCCGTGCGCGAAAGAGACGCCGGTACAGGTTAAAATCAGCAGCCCGCGTATCCATACCGGCGGCTTGCGATTGCCCTGGGGGGCGCTATACAGGCGGCGATTTTTCACCACACGCTTCATCACCAGCAGCAGCAGACCCGCGCAGACAAAGCCCACTATCGGTGACAGCAGCAGCGCATAGCCCACTTTCAGCGCCTGATCCCAGTCGACGCCGCTGGTGCCGGTACGGCCATGGATCAGCGCGTTCGCCACGCCGACGCCGATAATAGAGCCGATAAGCGTATGGGAAGAGGAGGCGGGCAGGCCAAACCACCAGGTGCCCAGGTTCCAGAGAATAGCGGAAAACAGCAGCGCGTAAACCATCGCGAAGCCGCCGCCGCTGCTCGCCTGTAAAATCAGCTCCACGGGCAGCAGCGAAATGATGCCGAAGGCGACCACGCCGCTGGAAAGCAGCACGCCCAGGAAGTTAAAAAATCCCGACCAGATCACCGCCACGGTTGGCGTCAGCGAGTGGGTATAGATCACCGTCGCCACGGCGTTGGCCGTATCGTGAAAGCCGTTGACGAACTCAAAGCCCAGTGCAATCAGCAGCGCCATGCCGAGCAGCAGATAGGGAACGTAGCTGGTGCTGGCGCCGCCCGCGTCGCTGACGTCATGAAAGAGATTCACACCGGCGAAGGCGATGCCCAGCACCAGCAGCAGAATAAACAGCAGCACGGAGAGCCGACTGTTCTTTTGGAAAACGGGGCGACTGCTGGCCGCCGGATAGTGCGGTACTGCGCTATTGTCGCTCATAAATCCTCTTAGCCGTCAGCATAAAAGAGACACCTGTCTGAAGATGTACGCAGGCTTGATGACAGTAAGATGACCGAAATAGCCTCTGATAATGCTTACTAACGCAGCATATAATGTTAATCGACTTATTTATCAGACATATTCCCGTGCTTAGCGCCAGCGTCATCAACCAGGATATAAAGACACTCGTCCACCGTTTCAGAGGATTCTGTTCACCCCTATGTCTTTTTCTTTATTTCGCATGAGGCTTACCGGCCTGCTATTACTGCCCGTGCTGGCGACGGGGGCTGCCCGCGCCGATACGGTCTGGATGAAAAATGGCGATCGCCTCAGCGGTACCATCCGCTCGTTAAGCGACGGCAAACTGGTGATGGACAGCAGCTACGGCGGTACGCTGTCGCTGGACTGGGGGGCGGTCAGCACGCTTTCCAGTGAAAAGGCGATAGATCTGCGCAGCGGCGATACGGTATTTAAAGCGCAGCTGGAAGCCGCCGATCGGGGCTATATTATGGTGCGGCGCGGCGATGACGAGCAGCGCGTACAGGTCGCGAAGTTCGACGAATTTATGAAGCCTAAACCCAAAACCGACGCGCTGACCTGGACCGGCAATATCGATGTGGGCGTCAGCCTGAAAAAAGCCTCTACCCATACTCAGGACTCGCATTTTGCTTACAACAACAAGATCAACGTGGGCAAATGGCGTAACGATTTCGGCGGCACCTATACGCGCGAAAAAGAAGACGACAGCATGAACACCGAAAACTACAGCCTGCGCTACGCGCTGGACTATAAGTTTCAGGATCGGCTGTTCTGGCAGGGCAGGGCCAGCTACAAGCGCGACTGGGTGGAGGATCTTTCTGAACAGGCGCTGTTGGGCACCGGCCCCGGCTATCAGTTCTGGGACGACGAGCTGGGTTCTTTCTCGCTGGCTCTGCTGGGCGGGGCGTTTACCTATGGCTATAGCGACGGCAGTTATGACAGCCATTTGGGCGCGTCGCTGCGCTGGAACTACCAGCGCTTTCTTGAGGGCAGAAAGATTGCGCTTTTCAGCCACGGCGACGCGGGACATTCGCTGGATGGCAACATTTTTACGCTGGATGCGGAAGTCGGCCTGCGTTACCAGCTGACCAGCTGGTCTTCGCTGAACGTTAGCTACGGCCATAACCTGGTCAGCGGCACGCGCGATACGCTCAACGAGCGTAACTTTACCACCGGCCTGGGTCTGAAATGGTAGCCCCCGGGCCGCAGGCGCAAGGACGCCGTTCCGCCATTTTTACCGGCGCCCTTACTCAGACCACCAGCAGCTTGCCGGCGGCCTGTTTACGTTTGTAAATCGCCATAGTAAGCAGCAGCGGAATAACAATAGCGACGACCATCGCCATACCAAACACGGCCCAATATTGCGTTTTGACCGACAAAATAGCCGGCAGCCCGCCAACGCCAATGCCGTTCGCCATCACGCCGGAAAGCCCGCAGATAAGCCCGGCGCAGGCCGATCCCACCATGCCGCACAGCATCGGGAAACGGTATTTCATGTTGATCCCGTACATGGCCGGTTCGGTTACGCCCAGATAAGCGGAAATAGCCGCGGGTACGGAGATTTCGCGCTCGTTCACTTTTTTGCTCATAAAGATGATGCCGAGCACCGCCGATCCCTGCGCCATGTTCGAGAGGGCAATAATGGGCCAGACCGGCGTGCCGCCAAGATTCTGGATCAGCTGCAAATCTACCGCCAGCGTGGTCTGATGAACGCCGGTGATAACCAGCGGGGCATACAAAAAGCCAAACAGCGCGGAGCCGATGGGGGCAAAAGGCCCGGTCATCAGGTGGCTTACGCCCCAGGCGATGCCGTTACCGACAATACGGCCAAAAGGCCCAATAAGGGTATGCGCCAGAAACACCGCGACCAGCAGCGATACCACCGGCACCACCACCAGCGTTAAATAATCCGGCACGATACGCTTCAGCTTAAGCTCAATCCATGCCAGCGTCAGGCCAGCCAGAATTGAAGGAATAACCTGAGACTGATAGCCGACCTTATCGATAGTAAACCAGCCAAAATTCCAGGACTCAGGTACCTGCTGACCTAACAGGTAAGCATTCATCAGCTGCGGCGAAACCAGGGTAATACCCAGCACGATCCCTAAAATCGGGGTGCCGCCCATTTTTTTAACCACAGACCAGCACAGGCCTACCGGAATATAAAAGAAAATCGCCTCGCCGATTAACCACAGGAAATCGTAAACGCTTTTCCATACTACCGACGCGGCGGTAAGCGGAGCATCGTTATAAAGCGGTAAATCCCCAATCAGATTACGGAAGCCTAATATTAACCCTCCGCTGATAAGCGCCGGCAGCAGCGGGAAAAAGATTTCGGCAAAATGCGATATCAGGCTTTCGTGCCATTTCATATTCTGCCTGGCAACCCGCTTGGCGCTTTCTTTATCGGTACCGGTAAGCTGTGTTTGTTTGAGCAGCACCTGATACCAGTCATCGACATCCGTGCCGATAACTACCTGAAACTGACCGGCATTGGTAAAACAGCCTTTTACCATCGGCAGCGTTTCAATCTCTTTGGGTCTGGCTTTCGCCGGATCGTTTAGCACAAATCTGAGCCTTGTAATACAATGGCTCACCGTTGCTATATTTTCTTTTCCGCCCACCAGTTCGATCAGTTTATCAATATCCTGAGCATTACTTTTTTTCGCCATTTTTGCCTTCCAGAGGTGAAAGATAAGTTTTGCTGGCCATTATTGTTTTAATGGGATGAGATTGCGTTTTTAAAACGTAGCCGTTTAAAAAATAATCTCTGGCAGGAATGTATTAATTATTGAAAACGATCACAGAACGGGTTCAGAAAAAATTGAAAGTTGCGGGAGAGGAACGGTCAGAAAGCCCACGGCGTTCAATAAAAAACGGGCCGTCAGGCCCGTTTTGCTGATCAGTAAAGACTGGCGTTCGCTTACAACGATGCTGGTGCAGCGGCTTTCGCTGCCGGTTTGGTGGTCTTATCGTAAACCGGGCCAGGCTGCGCCGGCACGACGAAGCCGTTGTCGCCTGCCGCCGGCGCCTGCGGCGCGTCGGTTGCGCCTTCGCCGGTGGCCTGACCGTCTACGGTCGCAGGCGTGGGCTGGCCGTCTACCGTAGCCGCCGGGGCCGCCTCGGCGCCCACGTTAGCGCCCTGCGGCGTAACTGGCGTGGTTGGCTGCTCTGTTGGCTGCGCGCTGTTGTTTTCCTGAACAGGGATCGGGGCCGCATAGCCGTTGCCGGACGCGCCGTTGATCTTGGTCGGCATACCGGTACGGGCTTTCAGCGCGGCTTCGAGGCTCGCGCTGTCCACGCTGGCGTCGCCAACCACTTTATTCACGGCGGCGGTCAGCGTCAGCGGTACCGGCTCGCGGGAGTTGAACTGCTCTTCGGTCTGCGACAGCGGGTTGTGCACCTCGATATAGCGGGTGCCGTCCGGCTCCACGCTCGCCTTCACCGGCTGGTCGATAAACTGTACGCGCGTACCGACAGGCACGTTGTCGAACAGCCACTTGATATCGTCGGCGCGCAGACGCACGCAGCCGTGGCTGACGCGCAGGCCGATGCCAAAGTTAGCGTTAGTGCCGTGGATAGCGTACAGGCGGCCGATATAGAGCGCGTAAAGACCCATCGGGTTGTCCGGGCCGGCCGGGAAGATCGGCGGCAGCGGCGAACCGGCTGCCGCGGCATCTTCATGCATCTTCTTCGTCGGCGTCCAGGTTGGGCCGTCTTTCTTGCTTTGTACCGTTGTCGTCCAGTTTACCGGCGTATCTTTACCCAGTTCGCCCACGCCGATCGGCAGCACGACCACGGTCTTACCGCCTTTCGGATAGTAATAAAGACGCATTTCAGCGCTGTTGATCACCACCCCTTCGCGCGGCGCGTCGGGCAGGATCAGCTGCTGAGGCACGATCAGTTTTGAGCCTGCTTTCGGCAGATAGACATCCACGCCGGGATTGGCTTCGAGCATGTTGCTCAGGCCCATCTGATACTGTGCGGCAAACGCCTCCAGCGGCAGTTTGCTGTCCTGAGGCACGGTAATTTCAATGTTTTCGCCAATAAGACGGCTGTTGGCGGCGGGCAGATTATAAACCACGGCAAAAGCAGACTGGCTGTAAGCGGTGGCGGCCAGCAGTAAAGTGGCTAATGCGCGGATGCTTTTTTTCATATTCTTCAAGGTATTGCGCCATGTAAACTGTGGATAAAGGAGCCTGTGCAGGTCGGCTGTGACCGGCTGCACATTATATGGTCATAACTCAGCAGGAATAAACCTGCATTTGCGGCCAAAGGCCAGCTTTACATAAATTTAGCCGCAGAGCGTTCCGGGCGGCAGGCCGCGTCAGGGCTGCCATAGCGGATCGTCGCCGTTCAGCTTGCGGTTCAGGAAAAAGGCCGCGCTGATCAGCGCCAGATGGCTGAGCGCCTGCGGCGTATTGCCCAATGCATAGCCCTGATGATCGAACTCCTCGGCATAAAGCCCGAGCGGATTGGCATAGCTTAGCAGTTTTTCAAATTCAAAATGGGCTTCGTAAACCCGTCCGGCGCGCGCAAGGCACTCTACGTACCAGAACGAACAGGCGGTAAAGGAGCCTTCCGTGCCTTCCAGCCCGTCAGCCGGCGTTTCGGTTCGGTTATAGCGTTTAACCAGGCCGTCACTGACCAGCTTATCTTTAATGACGTCGAGCGTCGCCAGCCAGTCGGGATCGGTCGCGCCAACGAACCTGACCAGCGGCATCAGCAGCATTGAGGCGTCAACAAAGTCGCCGTGGCGCGTGGCGACGAAATGGCCCTGTTCTTCATTCCAGAAGTTTGTCCAGATATCCTCGCGGATCTCGTCGCGGATGCGTAGCCAGCGCTCGTAGGGAAACGACAGCGAACGCTTCTGGCCCAGCCGTATCGCCCGATCCAGCGCGACCCAGCACATCAGGCGCGAATGCAGAAAATGCTCCGGTTCACCGCGCATTTCCCAAATCCCCGCATCGGGCTTGTTCCAGTTTTCACCGACGTGATCGATCATTTTACTGACGTGCAGCCAGCCGCGATGGGAGATCGCCTCGCCATATTTATTAGCCAGGTAAACGGCGTCCATCAGCTCGCCATAGATATCCAGCTGCGTCTGATTCCAGGCGTCATTGCCGATGCGTACCGGCGTGGAGTTGGCGTAGCCGGAAAGATTAAGCAGCTCGCTTTCGTGCAGCTCGGTACCGCTGTCAATGCGATACATTACCTGGAGTTTTTCTACGTCGTGATGGCTGTTTTCGACGCAGCGCCCCACCCACTGCGTAAAGTGGCGGGCTTCATCGACGTAGCCCAGCCGCATCAGCGCGTACATGCTGAAAGAGGCGTCGCGCAGCCACGAGGCGCGATAATCCCAGTTGCGTTCACCGCCCAGCTCCTCCGGCAGGCCGAAGGTGGCGGCGGCGGCGATCGAGCCGTGCTTCCACGAGGTCAGCAGCTTCAGGGTCAGCGCCGAACGGGTCACCATTTCCTGCCATCGGCCGCGATAGGTGCTTTTCGCGCTCCAGTCGCGCCAGAAGCGCAGCGTATCCTGGAAACACAGCGCGGTCTTTTCCTCATCCACCTTCTCGTCGTCCGCGCAGCCCAGCACGAACTCGCGGTGTTCGCCAGCCCGTAAGGTAAAAGTAGAAGTTGCCGCATTGCGCGCCAGCTGGAAGTCAGCTTTACCGCTCAGCCGCAGCGTGGGCTGGTTCTCCGCGCTGAACAGTACATCGCCCTCGCTCAGGCTGGCCGTAGTCTCCGCGCGGGCATAGTCATGAACCGGCGCACAGCGCAGCGTAAACGTTGCTTCGCCATGAATGACCTTAACCCGTCGGATCAGACGCGGCTGCCGGTCTTCTGGCTGGCAAAGCGGCATATAGTCGGTAATCTCCGCCACGCCTTTGCGATCCAGCCAGCGGGTTTGCAGAATATTGGTATCAGGCAGATAAAGCTGCTGGCGGCGCGCCTCCGGCCAGTCAGGCTCAATGCTGAACAGGCCCGCTTCGTCGCCGTCCAGCAGCGCGGTAAACACGGACGGGCTGTCCAGATCCGGCCAGCAAAAGTAGTCGATTGCGCCATCGTTGGCGACTAAAGCACAGGTGCGTAAATCCCCGATAACGCCATGATCCTCGATCTTTCTTTTTATCTTGCTCATGCCCCTTCCTCGGGTAGCCGATTGTTTTTTAACTATAGCCAGCGTGCGGCGGGACGGGCGTCAGGAAGCGCAAGCAAGTGTAAATGCCGCTGAATCTGCCTCATCTATACTTAGCTTTTTTACAGTGACCGAGGAGAAACCCATGAGTAAAGCAGAGCAGAAAGTTGCCGTTGTTACCGCTTCCGATTCCGGGATAGGCAAGGCCAGCGCGATTATGTTAGCGGAGCAGGGGTACGATATCGGCATTACCTGGCGCTCGGATGAAAAGGGCGCGCAGGATACGGCGGAGCGGGTGCGTGCACTGGGCAGGAGAGCGGAAATTCAGCACCTTGACCTGGCCGATCCGCAGGAGGGCGGCAAGGCGCTGGAGGCGCTAATCAGCAAATTCGGCCGCATTGACGCCCTGGTCAATAACGCCGGTACCAACGATAAATCTCCCTTTCTGGAAACCTCATTCGAATCCTGGCGGAAAGTCTTTACCGTGGACGTGGACGGCGCGTTTATCTGTGGACAGATTGCCGCGCGCCATATGGTCGAGCAGGGAGATGGCGGCAGGATTGTCAATATCACCTCGGTGCACGAGCACACGCCGCTGCCGGATTCAACGGCCTATACCGCCGCCAAACATGCGCTGGGCGGCCTGACCAAATCAATGGCGCTGAGCCTGATGCCGCACCAGATCCTGGTAAACTCGGTGGCGCCCGGCGCGATCGCCACGCCGATGAACGACATGAGCGACGATGACGCCCACAATGTTTCTGTTCCGGAGATCCCGGCAGGTCGGCCGGGCGATCCGCGTGAAATAGCCAGCATGGTCGCCTGGCTCTGCTCCGAATGGGCAAGCTACACCACCGGCCAGTCTTTGGTGATAGACGGCGGCTTTACGCTGGCGAACCCGCAGTTCTATATCCAGAAGTAGCCGACGGCAAAGGGCGACCTCGCCCTTTTTCCGCCAGCGTTACTCCTCATCCGGCTGACGCGCCGCGCGGCGCTTAAACCAAATCCTTACTCCCCAGACCAGCGCCACAATCAGTACCACCCAGAAAATCTGCTTGAGGTGGCGATCCAGTGTGTGCAGCCACGGCGCGATAACCTGGCCGCCGATATAGCCCAGAGACACGAAAATCAGCGCCCACAGCACCGCGCCAATCACGTTCAGCAGCATAAATTTTTGCGGTTTCAGGCGGCTGGAACCGATGATAATCGGACCGACAATCCTCAGGCCGTACATAAAGCGTACGCCGATCACAAACAGCACCGGCCGCTTACGGATCAACGAGTTGGCTTTTTTGATCTGCTTCTGGTGCTTTGTAAATTTTTTAAGGATATTTGCGCCGTAATAACGGCCAAGGAAAAAGAGCGCGGTATCGCCCAGGATACCGCCCGCCATCGCCACCAGCACCACCAGACCGTAGTGCAGCAGGCCTTCATGCGCCGCCACGCCGCCCAGCAGCGTGAAGGTTTCCCCTTCGGCAATACAGCCTAAAAACAGCGCCACGTAACCGTACTGCGTGATCAGTTGATTGATATCCATTTGCCCTTGCTCCTGCGGTTAATGCGCTAAAAGCTCTTAGTCTAAACGTTGATGGCCAAAGCGGGACAAAAGTTGCCGGAAAGCGCACTTTTTTTCGTAATAAACAGAACTGCTTAGCCTGAGGATGCGGCGTTTAAAAAATAAACAGTTTACGATCGTTTATACTTTATTCTGACCCGCCAGCCCGCTGCGGCCTCTCAAAGCTAAAGGAGTGAAGATATGAACCATGTCTGGGGACTTCTTGCGCATCCTGACCGTGAAATGCGCGATATCCGGCAAGAAAACGAAACCGTTTCGCATCACTATACCCATCACGTTTTATTGATGGCGCTGATCCCGGTGATTTGTGCGTTTATCGGCACCACCCGACTGGGTTGGGACTTTGGCGCACAGCGTACCGTTCAGCTGTCACTGATGACGGCTTTTGCCCTCGCCATTCTGTTTTACGGCCTGATTTTAGGCGGCGTTGCGGTGATGGGCAGGGTAATCCACTGGATGGCGCGGAACTATCCGCAACGTCCCAGCCTGCAACGCTGTACCGTTTTTGCAGGCTATGTCGCCACGCCGCTGTTTATCAGCGGGCTGGTCGCGCTTTATCCGCTGGTCTGGCTTTGCGTTTTTGTCGGCGCGCTGGCGCTGGCCTATACCGGCTATCTGCTGTATCTCGGCATCCCTATGTTTCTGAATATCGACCGGGAAGAAAGCCTGCGCTTTTCCGGCTCGACGCTGGCGATTGGCGTGCTGGTCTTTGAAGTGCTGCTGGCAATGACCGTGGTTCTTTGGGGCTACGGTTATCGTCTGTTCTGACGGTCACCGCCGTCGGGTCGTCGACGGCGGCTTCGTTACGCCCGGATACGAATATCCTTTAGGAAAAAGATGAGTCGCCATCGTATGATGATGCCGCCAGCCCCCGTGTGGCGTGCATTGTGCGGCGGCGGCGTATGGCCTGGCCATACCTGAATCACTACCCGATTAAGTTTTCAATAATGCCTGCAAAAATTCGCTTGTCTCTTTTAAGTTTGGCCCTGCTTTTTTCCGGACAGGTTGCTGTGCATCAGGCCGCTGCCAGCCCACACGAGGTCTCGCTTGCGCAACCGCAGATTGCCTCCGGCAGCGCGATGATTGTCGATCTCAACACGAATAAAGTGATTTACGAAAGCCATCCCGATCTGGTGCGGCCGATGGCCTCTATCACCAAGCTGATGACGGTGATGGTGGCGCTCGATGCGCATCTGCCGATGAACGAGATGTTGAAAGTGGATATCAGCCACACGCCGGAAATGCGCGGCGTCTTTTCCCGCGTGCGTTTAAACAGCGAAATCAGCCGCAAAGATATGATGCTGCTGGCGCTGATGTCCTCGGAAAACCGGGCGGCCGCCAGCCTGGCGCATCACTATCCCGGCGGCTACGACGCCTTTATCCGGGCGATGAACGCGAAAGCGCGCGAGCTGGGCATGACCCATACCCGTTACGTAGAGCCTACCGGGCTGTCGATTCAGAACGTGTCGACCGCGCGCGATCTCACTAAGCTGCTGATCGCCAGCAGGCGCTATCCGCTGCTTGGGCAGCTGAGCACCACCCATGAAGAGATGGCGACCTTCGCCAATCCACCCTATACGCTGCCGTTCCGCAACACTAACCATCTGGTTTACCGGCCGGACTGGAATATCCAGCTGACCAAAACCGGCTTCACCAATCAGGCGGGCCACTGCCTGGTGATGCGCACCGTCATCAAACAGCGTCCGGTGGCGCTGGTGGTGCTGGACGCTTTTGGAAAATATACCCACTTTGCCGACGCTAATCGTCTGCGCAGCTGGCTGGAAACGGGGAAAGTTTCTCCGGTTCCCGCCGCCGCCCTGAGCTATAAAAAACAGCGCGCGGCGGAAATGGTCAGTAATGGCGGTAACGGCGACGTTACTGAATAGTTAAGCATCTGCTGGTTTTCAGGCGGGCAAACCCCTAAAATAGCGCGAGTTTGCCTGCCCGATTGTCTGATATCTGGAACTTTTCATGTCTACCATTGTGACTTTTTTACGCGCCTGCCTGTTTGCGCTAATCGCGTTTTCACCCGCGCTAAGCTGGGCCGCTGACGATGACGCCAGCCAGCAAACCGCCGAGGCGCCCGCCAAACTCAACGCCGCCGTTGAGCTGCCTAAAATGCAGAAGGTGCTGGATAAAATTAAACAGCAGGTTTCCGGCGAAACCAACGACAGCAAGCTTAGCGCGCTGAACGAGATGGCGCAGGAGCTGTCCGGCGATGCCGACACGCTGGTGCAGGCTATTACGCCGCAGCGCACTCAGCTTCAGGCCCAGCTTGACGTGCTCGGCCCGCCGCCGAAGCCGGAAAGCGGCGTAAAAGAGACCTCGGAAGTCACCAGCAAGCGTAAAAATCTGCAAAACCAGAAGGCAAAAATCGACGATCAGATTAGCCAGGCGGACGCGATTAAAAGCGGCGCAACCAACCTGTCTACGCAGATCGTCAGCCTGCGCCGCGATGCGCTAAAGACCCAGCTGGCCCTGAACGCGGGCAGTATTTTCGGGCCGCGCTTCTGGTCGCCGCTGTACAACAGTCAGAGCAATGACAATGAGAAAGTGAAGGGCTTTCTCGACGAGCTGGCCGATACAGCGGTGCTGGCCTGGCAGCCGGGCTGGCGCATGGGCACGGTGGTATGGATAGTGTTAGCCGGCCTGGTGGCAACGTTCGGACGCCGCTATATGGAAGAGTTTCTGGCGTGGGTAGGTATTCATCGTCTGCCGGAAGGGCGTTTGCGCCGCAGCTTTCTTGCCGCCGCGATTGCGCTAACCACGCTGGCCGCCGTGGTGCTGGCCTTTAACTTCCTGAATTTGGCCTTTACCCGTCATCCTGACGTAACGGACGACGTACGCGCCTTTGCCGATAAGCTGGTCGGCCTGAGCATCTTCTGCGGTCTGATTGCGGGCCTGGGCCGGGCATTTCTCTCCACGCGTCGGCCTTCCTGGCGTCTGCCGACTATTTCCAACGAAGTAGCGCTGGCGTTAAAACCCTTCCCGCCGCTGATGGCGGGACTGGTATTTGTGTTTCAGGCGCTGGAAAACCTTAACAGCAGCGCCAACACCAGCGTCGCCACCACGGTGATGGCAAACGGCATCACCGCGCTGCTGATCGGCGCGGCGGCGCTCTCTATCAGTTTCCGCACCAATCGTGTGCGCCGCAAACTGGTGCTGGAAGGCGCGCAGCCTGAAGCCAAATCGACGCTGGTCGGCCTGATCCAGATGGCGATCACGCTAACCGGCGTGGCGATTATGGCGGCGCTGGTGATCGGCTACGTCACGCTGGCGCGCTTTCTGAGCTACGAGCTGATTTGGGCGGGGATCGTCTGCGGCTCGTTTTATATTCTCAGCCACCTGGTGGCCGACGCCTGCGAATCGCTGTTTTCTACCAGCAACGCCACCGGTAAAGGCATTCAGCGCTCGCTGAATATCGACGAGCGCCACCTTTCTCAGGTCGCCGCGCTGCTGGGCGCGCTGGGTAAAACCGTGCTGGTGCTGATCGCCGCGATAGCCTTGCTGAACGGCACCTTCAGCAGCGCCACGCCGATTGAGCTGGTGCAAAAAGCCATTGAGTTCTGGGGCGGCAAAGGGCTGGAATCGCTGAACATCGTGCCGGCGCACGTGCTGAACGCGCTGCTGTGTCTGATTGTCGGCATCTACGTGCTGCGTTCGGCTCGCCGCTGGCTCGATCAGGATTTCCTGCCGAAAACCACTATGGACACCGGGATGCGGGTGTCGCTGATTACGCTGTTCAGTAACCTGGGCTATGTATTAGTAATACTGCTGGCGCTGTCGGTGATGGGGCTGCAGTGGAACAAGCTGGCCTGGATCGTCAGCGCCTTATCGGTGGGTATCGGTTTTGGCCTGCAGGAAATTGTTAAAAACTTTATCTCTGGTCTGATCCTGCTGACCGAACGGCCGGTAAAAGTGGGCGATCTGGTCAGTATCAGCGGCATTGAAGGGGATATCCGTCGTATTAACGTGCGCGCCACGGAAATTCAGCTGGGCGATAAATCCACGGTGATCGTGCCGAACTCGCAGTTTATCTCGCAGAACGTGCGCAACGCGACGATGGGTAACGCGCAGGGCGTGGCGACCATTACGCTGACCTTCCCGCTGGATATCGATCCGGTCAGGGTGCGTCAGCTACTGCTGGATGTTTATGTCGATAACGAGCGCATTCTGGAAACGCCGGAGCCTTCCGTCACCTTTAAAGATCTTACCCCGGCCGGCATTGTGCTGTCGGTGACCGGCAACGTCACCAGTCCGCGCCAGGTTTCCGGCGCGAAGAGCGATCTGCTGTTTGATATTCTGACGCGGCTGCGCAAAGAAGGCATCGTGCTGTCCACGCCGCAGACGATGATTGTCGAGCAGCGTAACGGTCAGAAAGTGGTGGTGCAGGACGGCGAGGCGTAAACGTCAGGCGGCATATGCCGCCGGCTGACAAACTCATATGCTGTCACCAGGTCGCGTTCGGGCCGGTGAAAAGCAGCAGAGGCAGATTGGAACACGGACGCGCACGTCCCTGTAGGCTCGTTTGGCGCGTCCATGCGCCAAAACGGTCCGCTTGTCCGCTCAGCCTCTGCTGCTGCGGGGCTGCGGTTTCGCTGCAAAAAGTCTGGTTCGCATGTATTCTTTATCTTTGTCAGCAGTCTGAGGCGGCATGACTATCGGTCATGCCGTTATCTGGCTCAGCGCTCCGCTTTCCCTGTACAGCCGCACTCCGCCCAGTTTTTTGCCCTGGTGGTTTTGCCGATGCCGGGGTTAAAACTGTTGGTGGGATCGAGCTGCTGATAAAAAGCTTTCAGCTGCGGTTTGGCCTGATAAAGATGGCCTACATTATGTTCCGCAGGATATTCCGCGCCGCGCTCGCGGAGGATCTGCAGCATTTTCTCCTTCAGGGCATGCGCGTCAACCCCCTTTTTCACAATGTAATCCTGATGGAAGACGTGGCAGAAAAAGTGGCCGTAATAAAGACGATGCACCAGCGCGTCGTCAAAGTCCGGCGGCAGCTTTTCAAACCAGTCGCGATCGTTACGGCGCAGAGCGATATCCAGCGCCAGAATATCCTCCACTTCCTGCTGATGCACCGCATGATAGCGAACGGCCGCGCCCGCTGCGGCAAAGCGATGAAGAAAGGCTTTGCCGCCTTCTTCCGGCGTGCACTCAAAATAGTCGCCGTCCGCCTGCTGAAAGTAATCTTTCAGGTACCGGCGCGCTTCCTCCACGCCCGGCCCGGCCATTTTCAACATCAGATGATGCTCGAAACGATCGCGGTAAGCTTTCAGCCTGGCGGGAAGGTGTGAAGGCAGCAGGCCGCTGATTTTTTGCATTACGCGGTCGGTAAGGTTGGGCCTGATAAACGAGAAGCGCTTCAGCAGCGCGTCAGCATGGCCTTTCAGCGCGAAAAACAGCGGCATTTTGTCGGTGCCGAGTTTATCGATCATCACAAAGGTGTCTTTACCGTAAGTTTCGGCAATATCAAACGTATCGCGGTGCAAATATTCGCCAGCCACCGGCAGTTCGTTAAAGCGTTGCAGGATATGGCGGCGCAGCTCGTCCAGCACGGCAGGCTGATTGGTGCCGATATAAAAAACCTGCTGGGCTTTTTCGCTGGTGAAGGTATCCAGCCGCACGGCGAACACGGCCAGCTTGCCCGCACAGCCGGAAGCCTCAAACAGCCGCCGCGCATCGGCGTTAAAGCGCGACGGCGTATCCGCCTCGACTTCGCGCACGCGTTCGGCGTAGTCGTGATCCGACGCGTGTCGTCTGTCGTGGCGCACATCTTCAGGCCGCCAGGTTTCATCATCAAGCCGGCTGAGAATTTGCTCCGGTGTATTGCCCAACTCAATGCCAAGGTGGTTTACCAGCACCAGCCTGCCGCTGGCATCTTTTTGCGCATAGAGCGCCATTTCGCTGTAGGCCGGGCCACGCTTAATCAGAGAGCCGCCGGAGTTGTTGCAGATGCCGCCCAGCACCGATGCGCCAATGCAGGAGGAACCAATTACCGAATGCGGCTCGCGCCCCAGCGGCTTAAGGATTTTTTCCAGCTGATAAAGCGTACTGCCGGGAAACGCCAGCACCTGTTTGCCGTCATCCAACAGCTGAATTTTATCCATCCGGCGGGTGCTGACGATCACGATATCGCGATCGTAATCGTTGCCGTTTGGCGTCGAGCCTTCGGTAAGGCCGGTATTGGCCGCCTGCATCAGCACGATGACGTCTGCCGCCACGCAGGCCTGTAAAATGCGCCACTGTTCCAGCAGCGTGCCGGGAAACACCACGGCCAGCGCTTCGCCTTCGCCAGAGCGGAAGCCTTTGCGGTAGCGTTCGGTTTTTTGCGGATCGGTCAGCAAGTGGGCGCGGCCGACGATGCGGCCCAGTTCCGAAACCAGCCTGCTGCCGGTTGATGAGGGTCTGTTCATATCCTTGTGTCCTTTTTTATCGCACGCCCTAACTTTAGCACCGCTGAACTAAAGCAGGCTTAACCGGCTTGAAAACTACCTGCTATCCTCAACTTATGGCACACTCGCCGCACGATTTTCTGTCGTTTACCTGAGAGAAACTACCCTGATGAAATGGATTTGTTCTGTTAGCTTCGCCGTTGCGCTGGCGCTACAGCCTGCCTTTGCCGACGATAACCACGGGCAGCACCCGCTGACGCCCGCAGCTCGCGACACCTTTGTGAGCAACCTCCTGCAGAAAATGACGCTGGATGAAAAAATCGGCCAGCTCCGGTTAATTAGCGTCGGCCCGGATAACCCGAAAGAGGCTATCCGGGAAATGATCAAGCAAGAGCAGGTCGGCGCTATCTTTAATACCGTCACGCGCCACGATATCCGCGCGATGCAGGATCAGGCGATGCAGCTCAGCCGCCTGAAAATTCCGCTGTTCTTTGCCTATGATGTGGTGCACGGTCAGCGTACCGTTTTCCCTATTCCGCTGGCGCTGGCGGCAAGCTGGGATCTGGATGCTATCGCAACCGTGGGGCGCGTGTCGGCTTATGAAGCGGCGGACGACGGCCTGAACATGACCTGGGCGCCGATGGTGGACGTCACGCGCGAACCGCGCTGGGGCAGGGTATCGGAAGGGTTCGGCGAGGATACCTGGCTGACGTCGGAGATGGGCCGCATGCTGGTGGAATCCATGCAGGGTAAAAGCCCGGCGGATCGCTATTCGGTGATGACCAGCGTGAAGCACTTCGCCGCCTATGGTGCGGTAGAGGGCGGTCGCGATTACAACACGGTGGATATGAGTCCGCAGCGGCTGGCGCAGGACTATCTGCCGCCTTACAAAGCGGCGCTGGACGCGGGCAGCGGCGGCGTGATGGTCTCACTGAATTCAATCAACGGCGTGCCTGCCACTTCCAATAGCTGGCTGCTGAAAGATTTGCTGCGGGATGACTGGAAGTTCAAAGGTATCACCATCAGCGATCACGGCGCGATCAAAGAGCTGATGAAGCACGGTGTGGCCAGCGATCCGCAGGATGCCGTACGTGTCGCCATCCAGTCCGGCGTGAATATGAGCATGAGCGACGAATACTACAGCAAGTATCTGCCGAACCTGGTAAAAAGCGGCGCGGTCAGTATGGCGGATATCGACGATGCCACGCGCCACGTGCTTAACGTTAAATATGATATGGGGTTGTTTAACGATCCCTACAGCCATCTTGGCCCGGCGGAGAGCGATCCCAAAGACACCAATGCCGAAAGCCGCTTACACCGGCCGGAAGCGCGTGATGTCGCTCGCAAAAGCATCGTGCTGCTGAAAAACCGCAATGACACGCTGCCGCTGAAAAAAGCGGGCACCATTGCGCTGATCGGCCCGCTGGCCGACAGCCAGCGCGATATTATGGGCAGCTGGTCGGCGGCAGGCGTCGCCTCGCAGTCCGTTACCGTTATGCAAGGCATTAAAAACGCTACCGCAGGCAAAGCCACGCTGCTTTACGCCAAAGGCGCTAACGTCAGCGACAATAAGGGCATCCAGGACTTTCTGAACCTTTATGAAAAAGCGGTCACGGTGGATGCGCGCACCCCGCAGCAGCTGTTGGACGAAGCGGTAGAAACGGCGAAAAAAGCGGATGTTGTGGTGGCCGTAGTGGGCGAAGCGCAGGGCATGGCGCACGAAGCGTCCAGCCGCAGCGATATCACCATTCCGCCTTCGCAGCAGGTGCTGATTAGCGCGCTGAAGGCGACCGGCAAGCCGCTGGTGCTGGTGCTGATGAACGGCCGCCCGCTGGCTATCGTTAAAGAGAGCCGCGAAGCGGATGCGCTGCTGGAAACCTGGTTCAGCGGCACCGAAGGCGGCAACGCTATCGCGGACGTGCTGTTCGGCGATTACAATCCTTCCGGCAAGCTGCCGATGTCTTTCCCTCGTTCGGTAGGGCAGATCCCAATCTACTACAACCACCTGAACACGGGACGGCCTTACGATCCGGCAAGGCCGAACAAATATACCTCGCACTATTACGATGCGGAGAACGGCCCGCTTTATCCGTTTGGCTTTGGTCTGAGCTACACCAGCTTTACGGTATCGCCGGTCACGCTTTCGGCTAAAACCATGCCGCGTAACGGTCAGGTTTCGGCTTCGGTCACGGTGACCAACACCGGCAAGCTTGACGGCGCGACCCTGGTGCAGCTTTACCTGCGTGACCAGGTCGCCAGCGTTAGCCGCCCGGTGAAGGAGCTGAAGGGCTTTAAGCGCATTATGCTGAAAGCGGGCGAGTCGCAGACCGTGACCTTCCCTGTTGACGTGAAGGCGCTTAAATTCTGGAACGCCAAAATGCAGCAGGTGGCGGAGCCGGGTAAATTCAGCGTGATGATCGGGCTGGATTCTGTTCACACCAGCGATGCGGAATTTGATTACCTGTAAATATCACCTTTAATTAAACCGGCAGCCTGAGGAGGGCGGCCGGTTAATTATTGATAGCTATGATTTTAATCGCGAATTTTTGACAGTCGCTGGTTATGCAAATGCCGCTAAACCAAATTTCTCCATGACTACCGACCATGATCCCGCTATCTTTCGCGAACAAGTTTTCATATTTTTGTTCTGCCACTGTTTTTTTTAATTTTTCATTAAATATAAAATCAAAATTAGTAATAAAATCCTGTTTGTTTGCCAGGTAAACCGGCCGTCCGTTAACAGAAACAGTAACAGGATAATCTATCATAGCAGCAACGGATCTTTTATCCGCAATAGCTACCGCATGTTGTAAATTTTCCAGAAACTGATGATATTGCTGATGCGTTGCTGGCCCCATCAGTTTATCAAGCCTTGCATCTGTCTCTTTATCCGCTATAGCGCTACTCATCAAAAAAAGCATTGCAGCGGCTATAATTTTTTTCATGACGGACTCTTTATTGAAAGGGGGAAGATTCTTCAAGCCTTCGTTGATAAAGTGGGGCTAAAATTTGTGGCTTTCCGATCTTACGGCCCTGAGCATCACGTTTATAGACATAGATATAATTTGGCATTTTATCATGTACCGCTTTCGTGTCCCCGCGATCGGCTGCGGCCATCACGGCAGAAGGACTCCCCACGTTATAAGAAAAGGAAACCAGAGCATCGAACTACGCCTGCGTCAGCCGATAATGCTTGACTTTGCGGCGTATATAGCGTTCAACCTGATGAACATGCTTCGCCAGCGCTGCGTTAATATCGTTTGTTGTTACTTCTCTTTGTAATTCCTCTTCGGTACAAAGACCATAGTGAGCAAGCGTTCCAACTCCCCATGTACAATTCTCTGCATTAAATCCTGAGTCATTGTAATAATGATAAACAACAACTTCACGGGTGCGTAAATTTTTATAGCCTGTAGCGCTAAGAGAAAAATCGTTATTAAGGCCGTCCATAATCGCTCCTTGCTGGACTATATTAGGGATTATGCGCGCTAACGTATAAAAACAACAGGCCGATAACACGGTCTGTTGTCTGAATTATATTTCCCGGCCTTATTCAAATCTGTTGAAACATTTTATGGCTTCTACTTTCCTGCTTCGGCAAATTTCAGCAGCGCGTCGCCGTCCAGGCGATAACGCACCCATTCGCTTTGCGCCACGGCGCCAATGCTTAAATAGAAGTCGATAGCGGGCTGATTCCAGTCCAGCACGCTCCACTCCAGACGACCGCAGCGGCGCTGCACGGCCAGCTGCGCAATATGCTTAATCAGCGCTTTGCCCGCGCCGTTGCCGCGCGCATCAGGCGAAATATAGAGATCTTCCAGATAAATGCCGTTGCGGCCAAGCCAGGTTGAGTAGCTGGTAAAAAACACCGCATAGCCGACGGCGGTGCCGTCCACTTCGCAAATCAGCGCTTCGGTTTTGCTCTCTGCGCCAAACAGCGTCTCGCGAATTTCCTCCGGCGTGGTCACCACTTCTTGCGGCGCTTTTTCATAAACGGCCAGCTCATAAATCATCGCGTAAATGGTTTGCGCGTCTGTCGGACGGGCCTGGCGGATAGTGATACTCATGGCTTTTCCTTTTCCCTGCGGGTTAAAGCGGATAAGCATAAAGGTTATTGCGTGCGGAATTAAGCGCAATCAAACTTTTTACCTGCGCCCGACTCTCCCTGTGATGCGAAGTTTCCGCACCGATACGGTGGATTTTTCAGTCAGGAACCACGCGTGACCTTTTTACATAATCCGGATAGCAACTGGAAAGCTTTCGCCGCCGTTACCATCGCCAGCCTGCCGCTGCAGAAGGCATTTGTGCATTTCGTCGTGGTATGGCCGCCGATTTGCTACCGTAGACGGCGTTTGTACATTCCTGCCCCCTGGCGGCAAGAAAATCCGCGCAACTAACGGTGAGCATACCGGCTGGCGTGGCTTGTACTGGTTAAATATTGGCTATCATTTCTGCCAGCTCCGTGACTCTTTTTTCCGACATATCAGTAACACATTGATTAATTGCCGCGGTATGACGCTGGTTATTTTCGTCGATCTGAAAGGCATAAATATCACAAGTAGCGTGCATATAATTAAGCCATGCTACCTGAGATTTTTTAATTTTAGCCAGAAGATCCTCACCAATATTTTTATGCGCAGTGTAGCTATGAGTAACTTCAGTTAAATACTTACTGTAAACAGCATCCAGCCTTTTGGTAGCGGCCTCCTTTTTGATATATGAGCAGTTATAGTACTGCTCGCTATTGGTGATCGTCGCGCAATTCTCCTGAGCAAAGCTCGCCTGGCAGATAAGTAATACGAACGCGAGAGATTTTTTCATCGCGACTCCAGTAAATAGTTTACTCTTTGTCTGTCAGGCTCATCATCACGAAGGGTCGGCGTATTTCTTATATAATTAATAAGTTCCTGTGGATTATTATGTGCACCAGCCAGCATAGGGCGCGCGCTTTTGGTATAACCTTGATAAACGAAATCAATTAAAACATTTTTGATGGCCAAACTTAGGGATCCCCAGGGAACGATATCCGATCTGTTTTTTAGCCAGGAGTTATAGTTGTTTTTCGCCCTTACTTCATAATCAGGATATATTTTTTCAAACAATTTTACCTGTTGAATTTCAGTAATAATGCCAATTTCATGATGATGCTTTTTTACAAAATTTCGTGCTTCACACCCTGTCAGGCGTGATGCTTCAGCAAGCTTTTTCGCTTTACTGACCGGCAAGCCCGCATAAGTAAGGTCACTGATGATTTCTGACCGGCTACGGTGACCCAGGTCGTAGCCTCTGCCGAGCGTGACGCCTGACAAAACGCCATCACATCTTTCTGCATCCTGCGGGAAATGAATTTTTCTGGAAAAATAAAGGCTACTTTTACTATTGCTGCCTTCAGCTCTGAAGGTTAATAATCCTTTTTCTGGTTCAAGCATATTCCCTTATCCTTTTGATATCTGATTTAAAGGCTGAGTAAGCTACTCGAGAAATATAACGAAGTATCATCTTGCTTGTAAAGTCTAAAAAAGAACAAAGGAATATTATATAATTTATTACATCGGCAAGGCCGGATGTCGCGTTGGCACGAAGATGAACTACCCGAAAACGCAGCCTGGGCTGTTTCAAACGTCATTAACGCCTCAAAATCAGGAAAATAATGCTTTCACTCAGAGACAGGATCCAGCAGCAGGTCTTTCGCCTGAACGGGCTGGCGATGAACGACTTCGACCTCAGCCAGCCGCCTGGCGATCCCGGTCTTTACGGTCCGGACAGCGTTATCTGGCAGGTGCACGGCGATTTCTCATCAATGTTGTGCGGCGGCATCTCCGCGCTGCTGATGCAGATGCTGCATCCACAGGCGCTGGCAGGCGTCTGGGATCACTCAACCTTTCGCGAGGATATGTCAGGCAGGCTGCGGCGCACCAGCCAGTTTATCGCCGTGACCACCTTTGGCAACACGGCGGACGCCCATACGTTAATTGAGCGCGTAAAACGGATCCATCTGCGGGTAACGGGCGTTGATGGCCAGGGCAACCCCTATGCCGCCAGCGATCCGGCGCTGCTGACCTGGGTACACGTGGCGGAAACCAGCCGCTTTCTGGCCGCCCATCTGCGCTATAAAAATCCGCTGCTCAGCCGTGAGGATCAGGATCGCTATTATGCGGAGGCCGCCGTGGTGGCCGAAGCGCTGGGCGCGGAGCAGGTGCCGAAAACGGTACAGGAAGTCGAGGCTTACCTGACGGCGATGCGGCCGCAGCTGCGCTGTGACGAGCGCACCAGAGCGGTGCTCGCCGTGCTGCTGACCATGCCCGCGCCGAGCTGGCAGGCGCGTCCGGCCATGCGCACTATGATGATGGCGGGCATTGAGCTTTTGCCCGAATGGACGCAGCAGCAGTTTGGCTTTCGCTTTTCCGGCTGGCGGCGGGCGCTAATCCGCCAGCGGATGAAATGGCTGGCGTCCGGGCTGCGCTGGTGCGTGCGTCGCGGCGGCTATTATCGTGCCATGCAGCGCATGGGGCGCGAAATTTGAGATTATTACCCTTGTTGTGACATGGCGCGCACGGGCATCCTGCTCTATTCTCCGGGAAATTCCGGGAAAAGGGATGACCCTGAACCCTTGTCGAGGCGCTATGACACAGACGTACCGGCTGGCTGAAGTCTTTAATCAGCAACAAACCCTTATTGCCACGGTTGAGCAGGATGAGCGCACCGCCTATTTTTACATTCGTCCGGCCGAGCCGTTTCGCGGCCAGTTTGCCGTGCGCGGCTGTTGGCTGAGAAACCTGCTGCCTGCGCCCGCGCAGGAAGACAGCGAGGCGATGGCGCAGGGCATTCCGCCGCTGCTCAGCGCCGAATACTGCCGCACGCTGGAAGCGGAGCCGATATTGCATCCGGCAGGCCTGCAGGTTATCTGGACGCCCGGCGATGACGGTGCGGCGCTCTGGTATCAGGGGCAGCTGCTGGCGGTTATTCCCGGCTGGAGCCTGTATCAGGATAAACAGGTCAGCTTTTCCGCTGGCTGCATCAAAGAGAACCGGCTGACCGCGCCGCTGGGTTCCGCCTCTACCAACAGCTGGTACGCGCGGGCGGAGAAAGATCGTCTTTTCTGGCGCGACTGGCAGGATGCCCAACCGTGGGAAGGCATTCAGCGAGAAATGCTGCGCTGCTACGAGGCGCAATATGGCGAGTCGCTAAAGTACTACGCTATCGACCAGGGCAGCTGGCCGCCAATGGCTATCTCGCAGCACTATCATCAGGGCAACTGGTATTTTCTGACGTTGGGCATGAGCATCCGGCCCATGCCGTGGATCGATTTCCTCTATAAGGATAAAGACGCTGCCGATCGTCGCCGTATCGAGCTGGCGATGGCGATCGACGGCGAGGTGATGAGCGAAGAGAACGCGGTGCAGATGGCCAGCGCGCTGGCAAGCTTTGCGCATTTTCCCTGGGCGCGCCTCAGCTGGCTGGGCGAAGGGCATACGCTCTCTTCCGCCGTCGCGCCGATAGGTTTTGAAGGCTTTTTGCTTTCGGCCACGCTGGGCGATAGTTTTACACTGCCGCCGCGTCAAGGAGAAAAAGTGACGCTGTTATGGGCCACGCCGGTGACGGCCGCCGAGCAGGAATTCGTCGAACAGGAACCACAAGGCGGCCTGCAATTAGTGGAACGCTTAACCGAGGCGGGGTGTAATCCTGTCTTCCGGGCGCGGCCCGAGCTGGTGGATCCGCCGGCTGGCTAAGCCGTGGTACTTTCGCACGATTTTACCCAGCCACGGCCGCTAAAGATATGCCACAATTATCTGAGATAATTCTTAAGAGGTGTGCATGTCTGCAATCGAAGTTATCCTGGTCGACGATCGGGATCGCGCCATCGGTCGAATGGAAAAGCTTGAGGTTCATCAGAAAGGATTGCTGCATCGCGCGGTCACCGTTTACGTGTTTAACTCCCGCCATCAGCTGCTGCTGCAACGGCGCGCCAGCGGTAAATACCACTGCGGCGGGCTGTGGAGCAACACCACCTGCGGCCATCCTTACCCGGAAGAGTCGACGCGCCACGCGGCCGAGCGACGCCTCAATGAAGAAATGGGGCTATCGCTGAAGCTACAGCCCATGTTTGAGCTGAGCTATTACCTGCCGCTGGCAAATGGCCTGATCGAACATGAATATGGTCACGTCCTGTTTACCCTGAGCGATAAGCTACCGCAGCCTAATCCGGAAGAAGCGGACGACTGGCGCTACGCTTCGCTGCCGGAAATTCAGCAGGAAATGGCGGCGCACCCCGAGCGTTTTACGCCGTGGTTTCTGCATACCTTCGCCCGCATCCCCGCCGAATTTGCCCGCTTTACGGCGTGCCGTCATCCGGCCTGCACGCCAGCGCCATAAACTGGCAGCCGTAGCCGGCTACTGTCATCCGCAAGGCGCCCAGGCGCGGCATCAGACGTACCGCCAGCAGCGCGCCGACGATAGCGCCAAAGGCGGCAGCGGAAGCTACCATGCCTGCGCCCGCAGGCGTTAAGCCAAACTCTTTGGTTACGTCCTTCATGCCAAACGCCAGCGCGCCCAGATCGCAGGCGTCCGGAAACATGTCGCCCAGCGCAATCGCGATCGCGATATGCGCATTGCTACGTGCCCGGGTACGGCTGTTTACCAGCGCTGCAACATCCGTTGCCTGACGGATAAACAACGTTTCACCTCTTGGCTTGCTCCCTGCCGTGGCGACATGCGATTCCGCCGTTAGGTCAGTCATGAGGTTATATTCAGTTCTAGTGGTGTGGTTTGTGGGCATACTCCCGGCGGCGGCAGAGTTAAATTCCCGTTAGTTATAAGTTACAACCAAAGGGCGCAATGTAATTTAGTTGTAAGGCGGCGGTTTTAAGTGGTTAATTCTTCAGCTACTCTTGAAGCTGAGTCGATAACAGGGAAACGCGAAATGGCTAAAAGCATAAGGTTGGGCGGCGCGCTGGCGCTGGCGGTTTGGCTGGCGATGGCGGGCGGCGCTCAGGCGGCGGAGGCGGTCAAGGTTGGGTCGAAAATCGATACGGAAGGTTCGCTGCTGGGCAACCTGATTTTACAGGTGCTGGATAAACACGGCGTAAAAACCGTGAACAAAATTCAGCTGGGAAATACGCAGGTCGTCAGGGGCGCCATCACGGCGGGCGAGCTGGATATTTATCCGGAATATACCGGCAATGGCGCTTTCTTCTTTCACGACGAGAAAAACCCGGCCTGGAAAAATGCACAGGCAGGCTATCAGCTGGTTAAAAAGCTCGACGGTGAGAAAAATCATCTGATCTGGCTGACGCCGTCGCCCGCTAACAATACCTGGACCATCGCGGTACGCGGCGATGTGGCGCAGAAAAACAAGCTCGCCACGCTGGCCGATCTCAGTGCCTGGCTGAAAAGCGGCGGCGAATTTAAGCTGGCGGCCTCGGCGGAGTTTATCGAAAGGCCCGACGCGCTGCCCGCTTTCGAGCGTGCCTACCAGTTTAAGCTGGATCAGGATCAGCTGCTGTCGCTGGCGGGCGGCGATACGGCCGTTACGCTGAAAGCGGCAGCGCAGCAAACTTCCGGCGTGAACGCGGCGATGGCTTACGGCACCGACGGCCCGGTAGCGGCGCTTGGCCTGCAAACGCTAAGCGATCCCAGGGGCGTGCAGCCCGTATACGCGCCGACGCCGGTCATCCGTGAAGCGGTGCTGAAAGCCTGGCCGCAAATCGGCGACTGGCTGGAGCCAGTCTTCGCCTCGCTGGATGAAAAAACGTTGCAGCAGCTTAATGCCAAGATTGCGGTAGAAGGGATGGACGCGAAAAAAGTGGCCGCCGACTACCTGCAGCAGAAAAATCTGTAGCCACGCGCGGCAAAATGACTATTCGGGTACATAACCGCGTCACGTTGACGCTGGCGCTGCTGCTGGCGGCAGCGCTGACGGCGCTGCCGTTTCTCAACTGGGCGCCAAACCGGCTCGTTTCCGGTCAGCCGCTTGGGCTGCAGCAGGTAGCCAACGGCCTGGGCTGGTGGCTGTTGCTGCCCGCATTTTTGCTGATGCTGCTCGCTTTTTTGCCGCAGAAGCGCACCAGCCTGGCCTTGACGCTTCTCTGTAGCGAAACGCTGTTTATCGCGCTGATCGCCGCTGGCGGTTATGCGGCCGCCTCGCTGGCGCAGCAGGGCCATCCGCTGGCAAGAGCCTCTCTGGGCAGCGGCTTCTGGCTGGCCGCCGCGCTGGCGCTGCTGATGGCGACTGATACCATCAGCCGTTTGACCCGACAGGGGTTATGGCGTTTGCTGCTGAACGCGCCGATCTGGCTGCCGGCGGTCTTTCTATTGCTGAGCGGCCAGCTCGACGCGCTTTCCCTGCTGAAAGAGTATGCCAACCGGCGCGATGTCTTCGACCAGGCGCTGTCACGACACCTGCTGATTTTGGGCGGCACGCTTTTTCCGGCGCTGCTGATCGGCGTGCCGCTGGGCTGGTACTGCTGTCGTCGTCCGGCCATACAGTCAACGGTTTTCGCCACGCTGAATATCATTCAGACCGTGCCTTCCGTCGCGCTGTTTGGCCTGCTTATCGCCCCGCTCAGCGGGCTGGCGCGCGAGTTTCCGGCCCTGACCACGTTCGGCATCAGCGGCATCGGTATGGCACCCGCGCTAATCGCGCTGGTGCTCTATGCGCTGCTGCCGCTGGTGCGTAGCGTCGTGAGCGGGTTGCAGAACGTGCCGGAAGCAGTGATTGAAACCGCGCGGGGCATGGGCATGAGCAGCGGCCAGATATTCCGCCAGGTCGAGGTGCCGCTGGCGCTGCCGGTACTGCTTGCCGGTCTGCGCGTGACGGCGGTGCAAACCATCGGCATGGCGGTTATCGCCGCGCTGATCGGGGCGGGCGGCTTCGGCGCCGTCATTTTTCAGGGGTTGCTCAGCAGCGCGCTGGATCTGGTCATGTTGGGGGTGATCCCTGTTATCGCCCTGGCGGTGGCGGTGGATACGTTATTTAAGCTGTTGCTTTCCGGGATACAACGCCAGTGATTGAATTTAAAGAGGTGAGTAAATACTTTGCGGGCAAGGCGGCGGTCAGCGATTTGACGCTGCATATCGGCAAAGGCGAATTTACCGTGCTTATCGGCACGTCCGGCTGTGGTAAATCAACCACGCTAAAGATGATTAATCGTTTAATCGAACACGATAAGGGCGCGATACGTTTTGGCGGCGAAGAGATCCGTCGCTTCGACCCGCAGGCGCTGCGGCGGCGGATGGGCTACGTTATCCAGTCTACCGGGCTTTTCCCGCACTGGACGGTGGAAAAAAATATCGCCACCGTGCCGACACTGCTGGGCTGGAGTAAGCCGCAAATCCACGCGCGCGTCAGTGAACTGCTGGCCTTGCTGAATATGGAAGAGGCGTTTCGCCATCGCTATCCGCATCAGCTTTCCGGCGGGCAGCAGCAGCGTATTGGCGTGGCGAGAGCGCTGGCGGCCGATCCGGAAGTGCTGCTGATGGATGAGCCTTTCGGCGCGCTCGATCCGGTGACTCGCGCCACGCTTCAGCAAGAAATTGCCCGTATTCATCGCCTTTCCGGCAAGACAATAGTGCTGGTAACGCACGATATCGACGAGGCGCTGGCGCTGGCTGACCGGCTGGTTTTAATGGACGGCGGCAAAGTGGTGCAGCAGGGCACGCCGACGGCGCTGCTGACAACACCCGTTAACGACTTCGTGCGTCGCTTTTTTGGCCAGAGCGAGTGGGGCATTCGCCTGCTTTCGCTGGGGCTGGCTGGCGAGGCGGCGCGGCGCGGCGAGTGGCTGGAGGAAGAAAGTATTGCGGAAACGCTGACGCTGCGCGAAGCCCTGTCGCTGTTTATCGCGCGTGGAACCGACCGACTGGCGGTACGGGACAGCAAAATGCAGCCGCTCGGCGTGCTGCATTTTGCCGATTTACTGCGGCAGAAGAAGCAATAATATGCGCCTGCTTCGCGATCCGCTCCTCTGGCTGATTTTGCTGTTTGTGACGCTGCTGCTGCTGCTGCCCTATAGCGGCCCGCTGTTCGCGCGCGCTTTTCCCCAGCTCGACAGGCCGCTTTACCAGCAGGAAAGCTTTATCCGGCTGGCGCTGGCGCATATCCGGCTGGTGGCGTTATCCAGCTTCGCTGCGGTGATAGTGGGTCTGGGCGCCGGTATTGCGGTAACGCGCCGGGCGGGAAAGGAGTTTCGCTCGGTAGTAGAAACGCTGGTGGCCGCAGGCCAGACCTTCCCGCCGGTGGCCGTGCTGGCGTTGGCGGTGCCGGTTATCGGCTTTGGCGAACAGCCGGCGATGGTCGCGCTGCTGCTGTATGGGCTGCTGCCAATCTTACAGGGCACGCTGGCCGGTATTGACGCGGTGCCGCCGACTTTGCGCGAGGTGGCGGCGGGCGTGGGCATGGGGCCGCGTCAAATTCTGTTTAAGGTAGAGTTGCCGCTGGCCGCGCCGGTAATCCTGGCGGGGATCCGCACTTCGGTGATTATTAATATCGGCACGGCCACCATCGCTTCAACGGTGGGCGCTAACACGTTGGGATCGCCGGTGATTATCGGTCTGAGCGGCTTTAATACCGCCTATATTCTACAGGGAGCCAGCCTGGTTGCGCTGCTGGCGATCGTAACGGATCGCCTTTTCGAGCGCCTGCTACGACGGTTTAGGCGCGAATAAGGATGGTGTAGCCGGTCAGCATGACGCCGCCGATACCGCCCAGCGCCATCATTAAGAAGATAAAAATTACGCCGATTTTCTGCCAGTTCATACCGTTATCCGCCTGCCGTAAAAAGAGAGCAAAGTATATCGCTTTTATCAGGCGGACGTTAAGTCTTTGCTGGTTTTTAGCAGGAGAAAACAGGCAGGGCCAGCAGGGCGCTGGCGACAATGACCATAAAGCTAAACGGCCTGATGGGCCACGGCATAGCCCTGTTCCTGCCAATGAGCGATTTGCTCATGCTGGCGGCGCGTCAGAGGTTTGCCGGTGAAAATAAACAGCTGCTGGCCGGGAAAGAGCTCGGGGCGCGGCATTTCCAGCGGTTCGGCCAGCACTTCCATACGCCAGCCCTGCTGCGACAGACGCCAGGCCTCCAGCCAGATACGCGTACGATCTTCCGTGCCCCAGCCGATAATCAGCGCATCCTTGCCCGGCTTCTTGCGGCTGCCAGCAAGGCAGAAAGTCGCGTAATCGATCAGGATGCCGTCAAGCAGGCTGCACATCGTTCTGGCTGTATTTTGATCCAGGTTCAGTCGCTGACGGATAGGAATAAAAACGTGGTCAATCAGCGCCGCTGCCGGATGTTCCCGACCGGCCGTTGCCACTTTTGCTCTGAGCTTGGCGGGCCTGACATGACGCAATACCGTCATCATCTCTTCCTGTAGCGCCATCCAGCCGTCGTGCGCGTTAACGCTTTCGCCTTCCAGCAGCGCTTTAACTTTGCCTACCGGTACGCCGCTCTCTATCCAGCGTTTAATCTCTTCAATACGCTGTATATCTTCATCATCAAACTGACGATGGCCGCCTTCGGTACGCTGCGGTTTCAGCAAACCGTAGCGGCGCTGCCACGCGCGAAGCGTAACAGGATTTATCCGACAGCGTTCGGCGACGTCACCAATACTGTATAAAGCCATGCCTTTCCTTAAACCTGTTTAACTCCCCTGAGCCTAACCAACTCTCTATTGTTGTACAACTATTATTTAATTGTACAACTTGCCGGACAAGGCGTCACGTCGTATATCTTGTTGAAACGTGACGGGAAACCCTCAGGCCCCCTCACGTACGCTAACTGTAGTCTACCCGTTAACCCCCGTGTCGCCAAAGCACGATTTACAGGACGATCCGCTACTTATGACCACTATTACCTATTCACTTCTTACCGCAGAAGAGGCCGATAAAGGCCGGGATGAATTATACAATGTATTGAGCGCTTGTGTTGCGCTGGGCGCCAGTATCGGCTTTGTCAGTAATGAACCTGCACCTATGAGACAGTTCTGGACAGGGGTAATCGCCAGCCTCGCCAGCGGCGAAAAGCGGCTGCTGGTTGCTCGCCGGCAGCAGGAGATTGTCGGCACGGTCATCGTAGAATTTTGCGGCAAGCCAAACGGCGCTCATCGCGCAGAAATCGCCAAATTGCTGGTGCATCCTGATGCCAGACGGCAGGGCATCGCTCGCGAACTGTTATGCCGCGCCGAACGGCTGGCGGTACAACAGGGGAAAACGCTGCTGGTGCTGGATACCCGAGCCGGCGACGCGGCCGAGCAGCTTTACCTGGCGCAGGACTGGCAGGTTTGCGGACAGATCCCGCAGTTCGCTACCTCAACCCGTGGCGAGCCGGAAGCCACTACCGTTATGTACAAGCTGGTCACGGCAGGCGTATAGCTACCGTCCTCGCAGTCCTGAAGACAATAGCCGCGGCCAGTTTGTAGAGATAAATATACGAGAAAGCAGGTCGCTGAGACGCTGAATATTACTCAGGCCTCTGTATCGGCCATGGAAAAAAGCGAGAGACCACGCAATCCTGATTTGCAAAAGCTGGCGGAGCTGTACGGTTGTCAGACAGAGCAATCAATTGATGAATAACTAAAAGGCCGGGAAGCCGGCCGGTTTTTGTGAATTTTACTCACGACGGTATGCGGTGGACAAAGATTGAATGCCACGCCAGTTTTCAGTAATGTGATTCTGCTCACACCTTAAGCGACAGCACGCGCTGCTCGCTGATGTTATCCCACTCTCCGATCCGACCCGCAGCTGCGGGCAGCCAAAGGTATTATGTTCCTTGTAAAAGTGATAGGTATCAGTTTTATCTGTATGCTGCTGCTCTCTTTCGCGCAGAGCTACGTTAAGGCGACCCACAGCGGCGTCGCCATCAATGGCCAACACTGGTCGACAGCCAGACGTGATTCGGCAGAGATGGCGCCCGATCCGCAGAAGTTTATCGATACGGCCATCGTACAGGTGTATACCGCGCCGACCTTCGGCTGGCGCGGGCTGTTCGCTGTCCATCCGTGGATCATTTTCAAAAAGGCCGGCGAGAGCCAGTATCATCGCTATGAGGTGGTCAGCTGGGGCAGCAGCAACGTTATTCGTCATAACTACGCCTTGCCCGACGGCTACTGGTTTGGCGCTAAGCCCAGACTGCTGGTCGATCATCGCGGCGAACGCGCGGCGGCAATGATCCCGGCGATCGAAGCCGCTATCGGCAGCTATCCCTGGCCGCGCAGCTATCGCGTCTGGCCCGGCCCCAACAGCAATACTTTTCTGGCGCATATCGGCAGAGAAGTGCCGGAGCTGAAGCTCGATCTGCCTGCCAACGCCATCGGTAAAGACTTCCGGCCGCTGAGCCGTCCGGTGGGGCTTCCCGCCTCAGGCAAAGGCGTGCAGATTTCGCTGCTGGGCGTACTTGGGCTGACGCTGGGTGCGGAGGAAGGCGTGGAGTTTAACGTGCTGGCCTTTAATTTCGGCATCGATTTTAAGCATCCGGCGCTGCGGCTGCCTTTTACCGGCAGGCTGGGCACCAATAAAATCGAAACGGACAGCGGCGGGTAAATTGGGCCCGTCAGCAGGCGCGGACAGCACCAGGTTGCGAGCCGCGCCGCAGGATTAACCTTCAGGGACTATTGCTGAACGAAATACTGTGTAAAAATACAGGCCGTTTCAATAAAAAGTGGTTGATATGGCGCTAACTGCCGCGTTAAAAGCGCAAATTGCCGGCTGGTATAAGGCTCTCCAGCAGCAAATTCCCGATTTTATTTCCCGAGCGCCGCAGCGGCAGATGATTGCCGAAGTGGCGAAAACGCTGGCGGGCGACGAAGGGCGCCATCTGGCGATTGAAGCCCCGACCGGCGTCGGCAAAACGCTCTCCTATCTGATCCCCGGCATCGCCGTCAGCCGTGCGGAAGATAAGCCGCTGGTGGTCAGCACCGCCAACGTGGCGCTGCAGGATCAGATCTTCACGAAAGATCTGCCGCTGTTGCAGAAAATCATTCCCGATCTGCGTTTTACCGCCGCTTTTGGTCGGGGCCGCTACGTCTGCCCGCGCAACCTCTCCGCGCTGGGCGGCGATGAAGAAAAGCAGGGTGATTTGCTGCTGTTTCTTGATGATGAAATGACCGCCAGCAAGGATGAGCGGGCGCTCTGCACCACGCTGGCGAAAAATCTCGATCGCCATCAGTGGGACGGCCTGCGTGACCACTGCGAAGAGACGATTGAAGATTCGCTCTGGCAACGCATCAGTACCGATAAAGCCAACTGTCTGGGCAGCAACTGCCATTGGTTCCGGGAATGCCCGTTCTACCTGGCCCGGCGGGAAATCGAAAACGCCGATGTGGTGGTGGCTAATCATGCGCTGGTCATGGCGGCGCTGGAAACGGAATCGGTGCTGCCGCCGGCGAAAAATCTGCTGCTGGTACTTGATGAAGGACACCACCTGCCGGACGTGGCGCGCGACGCGCTGGAAATGAGCGGGGACATCACTCCCGCCTGGAGCACGTTACAGCTCGACCTTTTCTGTCGTCTGGTTGAACAGTGTATGGCGCAGTTCCGGCCGAAAAAGCCGCCGCATCTTGGCAATCCGGAGCGGCTTAAAGCCCACTGCGAAGAGGTGCGCGAGCAGCTGCAACAGCTGTCGCAAATCCTGGTGCAGCTGTTGCCGCCCGGCAATCAGGAAAGCGAATACCGGTTCGAGATGGGCCTGCTGCCGGAAGAGGTAATGACGCTGTGCGCGCGCCTGTTCAAACTCAGCGACGGGCTGCGCGGGCTGGCAGAGGCGCTGCTGAACGATCTCAGTGAAAAAACAGGTCAGTTCGACGTAGTGCGCCTGCACCGTACGCTGATCCAGATGAACCGCGCGCTGGGCTGGTTCGAGGCCAGCAGCAAGCTGTGGCGGCTCGCCTCAATGGCGCAGGCCTCCGGCGCGCCGGTGTCCAAATGGGTGACGCGCGAGCTGCGTGAAGGTAACCCGCACTTACTGTTTCACTGCGCTGGTATCCGCGTCAGCGAGCAGCTGGAAAAACTGCTGTGGCGTAAAATCCCGCACGTGGTGCTGACCTCCGCCACGCTACGCTCGCTGAACAGCTTTCAGCGCCTGCAGGAGATGGCGGGCCTGAGCGAAAAGCCGGGCGATCGCTTTGTCGCGCTGGATTCGCCTTTTAACCACGTTGAGCAGGGCAAGCTGATTATCCCGCAGATGCGCTACGAGCCGATGCTGGCTAACGAAGTGGAACACCTGGCGGAAATGGCGCACTTTTTCCGCCAGCAGATTAAAGAAGGCAAACACAAAGGGCTGCTGGTGCTGTTTGCCAGCGGGCGGGCGATGCAGCAGTTTATCTCTTACCTGCCGGAGCTGCGGCTGATGCTGCTGGTGCAGGGCGACAGGCCGCGTCCGGCGCTGGTGGCGCTGCATCGTAAAAAGGTGGAGCAGGGCGAAACCAGCGTGCTGGTGGGCCTGCAATCCTTTGCCGAAGGGCTGGATCTGAAGGGTGACCTGCTGTCGCAGGTGCATATCCATAAAATTGCCTTTCCGCCGGTGGACAGTCCGGTTATTTTGACGGAGGGCGAATGGCTGAAAAGCCTCAAGCGCTATCCTTTTGAAGTACAAAGCCTGCCGAGCGCCTCTTTTAACCTGATCCAGCAGGTGGGCAGGCTGATCCGCAGCCACGACTGTTTCGGCGAGATAGTGATTTACGATCGTCGTTTGCTGACCAAAAGCTATGGCGCACGCCTGCTGGGCGCGCTACCGGTTTTCCCCATTGAGCAGCCGCCTATGCCGCCGGGGGAGCCGCCAAAAGCCGTTGCGGCCGTACCGGGTAAGAAAACCGTACGTCGTCGCCGTCGCTAACAACCCAACAGAGCAGAAGCATGGACTATACAAAAATTATTAAAGAAATCGGCCGCGGGAAAAATCATGCCCGCGACCTCGATTTTGCTACCGCCAGCGAGCTTTACAGTCGGATGCTGGCGGATGAGGTGTCGCCGCTTGAGATGGGCGCGATCCTGATTGCGCTGCGAATCAAAGGCGAGGGCGAGCAGGAGATGCTCGGCTTTTATCAGGCAGTACAGGCACGCGTGCTGAAACTACAACCGCCTGCCAGCCTGCCTGTGCCGATGGTGATCCCAAGCTATAACGGCGCGCGTAAACAGGCGAACCTGACGCCGCTGCTGGCGCTATTGCTCTCCCTGCTCGGTTTTCCTGTGGTGGTGCACGGCGTCAGCGATGACCCGACTCGCGTTACCAGTGAGGCGGTGTTTGCCGCGCTGGGCGTTAAGGCGGTATCGGACATGCAGGAAGCGCAGCAGCGGCTGGAAGAGGGCAAACTGGTCTTCGTGTCGGTTGAAACGCTTTGCGCGCCGCTGGCGCGACAGCTCTCGCTGCGCTGGCAGCTGGGCGTACGCAACAGCGCGCATACGCTGGCGAAGCTGCTGACGCCGTTTGGCGAAGATGCGGCGCTGCGGCTTTCCAGCGTATCGCACCCGGAATATATCCCGCGCGTGGGTAAATTCTTCCAGGCCATCGGCGGCCGCGCGCTGCTGCTTAACGGTACGGAAGGCGAGGTATATGCCAATCCGCAGCGCTGCCCGGCGCTGAATCTGATTGCCGGCGAGGAGCCGGAGGTGCTGTTACCAAGGCAGCCGGAAAGCCATATCGCCCGTGACGCGCTGCCTGCAGGTAAAGAGGCTGAAACAACGGCTGAGTGGATCAGGCGTTGCCTCAACCGCGAAGTAGCGGTGCCGCAGTCGCTGCGTCAGCAGATCGCCTGCTGTTACGTCGCCACGGGCCGAGCGATGGACGTGGACAGCGCCCTGGAGCAAATAGCGAAGGCCGGATACTGAGGCTGGCCGGGTGTTTTAGCCAGGGCGGCGATAAGCTGTTTTACCCGCTGAACGGTTCCGCCGGACTGAACATGAACGTTTGCCGTGCTGAGCGGCAAAGCATTAAACCGGTAAGGCGTTCTGTGCATAAATACCGTCTTCCCTGAAAAATCTGCCGTCAGGATAAAGCGGTTTGGTAGTGAAGCCAGCGACGTTTCCATGAAGCGGAACAGGGCGCGCAAAGTTTTTACGCGCCTGCCAGCTTCCTGCATTTTTTTTAAAGTGGATCTAAAAAGCGGGGTGGCCTTTTGGCCAGGCCGGAAAGCGCATGGCGCTTATCCGAGCGGCAGAAGCTTTTCCGCCAGCGCTGTCCAGAAGGTAACGCCTTCCGGGATAACATCATCGTTAAAATCGTAGCGGGCGTTATGCAGCGGAGCAGAGGGCACCTCGCCGTCCGCCCCCATCCAGAAATAGGCGCCGGGGCAGGCTTCCAGCATGCAGGCGAAATCTTCCGACGCCATTGATGGACTGGTTTCCCAGTGAACCTGTTCTGTCGGCAGTAATGCCAGCGCGCAGTCGCGAACCTGCTGTGCGGCGGCGGCGTGATTGCAGGTCACCGGATAATCGGTCAGATAGTCAATGCTGCCGTCAATGCCCAGCGGCGCGGTAAAGGTGGTAACAAAGTCGTCAATCATGCCGCGCACCCGGCTGCGCACATCGGCCTGCAGGCATCTTAGCGTGCCGCGAAGCACCACGCTTTCCGGGATAACGTTAATGGCTTCGCCACCATTAATTTGCGTGATGCTGACTACCGCAGAGGAGAGCGGCGACAGGCGTCGGGCCGGGATAGTTTGCAGCGCGAGAATGAGCTGCGCGGCGGCTACGATCGGATCGGCACCGTTTTCCGGCATCGCCGCGTGGCAGCTTTTCCCACGCAGCGTAATTTCAAAAGCGTCCAGCGAGGCCATCATGGGGCCGCTGTTTACCGCCACATGGCCGACCGGCAGGCCTGGCCAGTTGTGCAGGCCGTAGATAGCGTCCATGGGAAACAGCGTAAACAGGCCGTCGGCAACCATTTTTCTGGCACCGCCCAGGTTTTCTTCCGCAGGCTGAAAAACAAAATGCAGCGTGCCGCTGAAACGCCGCGTGACGCTGAGATGTTTTGCCGCAGCCAGCAGCATGGCCGTGTGGCCATCATGTCCGCAGGCGTGCATGACGCCCGGCCGTGCAGAGCGCCACGGCGCATCGCCCAGCTCGGTGATGGGCAGGGCGTCCATATCCGCGCGAAAACCGATAGTGGGGCCGGGGCCGTTTTCCAGCGTGCCTACCACGCCGGTACCTGCAAGGCCCGTGTGCACTTGTAAACCAAACTCGCGCAGCAGCACCGCTACGCGCTGTGAAGTTTCATCTTCGTGATAGCCCAGCTCCGGCCTTGAGTGAAACTGTCTGCGCCATTCAATGGCTTCCTGAATCAGCGAAACGGGGATCATATCTTCTCCTTTGCGGACGATAAGCCGGAAGGCGAGCGCGGCACTGCTGCCTGACAATTATTTTTCAACAGCGAGGGAGCTCAGAGCAACAGGTTCTCTATTTCCTGCCAGTTTTTCACCCGCCTGTAGCCGGTTACCTGCAAGTTGTGCGGGGCGCTATAAAGGATGCCTTCTCCGCAAAACCCTGCGAAATTATGGGCGTTATCATCAATCATATAATCCGCATTGATGATGCTTTTGTTGCCGCAGAACACAATATTACTGGGTTGGATGGCCGGAAAATGGGCATTTAACCAGCGGAATTTCGCATTAAACGAAGAGGGCATCTGCATGGCGGCCGTGGTGATAAAGATCTCGTAACGATGGCTTAGCGCCTCAATCACGCGCTGGCTGTCGGCAATTACGTCCAGATCGCCAAAAAATTCCGCGTCTTCGCTGACCCGGCTAAAGATCTCCTGCAGCATCTCGGGCTTTTCCTCTGCCAGGCTGAACAGATTGAGTTCGCTGTGCGCCAGTTCCAGAGAGAAATGGCGGTTAAACGTGGCAACCATTTTAGGATGGAAATCAGCAATGACCTCATCCATATCAATAGCAATTCTCTTCATTATCACTCCATGATGGCTTTCGGGATGCGTAACATCATACCAAAAAAAGGGATGCAGCAGGGGTTGCCGTTCGCGTTGAAAAGCAGAGCTGCGCGTCTGAAACAGCGCGGGGCATTGTCGTCCGCTCCGGCTTTTCTTCGCTGCGGCCGTTTACGGCGCGGCCATCGGCATGTCGGCGCCGGGTTGCCCGGCGCTCTTGCCTGATAGCAATGGTGTATAAGCTAAAAGAAAGCGATCTAAGCCGCCCTGAACAAGGCGGCGCAAAATGGCTCAGGACTGGCGTGCGTCCGGCCGCACTAAATCAAAACGTAAATCGTCGCTAATGGCGTAATAGGCGCTGGGGCCGCCCGCACGCAATATAGGATTGGCTTTAGCCGTCTGATAGATGCCGTTTTCCAGCAGCTTGTGATCGATATGGATCGCCACCGCCTCGCCCAGCACCAGCCACTGCTCCAGCTTGCCGCCGTCGGCGTCTTGCAGCTGGATAACCTGCGTCAGCTTGCATTCAAAATTTACCGGGCTTTCGGCTACCATGCTGACCGCTACCTGCGTGCCGGGCATGGGCGTAACGCCGGAAAAAGCGAATTCATCCTCGCCGCGCGGCAGCGAAGCCGAACTTTCATTCATCGCCACGGCCAGCTCGCGGGTAGCCAGGTTCCAGACAAACTCGCCGGTTTCCACGATGTTCGCCACGCTGTCTTTCCAGCCCTGGCTGGAGAAACCAATAACAGGCGGCTTATAGTTAAAGCAGTTAAAAAAGCTGTAGGGTGCCAGATTGCGCTCGCCACTGGCGCTTTGTGAACTGATCCAGCCGATGGGACGCGGGCCGATAATAGCGTTCAAAGGATCATGGGGCAGACCGTGGCCAAGACGCGGCTGATAAGTATGGCGGGAAGAGGACATCTGAACTCCTGACAAAGGGATAGTTATTACATAGTAGCCGCTTCGTCGTGGGAAAAAAGGCGGGAATTGTTTACGATTTTTACCGCAGCAGGTATCTTACGCGCCTGCAGATAAGAGAGCCGTTCATGAAAAAGATTGTCGAAAAAACCCAGCTTCATCCCCGTAACCGCCATCGTGGCCGCTATGATTTTCCTGCCCTGATTGCCAGCCATCCGCCGCTGGCGGAGTTTGTGGCGGTTAATCAGTACGGTGATGAATCGGTGAATTTCGCCGATCCGGCCGCGGTAAAAATGTTAAATCAGGCGTTGCTGAAGCATTTCTATCAGGTGGAGCAGTGGACAATCCCCGAGGGTTTTCTTTGTCCGCCGGTGCCGGGCCGCGCTGACTATGTTCATCATCTGGCCGACCTGCTGGCAGAAGATAACCGCGCCGTCGCGCCGCGCAACATTAACGTGCTGGATATCGGCTGCGGCGCCAACTGCATTTACCCGCTGATTGGCTATCGGGAATATGAGTGGCGCTTTACCGGCAGCGAAATCAACGAAGAGGCGATGCGCGCCGCGAACGCCATTATCGCCGCCAACCCGGGCCTGAATCGCGGTATTCGCCTGCGTCGTCAGAAAAATACGCAGGCAATTTTTCACGGCGTTATTCATAAAAACGAGCAGTATCATGCCGTGTTGTGCAACCCGCCGTTTCACGCATCCGCCAACGAAGCGCAGCAGGGTACGCAACGCAAGGTGCGTAATCTCGGACTGGATAAAAACGCGCCGTTAAACTTTGGCGGCCAGCAGGAGGAGCTGTGGTGTGAAGGCGGCGAAAAAGCCTTTATCAGCCGCATGATTAACGAAAGCGTGGATTTTGCGAAACAGTGCGTCTGGTTCACTTCACTGGTGTCGCGCCGCGAAAACCTGCCCGAGCTGTGGCGTGCGTTGGAGCAGGTCGGTGCCGTGACCGTACGCACCGTAGAAATGGCTCAGGGTCAGAAGCAGAGCCGTTTTATCGCCTGGACCTTTATGGAAAAGGCGGCTCGCGAACGCCAGATGAGCCGTCTTTAATATCCACGGTCATTACTCCGGCGCAGGCAACGCAGGTATAGTGGCGGCGGCATCCAGCCCGCTGCCGTTTTGCATGACCTGCATCGTTGGATGCGGCGCTGTGATCCCCGCCGCATCAAAATGCTTCTTCACCATATTGTCGAGCGCGAAACGCCCCGACCACTGCTTCAGCGGTTGGGTAGTAAAGGAGACGCGCACGGTAAAAGCCTGATTGGTCAACCCGACCAGTCCCGGCGAAATTCGGCTCGCCAATGACACCATGCCGCGGATGGTTTCGTCCTGCACCAGCCCGCCCACCGCTTCGCGCAGCGTGGGATTAACTTTATCGCTATCCTCACTGCGATCCACATCGTAATTCGCCACGAAAGAGCCAATGCCGCGCACGAAATTGGCTAACGAGGCGATCGCAGGCCAGGGGATAATATGGCAAGCGCCGGTATGCTGGCGAAGGCCCACCGAGCGGATTGACATGTACTCCACCGCGTCGGTAATGGCGCCAATAGTGACCAAATCGCCCGTGTACATTCCGTTCTCAAACAGAATAAAAATACCAATAATATCTTTAACCAGAGTTTGTGAACCGAAGGATACTGCCAGGCCCTGCTGGCGGGCAATCTTGCTGCTACCGACATTGAGCGCCTCGCTGAGCATCTGACCGACAAACAGCGCCACGCCCGGTAGCAGCAAATCAATGATAAACGTGCCCGGGATGATTGCCGGAAGGAGCAGCCAGCTGGTGCGCTCGCTGTTTTTACGGCGGCTGGTTAAACAAATAATGATTGCATCAGCTGTCCCTTTCCCGACGTAACCGTTTTAAATTAAAAATTTCCACGTCGTATTCACCTAAGCAGACGGTAAAAATTTAAAACTCTGGAAAGGTCCCTCTCGTCTGCTCTGCAGGTTCAATTTTGGAAAACCTCCGTTTAAAGAATCGGACACCGTCAATACCAGATCGGGAAATTTATAGCTCACAAGCTTCATTTCCCCGGGGAATAACGCAAATTTATCGTCCTCAATGCACCAAAAGCTGCCTGCCTGCCTGCTATTTTTCTCCATAATGACCCAACCAGAAGCATGCTCGCAGCACATTGCCATATTCAGACTGGTATCCAGCAGCTGAACCACGTTATTGCCCTTATGCGGCGCGGGAAGAACAATAAATATCATTTCTTCAGCGTTTTTCAACCAGTCCAGGGTCAAATAAGCAACATCGCTTCTTCTGGTTATGCCCTGGATAACGGTTCGGTCCACCACGCCTATCCTTACCCGCGAAGCGATCGCCGTTTCCTCTACATTAAAACGCTGGCCTGCCGTATTATGCCTGTCATTAAGCGTAATATAAGTACCAAGATTACCGTTGCCGATAGTCGCCTGCATAACCAGGTTTCTGTTTTTAAAGTTTGCTATCTCATAAGTACCATCTGGCTGATAATTAAAGCACCAGTAATGCTCTTCCTTAAATTCATTGGGGTGAGAGATAATATACCCGCCACCATTGTCATGCCAGGCGATAATATTATTGCTATGTAGTTCCTTAATTTGAAAAACATTAAAGCCTTTTTCTGGGGATTTCAGAAGAGTAAATTTCTGCTTATTATCCTGGATGTCAAGAGGTTTAACAATAAGTCTGGGGTTAAACTCGCTGGGCGCAATGGTTTGTGCATGACTACCGGAAAGAAGAATGTTAACAGTGGATCTGTCTGCTGGTGCCTTTCTTTCCTTTAATGGGATGGTATATATTCTCTCTTTATTTCGCCAGTTATTTTCTTTTACCAGAAATATAGTCATCTCTTTTTCAGAGCATTCGGTAATCAGGTAGGTCTGCTGAGAAGCCGACCCCGAAAGAAATACAGGAACAGCGCCGCCAAGATAGTTAGTAAAAGACCGGTTAAAACCATGAGTTTTATGATAGTGGCCCGCAAAAACAGCCTTAACCTCATATTCTTTTATCAGTCTTTCTATCTGTATTTTGAAAGCATCTGGCCAGGAATTGGGTTTATGTACATTGATAAAAATATTACGTCCCTGGGAGGACGCCATTCTCAGGTCATTTTCCAACCAATTTATCTGATTGTCCGCCCGTAAATACATACTCAGTTTCATCCAGTCATTGACACCACTTTCTGAAGGTGCTCTGGGAAAGTCATAATTTGTCATTCCTGGAAAATTATTCAGCTGAATAAAGTGTAAATGCTCGCCTTCATCCCAGGAGTAGCTAAAACTTCCCGTAAAGGTCTGCTCAAAAAGATGTCTTGCTGCATCCCATCTCTTATTAGGCAAGCTTCTGGTCATATAATGCGTATAAAATTCATGCATAGCCCCAATCGCTGCCTGATTCTGCCAGGTATCATTATAATTATTTTCTATATCATGATTACCCAGCCCATAGCAGTAAGGTGCCTGAAGGGTTCCCATTAATAAATTCATTACGTCTCGTTGCCACTTATGACCATAAGCAGTAATATCGCCATTAATAATAATCCGGGTATCTATCCCCTCATATTGGTGATACTCATTTATACTGTTATATTGTCGGCTTATCAGATCATATGAGCGCTGTCGTTGAGTTGAGCTATCTTCATACCCCCCGTCATCGGTAACATCGGTCCAGGGATATTGAGGATCAGAGGTGATAACAATACTTTTTATATTCATAACATTTCCATTAATTAAATTACTACCTGGTTAAATTTTTTATCATTTACGAACAACCTTATTCATAAAAAACCTGAAAATGTATATCAAGTTAATTACTGTTAAGTAAATGAAAAGCTCATAACATCATTTTCAATTAGTTATTGTAATTGCCAAAATAAACGACGGCAATTTCAATAATTACCGATGCTCTCTTAAAACCTGACGAGGAAGATAATACTTTCTTTAAAGGGAAATAAATTGCATTCATTGTATAATGATACATTTAGAATATAAATATGCCTATAGCCTGTGTGACGGATGAGACTGGCCGAAGCAACAGATGCACGAAAGACATTGATCGGACGTTGATTTTAAATGGTCCGCGCGTTATAAAAAGCGTTCGGGTTAAAGGTGCTATGAGGAGCGTTGACCCTGTTGCGGTAGGTTTTTTCTATTTACCCAGCATCTCGCTGCTAAACCGACTGCTGACGTCGGTGACGCTTTCCAACGCCGTTTTATCCTCTTCTTCCGGCTGCATCAGCACGGGAACTTTTGTTTTAGCAATGCTTTCGGAGGCGCCTGCAGCTGGTTAATCAGCTCGGCTCGCGATTGATCGTTTTGTAGAATGTTGGCCAGCGCGGCACAGGCGGCTTTTTTCTCTTCCGGAACCGGTTCGCCGGAAGCGCCGTCGTTGCGACCGGGAAGCCGCAACGACGGCGACAGGCAGGCTGACGGCCTGAGCCTGACAGCAAAAAAACAGCGGCGACTAACGGTAGCCATCTGAACATACAGCGCCAGGAGGGCAGGGTTCCCGACATCATATGCTTCTTTAACGGCGCAAGAACAACAGCCAATAAATATAGCCAGTCAGAAAGCACAGAAAAAAATATAATTAACCGGGTAATAATGAATAATGAAGTAAGCGTGGCCGCACGGCTAAAATAGCTACTGGTCTGTTTCCTATTTGCATGAGAATTATTTTTACTAAAAATTACGAGCAATCACTCAATTATTGACATTGATTATGGTATTAATTCGAATCAGTGTGAACTTTCGATCGGTCATATTTATAATGACGTGGGTTTTTAATGAACGAGAAAAGCTTGATTTTCATATCGGATCCACGGTATCCATGGACAAACTTGACGGATGATGGAGGGTATGAAAGTGACGCTGAAAGAAAAGGACAATCTCAAAATTTGATTGCATCTCAATATAACAGCATTAATGAGTATAATAACCAACAAAGAGTTTTTACTCGGATAATAATTAATGGAGATAGTACGTTCTTCGGTCACGAATGAAAAAAGGAGAGTCATAAATTCTTTAATGAGACTGCTCGACTATCCCCTTCGTTATGATTCAGGCAATCATGATATAGAAAATAATTGTTGAGATTTATTAGCTAATACAGCGGGTTTCGGCACTATGAACGATTATGCTAATCATTGCTGAAGTCTTAATTTACCAGAAAAACGTGGGGCGTTGCGCAGGATCGCCATCGCTATACAGTAAGTTTTAATTACTCATGCGATTAAGGCCCAAATCTGCCTGTTATTCAGCTGAATAAATTTCCAGGAATGACGGGATACGCCTATTCTGTCCCGTAAATTTGTAATTGCCTGGAACAGAGCAGCCGGTAACTGCATTTTTATGCACAGTAACGAAGATAAGGATGAATATTATTGACGTCTTTTACCGCAGGATAATGGAGGCTATATTTTTGCTAACCTGGTCCGGGACGCGAATAGCGCCTTAATATTTTCAGACGTAACGCGTTCCTTAACAGGAAATGGAAACTTGCTTTGTGTATTTAACAGAACCAATACGCCAGATCGGATATTTGAATCAGATATACGTCGTTTGGGGAATACCGATAACAGCCAGAGAGGAAAGTGGTAATGATAATGAAATTGAATAGCCGGGTAATTTATTTTGACATCTAAAGTTCAGGCCGATAAAAATTCGTCCCACAATAATTAGTGGGACGACCATATCATTTTATGAAACGTGCTGTAAGAACTCCTGCAGGCGAGCGCCCGGTGGGTTGTCAATCAGCTCTGCCGGATCGCCGTCTTCCGCAATGCGGCCTTTGTCGATAAAAATCAGGCGTGAAGCCACTTTTTTCGCAAAGCCCACTTCGTGCGTCACGATAACCATGGTCATGCCTTCTTCCGCCAGGTCCTGCATCACCTTCAGCACTTCATGACGCAGCTCCGGATCCAGCGCGGAGGTTGGCTCATCGAACAGCATCATCTTAGGCTTGACCGCCAGCGCGCGGGCAATGGCCACACGCTGCTGCTGGCCGCCGGAAAGCTCCGATGGGAAATGGTGCGCGCGTTCGGCCAGGCCGACCTTGCCCAGCAGCTCTTTTGCCAGACGCTGCGCATCGGCTTTGCTGGCGCCGCGCACGCGGATTGGGCCAAAGGCGACGTTATCCAGCGCGCTCATCTGCGGGAACAGATGAAACTGCTGAAATACCATGCCCGCTTCCTGGCGGATCAGACGATCGTCTACTTTGGGATCGTTGACCTTCAGCCCGTCCACAATCAGCTCGCCGGTGGTGATCTCTTCCAGCTTGTTAATGCAGCGCAGCAGCGTGGATTTGCCGGAGCCGGAAGGCCCGATAATCACCACGACTTCGCCCTGTTTAATAGTCAGATCGATATTATGCAGAACCTGCGTTTCGCCAAAATGTTTGGAGACGTTTTTAAATTCAATCACAGGATTTTCATCCTTTTTTCAATGCGACGCAGAACAAAGCTCAGCACCAGCGTAATAAACAGATAGATAACGGCTACGGCACTCCAGATTTCAAGCGCGCGGAAGTTACCGGCAATGATTTCCTGGCCCTGGCGAGTCAGCTCCGCCACGCCGATAACGATAAACAGTGAGGTATCCTTGATGCTGACGATCCACTGATTGCCCAGCGGCGGCAGCATGCGGCGCAGCGCCAGCGGCATAATAACGTAGCGCAGCGTTTCGCGGCTGGAAAGACCCAGCGCCAGACCGGCTTCACGAAAGCCCTTATTGATTGACAGCACGGCGCCGCGGGTAATTTCAGCGATGTAGGCGCCGGAGTTAATCATGATGGTAACCACTGCTGCGCTGAAAGGATCGATGCGCAAATCGTTAAAGGCCATCGGCAGCGCAAAATAGATAAACATTACCTGCACGACAATCGGCGTGCCGCGGATAAGTTCAATAAAGACCAGGGCGATATTACGTGACAGCCAGCCGCCGTAAGCGCGGGCAAAACCCGCTATAAGGCCGATGATCAGGCCGCCGATAAGGCCGAGGACGGATATCCACAGCGTCAGGCGGGCGCCCTCAAGCAGGGCCGGAATAGATGGCCAGATGGCGCTCCAGTCAAACTGCATTCTTATTTCTCCGGATCAAAACCATATTTCGTTGGTGTGGAAAACGCAGGCGCACTGCGCGCCTGCGAAAAGTAAAAACCGTTATTTAGGCTCGGAACCGAACCATTTTTTATAAATCGTGTTGTAGGTACCGTTTGCACGCAGCGTTTTCAGCGCGCCGTTTACTTTTTCACGCAGCTCGTCGCTGCCTTTGGGGAAGGCGATACCGTAATCCTGCGCTTCAATCGAGTTGCCTACGGCTTTGAACTGGCCTTTACCTGCGGTGTTAATGAAGTAAAGGATGTTTGGCGTATCGTGCAGCACGGCGTCCGCACGGCCCGTACCCAGCTCCATATAGGCATTATCGATATTAGGGAACTGGCGCAGATCTTTGGTTTTAATATGCTGTTTAGCATAATCCACAGAGCCGGTTCCGCTTTTTACCGCTACGACTTTGCCATCAAGATCTTTCAGACTTTGAATTTTGTCGTTATTGGCTTTGACCATCACCAGCAGACCGCTTTTGTAGTAGCTGTCGGAGAAATCAATCGCCTGCTTGCGGGCGTCAGTGATAGTGATACCTGCCAGCGCCAGATCGACGTTACGCGTCTGCAGGCCCGGGATGATACCGCTAAAATCCATTGGTTTAAGGGTATAATCCAGCTTCAGTTCCTTCGCGATAGCTGCCCACAGCTCCACGTCGAAGCCCACATATTGGTTACCCTGTTTGAACTCAAAAGGAACAAAGGCGGTATCGGTGGCGACAACCAGCTTTTTTTCTGCGGCGGTAGAAGAGACGGCAAACGCCAGCGTCAGCGCAGCCAGGGAAAACTTAACAAGTGACTTCATCTTTTTATCCTTATTGCAGTCGGACAAGCGCCTTGTCCGATTGAATGCCAGCAGCCATATGAAAAAACTATGCCAGGTTTTCAAAATATATTGAAAACAGCACGTTGAGTCAATTTAACAGGGATAATGACGCCTTAAGCAGCGCGATGCACCACAGTGAGGCACCAAAGTGGTGCGCTGGTTTCATTATGGTGCAATCCAGTTTTAACCTGGCTGAGGAGAAAAGACAAAGTAAAAAAGGAAAGGGTGCGAGAGCGCTCGCGTGATTAGCGCAGCTGACTGTCTTTGCTGCCACGACGATTAAAAAGCGTCGACTGCTGCTGTTTGTCTCGCTGTGCCTGGCATTGAATACAATATTGTACGCCGGGCAGGGCCAGACGGCGAGCTTCGGGAATCGCATCCCCGCACTCTTCACAATATTTTGCGCTGACGCCATGATGAATGGCGCGCCGGGCGCGATCTACGGCATCTTCTACCGTTGAGTCGATCTGTTCCTGTACGGCATCATCACGTGCCCAACCACTGGCCATCGCTTTCCTCCATATAAGAAGAGCAGATGAAAGGCCTCATCTGCTCGCAAAAACTACTCTATAAAAAGTGGGGCTGCTGGCGCAGCCCGCATCGGCTTACTCGATATTAGATTCAATGAACCACAGGAATTTATCCAGGTCGCGTGAAGCGGCAGTAAAGATATCTGCAGTGTCTTCATCTTCGACTTCACTAATCGCTTTACGCGTATCGTTAGCAACAACGGCATAGCGTTCTGCCAGCGCTTTAAGGTGATCCTGAACGGTATGAATATTCAGCGGATAGCTTTTCAGCGGAGTGCGATCGTTCACTACCTGAGTCGTGCCCAGCGCCACGCCGCCCAGCTGTACTACGCGCTCTGCAATGGTATCCTGATGATCGGTAATCGTAGTGCGGAAACCGTCCAGCATCTCGTGCACGCCAATAAAGTTAGCGCCGCGCATATTCCAGTGCGCCTGTTTGGTAATCAGGGACAAATCAATGAATTCCGTTACCAGACGATTCAACACCTCAATGGTGGCTTTCTTTTCCTCATCGGCCACGTTGTTGCGGGTGTAATGCAGATCGGTCGCAGTCGTTTTTACCAGTTTAGCGGTACTCATCATTAATATCCTCTTAATGGTCAGTTGTCCTGAATGTACCGAATAAGTATAGCAGCGCTTTTCAACATTGCCATGACGATACTGCCTATTGCACAAATAGTAGCGGCCTTAGGGTTTAACTTACTGGTATTACAGAGAAATAATTCGTTAGCCGTAACTAATAAGTATTCTCATTTAGAGGATTTTTGATAACTCTCTGATATATAGATTTTTTTTAATTTATTATTTCGTTACAAATTACGAGAGTAAAGCATTTTAAAAATCCAGTCATTATTAATCAGGCCCAGAATTATCTGAGCCTGATTTGAATCGAACGTTTTTTAACACTGGATTAATTAAATTTACCGTCAGGTTAATATTTTTGAATATAGCTATTCACGCAGCTCGCTAATCGGAACGATTTTTTGCTTAGCGGGACGCAGGCTTAGCGTAGCGCCAGCGGAGGCGATAATAATGGACAGCAGGCCCAACCATTGCGGCAGGGTCAGCAGCTCGCCCAAGAAAATCATGCCGGAAAGCGCGCCCATAGCCGGCTCCAGGCTCATCAGCGTGCCAAACGTTTTGGCCGGCAGCCGGGTCAGCGCGACCATCTCCAGCGTATAGGGAAACGCGCTGGAAAGAATGGCAACAATAAGAGCAACCGGTAAAACTGCCAGGCTCCAGACGCCGCTGTCGGCAAAAGTAAAGCCGACAGGGACAAAAACCAGCGAAGCGATCAGCGATCCCATCGCGACGGTGGCCGGGCCGTGTTCCGCCCCAGCGCGTTGACCGCTCAGAATATAAATGGCCCAGCAGGCGCCAGCCAGCAGCGCAAAAAATGCGCCTGTGGGATCGACGCCGGACATGCTCTTGCCAAGAGGTAGCAAAAGCCAAAGCCCAAGTAGCGCCAGCGCTACCCAGAGAAAATCGCGAGGCTTTCTCGACCCCACCAGCGCCAGCGTCAGCGGACCGACGAATTCCAGCGCAACGGCAATGCCCAGCGGGACGGTACGCAGCGCCAGATAAAACGTATAGTTCATGCCGCCCAGCGCCAGGCCATACAAAACCAGAGGCACGACGCGATCGCGGCTGAACCGCAGCCGCCAGGGTTTGAAGATGAGGCAAAGAATAAGCGTGCCCAGCCCAAGACGCAGGGCGGTGATCCCCGGCGCGCCGACCACCGGAAACAGGGTTTTCGCCAGCGCGGCCCCGCCCTGAATAGAGGTCATGGCGAGCAAGAGCAGTAAGACAGGAAACCAGATTGAAGAACCGCGTGAAGAAAGAGACATCCTTTTGACCAACCTTATTTGTCCATCGAACGGGAGAAAAGTTCCCCGAAGTGTACCAACAGATTGCGCAAGCCTGGCCATAATGGCCCTGAAAAAGGGCAAAGAAATTCGGAAAAATCGTCGTGAAGCACGCGCAAACAGGTAAAGAAGTGTCAGTTTAATTAAGATTTATCTCAATGAACAAATTTTTACATTGCGGGTCAGGCGAAGCGGTAAAGAGAGAAATATAAGTAAAAAGAATGAGATAGAAAGAATCATTAACGTCCTGTTACACCAAACACTGTCTTGGACAACAAAAACGGGGCAGAGTTTCTGGCTGAGGTTTGTTATATTTTCAGCGTTGTCAGGAGATAAGTACTTTCACATTTGAGGTGGTTATGAAAAAAATTGCATGTCTTTCAGCACTGGCTTGTGTACTGGCAGTTTCTGCTGGTTCAGCGATGGCACAGAGCACAGTTTCCGGTGGTTACGCACAAAGCGATATGCAGGGCGTGGCTAACAAAGCTAACGGTTTCAACCTGAAATACCGCTACGAAAACGGCAGCGATCCACTGGGCTGGATCGGTTCTTTCACCTACACCGAGAAAGATCGTACCGACGCTGGCGTCTATAACAAAGGCCAGTACTATGGCATCACCGGTGGCCCTGCCTACCGTCTGAACGACTGGGCCAGCATCTATGGCGTGGTGGGTATCGGTTACGGTAAATTCCAGCAGAACGCACCAGCGCGTGACAAGTCTGACTCAAGCGACGTAGGCGTGTCCTACGGTGCGGGCTTCCAGTTCAACCCAGGCATCGAAAACGTTGCTCTGGACGTTGGCTACGAGCAGAGCCGCATCCGCAGCGTAGACGTTGGCACCTGGATTGCTGGCGTTGGCTACAGCTTCTAAGCTTGCCTGAAACCAGCTTCGGTTGGTTGATAAAAAATCCGCCCCCGTGGCGGATTTTTTTATGGCTGAATCAGCCGGCGGACTTTTTTTCTGCGGTGAGCATTTCCAGCAGCATCAACCGCAGCGTAAAAGGCGAACGGCACAGCAGCTGTATCAGAAGTGGTTTTTTCATGGTTTCCTCCGTTCGCTTTATGTACAGATATAGCACGGGCTATAATTTGTAGCCAGCGCTATTGCTCACGATTTTGTGCTTCCGTGCGCTTCGTTTACAATGTGGCACCATCAGGCTGATGCGAGCGCCTGCACGCGCCAGAAATAATAATGAGGAAGCTGAATGAGTCGTCGCGCCAGAACCGCAGTGCCTGCGCCACTGAAAGAGATAGAAGAGCATGTCGAAGGCTTCCGTCAGGTCCGGGAAGCCCACCGGCGTGAATTGATTGATGACTATGTTGAGCTGATTTCCGATCTGATCCGTGAATTTGGCGAAGCCCGCCAGGTTGATATGGCGGCGCGGCTCGGCGTTTCCCAGCCTACCGTTGCCAAGATGTTGAAACGCCTGGCTACGGTCGGACTGGTCGAGCAGGTTCCCTATCGCGGCGTGTTCCTGACTGCCGAAGGAGAGGCGCTGGCGGAAGAAAGCCGCAAACGCCATCATATTGTGGAAACGTTTTTGCTGGCGCTGGGCATTAGTCCTGATACCGCCCGCCGCGATGCGGAAGGGCTGGAACATCACGTCAGTGACGAAACCCTGGCTATTTTTCAGCAATTCTACGAAAGCCGTCAGTAATTTCCTTTCAGGTGAGTCCGTATGGCAACGCTGCTCAGGCCTTTTTTGCACGATCGCTTTCTGCATCTGTTAATTTTATTGGGCCTGCTGCTGGCCTGCTTTGCACCTTTCTCGCTGCGGCAGCTGCCTGCTGCGGTGGACTGGTCGACCATACTGACGCTGGGCGGGCTGTTGATGCTGACCAAAGGCATCGAATCCAGCGGTTATTTCGACGTGTTGGGTCGTCGCCTGGTGCAGCGTTTTCAGACAGAGCGTTCGCTGGCGCTGTTTCTGACCGCTGCCGCCGCGCTGCTGTCGACTTTTCTGACCAACGATGTCGCACTCTTTATCCTGGTACCGCTGACGCTGACGCTGCGTCGCTACTCTTCGCTGCCGATCGCCCGGCTAATCATTTTTGAGGCGCTGGCGGTTAACGCCGGATCGCTGCTCACGCCTATAGGCAATCCGCAAAATATCCTGCTTTGGCAACATGGCCACGTCGGCTTTACCGGTTTTATCGGCCAAATGCTGCCGCTGGGCGGGGCGCTATTGGCCAGCCTGCTGCTGCTTACCGCGGTCAGTTTTACCTCTAAACGGATTGAGCGCTCGCCACAGTCGCCGGAAACGCAATGGCAGCGCTCGTTGCTGATTGCCAGCGTGGTGCTCTATTTGCTGTTTATTATCGCGCTGGAGATGGGCTATGCGGGCTGGGGCGTTTTGCTGGTATTTGGCGTTTTTCTGCTGATGGCACGTCGCACGCTGCTGGCGATCGACTGGAGCCTGCTCGCGGTATTTATCGCCATGTTCGTGGATGTTTTTCTGTTAACCCGGCTTCCCGCTTTACAGCATTTGCTTCAGCAAATTCCGCAGCTGCCGGAGGGCGGGAAATATCTGCTGGCGATTGGTCTGTCGCAGATTATCAGCAACGTGCCGGCTACCATTTTACTGCTGGCGAAGTTGCCAGCCAGCACGCTGCTGGCCTGGGCGGTGAATATTGGCGGTTTCGGGCTGCTGCCCGGCTCGCTGGCGAACCTTATCGCGCTGCGGATGGCGAAAGATCGCTCTATCTGGCTGCGTTTTCACTTTTACTCGCTGCCCATGCTGCTGTGGGCAATAGCGCTGGGCTGGGTGCTGCTTTTAGGCATTGATGCGCTGTAACCTGAATCTTTTCTGACTTTGTAAAGAAACACTGGCATTTGTCAATTTAGGCCCTATGTTTATAACAGCGTGAATCTTGCGGGCTCGGCTTGAGCCCGCCGTAACCTGATGAGAACTATGGCTAATCAATCAAATTCTTCCTCAGATGATGACCAGCGTCATCCGCAGAACAATTCGCAGTCTGACGACCAAAACGGCAAACCACAGCAGGACGACCAGCAGCAGGACGACGGCGAGGCAGAACGTAAACGCCCCGGCAAAAAGCCGCTGATTATTCTGGCTATTGTGGTGATCGTCATGATCATCGTCGGCTTTTACTTCTGGTTTACCGGCCGCAATATAGAAACGACGGACGATGCCTTTACGGAATCGGACGCCGTGACTATTGCACCTAAAGCCTCCGGCTACGTCACTAAGCTGCTGGTTACCGATAACCAGCGGGTGAAAAAGGGCGATCTGCTGGTGGTTATCGATCCGCAGGATACCCAGGCGCAGCGCGATCAGGCCCAGGCCCAGCTTGGCCTGGCCGTGGCCCAGCTGCATCAGGCGCAGGCTTCCCTGGCGCTGTCTAAAGTGCAGTATCCGGCGCAGAAAGATCAGGCGCTGGCGCAGCAGGCCAAGGCGGAAGCTAACCTCCTTAACGCTCAGGAAGATTACAAACGCCAGCGCGGCGTCGATCCGCGTGCGACCTCGCAGCGTAATATCGATGCGGCCAGCGCGCAGTTAAGAAGCGCGAAGGCCGAGCTGGAAAGCGCAAAAGCGCAGGTAGAAGTCGCCTCGCAAATCCAGCTGCAAATTCGCCAGCAGGAAACCAACGTGGAAGCTCGTCAGCAGCAGGTCGAGCAGGCCAAAGCGCAGCTGAACACGGCTAACCTCAACCTTTCCTATACCGAAGTGCGCGCGCCTTATGATGGCTTCGTCACTAAACGTAACGTGCAGGTCGGCACGCTGGTTCAGGCTGGCACCTCGCTGTTTTCGCTGGTTTCGCCAGATGTCTGGATCACCGCCAACTTTAAAGAGTCACAGCTGGAAAGAATGAACCCTGGCGATAAAGTGCATATTTCCGTGGATGCCTGGCCGGATATGAAACTGGAAGGGCACGTGGAAAGCATCCAGATGGGTTCAGGCTCCCGTTTCTCGACCTTCCCGTCGGAAAACGCGACCGGCAACTATGTGAAAATTGTCCAGCGCGTGCCGGTCAAAATCGTTATCGATAAGGGGCTGGATCCGAACAAGCCGCTGCCGCTGGGGCTGTCGGTGGAGCCTGAGGTAACAGTGGAATGAGTCAAAGCCAGAGCTGGCAGCCGGCCAGTAACCCCTGGCTGGTCGCGATGACGGTGACGCTGGCGGTGTTTATGGAGATCCTGGACACCACCATTGTCAACGTGGCGCTGCCGCACGTCGCTGGTTCGCTCTCATCCAGCTATGATGAGTCAACCTGGGTGCTGACCTCCTATCTGGTGGCGAACGGCATCGTGCTGCCGATCTCCGCCTTCCTCAGCCGCGTATTTGGTCGTAAGCAGTTCTTCCTGATCTGTATTGTGATGTTTACCGTCTGCTCTTTTCTGTGCGGCATCGCTACCGAGCTGTGGCAGATCATTCTGTTCAGGATCCTGCAGGGCTTTTTCGGCGGTGGCCTGCAGCCGGTACAGCAATCGGTACTGTTGGACTACTTTAAGCCGGAAGATCGCGGCAAAGCGTTTGGTCTTTCTTCTATCGCCATTATTGTCGCGCCGGTGCTTGGCCCGACGCTGGGCGGCTGGATCACCGATAACTACAGCTGGCGCTGGGTATTCTTTATTAATATCCCGGTCGGCATCCTGAGCGTGCTGGCTATCTATCAGCTGCTGGAAGATCCGCCCTGGGAGCGTAAATGGGCCAAAGGGAAACTGAATATCGACTATATCGGTATCGGTTTAATTACCCTGGGGCTGGGATGTTTACAGGTCTTTCTCGACCGCGGCGAAGATGACGACTGGTTCAGCTCTAATTTCATTATGACTTTCGCCATACTGAGCGCTATCGGGCTGGTCGGCGCGGTTTACTGGCTGCTCTATGCCAAAAAGCCGGTGGTGGATCTGCACGTGCTGAAAGATCGCAACTTTGCTGTCGCCAGCATTCTGATGTCCGGCATGGCGGCTATTCTCTACGGCAGCTCGGTGGTGATCCCTCAGCTGGCGCAGCAGGATCTGGGCTATACCGCCACCTGGTCAGGGCTGGTGCTTTCGCCCGGCGCGGTGCTGATCGTGCTGACCATTCCGCTGGTGCTTAAGCTGATGCCGATCGTCCAGACGCGCTGGATTATCGCCTTCGGTTTTACCTGCCTGTTTGTCTCTTTTATCTATTCCGCGAAGCTGACGCCCAATATCGATTTCACCACGCTGGTGATGATGCGCAGCGCGCAGACTATCGGGCTGGGTTTCCTGTTTGTGCCGTTAACGACCATTGCGTTTGTGACTATTCCACAAAAGCTAAATGCGGATGCGTCAGCGCTGTTCACCATGTGTCGTAACGTGGCGGGTTCGATAGGCATTTCGCTTTCTACGGCGATGATTACCGAGCGGGAGCAGGCGCGTAGCGCGCATATGGTGCATAACATGACGCCGCTTAACGAGCCGTTTAATCTGACGGTAGAACGCTGGGCGCAGGGGGTCAGAGACTTTACCTCAGCGGTGGGCGATCCGATTACGATAGCGACAGGGCAGGTCTATAAAGAGATGATCGTCCAGGCGCGTATTCTGGCCTATATCGACGTTTTTATGGGCTTAAGCATTGTCGCCCTGGTTCTTATTCCATTTTGTTTACTGCTGGCGCCGATTAAGAGCGAGGGCAGTGCAGGAGCACACTGACATGAACGTTTTTCCTTTATTTACGCGTTCGCGGCTCGGCGTGCTGCTGGTTGCGGCTATTACGCTGTCGGCCTGTAGCGTCGGGCCGGACTACCGGGCGCCGAAACCGTCCACGCCCGCAGCTTTCAACTCGCTGGCGTCGGATCGCGCGTCTCGTCCCCAGGCCACGGTCACTAATCCGGGCTGGTGGAAATCGTTTAACGATCCGCAGCTAAACAGCCTGATCGATCGCGCCATTGTCGGCAACCTGAGCCTGCAGCAGGCGGTTTTGCGCATCGCCGGTTCTCGTCAGCAGCTTAATCAGGCTCGCGGCGCATGGTTCCCCTCGATCAACGGCGCCGCCTCGGCACAGCGCCAGCAGCTGGGCCTGAAAGGCGAGCTGGAATCGAAAGGCGTCTACAGCCAGCTGGATGAGGTCAGCGGCGATACCGACGTCCGCTCGGCGCTGAACGGGCTGACCAAACCGGTCGGGCTTTACCAGGGCAGCTTCGACGCCTCCTGGGAGCTGGATCTGTGGGGCAAAGTCCGTCGGCAGGTCGAGGCGGCAGGCGCGCAGCAGCAGGAGTCGCTGGAAAGCCGTAACGACGCGCTGGTTTCGCTTGAGGCGGAGGTGGCCCGCACCTACTTACAGCTGCGCGGCGCGCAGCTGATTAGCCAGACGCTGCAAACGCAGATTGAAGTGGCGCAGCAAACGCTGGAGCTGACCCAAAGCCAGCAGCGCAACGGCCTCGCTCCTCAGATGGACGTGGAAAACGCTCGCGCCCAGCTGCATTCTCTGCGCGCGCAGCTGCCGCAGTATGAATCGCAAATGCATCAGGCGATGAACGGGCTGGCGGTGCTGATCGGCAAGCCGCCGGGGGCGCTGGATGCCGAGCTGGCCGCGCCTAAAGCGATGCCAGGCTTGCCAAAAGCGGTATCGGTCGGTCTGCCGTCCACGCTGGCGCGGCGGCGTCCGGACGTGCGCCAGGCGGAAGCGAGACTGCATGAGGCAACAGCCAGTATCGGCGTTTCCGTCGCGCAGCTGTTCCCGGATTTCTCGTTGACCGGACAGTTCGGGATGCGTAATACCGACGCCAGCTATCTGGATAACTGGAGCAGCCATTTCTACAGCTACGGTGCCTCGGTCTCGCTGCCCATTTTCCAGGGCGGCAGGTTGGTTTCTGGCGTAAAACTCGCCAGAGCGGAGCAGGCCAGCGCTGCGCTTGGCTATCGGCAGACGGTTCTGACCGCCTTGCAGGATGTGGAAAACGCGTTAGTCAGCTATCGCACCGATCAGCAGCAGGTGGAAGGGCTGGATCAAACGGTCGACGCGCTGCAAAACGCCTTCGATTTAGCTAACGACAGCTATGGCAAGGGACTTTCTTCATTTATCGACGCGCTAACCGCGCAGCGTCAGCTTGCGCAGGCGAAGCAGCAGGCCGCGTCCGCCAGAGTGCAGAGCAGCCTGGATTTGGTCGCGCTCTACAAAGCGCTGGGCGGCGGCTGGGAGCTGTACCAGAACGTGCAGCTGCCGGACTACTCCGTTTTCGGCCCTGCGGAAAGCGGCGATACGCCTGCAGGCTGAGGCTCTTACCCGACCGGCGGTAACGCGATGTCGCCGCCGGTCGCCTTACCTGATGTTGCCCGTTCCCGCCTTTGCCGCCTTTTATGAAAACATCTGTCCCACCTGTTACAGACTTGTTTCTCTCTACTATCGCAATGCTTAACGGCTATAAACCGCTTATGGTAAAAACCTCTGCTGCTTTTTCATTAAAATGAAATAAAGATTTTATTAGCATACGGGTGTGATTTTAGCTTTAACCCTTGCGGAGAAGGGTGAGGCACAGTATTGCGCTCCGCTTATGATACTTGCGTCACAAAAGCAGCGATGCGGTGAGAGCTGTGCCGCAAAATTTAATTTTCATTGTTATTTTAAATGAAAGGAATGCACTAAGTTAAGAGCCTGGAGAATATACCAGGCGCCACTTTATTTCTGGCGGCCTGACCTGCAAATAACGAAGAGGTCAACACAATGCCTAAAGAACAATATCTCACGCCTAATCGGGCCTCAGGGCCTAACAGCACGTCGCGAACGGAACCCTTCGTCAAAGTGATCGCCGTTATCGCCACGCTGGGCGGTCTGCTGTTTGGTTACGACACCGGGGTTATTTCCGGTGCGCTGCTGTTTATGGGCACGGAGCTGCATCTTACGCCATTCACTACCGGCCTGGTGACCAGTTCGCTGCTGTTCGGTGCCGCCTTCGGCGCGCTGATTTCTGGTCATTTCGCTGCGGCAGCCGGGCGGAAGAAAATCATTATCGTTCTCGCCGTCATTTTCGCCATTGGCGCACTGGGAACCTCACTGGCACCTGATGTGCACTGGATGATTTTCTTCCGCCTGGTATTAGGCGTGGCAGTCGGTGGCGCGGCGGCAACCGTGCCGGTCTACATTGCCGAAATCGCACCTGCCAATAAGCGCGGACAGCTGGTTACGCTCCAGGAGCTGATGATCGTTTCTGGCCAAATGCTGGCCTATATCTCCAACGCCGGTTTTAACGCGGCCTGGGGCGGCGAGCAGACCTGGCGCTGGATGCTGGCGATCGCTACCGTGCCCGCCGTGGCGCTCTGGTTTGGCATGATGTTTATGCCCGATACGCCGCGCTGGTACGCGATGAAAGGTCGTCTGGCGGAGGCGCGCAAGGTGCTGGAGCGAACCCGCGCCAAAAGTGACGTAGAGTGGGAAATGACGGAAATTGAGGAAACGCTCAGCGAAGAGGAAAACAAAAACAAACCCAGCCTGAAAGAGCTGCGCAAGCCCTGGCTGTTCAAACTGTTTCTTATCGGGATCGGCGTAGCGGTGATCCAACAGCTTTCCGGCGTAAACACCATTATGTATTACGCGCCCACCATGCTGAAGGCGGTGGGTATGAGCACCGACGCTGCGCTGTTTGCCACTATCGCCAACGGCGTGATTTCAGTACTGATGACTTTTGTGGGGATCTGGCTGCTGGGCCGTTTGGGACGCCGCACTATGACCATGATCGGTCAGTTCGGCTGCACCGCCTGCCTGCTGTTTATTTGCTGCATCAGCTATTTTATGCCGGAAACGGTCAATGGCCAGCCGGACATGATGCGTAGCTATCTGGTATTGCTGGGCATGTTGATGTTCCTCAGCTTCCAGCAGGGCGCGCTGTCGCCGGTCACCTGGCTGCTGCTTTCGGAAATTTTCCCAACTCGTCTGCGCGGGATTTTTATGGGCGGCGCGGTATTTGCGATGTGGATTGCCAACTTTATTATCTCGCTGGTTTTCCCGATGCTGCTGGCCACGGTAGGGCTTTCCGGCGCGTTTTTTGTCTTTGCCTTTATTGGTCTGTTCGGTGCGGTATTTGTTATCAAATGCGTGCCGGAAACACGCAACCGCAGCCTGGAGCAGATCGAACATTATTTACATGACTGGCTGAGTAATGACGTCGAGACGCAAGCCGTACGAGTGCCGGAACATAAAGCTGAAAGCCATTAGCGAAATCGGGAAGCTTCAGCGGGCGGCGGTGTATTCGTCGCCCCTTTTTTTTGGCATACTATGCGCTGATTTATTCTCCCATCGTAAATGAAAGGCAATCCTGTGCTAGTTTCCAGCAACGTCACCATGCAGTTTGGCAGTAAGCCGCTGTTCGAAAACATCTCTGTCAAATTTGGCGGCGGCAACCGCTATGGCCTGATCGGTGCCAACGGTAGCGGCAAGTCCACCTTTATGAAAATTCTCGGCGGCGACCTGGTGCCGTCTGCGGGCAACGTGTCGCTCGATCCTAACGAGCGCATCGGTAAACTCCGTCAGGATCAGTTCGCCTTTGAGCAGTACTCGGTGCTGGATACGGTCATCATGGGCCACGGCGAGCTGTGGGAAGTGAAAGAAGAGCGTGATCGGATTTACGCGCTGCCGGAAATGAGCGAAGAAGACGGCTATAAAGTGGCCGATCTGGAAGAAAAATACGGCGAAATGGACGGTTATACCGCAGAATCGCGCGCTGGCGAACTGCTGCTGGGCGTGGGTATTCCGCTGGAGCAGCATTACGGCCCAATGAGCGAAGTTGCGCCGGGCTGGAAGCTGCGCGTGCTGCTGGCGCAGGCCCTGTTCTCCAATCCAGAGATCCTGCTGCTTGACGAACCAACCAACAACCTGGACATCGATACCATTCGCTGGCTGGAGCAGGTGCTGAACGAACGCAACAGCACCATGATTATTATTTCGCACGACCGTCACTTCCTGAACATGGTCTGCACCCATATGGCCGATCTGGATTACGGCGAGCTGCGCGTTTATCCGGGCAACTATGACGAATACATGACGGCGGCAACCCAGGCGCGCGAGCGTCTGCTTGCCGACAACGCCAAGAAGAAAGCGCAGATTAACGAGCTGCAATCTTTCGTCAGCCGCTTTAGCGCCAACGCCTCTAAATCGCGTCAGGCAACTTCCCGCGCCAAGCAGATTGATAAAATCAAGCTGGATGAGGTGAAGGCTTCCAGCCGTCAGAACCCGTTTATTCGCTTCGAGCAGGATAAAAAGCTGTTCCGTAACGCGCTGGAGCTGGCAGAGCTGACCAAAGGTTTCGATCAGGGCCCGCTGTTTAAAAACGTTAACCTGCTGCTGGAAGTGGGCGAAAAGCTGGCGATTATCGGGCCAAACGGTATCGGTAAATCCACGCTGCTGAAAACGCTGGTGGGTGAACAGCAGCCGGATAACGGCACGGTTAAATGGTCGGAAAACGCCCGCATCGGCTATTATGCGCAGGATCACGCGCATGATTTTGCCAACGACCTGACGGTGTTTGACTGGATGAGCCAGTGGATGCAGGAAGGGGACGACGAGCAGGCGGTACGCAGCATTCTGGGCCGCCTGCTGTTCAGCCAGGACGATATCAAAAAGCCAGCGAAAGTCCTCTCCGGTGGCGAAAAGGGCCGTATGCTGTTCGGCAAGCTGATGATGGAAAAGCCGAACGTGCTGATTATGGATGAGCCGACCAACCACCTGGATATGGAATCTATCGAAGCGCTGAACATGGCGCTGGAGATGTACGAAGGCACGCTGATTTTCGTTTCACACGACCGTGAGTTCGTCAGTTCGCTGGCAACCCGCGTCATTGAAATGACGCCGGGCAAAATCCACGACTTTACCGGTAATTACGAAGATTACCTGCGCAGCAAAGGTATCGCCTGAATTAAATAAAAAGGCGGGGCATCTGCTCCGCCTTATTGGCCCGGTAAGCTATCGGGTCAGATTTTCAGGATCGCGGTTTTAACAAACCACAGAAGAACGGCCACCAGCGCCGGTATCATCAGCGTCCAGGTGATCCTGCTGTTGATATCGTTAAACTTCTCAAACATTCTCTCGAATTTTTCATCTATTCGTTCGAATTTTTCATCTATTCGTTCGAATTTTTCATCTATTCGCTCGAATTTTTCATCAAGCTTTTCAAATCTGATATTAGCGCGCGCCTCGCTGGCGGCTATCTCTTTTATCAACTCGGCTCTGAGTTCCGCCACGTCCGTTTTGGTGGCAAAATTTTCTGAACGAGCCGTAAGCACGGCAAGATCAATTTTTATCTGTCTCGTATCTTCTTCAAGTCGCTCAACGCGCTGTTCCAGAATATCCATATTCTCTCCGTTTCCTTCATCCTTATGCCAGACATCACTCATGTCAGACGGGCACAGATAGCTATCCATATCCCTGTTCCTTGTGTCCTGTAAGCTACGCCAGCCGGGCGATATAAGCAAAGGGCTGGCGGGTATTGGCGGGTAAAGAATAAAGGATAACGGCGTCGAAAAAGGTGAAGGTGCGCAACTATTTGATGTTTTTTGGTAATTACTGGAAGATTTCCACTCTATTCCTTCCGGCTACTTTTGCCTGATAAAGCGCTTTATCCGCCTGGCCGATCAGCGTCTGGCGATCTTCCGGCTGGTTGCTCTGCATCACATGGAGGCCTATGCTTATAGTCACTACTTTAGCCGCGCTTTCGCTGTTACGATGAGGGATCTCCAGCGCGGCAACGGCTTCTCTTATCCTTTCTGCCACTCTCATCGCCGCCTCGTGGCTGCAGTCGGTAAGGATCACCGCAAACTCCTCGCCGCCGTAACGTGCGATCAGGTCATCGGAGCGAAGCCCAATGTTTAACAAGGCGTTGCCGACGTATTTCAAACACTCGTCGCCGGCCAGATGGCCGTAGGTGTCGTTGAACCGCTTAAACGAATCCACATCTATCATCAGCAGCGCCATTGGCGAACGCAGCTTATTGGCGCGCTCCAGGCTACGATCCAGATAGAGGTCGAACTGGCGACGGTTCGCCAGACCGGTAAGGCTGTCCACCAGCGCCAGCGTTTGCAGCGTACGGTTTATCGCCGTCAGCCGATCGCGCGCCGTGGCCAGCTCCTCCTGATCGCGGATAGTATGGCCAATATTACGCAGTAGCAGCCAACCCAGCGCGGCAATCACCAGCAGCAACAGCGCGCACAGCGACAAATATACCACCAGCTCGGCCAGCCAGGCCTGCACCAGCTGCTTTTTGTCATAGCCGACGGTAATCACCAGCGGATAGCGTTTCAGGCTTGCATAGCCAAAAATACGTTCGACGCCGTCAAGCGCGGCTTTATAATTTGCCGTTCCGCTGGGGGAGGACTTTAGTAAATGCGTAAATAATGGACTGTTGGCTATGTTGCGGTTAAGAAGGTTATCAACGAAAGGACGAACGTAAAGAATATTGCCCGTATGGGTCATCAGTGCCAGCAGACCTTTGTCACCCAGGCTGTAATAGCCAAAAATCTGCCGAAAATAGTCGATGCGCAGCGTAGCCAGCAGCACGCCGCGAAAAGTGCCGTCGCGGTTGTTCAGCCTCATTGAAACGGGGACAACCAGCTCGCCGGTGGTACGGCTGCGAATGACCTCAGCAATATGCAGATCCAAATCGCTGTGCTGCTGATGATATTTAAAGTAGTCGCGATCGGCATTGTTACTGTGCTGGTTAAGCATTCCCTGAGAAGTCAGCACCCAGTTGCCTGCGCGGTCGTAGACAAACAGGCCGTGCAGCTGCGGCAGCGACGCTTTTCGCTCCATTAACAGCGTGCGCAGGTAATTCTGCCGCTCGGCGTCCAGACCGACCAGCGTAATACGATCGCGTAGATCCTGCAGCGTCAGTTCAACCGGCAGCAGCGTATCTTCGGCTTGTCGTGACAGTGATTGTGATAAATTCCGGGCATTATTCTGAGTTTCATTCACAACGCGCTGCCAGATACTGTAAACCACCCATCCGTTCACCAGCACGACGGCACAGCCTATCACCAGCAAAAATACAACCAGCAGGCGACGCAGACTCTGCATGCTGACATCCGGTTGCGGGTGATGCTCCTCACTCATGCAATTCTCCCTGGTGCGACGTTCGCAGTGATCTAACTATAGCGGCAGCCGGGAGAATGGGTTGTTTTTACAGACTAAACGGACAAGGAATGAGCGCGCCGTTGCAAAAACAGGCGCGCTAAAAAGGTCAGCCGCCGCAAACCTCGCAGCAGGGATCTTTGGCAAGCTTAAGCGTGCGGAACTGCAACGTCATCGCATCATACATCAGCAGTTTTCCCGCCACGCTATCGCCATATTTGCTAAGCAGGCGGATGGTCTCCATCGCCTGGAGCGATCCGATGACGCCGACCAGCGGCGCCATCACGCCCGCTTCCACACAACTGAGCGCGGCATCGCCAAAGAGGCGGCTCAGGCAGCGATAGCAAGGCTCCGCTTTCTGCCAGGTAAACACGCTAATCTGGCCTTCCATGCGGATAGCCGCGCCGGAAACCAGCGGCGTTCTACTGGCGAAGCAGAGCCGGTTTAGCTGCTCCCGAGTCGCCACGTTATCCGTACAGTCCAGCACCACATCATGCCGGGCGATTAGATCGGCCAGTTCTGCCTCTTCAGGCTGGCGATCGATGCTCTCCAGCACGATATGCGGATTGATTTCACCTAGCTGGCGGCGCGCAGACTCAACCTTCGGCAGGCCAACCTGCGCATCGCGATGCAGGATCTGCCGCTGTAAATTAGAAACGGACACGTGGTCAAAATCAAGCAGCGTCAAATGGCCTACGCCCGCGGAAGCCAGGTAAGGGCTGGCGGCGCAGCCTAAACCGCCCAGCCCGACGATTAATGCTTTTGCCGCCTTCAGCGCTTCCTGACCGTCGAAATCGAAGCCGCGCAGCACAATCTGCCGGTTGTAGCGCAGCATCTCATCGTCACTCAGTTCCGGTTTCATTACCCCTCCAGCAGGCTGTTGAACGGCTCGACTTCCACCCATTCCCCAACCTGTACGTTGCCGCGATCGCGCTCCAGCACGATAAAGCAGTTCGCCTGGCTGAAAGAGCTGAAGATGTGCGAGCCCTGCGCGCCGGTACTGCTGACTTCCAGCTCGCCCAGCGCGTTGCGCGACAGTTTGCCACGCTGAAAATCAAGCCTGCCCGGCGTTTTTTTCAGGCTGCTGGCGCTTTTCACCCGCTGGCGCGGCGGCAGCGCGGAAGTGGTCAGGCCGCTAAGCTTTGCCAGCAGCGGCTGCACCAGCTGATAAAAGGTCAGCACGGCGGAAACGGGATTGCCCGGCAGGCCGCAGAACCAGCTATTTTGCAGCCGGCCGAAAGCAAAGGGTTTGCCCGGCTTGATCGCCAGCTTCCAGAAGCCGATTTTGCCCAGCTCTTCCAGCATCGCTTTGGTGTAGTCTGCTTCGCCCACCGAAACGCCGCCGCTGCTGATCACCACGTCGGCCCGGCTGTCCGCCTCAATAAAGGCGGCGCGCAGCGCGGCCTGATTATCGCGAATAATGCCAAGGTCAATCACCTCGCAGCCCAGCTTCTCCAGCATCAGGCGCACGGCAAAACGGTTAGTGTCGTAGATCTGACCGGCGGCCAGCGTTTCGCCGACCGGCTGAAGCTCATCACCGGTAGAGAATACCGCCACGCACAGCCGACGTTTGACGGCCACTTCCGGCACGCCCAGCGAGGCCAGCAGCGGCAGCTCCGCCGCGCCCAGGCGAATACCGGCACCCAGCACGCTGGCGCCCTGAGCGATATCCTCACCGGCCAGGCGAATATTCTGCCCGGCTTTGACCACGGTCAGGAACTGCACTGCTTCGCCAGCCTGTTCGGTTTCTTCCTGCATCACCACGGCCTCGGCGCCTGTCGGAACAGGCGCGCCGGTCATAATGCGAATGCAGCTACCGATCGGCCACTCGCCGCTAAAGGGCGTTCCGGCAAAGGCTTTCCCGGCGACGGGTAACGGGGTACCCGTTGCCAGGTCGGCCAGGCGCACGGCGTAGCCATCCATAGCGGAGTTGGCAAAGGGGGGAACATCAACAGGAGAGATAACGGCGGCGGCGGTAATTCTGCCCGTGGCCGCGGTCAGCGGCACCGTTTCGGTTTCTGCAACCGGCGTGACGCGATCCAACATAGTAGACAGCGCGTCGTCAAGGGAGATAAGTCCCGCAGTAAAAGCTTCCATAGCGTCCTCGGCATGCCCGACAGCCGGGCAGGCGTATACAGTCAGATGGCAAATAGTATGGCGTGAATTATTGGCGCGGTCACGTAAAGCCAACAACAGGTTATAAACCATAAGCTTTCGTTATTACTTTCTTGCCTATATTCCGCTTTACATCACTTTACAGGCTGCCTATAGTCAAAAACGGTCACAATTTGACAAAACCACTCTAACACAGTGTTTTTCTTGCCGATTTGGCACGCAGGGTAAAAGGATTATGAGCAGAGCAGCAATCGTCATCCATGGCGGCGCTGGCGCTATTGCCCGCGCCAGCCTGAGCGCAGAAAAAGAACGGCTGTATATCGAGGCGCTTTCCGACATCGTCGCCAGCGGGCAGGCTATGCTGGCGCAGGACGGCAGCGCGCTGGATGCGGTAACGGAAGCCGTGCGTCTGCTGGAGGAGTGTCCGCTGTTTAATGCGGGAAAGGGCGCGGTCTTTACCCATCAGAGCACCCATGAACTCGACGCCTGCGTAATGGACGGCAGATCGCTGCAAGCGGGCGCGGTCGCGGGTGTAAAGCAGGTACGCAATCCGGTGCTGGTCGCGCGTGCCGTGCTGGAAAAAAGCCCGCACGTGCTGTTTATTAGCGAGGGCGCGGAGCGGTTTGCCGTTGAGCAAGGCTTCGCGCCGGTGCCGCCCGACTTCTTTTCTACGCCGGAACGCTACGAGCAGTTACAGCGGGCCTTAAAGATGCAGCAAACCATGCTGGATCATGACGGCGCGGCGCAGTCGTCCGGCGATCCGCTTGATCCCGATCGTAAGTTCGGCACCGTAGGCGCGGTGGCGCTGGATCGGTACGGAAATCTGGCGGCAGCCACCTCAACCGGCGGCATGACCAACAAACAGGCCGGACGTGTCGGCGACTCGCCAATTGTCGGCGCGGGCTGCTACGCCAATAACGCTAACGTGGCGGTTTCCTGCACCGGCAGCGGTGAAGTGTTTATGCGTACGCTGGCGGCCTACGATATCGCCGCCCTGATGGAGTACGGCGGCCTGTCGCTTAAGCAGGCCAGCGAGCGCGTGGTGATGGAAAAAATCAGCGTGTTGGGCGGCAGCGGCGGCGTGATAGCAGTAGATCGCGAAGGCAATATTGCGCTGCCGTTTAACAGCGAGGGCATGTATCGGGGTTTTGGCTACGTGGGCGACGCGCCAAACGTGGGAATCTATCGCGAAGAATAGGGAGTCAGGATGGCCAGTGGATCCGATCTGTCCGCCGAACAGGTTTTGTCGGTCAAAAACTTAAGCGTCAGCTTTGCACAGGAAGGCGATACCGTGCAGGCGGTGAAAAATCTTTCGCTTGAGGTGCGGCGTGGCGAAACGCTGGCGATAGTAGGCGAATCCGGGTCGGGGAAATCCGTGACCTCGCTGGCGCTGATGCGGCTGGTGGAGCAGGGCGGGGGACGCATCGACAGCGGCGAAATCTGGCTCCGGCGTCGCAATGGCGAAGCGATCGATCTGTTGCACACGCCGCAATCGGGATTGCGCAGAGTACGCGGCGCGGATATGGCGATGATTTTTCAGGAACCGATGACCTCGCTCAATCCGGTCTTTCCCGTCGGCGATCAGATTGCGGAATCGATTGTTCTGCATCAGGGTAAAAGCCACCGCGAGGCGCTGAAGGAAGCCGAACGGATGCTGGATCTGGTGCGCATCCCCGAGGCCAAAAACGTGCTGGGACGTTTTCCGCATCAGCTTTCTGGCGGTATGCGTCAGCGGGTTATGATTGCGATGGCGCTTTCCTGCCGTCCGGCGCTGCTGATTGCCGACGAACCTACCACGGCGCTGGATGTCACCATTCAGGCGCAAATCTTACAGCTGATCCGCGTACTGCAAAAAGAGATGCAGATGGGCGTTATTTTCATCACCCATGATATGGGCGTGGTGGCGGAAATGGCCGATCGCGTGCAGGTGATGTATCGCGGCGACGTGGTAGAAACCGGGCCGGTTGAGGCTCTTTTTCAGCATCCGCAGCAGGATTATACCAAAGCGTTACTGGCCGCGGTGCCTAAGCTGGGCGCGATGCGGGGCAGGCCTTTCCCGGCTCGTTTTCCATTGTTAACGGCCGACAGCGAAACGGCGCAGGAAAAACAGGATACCGTGGTGAACGACGCGCCTCCGGTGCTTCAGGTGCGGGATTTGGTGACGCGGTTCGATATACGCAGCGGCATTCTGAACCGCGTCACGCGGCGCGTTCATGCCGTGGAAAAGGTCAGTTTCGATCTGCGCGCAGGTGAAACGCTGGCGCTGGTTGGCGAGTCGGGCTGTGGGAAATCCACCACCGGTCGTTCGCTGCTGCGGCTGGTCGCCAGCCAGGGCGGCACCATCACCTTTAACGGCCTGCGCATCGACAACCTTAGCGGCGCGGCGCTTTCTCACCTGCGGCGCGACATTCAGTTTATCTTTCAGGATCCCTACGCTTCGCTCGATCCACGTCTCACGGTTGGTTTTTCTATTATGGAACCGCTGCTGGTGCACGGCGTGGCGAAAGGCAAAGAGGCCGAGGCGCGCGTGGCCTGGCTGCTGGAGCGTGTCGGTCTGCTGCCGGAACATGCCCGGCGCTATCCGCACGAGTTCTCCGGCGGTCAGCGCCAGCGTATTTGCATTGCGCGAGCGCTGGCGCTCAATCCTAAAGTGGTGATCGCTGATGAGTCCGTCTCGGCGCTGGATGTGTCGGTACAGGCGCAAATCGTCAATCTGATGATGGATCTGCAACGGGAGTTCGGCATCGCCTTTCTGTTTATCTCTCACGATATGGCGGTGGTGGAACGGATCAGCCACCGCGTGGCAGTGATGTACCTTGGTCAGATCGTTGAGATAGGCTCGCGCCAGGCGGTATTCGAAAATCCTCAACATCCCTATACGCGTAAATTAATGTCTGCCGTGCCGGTAGCCGATCCGCAGCATCGCCGTCGCGAACGGGCGCTGCTGGCGGATGAGATACCCAGCCCGATTCGGGCTGTTGGCGAAGAGCCTGAAGTCGCGCCGCTGGTAGAAGTCGGCGCGGGACACTATGTCGCCCGTCATGCCGTCGGCGGCGTCTGAATATGCTGCATAACAAAATCACTGGAGAAAAAGCATGATTATTGAACGCAAGCTGCTGTTGGCTGCCGGGATCCTGAGCGGCCTGGCGGCGATCCCGGCCTGGGCGGCTAAAGATGCGGTGATCGCCGTTGGCTCTAATTTCACCACGCTCGATCCTTATGATGCCAACGACACGCTGTCGCAGGCGGTCGCCAAATCTTTCTATCAGGGCCTGTTCGGTTTTGATAAAGAGATGAAGCGGATTAACGTGCTGGCTGAGAGTTTTGACGCCAGCAAGGACGGCCTGACCTACACTATTAAACTGCGCAGCGGCATCAGGTTCCAGGACGGCACCGATTTCAACGCTGAAGCGGTGAAGGTGAATCTGGATCGCGCCAGCAACCCTGATAATCACCTCAAGCGCTATAACCTGTTTAAGTCGGTGGCGACGACGGAAGTGATCGATCCCACTACCGTGAAAATTACCCTGAAACAGCCGTTCTCCGCTTTTATCAACACGCTTGCCAGCCCGGCAGCGGCGATGATTTCACCGACCGCGCTGAAAAAATATGGCAAAGAGATCGGCTTCCATCCGGTGGGCACCGGCCCGTACGAGCTGGAAACCTGGAATCAGACCGATTTTGTAAAGGTGAAAAAATTTGCGGGCTACTGGCAGGCCGGCTATCCGAAGCTGGACAGCATTACCTGGCGGCCGGTAGTGGATAACAATACCCGTGCGGCAATGCTGCAAACCGGCGAGGCGAACCTGGCTTTCCCTGTTCCTTACGAGCAGGCCAGGCTGCTGGAAAAAAACAGCAAATTAGATTTGGTGGCCACGCCTTCCATCATGCAGCGCTATATCAGTTTTAACGTCACGCAGAAGCCGTTTGATAATCCAAAAGTGCGCGAGGCCATCAACTATGCCATCAATCGCCAGGCGTTGGTGAAGGTCGCCTTTGCCGGTTACGCCACGCCGGCTACCGGTATCGTGCCGCCATCAATTCAGTATGCGCAAAGCTATCCGCCGCTGGAGTACAACCCGGCGAAAGCGCGCGAGCTGCTGAAAGAAGCGGGCTACCCGAACGGCTTCAGCACCACGCTGTGGTCTTCCCATAACCACAGCACGGCGCAGAAAGTGCTGCAGTTTACCCAGCAGCAGCTGGCGCAGGTAGGCATTAAAGTCACGGTCACCGCGATGGACGCCGGCCAGCGCGCGGCGCAGGTTGAGGATAAAGGGCAGAAAGAGAGCGGCGTGAAAATGTTCTATACCGGCTGGAGCGCCTCAACGGGCGAAGCTAACTGGGCGCTGACGCCGCTGTTCGCTACGCAGTCCTGGCCGCCGACGATTTTCAATACCGCTTTCTACAGCAATCCGCAGGTGGATAAGGATTTAGCCGATGCGCTAAACACCACCGACGCTCAGAAGAAAGCCTCGCTCTATAAAGACGCGCAGGATCGCATCTGGAACGATCGTCCGTGGGCGCCGTTGGTGGTGGAAAAGCTGGTTTCAGCCAATACCAAAAACCTGAAGGGCTTTTATGTCATGCCGGATACTTCGTTCAGTTTTGACGAGGCCGATCTGAAGTAACCGCTCCGGCGGCGCCTGGTGTGGCGGGCGCCGTCGTGAACGTGTCAGGAAACCTATGCTTAACTATTTTATTAAACGACTGCTGGGCCTGATCCCCACTTTGCTTATCGTGGCGGTGCTGGTCTTTCTGTTTGTGCATATGCTGCCGGGCGATCCGGCCAGGCTGGTGGCCGGGCCGGAAGCAGACGCCACCGTGGTGGCGCTGGTGCGTCAGCAGCTGGGCCTGGATCAGCCGCTGATCCAGCAGTTCTGGCATTTTATCAGCCAGGCGATACGGGGCGATTTTGGTCAGTCGATGGTTTCCCGCCGGCCTGTTTCGGCGGAAATCGCCCAGCGTTTTCTGCCCACGCTGTGGCTGACGCTGAGCAGCATGGTCTGGTCAGTGATTTTCGGCATGACTGTCGGCATCGTCTCGGCCGTCTGGCGCAATCGCTGGCCGGACCGTATCGGCATGACGCTGGCCGTTTCCGGCATCTCTTTTCCCGCCTTCGCGCTGGGCATGCTGCTGATGCAAATCTTCTCCGTGGAGCTGGGCTGGCTGCCTACCGTTGGCGCGGACGGCTGGCGCAACTATATTCTGCCTTCCATCACGCTGGGCGCGGCCGTTGCTGCGGTGATGGCCCGTTTTACCCGCGCCTCTTTTGTGGAGGTGATGCAGGAAGATTACATGCGCACCGCGCGGGCGAAAGGCGTGCGCGAAACATGGGTGGTGATCAAGCATGGCCTGCGCAACGCGATGATCCCGGTCGTCACCATGATGGGCTTACAGTTCGGCTTTCTGCTGGGCGGCTCGATTGTGGTGGAAGTGGTCTTCAACTGGCCGGGGCTGGGCCGCCTGCTGGTGGATTCGGTTGAAATGCGCGACTACCCGGTAGTACAGGCCGAAGTATTGCTGTTTTCACTGGAATTTATTCTTATCAACCTGGTTGTCGATATGCTGTACGCGGCGATTAACCCGACTATTCGCTACAAATAAGGACGGGCGATGAAAAACTGGCGACGTAGCGCGGCCCTGGCCGCGATGCCAACAATAAAGCAGCATCGCGTCCGCACGCCGTGGCGGGAATTTTGGCGGCGCTTTCGTCGCCAGCCGGTGGCGATGACGGCCGGCCTCTTCATTATCCTGCTGATTGCGGTTGCCTTTGTGGCGCCGTGGCTGGCGCCCTTCGACGCGGAAAACTACTTTGATTACGATCGCCTGACGGAAGGGCCATCGGCGATGCACTGGTTCGGCGTCGATTCGCTGGGCCGCGATATTTTTAGCCGCGTGCTGCTGGGAACACGTTTATCGCTGATTTCCGGCTTTTTTTCGGTAGCGATCGGCGCGGCCATCGGTACGCTGCTGGGGTTGCTGGCGGGCTATTATGAAGGCTGGTGGGATCGCATTATTATGCGCATCAGCGACGTGCTTTTCGCTTTCCCCGGCATTTTATTGGCGATTGCCGTGGTCGCTATTATGGGCAGCGGTATGGCGAACGTGGTTATCGCCGTGGCTATTTTTAGTATCCCCGCCTTTGCGCGTCTGGTGCGTGGTAACACGCTGGTGCTGAAACAGATGACATACATTGAATCCGCCAGAAGCATTGGCGCTTCCGATGTCACTGTTATCCTGCGTCATATTTTGCCGGGCACGCTCTCCTCTGTAGTGGTTTATTTCACCATGCGTATCGGCACCTCGATTATCACCGCCGCCAGCCTCTCTTTTTTGGGGCTGGGCGCGCAGCCGCCGACGCCAGAATGGGGCGCGATGCTGAACGAGGCGCGCGCGGATATGGTGATGGCGCCGCACGTGGCGATTTTCCCCAGCCTCGCCATCTTTTTGACCGTGCTGGCATTTAATCTGCTGGGCGACGGGCTGCGTGACGCGCTGGATCCTAAACTGAAAAACTGAGCCATGCTGGCGCCTTTTTCTTTTCCTGTGCCAGGCTTACCTTTTTACCCAGAGGTGGGCCGTGAAGGAATTTGATTACGAGCAGGATTTTAAAACCATCGATTTTCGCCAGCATCCTGAGCTGTATCAGGTTGGGCGCGGTGAACAGGGCGTCCTGATGGTCGAGCCTTATAAAGGCGAAATATTACCGCACTGGCGTTTCAAAACGCCCGCCATTGCGGAAGCCTCGGCTAAAAAAATTATGGAGCTGTTTGAAGAGTACCGTGCAAAAGATGATTTTGTCGGTATGGACATGGCGCGAAAATTTATTCAGATGGGCTATACGCGAGCCAGGCGCTACGCCAATCATAAAGGCGGCCGTAAATATGACGAAGATCGGCAGGTGCTGCCTTATCACGTTAATGAAGAGAAAGCGGAAGCGGCGGCTATTTTTAAAGCCCGATGGGATAAGCTTCGTGAGGACGAAGATTACCTGAAACGTAAAAAAGCCCATCAGGCGAAATATGGCTAACGCTGTTAAACGTTAAAAAGGCCGCAATTAAGCGGCCTGCATACAGCATTATTTTTCCAGCGGAGCGCCCGGCTGGATCTGCTCTTTCTGCGCGCCGGATCCCGGTCTGGCCGGGCCGAGGACAGGTTCCTGTCCCAGGATGTCCGGTTTCTCTTTCGCGGTAAACTGCCCCACGCCGTCGTAGGCCGGGCCTTCACTCCAGCGGCCTTTTGGCAGCGGTTTATCCAGTGAAGTGTTCAGACAGTAATAAGAGTGCTCCTGCGCCTCCTCAGACTGCGGGAAGCTGTTCGGAACAGGCATAGACGCACCGATGCCGCCCATATCCTCAATTACCGCCAGCCACTGCTGTTGGTGCATGGTATCGCGGGCAATCAGGAAAGAAAGGAAATCCTTCATACCTTTGTCTTCCGTCAGGTTATACAAACGGGTTGCCAGCACGCGGCCGGTAGCCTCTGCGGTAACGTTAGCCAGCATATCCGCAGCAACGTTACCGGAAGCGTAAATGTGACTCATATCAAAAGACATCCCGTTAGCGTTGACGGGCATGGCCGCCAGGCCTGACGACAGAATATGACGCGGATTCATGCCGCCCAGGATAGCGTTAACTACCGGATCCTTCGCCGATTCTTCCTGATAGGAAAGCGGTGCCCCTTCAAGATTAAGCGCGACGGCATGACCAAGCATTTCGATATGAGCCAGCTCTTCGGTAGCGGTGGAGATCAGCAAATCTTTAATGCGTGGATCGCCGCGAGTCCCCATCGCCTGGAAAAAATATTGCATAGCAACGCGTATTTCCCCTTCGACACCGCCGATGGCCTGCTGCAACAGCATGGCAAATTCTGGATCGGGCTTGTCGACTTTTACCGGATATTGCAGTTTCGATGAATGATGAAACATGTTTACCTCCTGGTAGATTACGTTAGTTAAGCAACGCAATAAGCCTGGTAGAAATTGGTAAAAATGGGAAGGTAAACACGATAAGTTCTCGTTTAGCCGGGCCGGAGGCCAGAAAAACAAGCAGATACAGCGCGCGTCAAAACGCGTGCGGAAGCAGGCATGGCGCTGAAAAGCGCTTAAAACTGGACAAAATAGCCTCAATAAATATGCCTGTAAAAACAGACTTTTCTGAACCCTGAGGTGCATTACAAATCTTCAGGCGGGATGATTCACAGCGCCCGGCTACAACAGGCAACGAGCTTTTCCTGTAATTAACTGCACCCTGGTTTCAGGCAGGGAATTATCAAACGAAAGATAACGTCAGCACAAAACGCCCCCTGAAGCCTGACAAACTGCAAACAGTTTCAGACAGGATAACCGGCAAGCGGAAGGGACAGGCTCAGCATAAAAGACGGTTCTGAAAACGGGCGTGCTGCGGATTATTTTTGGCCGGAGTAGCAGTCATTCGATCATAGTTACAACATGCTATAACCCGGCCAGTCCATGGCCGATTGCTGCGGTTACGCCGCTGCGCCTTTTGGCTGTGCAGCAAGATGCGCTGCCCACAGGTTAGTCACCCATTTCACGCCTTTAGCGGTAAAGCGCGCCTGCGAGAAGGCGTGCAGGTTTTCACCCACGCTGGTGCGCACCGTGAAGTAGCCCGCCTGCACATGATGCTGCTGCGGCATCAGCGTGCCGTTGGCGCGGTACATAATATTGCGTTCAAACAGGAACTGACGAAATTCAGGCTCTTTCACCTTCAGCATTTTGCAGAGCTGGCGAAAACCCAGAGAATCTTCCACCTGCACAAACCGGTCAAAAAATTCTGCCTTTGGGGCGAAAAGGGCAAGCTGCTGCTCGGCTGCCTGACGCTGTTCAAACTGTTCGGCCCAGGCACGCGCCGCCGCCGCGGGATTGGTGAAATCCGGCAGGCGAGTACTTCTCTCGCGCTCCTGCCAGCTGTCCAGCGCCTGGGTAATAAACGCGGGCGCAAGACGTGCCACGGCCAGTAACGAATCGCGCTTGTTCAGGCAATATTCCTGACGCGTTTCGCCGTCACGCTCGTAAACACCAATCGTCAGCGGTTGAGAAAGACGCTGGGTGGTTTCCAGCGTTTTGATCAGCCGTTTTACTTCGCCGTGCGGAATACCAGTTAACTGAGCGATTTCCCGGCTGCTCATCGTGACCGATTGATTCAGCGAGCTGAGGTTTTCTGTCGAAATCATCATAGGTTTTACCCCCAAGCTTTTCAAAAGACACCCGAGCGGGCAGTAGAAATATTATACAGTTGACTGTTTAAATATCCAGTACTTTTTTTAGGCGATCGAGTTAATTGAATCTGCTATCAATTTTGAATTTTTGTAAAGGTAGCCCGCCTGAAAAGCATCTGTGCCAGAGTTATTTCAGCCCCTCTTATCTGGAGAAAAAGTATGTCCCGACTGTTGCAAACGTGCCTGCTGAGCGTCTCGCTTTTGACCACGGGAATGGCTGTGGGCGAAGAAGTTACCGTGACCGAACTCCAAAAAGGATTGCATCATCCCTGGGGCATCGCCTTTCTGCCGGAAGAGCAGGGACTGCTGATCACCGAACGTGACGGGCAGCTTCGCCTGTGGCAGCAGGGAAAAGGGCTGTCGGCGCCGCTGACGGGCGTACCCCAGGTCTGGGCCAAACGACAGGGCGGCCTGCTGGATATCGCGCTGGCGCCTGATTTTGCGCAAAGCCGTCGGGTCTGGCTCAGCTATACGGAGGCAGATAAAGAGGGGCGTGCCGGCGCGGTTGTAGGTTACGGCAGGCTTAATAAAGCCCGTTCCGGGCTTGAGAGCTTTCGCGTTGTGCTGCGGCAGGCACCGAAACTTTCAGGCGGCGCCAACTTAGGTTCACGGCTGCTTTTTGATGACAAAGGCTATCTCTACATCAGCTTTGGCGATAATTTTCAGGCCGCCACGGCGCAGGATCTTAAAACGCTCACCGGCAAAATTGTGCGGCTGAAAGCGGATGGCAGCGTGCCTGAAGATAATCCATTTGTGCAGCAAAAGGACGCAAGGCCTGAAATCTGGACATACGGCATGCGCAATCCGCAGGGGCTGGCGCTGAATCCAACGACGCGGGAAGTGTGGGAAAATGAGCACGGCCCGCGCGGCGGCGATGAGATTAATCTTCTGCGTAAGGGAGAAAACTACGGCTGGCCGCTGGCGACCTGGGGCATAGATTATGGCGGCGACAAAGTGCCCGGTTCTCAGGGCGGCGAAGCACCGAATACGGTTCAGCCGCAGCTTTACTGGAAGGTTTCGCCTGCGCTCAGCGGAATGGCGTTTTATCAGGGCGATCGCTTTCCGGCATGGAAAAACTCGCTCTTTATCGGCGCGCTGAAAGACAAAAGTCTTATCCATCTGACCGTGGACGGCGAAAAGGTGACGGAGCAAGCCCGCCTGCTTAAGGATCGCGGCGAGCGCATTCGTGACGTGCGCACCGGCCCTGACGGCTATCTGTACGTCTTAACGGATGAAACAGATGGCAAACTGCTGCGAATTGCGCCGAAGTAAAACCGGCCAGGAGGCCGGTTTACCAGGGAAAGCGAGGCCGGCACGCTATTTTATCCAGCGGCACACTTCCCAGCCGCGCTGTAGCGCCAGCTGATAAAGCGGTTCCGCTGGATTAATAACGTGGGCGCGATCGGCACGTTCCAGCAGCGGCAGATCGTTAATGGAATCGCCATAGGCCCAGATTTGCGTAAACCGCGCGTCATCCTGTAGCGCCAGCCAGTCCGTCAGTCTCGCCGTCGCATCCCTGCCGTGATTGCTTACGCCGCAGGGGCGGCCGCTGTAGCGATCGTTGACGATCTCCACGCCAACAGCCAGCGCGCCATCTGCGCCAAGCTGCTGCGCGATAGGCATCGCCAGATGATCGCCGCCTGGCGACATCACCATCACTTTATCGCCACGCTGCTGGTGCCACGCCAGCTTTTCGCGCGCGGCAGGGTAGAGGCGAGGCAGGATATCGCGCTGAATAAAACGCCTGACCCAGCCGGCAACGGTAAGTGTCCCCATTCCTGCCAGCGGCGTTAGCGTCGCCTGCATATACTCCTCTGCCGACAGCAGACCCTCGCGGTAACGAACCATCAACGCTCTTTCCTGCTCTACCAGCGCGGCCGGCGCATACCCTTGCGAAACCAGCCAGCGGCACCACAGGCTGGCGCTGTCTTCGCAAATAAGCGTTTCATCAAGATCGAACAGGGCTAAATCCATCATGTTGACTCCATCAAGAGACTGAATTCAGATTAGCTAAGTTTTGTGACGGACTTAACAGCCTGCTGCAAAATCAGACTAACGCCCTGTGGTGGGGTGAGTTTCTCTAATAAATTTTAAAAAACTTTACTGAATCAAGGTTCTTTTTAGCGACCATAAACGCTAGCGTAAAAGACTCTTCGCCCGTAAATGCGACAAGCTTTTATTTTTCATAAGGATAGCCAGAAACCGCCATGACCATGATGCGCCTCTCCGCCGGAATTCACGCTGCCACGCTCTCTGTGTTGTTGCTCGCCGCCTCTTTCACCAGCCGCGCAGCGGATGCTCCTGTGCCGCCACAGGTTGAGGCCAAAGCCTGGATCCTGATGGACTATCACAGCGGTAAGGTACTAACCGCATCCAATGCGGACGAGCGTCACGATCCGGCCAGCCTGACCAAAATCATGGCCAGCTATGTTATCGGACAGGCAATGAAAGCAGGGAAAATTCACGATGACGATCTGGTCACCATCGGCAAGGATGCCTGGGCTACCGGTAACCCTATACTGAAAGGCTCTTCGCTGATGTTTTTAAAACCGGGCGATCGCATTCCCGTCGCCGAACTGAATAAAGGCGTGGTGATCCAGTCCGGCAACGATGCCAGCATTGCGCTGGCGGATTACGTGGCGGGAAGCCAGGATGCCTTTGTGGGGCTGATGAACAATTACGTTCAGGCGCTGGGGCTAAAAAACACGCATTTTAAAACCGTACACGGGCTGGATGCAGACGGCCAGTACAGCACCGCCCGTGATATGGCGCTGCTTGGTCAGGCTTTGATCCGCGACGTGCCGGCAGAATACGCGCTGCATAAAGAGAAAGAATTTACGTTCAATAATATTAAACAGCACAATCGTAACCGTCTGCTGTGGAGCACAAATCTGCAGGTAGACGGCATCAAAACCGGCCATACCGCCGGAGCGGGAAACAACCTGGTCGCTTCAGCGACGCAAGGAGAACAGCGGCTGATCTCCGTGGTGCTAGGCGCAGCAACCGACGCCATACGCTTTCGCGAAAGCGAAAAACTGCTGACGTGGGGTTTCCGTTTTTACGAAACTATCACGCCGATAAAAGCCGACAAACCCTTTGCTTCGCAGCGGGTCTGGTTCGGAGATCGGAAAGAGGTGCGCCTGGGCGTGGCGGAAGATGCAGCGATAACCTTGCCAAAAGATCGGACAAAGGAGCTGAAAGCGAGCTTTACGCTCAACGAGCCGCAGCTGACGGCGCCGCTAAAGAAAAATCAGATTGTCGGCACCATTGACTTTCAGCTGAACGGTAAAACTATTGAGCAACGTCCGCTGGTGGCGATGGATGAGGTAAAAGAGGGAAGCGTCTTTAGCCGGATGTGGGATTTTGTGCTGATGAAGCTGCACGGCTGGTTCGGCAAATGGTTAGGCTAAGCGCTTAATATCGGTATGCTGCGGCGCCATCCGTGGCGCATCCCTGGTCAGAACAGGTCGTAAGCGATAGCCGAAATGGCAATCAGGCCCGTCAGCACCACAAATACGTTGCTGATTTTCCCGCTGTACTGGCGCATCGACGGCACCTTGTTAATCGCGTACATCGGCATCAGGAAAAGCAGCACGGCAATTACAGGCCCGCCCAGCGTTTCAATCATCCCCAGAATGCTGGGGTTTTTGGTTGCTACCAGCCAGGTGGTCAGAAACATAAAGACTGCCGTTATCCGGTTCAGTTTGTTTTCCGCCGGCGGCTGGCGGAAAGTCCTGGCGATCAGGCCGTTAAAGCCTTCTCGCGCGCCCAGATAGTGGCCCAGAAACGATTTGGTAATAGCGACCATCGCGATCAGCGGCGCAAGCCAGCCCATCAGCGGGGTATTAAAATGGTTAGCCAGATAAGAAAGAATAGAGATGTTCTGCTCTTTCGCTTCCGCCAGGTTTTCCGGCGACAGGCTAAGCACACAGCTGAAGACGAAAAACATCACCGTCACTACCATCATCAGATGACTGCGGGCCAGAATGCGCGCGCACTTTTTTGCCGCGTTATCGCCATATTCCTGACGCTTTGCTACCGCAAAAGCCGAAATAATCGGTGAATGATTAAAAGAAAACACCATGACCGGGATAGCCAGCCAAAGCGTCATCCACAGGCCCTTGCTGCTGCCTTCCGCATGATGAAAAATCGTGCTGTTCCAGTGTGGGATCAAAAAGAGCGCCAGCGCCATCAGCACCAGGACAAAAGGATAAACCAGCACGCTCATGGTTTTAACGATGGTCTCTTTGCCGAAGCGCACGATAGCCATCAAACCCGCAATCAAAATCAGCGACAGCAGCGCTCTGGGCGGCGGCGATAAATGGAGCTGATGGCTGATAAAGCTCTCTACGGTGTTGGTGATAGCCACGCTATAAACCAGCAGGATAGGATAGATAGCAAAGAAATAGAGCAGGGTGAGCAGCGTGCCCGCGCCCGCACCGAAATGTTCTTCCACCACGCCGGTAATATCCCGATCGCCGCGTCCGGAAAGCACAAAGCGACAGAGACCACGATGGGCGAAGAAAGTCATAGGAAAAGCCAGGGCCGCCATAATAAGCAGGGGGATCAGCCCGCCGATACCGGCATTGATCGGTAAAAACAGCACGCCAGCACCGATAGCCGTGCCGTAAAGGCCGAGCATCCACGTGGTGTCGCTTTTGCGCCACTCTGTCGATGCGTCCGTTGACGGCAGCGTAGCCGTTTTAGTGGATTCCATTGACAATCTCCCGGTTGAAAATAGTGAGCTAAATAACCTGAACGTAAAACAGGAAAACGGCTCTCATCAGGCGTAATTAACTATTCTGACTGAGGCGAGCAACACTCTACCACCAGAAAAAGAAGAAGAAAGGGAAAATTAGAAAGCAGAGATCTCAGATAAGGGGATTACCTGGCGTCTTTACAGCGCGATCGTCTGAATGGGAAGGTTAGCGCCATAAGAAGTGCTGAATGGAAGCGGTTACTATAGTCATTAAAACCAAATCTGGCAGATGCGCGATTGGTTAAATAACAGGCTTTCATGGGTGCTTACAGTCTTAATGGTTTTTATATTTATAAATCAATAACTTAAAAATTAAGCTTCAATGCGTATGGTTAACTCTATTCATTTGCGCAACGGACGAATAAAAGGCGTTTAATATTTCGGCCTGTTGCGCAATATTATGTCGATAATGTGAGCCGTTGCTTCGGCCTGATTATTATAATTAATCTGGCAAAGTATTATTCACGCACCCAGCCTTTGCGAATTGGGAAAGCAAACAAGAGGCGGTAAAGCGAAGAAATATTATGCAATAAGCGCTGGCCGCAAAAATGCCACGTAACCTGCGCCACCAGGCAGGAGAGCATCCCCAGCAGCAGGCCGCCCAGCATATCCATTGGCCAGTGAACGCCCAGGAAAATGCGTGACCAGGCAATTGCCAGACCGGCCGCCAGCAGCACTACGCCAGACCAGGCGCGATGCCAGCAGAAAAAGGCGATGGCAAAAGTGAAAATAATAGTGCCATGATTGCTGGGATAGGATTCCGTCGCCTCGTGCGCAAGAAACTGATAGCCCAGCCCGATAACAAAGGGGCGTGGATGAGGATACAGGCTGCCGATTAGCCAGGATATGGTTAAGGCGCAGGCCAGGGCGAGAGCGGTTTTCAGGACCAGCCGGCGCTGTGAGCCAACCTGACTTCTCGGCCCCCACAGCCACAGCGCGACAATGAGTACGGGCACAATGGTGATCAGATCGCGAGCCACCAGGGTAGCCAGCGATATCAACCAGGCGGGCGTGTCGGGCGTGGCGTTAATCCAGAGAAACAGCGACCGGTTTAGCGCTTCCAGCATGGTTATTTCCTTATCTCGTTCAGCGGCACCTGACGTGCCTGAAAGTAAAAACGGGCCGGTGGCGGCCATAAAGTGTCTCAATCCGGTCAGAGGTTCGCGCGCTGGCTATGCTGCCAGCTTGTCACGGCATCCCTGAAGGCAGCCACATAAAGTAGAAGCGGCCCAATAAAAGTGAAATAGGCTCGCTCTTAATTCCGTTAGCGGTTGTGGTTTCGTTAAGGATCGAGGACAGAAAAAAGGGAGCGGGCAGGGAAGAGCGGAAAACAAAAAGAAAAAAACCCGTCAATCATAAGATTAACGGGCTCCACAATCCGGGGGATTTCAAAGAAAAGCAGTGGCATTAATTATGACTGCGGGCAACAGCAAAAGTTCGCAAACAATCGGAAATTATTTTAGCCGCCAATCATTGGCCAGATCAGCACGATTAACGTTCCGGCCAGCGTGAGCAGGACGTTAGCGATAGCGTAAGTGCCCGCATAGCCGAGGGCCGGAATATTGCTGCGGGCCGTATCGCTGATAATTTCCATGGCTGGTGCACAGGTGCGAGCGCCCATAATGGCGCCAAACAGCAAGGCGCGGTTCATTTTCAGTACCCAGGCGCCAAAAACAAAGCTGATCACCACTGGCAGCAGGCTGACCATCAGGCCGGCCGCCAGCATCAGCAGACCGGTATCGCCCATGCCGTGCGAAAGACCGCTGCCCGCGCTTAATCCAACGCCGGCCATAAATACCATCAGGCCAAACTCTTTCACCATCGTTAAGGCACCCTGCGGGATATAGCCAAAGGTCGGATGGTTCGCCCGCAGAAAGCCCAGCATGATCCCGGCGAACAGCAGGCCAGCCGCGTTGCCCACGCTAAAGCTAAAGCGGCTGAACTGAAAGGTGACCATGCCCACCATCAGTCCGATAATAAAGAAGGCGCAAAAGGCCAGAAGATCGGTAACCTGGCTGTGGATAGAGATAAAGCCGATTTTGTCAGCCACCGACTTCACCCGCCGCGCTTCGCCGCTGATTTGCAGCACGTCGCCTTTGTTTAAAATAATGCTGTCATCAATAGGCATTTCAATCTGGCTACGGATCACGCGGTTCAGAAAGCAGCCGTGATCCGTCAACTTGAGCTGGCTGAGCCTTCTGTTCACGGCGTTATTGTTTTTGACCACAATCTCTTCGGTGATGATGCGCATATCCAAAAGATCGCGATCGAAAACCTCTTTGCCGTTGCGGAAGCTGGGATCGAGACGGGAATGCGCATCCGGGTAGCCCACTAATGAAATCTCGTCTCCCTGCTGCAGGACGGCATCGCCGTCAGGGTTGGCAAGAATGCCGTTGCGGCGGATACGCTCTATATAGCAGCCGGTTTGCCGATAGATGCCCAGCTCGCGCAGGTTCTTACCGTCAATCCAGGCGACCAGCTCTGGCCCTACGCGATAGGCGCGGATCACCGGCAGGTAAACCTTGCGCTGTTCGGCATCCAGGCCACGCTCGCGGGCAATCTGCTGCGCGCTGGTCGGCAAATCCTGGTGCTGAAGGCGGGGAAGATAGCGTGCGCCGAAAATCAGGCTGACCAGCCCGACCAGGTAAGTCAGCGCGTAGCCCAGGCTGAGGTTATTCTGCGCCTGGCTCAGCATCGCACCGCTGGGATAGGTATGACGCAGCGTGTCGCCAGCCCCCACCAGTACCGGCGTGGACGTCATTGAGCCTGCCAGCATACCGGCCGTCAGACCGATATCCCAGCCAAAGAGTTTGCCCAGCCCCAGCGCAATCAGCACCGCGCTGGAAACCATGACCAGCGCCAGCATCAGATAATTTTTGCCGTCGCGAAAGAAAATAGAGAAAAAATTCGGCCCGGCTTCCACACCCACACAAAAAATAAATAACATAAAACCGAGATTAAGCGCGTTGGGGTTCATCGTAAAATGCTGCTGGCCAAGCAGAAGAGAAACAACTAAAACGCCAATAGAATTACCCAGTTGGACTGAACCCAGGCGCAATTTACCCAGACAGAGACCGAGCGCCAGTACGACGAATAATAACAGAATGTCATTTCCACTTAACAAATCTGCGACGTTTATATTCACGGTTTAACTTCTTGTTTACTAGTAAGGTGTTGAATTAAAGGGTGTTTTACGCTAAATTTATTGCACTGCCATCAGAGCAGTGGCAACATTCAGGAATTTCCGCGAATTACAGCCCAGAGCCAAATAAAACGGTCGTCATTTTAATCGCTTCACGCTTTTTCAGCCAGTAAAAGCCATGGCTTTTGTTTGTTTAGAACAGGGAAAATCAGTCCGGCGTCATTCCGGCCAGGTGATAACATTAATTACCGAGAGAAGATCCTATTATGTTTAAGGGTATGTCCTGGACAAGCGTAGCGTTTAGTTTTGTTCTCTACAGCATCGTTTTTCTGGCGGTACGTTACGGTATGGTCATAGAGGGAACGGCCTGGGCACAGGCGAGGCCGGGCCTGTTGATGTTTACGCTGCCGGGCGCTATCGCGGCGTTAACATCAAAAGAGCACCCGCTGACGATAGCGTTATTGGGCGCTTTATTGGCTACGCCGCTTTGCCTGATTTTTCTGCACTACTATTCGCTGCACTATCACGCACCGTTGCAGGAGCTGGCGTTTGATACCAGCGCAATATTCTGGTGCGGTTCCGGCGCGCTGGTCGTTATGCTCTGCCGCACGCTGTTCTGGCATTCGCACGGCTAAGCACCGCTGGCAAAAAAAAGAGGGCCGCATAGCGGCCCTCTTTTTTATCATCCCAACAGAAGTCAGGAGCAGGAAGTCTTACTGGAACAGGCCCAGGTTTTCTTTAGCGTAGGCTTCAAAATCGGTGCAGCCGCCAATGTGGGTCTGGTCGAGGAAAATCTGCGGTACGGTTTCCACCGGTTTGCCCACGGTTTTTTCCAGATCGGCTTTGGTGATGCCTTCAGCGTGGATATCCACGTAGCGGAAGTTGAAATCTTCACGCTCTTCGGTCAGTTTTTCAGCCAGTTCTTTAGCGCGGACACAATAAGGACAGCCAGGACGTCCAAAAATTACGGCAAACATAGGGTTCTCCTCAAAGGTCAGATTTAGTGTGATGTACATCACAACTTATCATGTAATGGCGCTTATCATGCCCACTTCCGCAGGTGAAAGAAAGAAGGAATTACCTGTCGTTTCGATTCGTTTCATCTATATAGAGATAAACCGGTTACGCTATATGAACGCTTAACCCCCGGAGACGGAGGCAATATGGGCGGTTTAACCTTTAGTAACATGCCTGAACCAGTGTTGATTGCGGAGGCGCTGGGCGGAATTATCCTGCTGCTCTCTTACTTAGCGCTGCATCAAGTGCTACCCTTGCCTGCATCCTTTTCCGGGGCCTTTGCTGCCACGATCCTGCTTATCGTTGGCCTTATAATAATGCTGCCCGCCGCCATAGTGATGATGTGGCGTACGGCGAAAGCGATGGCGCCGGAGCTGTTTAACTTGTCTGAAAAATCCTCACCAGGAGAGAAGCATGACGCCGACCATTGAGCTACTTTGCTCCCACCGTTCTATCCGATCTTTTACCGACCAGCCCATCGGCGAGGCTGAACGAGAGGCGATTATCGCGGCCGCACAGGCGGCTTCCAGCTCCAGCTTTTTGCAGTGTTCTTCCATTATCCGCATCACCGACAAAGCGGCGCGTGAGAAGCTGGTCGAGCTGACTGGCGGACAAAAATATGTTGGTCAGGCCGCCGAGTTTTGGGTTTTTTGCGCCGATTTTAACCGTCATCAGCAGATCTGTCCGGAAGCGCAGCTGGGCCTGGCGGAGCAGCTGCTGCTGGGCTGCGTGGATACCGCGCTGATGGGGCAAAACGCGCTGGTGGCCGCAGAATCGCTGGGGCTGGGCGGCGTTTATATCGGCGGCATCCGTAACAGCATCGCCGAAGTCACCGAGCTGTTGGGCCTGCCGAAGTTCGTGCTGCCGCTGTTTGGGCTGTGCCTGGGCTGGCCTGAACAGATCCCGCAGTTAAAACCCCGTATGCCGGCGGCTATGCTGGTTCACGAGAATCGCTATCAGCCGATCGACCCGGACACGCTGGCCGCTTATGACGTCCAGCACGAGGCGTATTATCTGACGCGTGAAAGCAACGCGCGGCGTGAAAGCTGGAGCGAACATATCCAGAAAACCATTATTAAAGAAAGTCGTCCGTTTATGCTGGATTACCTGCATAAGCAAGGATGGGCAACCCGTTAAAACCCTTTCGGAGAAATCGGGTGAAAATAGCGATTCTTTCCCGGGACGGCTCGCTCTATTCCTGCAAGCGGCTGCTGGCAGCCGCTCAGCTACGCGGTCACAGCGTTGAAGTTATCGATCCGCTGTCCTGCTATATGAATATCAATCCCGGATCCTCGGCCATTCACTACCAGGGCCGACAGCTGAGCCATTATGATGCGGTTATCCCACGCATTGGACCGGCTATTACCTTTTACGGCACGGCAGTTTTGCGGCAGTTTGAGGTTTGTGGCAGCTATCCGCTTAACGAATCGGTCGCTATCACCCGCGCGCGCGACAAGCTGCGTTCTTTGCAGCTGCTTGCCAGGGAAGGTATTCCCATGCCGATTACGGGCTTTGCGCATTCGCCAGACGATACCAGCGATCTGATTAAGATGGTGGGCGGCGCGCCGCTGGTCGTCAAGCTGGTAGAGGGCACGCAGGGCATCGGCGTGGTGCTGGCGGAGACGCGTCAGGCGGCCGAAAGCGTGATTGACGCCTTCCGCGGCCTTAACGCGCATATTCTGGTGCAGGAATTTATCAAGGAAGCCAGGGGCAGTGATATCCGCTGCCTGGTGATCGGCGGCAGGGTAGTGGCGGCTATTGAACGGCAGGCCAGGGAAGGCGAGTTTCGCTCGAACCTGCATCGTGGCGGCAAAGCGCGTAGGGTGGAGATTACCGACAGCGAGCGGGAAATTGCCGTACACGCGGCGGCGACGCTGGGTCTGGACGTGGCGGGCGTGGATATTTTACGCGCCGGGCGCGGGCCACTGGTAATGGAAGTTAATGCTTCACCGGGCCTGGAAGGCATCGAAAAGACCACGGGTAGGGATATTGCCACGCAGATGATCGCCTGGATTGAGCAGCAGGCGAAGCCTGGCTTCTGTCTGAAAACCGGCGGTTGACCTGATATTTACTACACAGTCGTGGTGTTCAGGGGCTTTTTTCCGTAAGCTAGGGCGCAATTTTAAGGCAGTAAGAGACCAATTACATGGATTCACTCGTCGTTCCCGATATCGAGCTTTTACGACGTTGGCTGGATCAGCAGAGCATCACCTGGTTTGAGTGCGATTCCTGTCAGGCGCTTCACCTGCCGCATATGCAGAATTTCGACGGGGTGTTTGATGCCAAGCTGGATCTGGTGGACAACGTTATTCTGTTTTCCGCGCTGGCGGAGGTCAAACCAACTGCACTGATCCCGCTGGTGGGCGATCTGTCGCAGATCAACGCCAGTTCGCTGACGGTGAAAGCTTTCGTTGATATCCAGGATGATAATCTGCCCAAGCTGATTGTCTGTCAGTCGCTTACCATCACGGCTGGCCTGACCTACGGGCAGTTCGTGCATTTTATGAAGCAGAGTGAAGAGCAGATTTCAATGGTAGTGATGGAGGCCTTTGCCAATCATCTGCTGATGATGAGCGAAGAGGAAGATCGCGGCGAAATCATCACTACTCACTCCATGCTGCACTGATTTACAGCCATTATTTCAGGGCCTGGTGGCCCTGACTGACGCATATTTCCCCGTTTAATGCCGCATCCGGCGATTTCCTTCAGTTTTCCCCCGTGCTTTTCCCGCTTTTATGCTGGCTCAGGGCCGCTTTTCCCCTATTTTCTGCGCCGTTTTACCGCTCCCGGCTCGCTTGCATAGAGTAAAACCAGGCGAATCTCGATAAAAGGCGTTTTTTGCGCCCGGCTCTGGTCTGGCCTGCATTGTGGGACTATCCTTGCGAAACTGCATTTTGTATGCAAACTCGCAGCAGGTATAGGTTTTTTCTATTTAACAGCGCGGCGGCTATTCCTTACAGTGAGCGAAACGCCGTTGGCCCGCTTTTAGCCGTAATTATCTCTGTTCAGGAGGATGGAAAACATGTTCAACCAGCGTAAAAAATGGTTGTCAGGCTTGGTTGCTGGCATGGTGATGGCGGTATCAGCTGGCGCCACGGCGGCGGATAAGACGCTACATGTCTATAACTGGTCCGACTATATTGCGCCCAATACCGTGCCTGATTTTGAGAAGCAGAGCGGCATTAAAGTTGTCTATGACGTGTTCGACTCCAACGAGGTGCTGGAAGGCAAGCTGATGGCCGGCAGCACCGGCTACGATATCGTGGTGCCATCCTCCAGTTTTCTGGCGCGCCAGCTACAGTCCGGCGTCTTTCAGCCGCTGGATAAGAGCAAGCTGCCAAATTATAAAAACCTCGATCCTGATTTGCTGAAAAAGGTTGAGCAGCACGATCCGGGCAACAAATACGCCATTCCTTATCTTTGGGCCACCACCGGCATTGGTTATAACGTCGATAAGGTGAAAGCCGCACTGGGCAAAGATGCGCCGGTTAACAGCTGGGATCTGGTGCTGAAGCCGGAGAATCTGGAAAAACTTAAAAGCTGCGGCGTCTCTTTCCTGGATGCACCGGAAGAGATTTTTGCTACCGTTCTGAACTACCTGGGCAAAGATCCTAACAGCAGCGATGCAAAAGATTATTCCGGCGCGGCGACCGATCTGCTGCTGAAGCTGCGTCCGAGCATCCGTTATTTTCACTCTTCGCAGTACATTAACGATCTGGCGAACGGCAATACCTGCGTGGCTATCGGCTGGGCGGGCGACGTGCTGCAGGCGAAGCATCGCGCTGACGCCGCGAAAAACGGCGTGAACATCGCCTACAGCATTCCAAAAGAGGGCGCGCTGGCGTTCTTCGATATGCTGGCCATTCCTAAAGATGCAAAGAACATGGATGAAGCTTATCAGTTTCTGAACTATCTGATGGAGCCAGCCGTGATGGCGAATATTTCCAACAAGATTTTTTACGCCAGCGGCAATAAAGCGTCGGTGCCGTTAGTGGAAGCGAGCGTACGCGACAATCCGGGCATCTATCCCAACCCCGAGACGATGGCTAAATTGTTTGTGCTGAAAGTCCAGGATCCGAAACTCGATCGTGTGCGCACGCGGGCATGGACTAAAGTTAAAAGTGGCAAGTAGCTGAAGCCTCACTGAGTTATCACAGAGGCGACCCCGCCTCTGTTTTCTTTTTATACGGCATGACCGTTTAAAAGCGCCGGAGTGTAATGGAAGTGAACGACGCGATCCCTCGTCCGCAAAAAAAAGTCAGCAGGGCGGTGACGCCGCTGCTGGAAATTCGCAATCTGACCAAGTCCTTTGATGGACAGCACGCGGTTGACGACGTCAATCTGACAATTTACAAAGGTGAGATCTTTGCGCTGCTGGGCGCTTCCGGCTGCGGCAAATCCACGCTGCTGCGGATGCTCGCCGGGTTTGAAGCGCCGACCTCCGGGCAGATTATGCTGGATGGTCAGGATCTTTCCCACGTGCCGCCCTATCAGCGCCCGGTCAATATGATGTTTCAGTCCTATGCGCTTTTTCCGCATATGACGGTGGAGCAAAATATCGCCTTTGGCCTGAAACAGGATCGGCTGCCCAAGGCCGAGATCGCCGAGCGTGTAAGCGAGATGCTGGCGCTGGTGCATATGCAGGAGTATGCAAAGCGCAAGCCGCACCAGCTTTCCGGCGGACAGCGGCAGCGAGTGGCGCTGGCCCGCAGCCTGGCTAAACGCCCTAAACTGCTGCTGCTGGACGAGCCGATGGGCGCGCTGGATAAAAAACTGCGTGACCGTATGCAGCTCGAGGTGGTGGATATTCTGGAACGCGTTGGCGCGACTTGCGTGATGGTTACTCACGATCAGGAAGAAGCGATGACGATGGCCGGACGCATCGCCATCATGAATCGCGGCAAGTTTGTGCAGATCGGCGAGCCGGAAGAGATCTATGAGCATCCCACTACGCGCTACAGCGCCGAGTTTATCGGTTCAGCAAATATTTTTCAGGGAATGCTGCGCGAGCGTCAGCCAGACGGCCTGATTATCGACAGCCCTGGCCTGATCCATCCGCTGAAGGTTGATTCCGACGCATCCATTGTGGACGGCGTGCCTGTACACGTGGCGCTGCGCCCGGAAAAAGTCATGCTGAGCGATGAAGTGCCCGCCGATGGCTGTAACTTTGCCGTGGGCGAAGTGGTGTATATTGCCTATCTGGGCGATCTCTCCATCTACCACGTGCGCCTGCACAGCGGCCAGATGATCAGCGCGCAGTTGCAGAATGGCTATCGCTTCCGTAAAGGGGCACCCACCTGGGGAGACGAAGTCCGCCTCTGCTGGGACACGGATAGCTGCGTCGTGCTGACGCAATAAGGGGAGGCGTTTATGACTCAAGTTACTGCGTCCGGACGTCCGGCATTGCTGAACAGGCTGCGCTCAAGCCGCAAACTGGCGATCGCGCTGCCTTATCTCTGGCTGGTACTGCTGTTCCTGCTGCCGTTTCTGATCGTGCTGAAGATAAGCTTTGCCGATATTGCGCGGGCAATTCCACCCTATACGGACCTGTTCAGCTGGGCGGATGGTCAGCTGACCGCAGTGATCAATTTTGGCAACTATCTGACGCTGACGGACGATCCGCTCTATATCGATGCCTATTTGCACTCGCTCCAGGTGGCGGCAATTTCTACCGTAGCCTGCCTGATTATCGGCTATCCGCTGGCGTGGGCCGTGGCGTACAGTTCGCCTTCTACCCGCAATATCCTGCTGCTGCTGGTGATCCTGCCTTCCTGGACTTCCTTTTTGGTGCGCGTTTATGCCTGGATGGGCATTCTGAACGATAACGGCGTGCTGAACCGTTTTCTGATGTGGAGCGGCATTACCGATCATCCGGTGGCAATCCTTTATACCAATCTCGCGGTCTACATCGGCATCGTCTACTGCTATCTGCCTTTTATGGTGCTGCCTATTTACACCGCACTTACCCGTATCGACTATTCGCTGGTGGAAGCCTCGCTGGATTTAGGGGCCCGTCCGCTGAAAACGTTCTTTAGCGTAATAGTGCCGCTGACCAAAGGCGGCATTATCGCCGGCTCCATGCTGGTGTTTATTCCGGCAGTTGGCGAATACGTTATTCCGGAACTGCTCGGCGGCCCGGACAGCATCATGATTGGCCGCGTGCTGTGGCAGGAGTTCTTTAACAACCGCGACTGGCCGGTCGCCTCGTCGCTGGCGGTAATTATCCTGCTGATCCTGATCCTGCCTATCATTTGGTTTCATAAGCATCAGAACAAAGAGCTGGGAGAAAAAGCATGAGTGCTTTGCCGACCGTGCGCTCTCCGTGGCGTATTGCAATCCTGATAGTCTGCTTTTTCTTCCTGTACGCGCCGATGGTGCTGCTGGTGATCTATTCCTTTAACTCATCGCAGCTGGCCGCATGGGAAAGCTTCTCGCTGCACTGGTACAACGTGCTGTTTCATGACGATGCGATGATAAGCGCGGTCACGCTGAGTCTGACCATCGCCGCGCTGTCGGCAACGGCCGCGGTGATTTTGGGCACGATGGCGGCGGTTGCCATCGTCCGCTTCGGCCGCTTTAAGGGATCCACTGGTTTCGCCTTTATGCTTACCGCGCCGCTGGTGATGCCGGACGTGATCACCGGGCTGTCGCTGCTGTTGCTGTTTGTGGCGATGGGCAATACCTTTGGCTGGCCTGGCGATCGCGGCATGCTTACTATCTGGCTGGCGCACGTCACTTTCTGCACGGCCTATGTAGCGGTAGTGATCAACGCCCGTCTGCGCGAGCTGGATCGCTCTATTGAGGAAGCGGCAATGGATTTAGGTGCCACGCCGCTGAAGGTCTTCTTTGTGATCACCGTACCGATGATCGCGCCTGCCATCGTTACCGGCTGGCTGCTGGCCTTTACGCTGTCGCTGGACGATCTGGTGATTGCCAGCTTCGTTACCGGGCCAGGCGCGACCACACTGCCCATGCAAATTTTCGCCACCGTGCGGCGCGGCGTTAATCCGGAAATTAACGCGCTGGCGTCGCTGATCCTGTTTGTGGTGGGCATTGTCGGCTTTATTGCCTGGCGGTTTATGGCGCACGAAGAGAAACAGCGCATTCGGGATGCGCAGCGCGCGCAAAAAGGTCATTAAACGGCAGGCCGGTCAGAGACGATCGGCCTGGCGGCGCCGCTAGCCTAAAATCTTTATCACGCAGGCCTTAAAGATTTTCACCCCAACCGGCAGCGCATCGAGGTCAAAACGCATATCCGGATGGTGCAAACCCGGCGTCAGGCCGGTGCCCAGCCCCCAGAAACCCGCTTTGATAGCCGGACGCTGCACGGGATAGTGGAAGAAATCCTCACTGCCCGGCGTTGAGCGTGCCGGCATCAGCGCCGTTTCACCCAGCACCTCTTTGATCGCTTCCGCCACCAGCGCCGTCATTTCCGCATCGATCTCGGCCGCAGGCATCGCTTTCAGGATTTCAATTTTCGCGCTGGCGCCGTAGGCCGCCGCGCTTTGCGTAATCGCTCGCTCCACCCGAACTTGCAGCTGCGTCATATCCTCGTTTTCCGCTGCGCGCAGGTCAAACACTACGCGCGCCGTGTCCGGCACGGAGTTAGTGACGCCTGCATCGCATAAAAATCGGGTGGCCTTGGCGCTCCAGCTTTTACCCGGCGCCATATGCACGGCGTTGACAGCCTGTACAGCGCTGACTGCGGCATCCAGCGCGTTAATGCCTAAATGCGGCCTTGCGGCGTGAGCGGTTTGTCCGCCGATGGTGGCTTCAAGAGTAACGCAGGCGGAATAGTACATGGCGGGGATTGCGGTGCCGACGGCGCACTCCTCCGCCGGACGCAGATGAAAGCCCAGCAGCATATCCACATCCTCGACCGCGCCGCCAGCTACCATTGCCAGCGCGCCGGTGCCCAACTCTTCCGCTGGCTGGAAAATGAGCTTCAGGCGGCCTCGTTTAACCGCGTTTTCCGCTTTCAGCTCCTGCGCGGCGGTCAGCACCACGGAGGAGTGCGCGTCGTGCCCGCAGGTATGGCGCGCACAGGCCTCGCCGTCGATGATATGCCCCAGCGCATCCATATCGGCGCGCAGCGCCAGCGTCGGGCCGGGTACGCCGCTGTCGAGCAGAGCAACAATGCCGGTTGTACCGTTGACGTTTTCCGTCACCTGAAAACCGGCGGCTTTCAGCTGCTGCCCCAGATAAGCGGAGGTCTTAAACTCTTCAAATCCCAGCTCCGGGATTTCATGCAGCAAGGCGTAATGTTCTAAAACTTTTAACACGATAAAGCCTCCATTAAGCGATAAAACGCATCACCAGCATGGCGATAACGGCATTCAGAACGCTGGTCAGCATCAGTAGCGGCCAGTGCTTTTTCGGCACGTCGGCCACGCCCAGCAGGCGACCCATATATTGCAGCTGCGATCCCATCAGAAAGATGGCCGGCGCCAGGATGGTGATATCGCCGCCGGTCAGCACGCCTTTCGCCAGCAGGCTTACCGCCACGCCGGTTCCGGCCGACGACGAAAGCCAGGCGGTAAGCAGCACCGTCACGGCTTCGCCCGGGAGCCCAAACAGGCCCATCACGGGGGCAAAGATCTTGCCAATAAAGGCCATCACGCCCAGCAGGTTAAGCATCTCGGCAATCACGTACGCCATAATGACGTTAGGCATTAAATTATGAATCGCGATATGAAACCCTTTTCGCGCACCGACGACGAACACATCAAAAGGGTTATGGGAAACGGCAACGGGCGGATTATTTTTCATGCTGGAAATCCTGTTTATAAACAGTAGCTAACACCAGACGCACTACGGCAGCGCCAACAAACTTCAATACAAACATCAGCACCAGCGGCACCAGCACCGGGACGGAAAGCGAGACGAACAGCGCTGAACCAATGGCAAAATAGTTGTTAATCAGCCCCGCGCCGGAGTATTGCCAGGCGGCCATAATCACCACGTCCTTTTTTCCTATCTGTTTCTCGTCGTGCAGCTCTTTGGTCAGCGCCGCGCCCGCGTCTGTGCTTTGCAAATCGGTGATCAATGCCAGCCCGCAGCGTCCCGGAATACCGAGCAGGGGTTTTAACAGCGGCGTCAGCAGCTTATGAGCGGCGCGGATGGCACCATAATGGGTAAAGATTTCCAGCAGGCCCAGCGCCAGCATTACCGTCGGCACCAGCGAAAGGGCAAACAGGAAACCAGCTTTAGCCCCCGTACCGCCTTCCCCGAGAAAGGTGGCGCGCGCGGCATCCTTAATGGTGCCGAACTTGCCGCCGAGGGTAGTGAAGTCAAAAGCGCCCAGCCATTTTGCCCCCTCCACGTTTAAAAACAGGCCGGAAAAAAAGAGAATAGCCACGATCAGGGCCAGGTAAGCGCCAATGCCTGGCGTCCAGTGTTCACGAGCTTTTGCCGATCCAGTCTCCATTTCTGTCTCCCGAGTAGCGATCCGAAAAATCTTATCCAGTGGCAATTGTTGGCAAACTGGACTAAACATAAATTGCTGCTAATTCAACAGGTGAGAAGCAGTTATCGTGCCAGGAAAGAGGATTGAGCGAAGAAAGCCTCGCGCTTTGTTTTTCTCTGGCGCTAACCTGGCGACAGCCTTTGCCGAAAGCACAGCAAACGGGGGCAGGGGAACGTTGCACGGGCACACCTGCACTAAAACGGAGCATGGACGGGAGAAAATGGTGTCAGAGGTGCTGAAACAGGAGCCAGCCTGCGAGATCCCCGTCCCGGTAGTGGTGGCGGCAATCGCTATCATTATGACACGCTGCCTGAGCGTCGCGCTGGAAGTGCATGAAATGGGGCTGGATACGCTGTTGAATGTTATCCATCTTGCCGCACAAAGCTGGAGCGCCACCCTCATATTTATTGCCAGCCAGCTGCTCTTTTTTATTGAGCTGCGCTGTGCGCTTGCGCTACTGCATGGCCGCCGCTGGGGACGCCTGGGCTACGGCTGCTCGCAGCTGATCGCGATCGGTTATATGCTGATGGCCTCGGCGGGCTGGATCGGCCCGGAAATATTTTCACTGCGCGGCGAGGAGGGGCATCTGCTGCTCTCGCAAAAACTACCTGACCTGCTGGTGCTGGGGCTGCTCTTTTTCCCTGCCAGCAGCCGGGATTTTTTTCAGCAGCGCTGATCCCACAGTGGTACAATCCCCGCCCGCTTTTGTTTGACGAGATTTTACATGCACTGCGCCCTTTATGATGCCGATCGCTGCCGCTCCTGCCAGTGGCTGGATCGCCCCTATTCGCAACAGCTGGCTCAAAAGCAGTCTGAGCTGCAACGGCTTCTGTCCGCGCAGGCGGTCAGCGAATGGCTGCCGCCGGTCACTTCGGCGCAGCAGGGCTTTCGCAACAAGGCGAAAATGGTGGTCAGCGGCAGCGTGGAGCGCCCGCTGCTCGGCATTGTGCATCGCGACGGTACGCCGGTCGATCTTTGTGGCTGTCCGCTTTATCCCGACAGCTTCGCTGCGGTATTTGCGCAGCTGAAACCCTTTATCGCCCGCGCGGGTCTGACGCCGTATAACGTGGCGCGCAAGCGCGGCGAGTTGAAGTTTATCCTGCTGACGGAAAGCAGCCGCAGCGGCGAGCTGATGCTGCGCTTTGTGTTGCGATCCAAAGAGAAGCTGGTCCAGCTGACTAACGCGCTGCCCGTCCTGCAGGCGCAGCTGCCGCAGCTGAGCGTGATTTCAGCCAATATCCAGCCGGTGCATATGGCAATTCTGGAGGGCGAAGAAGAGATCCCGCTAACGGAAAATCAGGCGCTGGCCGACCAGCTTAACGACGTGCCGCTGTGGATCCGGCCGCAGAGTTTTTTCCAGACCAACCCGGCGGTAGCCGCCTCGCTGTACGCTACGGCAAGAGCATGGGTAAGCGAGCTGGACGTCAAAAGCATGTGGGATCTGTTCTGCGGCGTAGGCGGCTTTGGCCTGCATTGCGCCACGCCAGAGATGTCGCTGACCGGCATTGAAATCAGCGCGGAGGCCATCGCCTGCGCTAAACGTTCAGCGGAAAAAATGGGGCTGGAGAAAGTCAGCTTCGCCGCGCTGGACTCTACGGCGTTTGCTACCGGCGAAGTCAGCACGCCCGATCTGGTGCTGGTCAATCCGCCGCGTCGCGGTATTGGCGCCGCGCTCTGCGATTATTTGAGCCGTATGGCGCCGCCGTTCATTCTTTATTCCAGCTGTAACGCGCAGACCATGGCTGATGATATCGCCCGCCTGAGCGAATACACTCTTGTTAAAGTCCAGCTGTTCGATATGTTCCCGCACACCGCGCACGGCGAAGTCCTGACGCTGCTACGGCATCTCTGACTCGGCAGGCAGGTCGGCTGCCGGGCCAAGCCAGCGTTGCTTCAGCATATGCAGCGTACCCTCATCGCTCAGGCTTTGTAGCGCGCCATTCAGCTGCTCCAGCAGCGCCTTATCGCCTTTACGTACCGCGATACCCAGGCCTGCACTGAAATAGCGATTATCCTTAATCGGCTTGCCTATGGCGACCAGGCCGGGATTGCTTCTCAGGATGGCCTGCATGGAAGGCGTCTCGCCAAAAATGGCGTCGAGCCTGGCGCTGCGGATATCCAAAAGCGCATTCTGATAGTTGTCGTACGCGACGGGAATGATATCCGGCCAGGAACTTTGCAGCCAGGCCTGTAAGGTTGTGGCATCGGCGACGCCAACGCGCTTGCCGCGTAGCTGCGCTAAAGAGGCGTAGCGGCCTTTAACCGCAATCACCATGCCGGAACTTTCCAGATAGGGCTGGGTGAAATCCGCCTCTTCCCGGCGCTCTTCGGTAATATCCAGGCCGGAAATCACCGCGTCATAGCGGTTGAATTTTAGCGAAGGCAGCAGGCGGTCAAAATCATTATTGGTAAAGAGACACTGCCGCGCTATTTTTGCGCACAGGGCTTTTGCCAGCTCGATATCAAACCCCACCAGCTGTTGCCCGGCATTCAGGTAGACAAAAGGCGGATAGGTCGCCGAAGTGGCAAAGCGAAGCGGGCCGCTGGCCAGCGCGTTGGCAGCAAATCCGATAAGCAGAAAAACGCAAACCTTAAGCATGTCTCCGGCCCTTGCGTGAATATTATCGGGATAGTATGACGGTTGCCGCCGCGGCGTTATGCGCTGATTAACTGACGGTTAAGCGCTGTTATTTAGCGAATGCCGCCGCCGGCATGGAGGCTCAGCTACGACGCTCGAAAGCCAGCGCTCGTCGTTCTATCAGGCGCATCATCAGCGTCAGCAGCCCGTTAACGCACAGGTAAATGACGCCCGCTGCGGCAAAAACCGTTACGTCGTAGGTACGCCCGTAAAGCTGCTGTCCCTGGCCCATCACTTCCATTAGCGTAATGGTATAAGCCAGCGAGGTGCTCTTAAATACCAGCACCACCTCATTGGAATAAGAGGAAAGCGCGCGTTTAAACGCGTAGGGCAGCAGAATACGCAGCGTATCTTTACGGTTCATCCCCAGCGCGGCGCAGGACTGCCACTGACCGGCAGGAATAGCTCTGACCGCGCCATAAAACAGCTGGGTGGTATAGGCCGCGCTGTTAAGCGAAAGCGCAAGGAGGGCGCAAAGCCAGGGCTGCGAAAGCCCGTTCCATAGCCACGGGATCGCCTGAATAGAAGGAAACTGTCCCGGCCCGTAGTAAATCAAAAAGATTTGCACCAGCAGCGGCGTGCCGGTAAACAGCGTGATGTAGCCGCGCACGATAGCGTTCAGTACCGGGATCTTCAGCGACAGGATCACCGTAAACAGCAACGCCAGCAGCAGCGCCAGCAGCAGCGAGGCCACCGTTAGCGTCAGGCTGGTATGCAGCCCTTTCAGCAGCTCGGGTAAATAGCTCAGCATCCGTTATTCCCCTGCTCAAAACGGGTGGTACGCGCTTCGATACGCTTTAAAACCTGCTGGCTGAGCAGGGTGATAATTAAATAAATTGCCGCTGCCACCATGTACCAGGTAAAAGGCTCCTGCGTGCGCGAAGCGATGCTTTTGGTTTGCAGCATAATATCGTTAACGCTGATCAGCGATACCAGCGCCGTATCCTTCAGCAGCACCAGCCACTGGTTGCCCAGGCCCGGCAGCGCGTGACGCCACATTTGCGGCAGGATCAGACGGAAGAATATCGCCGGCGTTTTCATGCCGAGCGCCTGGCCCGACTCCCACTGTCCCTGAGGCACCGCCTTCAGCGCGCCACGCAGCGTCTGCGAAGCGTAAGAGGAATAAAGGATCGACAGCGCGATTACGCCGCAGAGAAACGGGCTGACGTCGAAATTTTCAATCGTCATCTGCACCGGCAGCGAAGCGAAGCCCAGATGTAGCGTAAAGCCGTCGGAAAGCGTCAGCAACAGCTGCGATGCGCCAAAATAGACGAACAGCACCACCAGGATTTCCGGCAGCCCGCGAAATAGCGTCACCAGCGCGGTGCCGAGCCAGGCCACCGGCCGCCAGCGGGCGGACTCCCAGACGGCGAATATCATCGCCAGAATCAGGCCTGCGGCCAGCGCAGAAACGGCAAGGCCGACGGTCATCCCGGCGGCGCTTGCAAGAGGGTAAAATTCGTTCATTCCGTTATTGCTGGAACCATTTGCTGTAGATGGTTTTATAGGTGCCGTCGGCTTTCACTTTATCCAGCGCGGCGTTGAATTTGCCCTGAAGCTGGGTGTTGCCCTGGCGCAGGGCGATACCCAGTCCGGTGCCGAAGTAGTCTTTATCGGTGACCTTCTCGCCAACCGCGGCCAGCGAGGCGTTTTGCTTCAGCCACTCGTTAACCACCGCCGTGTCGCCGAATACGGCATCAATACGGCCGTTTTTCAGATCCAGAATGGCATTCTGGTAGCTGTCGTAAGGCACGGTTTTCACTTCGGTCAGTTTTTCGGTCAGGTATTTCTGGTGCGTGGTGCCGTTCTGCACGCCGACGCGTTTGCCTTTCAGCGCCGCTACGTCAGCAACTTTGCCTTTCTGCGCGATAAACAAAGCGGAATTATCATAATAGGCTTTGGTAAACAGCACCTGCTTCTCACGCTCTGGCGTGATGTCCATTCCGGCCATGACCGCGTCAAAACGACGGAACTTCAGGCTTGGGATCAGGCTGTCGAAGGCCTGATTAGTAAAGGTGCAGGTCGCGTCCATCTCTTTACACAGCGCGTTCGCTAAATCGACGTCAAAACCCTGAATTTTGTTGTCGGAATCGACAAATTCAAAAGGAGGATAAGAGGCTTCGGTAGCAAAACGGATGGTCTGCGCGGCGCTGGCGCTCAGGCTTACACCGGCTAACAGCGCGGCAAGTACGATTTTTTTCATCATTATGTCCTGCATCAGTGCGAAAGATAATTGGCAAACGCTTCGGTTTGCGGCTGTGTAAAGTGGCTGGCGTCACCCTGTTCCACGATATAACCATTCTCCATATAGACGACGCGGCTGGCCGTTTTGCGCGCCACTTCGACCTCATGGGTAACGATCACCTGAGTGATATGGGTTTCAGAGAGTTCCTGAATAATCGCCACGATCTGCGCCGTGATTTCCGGATCCAGCGCCGCCGTCGGTTCATCAAACAGCAACACGGCCGGTTCCATCATTAATGCACGGGCGATAGCAACACGCTGCTGCTGTCCGCCGGACAGGTGCAGAGGAAAACGGTCGGCGAATTTGGTCAGGCGCAGGCGTTCCAGTAGTTTTTCGGCGCGAGCCAGCGCCCGATCTTTACTTAATCCCAGCACGCGGCAGGGCGCTTCGATCAGGTTCTGCATCACCGTCAGGTGCGGCCAGAGATTGTACTGTTGGAACACCATACCAACGTTTTGGCGCAGCTCGCGAATAGCCGCGTCGCCCGGTGCTTTGCTGAAGTCGAAATGATGACCGGCGATCCCCAGCGTGCCGGATCGCGGCATCTCCAGCAGGTTCAGCACGCGCAGCAGCGAGCTCTTGCCAGCGCCGCTTGGGCCGAGCAGCACCAGCGTCTCGCCTTCCGGGCAGGTCAGCTGAATATCAAAAAGCGCCTGATGGGCGCCATAAAAGCAGTTTACAGCGTTTAGTTGAATACTCATGCGCAAAAAGTGAATAGCGATTAGTTCTGCGAATCTTAACGTTGACGGCATAGTTATGCAATCAGCGCGGCGAAAAATTCGCTTATGCAGGTAAGTTAACTACAAGGCTAGCACAAAATGAGGGAGGCTGGATAAAAATGCAGCAGGGGGAAGAGGCGCACCGCTTGTCGGCGGTGCGCGGAAAACCCTATCGCAGCAGGCGCTGGCTGAGGGAGCCGCCTTCAATATGCGGTGCGGGGCCAAGATAGCGCACGTCGTCCACTGCCCAGCAGGTTCCTTCATGGATCATCAGCACTTCATCCTGCCAGCTTTGCGGCTTGTCGCCGTCGCGGCTGAGCTTAACCCGCAGCGGAATATTGCGCGCGTCGTGGTTAGGGATTGACGATGAATCCGCTACGCTCGCCGAGGTGGCGCCCGCCGCCTGGCTTGAGAAGATATCCCCGCGTAGGGTTGCTTCTTTTTGCGGATCGTTATCAGCCTTCAGCAGCGTCTGATAGAGCCTGTCGCTGAGGTAAGGACGATATTTAGCCAGCTGGGTGGCATTCGGCAAGCCCTGAGCAGGCTGCTCAAGGCGCAGATCGTAAAACGCCTGAGCAACAGAATCCGGGCCGCCTTCGGCGCAGGGAGAGGTGCGGCTGCCATTATCCTTAAAGACGGGTTGTACCGTGGTACAGGCGCTGAGCAGCAGCGCCAGCGGAGCCAGAGCGGCAAGCTGTAACTTCATCTTGATTTCCTTATGGTTTCTGGATGGCGTTTTTTAGCATAAAGTATAGCTGGTCTGCCTGGCCATAAGAGCTAAAACCCTGGATTGAAGTTAAGGAGAAAATCATGCAATTTTCCACCACCCCTACGCTGGAAGGCCAGCCCATAACGGAGTACTGCGGCGTTGTGACTGGCGAAGCGATTCTGGGCGCCAATATCTTCCGCGATTTCTTTGCCGGCATTCGCGATATCGTCGGCGGCCGTTCCGGCGCATATGAGAAAGAGTTGCGCAAGGCGCGCCAGATAGCCTTTGCCGAGCTGGAAGAGCAGGCCAAGGCAATGGGCGCGGACGCCGTGGTCGGGATTGATATCGATTACGAAACCGTTGGCAAAGACAGCAGTATGCTGATGGTCAGCGTCAGCGGCACCGCGGTTAAAACACGGCGTTGATGCGCCTGCTGACGGCGCTGGCGGCGGCCATCCTACTGAGCGCCTGTACATCCGGCCTGGAAAAACAGAATGGCTACGTAGTGGATACGCGCCACGCCGCTTACGGGGCTCGTCCACGTATTAAGGTATTGGTTATTCACTATACCGCTGAGGATTTTCCCCGCTCGCTGGCTACGCTGACCGATCGGGAAGTCAGTGCGCACTATCTTATTCCTGCCAGACCCTTTCAGCATGGGAAACAACCGGTAGTGCTGCGGCTTGTGCCGGAATCCGAGTTGGCGTGGCACGCGGGCATCAGTTTCTGGCGAGGCGCGACGCGGCTCAATGATACTTCGCTTGGTATCGAACTGGAAAATCCCGGCTATCGCCGCACGCCGCAAGGGCGAGCCTGGTATCCTTTTTCCCGCGATCAGATGGCCGCGCTGATGCCGCTGGCGCGGGATATCACCCGGCGCTACGGCATTTGCCCGCAGGATGTCGTCGGACACAGCGATATCGCCCCGCAGCGCAAACAGGATCCCGGCCCGCTGTTCCCGTGGCGCTGGCTTTATCAACAGGGCATTGGCGCGTGGCCGGACGAGGCTCGCGTAAGCTATTACCTGGCGGGAAGAGCGCCGGGCCAGCTAACGGACAGCAAGCATCTGCTGGCGCTGCTGGCGCGCTACGGCTACGAAGCGACGCCTGAGATGTCGCCAGGGCAGCAACAGCGGGTGATAGCCGCTTTTCAGATGCATTACCGGCCCGCTGACTATTCAGGCGTGGCGGACGCGGAAAGCGAGGCTATCGTCGAAGCGCTGTTGGAAAAGTATGGTGACTAGCCCGGCTGGCTGGCCAGAAACGCTTTCCATTCCGCGACCACTTTTTCCAGCGCCGGGCGATCGACATCCAGATGCGTGACTAAGCGCGTCACGGCGCCCGTGTGCAGAACGATGCCTTTCTCACGCATCCATGCCTTAAGCGGCGCGGCCTGCTGTTCCGGCAGACGCACAAAGACCATATTGGTGTTCTGGCTGGAAACCTGCACGCCAGCGGCCTTTAGCTGCGCGGCCAGCCAGGCGGCATTGTCGTGATCGTCCCGAAGCCGCGTAACGTTGTGCTCCAGGGCGTAAAGCCCGGCCGCAGCCAGAATGCCCGACTGCCGCATGGCGCCGCCGGTCATTTTACGCCAGCGCTTCGCGCGCTCAATATAGGCTTTGCTGCCGCACAGCAGCGAGCCGGCCGGCGTACCCAGACCTTTCGATAAACAGATAGTCAGCGTATCGCAATATTGCGTAAGATCGCCCAGCGTGACGCCCAGCGCCACGGCCGCATTGAAAATGCGCGCGCCGTCCACATGCAGCGCCAGCTTATGACCGCGCGTGAATGCCCAAGCTTCCTGCAAATAGGCCAGCGGCAGCACTTTACCGTTATGGGTGTTTTCAAGGCTCAGCAGCCGGGTCATCGCAAAATGAAAATCATCCGGCTTGATAAACTGTTCGACCAAGTCCAGCGGCAGCGTACCATCTTTTGCTGCAAGGATCGGCTGCGGCTGAATGCTGCCGAGCACCGCCGCGCCGCCAGCCTCATATTTGTAGTTATGCGCCAGCTGGCCGACGATATATTCTTCGCCGCGCTGGCAGTGGCAGAGCAGCGCCACCAGGTTAGCCTGGGTGCCCGTCGGCAGAAAAAGCGCGGCCTCTTTCCCGCTGAGTTCGGCCGCTTTGGCCTGCAGCGCGTTAACCGTAGGGTCGTCGCCATAAACATCGTCGCCGGTTTCCGCAGCCATCATCGCGGACAGCATCGCGGCGGAAGGGCGGGTTACCGTATCACTGCGTAAGTCGATCACCGTTGCGCTCCTTAAAGGGCAAAACGGACGCCGCAGCGTCCGTGAGACAGACCAATGTTTTACCGCAGCCAGTTGGTTTTAGCCAGCTCGACCACTTCGTCGCCGCGACCGTTAATCAACGCGCGCAGCATATAGAGACTAAAGCCTTTTGCCTGCTCCATCTTGATCTGCGGCGGCATAACCAGTTCTTCGCTGGCGGTGACCACATCCAGCAGTACCGGGCCGTCGTGCGCCAGCATCTCTTCGATAGCGCGAGGCAGCTCGGAAGCGCGCTCCACGCGAATGCCCTTCACGCCACAGGCGTTGGCGATATCGGCAAAAGCCGGGTTTTGCAGTTCGGTGCCGTCGGTCAGGTAGCCGCCGGACTGCATTTCCATCGCCACAAAGCCCAGCACGCTGTTATTAAACACCACCAGCTTCACCGGCAGCTTAAGCTGCGCTACCGACAGGAAATCGCCCATCAGCATAGAGAAGCCGCCGTCGCCGCACATCGCTATCACCTGGCGCTGTCTGTCAATTGCCTGCGCGCCCAGCGCCTGCGGCATGGCGTTGGCCATCGAACCGTGGTTGAACGATCCCAGCAGACGACGTTTGCCGTTCATTTTCAGATAGCGTGCGGCCCAGACGGTAGGCGTGCCGACGTCACAGGTAAAAATTGCGTCTTCGCTGGCCAGCTCGCTGAGCTGCTGCGCCAGGTACTGCGGGTGGATCGCCTGTTTGTCATTAGCGGTCGCCAGCTCGTCCAGACTCTTTCTGGCTTCCTGATAATGCTTCAGCGCCTTATCCAGAAACGCGCGATCCTCTTTTACTTCGAGACGCGGCAGCAGCGCGCAAAGGGCGGCGCGAACGTCGCCGACCAGCGCCATATCCACATGGCAATGCGACCCGATGCTGCCCGGATCGATATCAATCTGGATAATTTTCGCCTTTTCAGGATAAAAAGCGCGGTAAGGGAAACGCGTTCCCAACAGGATCACCGTATCGGCATTCATCATGGCGTGATAGCCGGACGAAAAGCCAATCAGGCCGGTCATACCAACATCGTAAGGGTTGTCGTACTCAATATGTTCTTTGCCGCGCAGCGCGTGGACAATAGGCGCTTTCAGCGTTTCCGCCAGCTGCACCACTTCCGTATGCGCGCCCGCACAGCCGTAGCCGCACATCAGCGTGATATTTTTTGCTTCATTAAGCAGCTGTGCCAGCTTATCCAGTTCGCTGGCGGGCGGCTGCACGATAGGGAACTGCGGCGGATACCATTCGGCGCGAGCGTTTTCCGGCGCGGGCTGTAGCGCTACGTCGCCAGGGATAACCACCACCGACACGCCCCGATTGATAATAGCTTTACGCATCGCGATGCCCAGCACCTGTTGCAGCTGCTCGGGATTGGAGACCAGCTCGCAGTAGTGGCTGCACTCTTTAAACAGCTCCTGCGGATGCGTTTCCTGGAAATAGCCGCTGCCGATCTCGCTGGAGGGAATATGGGCGGCGATCGCCAGCACCGGCACGTTGTTGCGGTGGCAGTCGTACAGGCCGTTGATCAGATGCAGGTTGCCCGGCCCGCACGAACCGGCGCAGACGGCAAGCTGGCCGCTGATTTGCGCTTCTGCCCCGGCGGCGAAAGCGGCGACTTCCTCATGACGAGTCGGCATCCATTCGATGGTGCCCATGCGGTTCAGGCTGTCGCTCAGCCCGTTAAGCGAGTCCCCGGTTACGCCCCAAATGCGTTTTACGCCGGCGTTTTCAAGTGTTTTCGCCACCAGTGCGGCTAGCGTTTGCTTCATCTCTGCTCCTTTAAAGCTTTAATCAGTGTCCCGAAGGGAGGGATCTTCAGCAAAAAGCATAGTCGAGGCTGAGCAAAGGGTAGGGCATTATGCGGCGCGCACCGCAGGCGAAAATAATGCGGCAAGGCATTAATGCAGCGCCGTTGCCAGATCTGCGGGTACGGAAGATGTCGGCCGCAGGCCAAACTCTTTTTTCAGCAGCGCCTGCAGATTATCCGTGAGAAAACCCGGCGCCGTCGGGCCGGTGTAAATGTTTTTTACCCCGAGGGACAAAAGCGTCAGCAGCACGACAATCGCTTTCTGCTCAAACCAGGAGAGCATCAGCGATAAAGGCAGTTCGTTAATGTCGCAGTTTAATTTTTCCGCCAGCCTGACCGCCAGCACGATAGCCGCATAGCTGTCGTTGCACTGGCCCACATCCAGCAGACGAGGCAGGCCGCCCAGCGTGCCGAAGGGCAGTTTGTTAAAGCGATATTTACCGCAGCCCAGGGTCAGGATCAGACAGTCATCGGGAATAGCGGTGGCCAGATCGGTAAAGTAGCTGCGCTGTACGCGATTGCCGTCGCAGCCGCCTACCAGAAAGATATGCCTCAGCTGATGCTGTTTCACCATCTCAATCACGCTGTCGGCGGCGTCAAGCAGCGTCTGGCGGCCAAAACCCGTGGTGACGGTGCGGGGGATCTCGCTGGTGGAGAAGCCCGGCATCTGCTGCGCCTGCGCGATAACGGCAGAAAAGTCGTCGTCGTGCAGATGATTCACGCCGGGCCAGCCGACAATGCTGCGGGTCCAGATACGCTGCTGATAATCGCCTCTGAAAGGATCGATAATGCAGTTGGAGGTCATAACGATCGGGCCGGGAAAGGCGGCGAACTCTTTTTGCTGATGCTGCCAGCCGCTGCCGTAATTGCCCACCAGATGCGCATGTTGTTTCAGCTGCGGATAGCCATGTGCCGGCAGCATTTCGCCATGGGTGTAAATATTGATACCGCTGCCTGCGGTTTGTTCCAGCAATAGCTGCAGATCCCGCAGATCGTGCCCGGAAATCAGGATTGCTTTTCCCGCCACCGGTCGGGTATTAACCGCAACGGGCTGCGGCGAACCGTAACTGGTGGTCTGCGCCTTATCCAGCATCGCCATGATGGCGAAATTCATTTTGCCGATATCCATCGCCGCCGCCAGCAGATCGCTGGCGCTGTCCGGCTGCGCACCCAGCCAGACCATGATCTGATGAAACTGTTGGTAAATGGTGTTATCGAAGTAGCCGTGAACATGGGCATGTTCCATATAGGCCGCCGCGCCTTTCAGGCCATACAGGCACAGCAGGCGCAGACCGATAATATCCTCATGCGCATGGCCGCGATTGGTGCGCCACGCCAGCGCCTGTTGCTGTAGCTGCCCAGGGTCATCGCTTTCCAGGACTATTGCCGCCGCAGGATAATTTTCTGCGCTGCAAGGAAGCTTGCAGCACGCTTTTAGCTGTTCCCGGTAGCTGGTGGCCTGACGGGCAAGCGCTACGATGCGTGAGGAATCAAAATTGACGTTAGTTAGCGTGGCAAACAGCGCCTTTGGTATGAAACTGTCGATATCATGCAGAATAATACCCTGCTGTCGCGCCACCAGCGCCCAGGCGGAAAGCCCCTGAAGCGTGGCAATCAGCAGATCCTGCAAATCTGACGTTTGTGCCAGTTTCCCACAGGCGCCGCGCACGCCGGTACAGCCGTTACCCGTAAGACGGCGTTGAGTTTGTTCACATTGCACGCAAAACATAGCCTTATCCTTTAAAGTTGCATTTAAAATGCAACATTAATCCTTCAGGACATAATCTGTCCTGAAAAAACGCAGCCAGGTTGATTTAACGCAAATTTACTGCGCTGAAACGCGGCGGAGGGCAAGAAGCGAGGATGAAAATTAATTTCGTGCAAAAAGGGGGCTTGAAAAATGACAGGACGGCGCCACTTTACTAAGGTTGGTAAAAGTTGCCCATAAAAATGCCAGCGACGCTGGCTGGCATTTTATTGCAAGGTTGGTCAGAATATCACTAAGCGGTCAGGCGCTGACAGCAACTGCCGCTTCGGCATTAACGGGGACAATCAGGCTGGCGTGATTGCCTTTTGGCCCCTGGTGCACATCAAACTGAACCTGCTGCCCGGCTTTCAGCGTTCGGTAGCCATCCATCTGGATAGTGGAATAATGAGCAAAGATATCTTCGCCGCCACCGACCGGACAGATAAAGCCGAAGCCTTTGGCATTGTTGAACCATTTAACAGTACCCGTCTCCATGCTTTTGGATCCCTCGCAAGACATTCAAATGGGTGAGGTAGTGAGGCATTGGCCTCCAGGCTGGTTAAAACGCATCCAGCATACGCCTGTACTGTAGAGAAATCGTACCAGGCGTCAAGCGAATGAAGAGGAGATGCCGGGATGAATTCATCAAAATTTGAAGCAGTTAACGCTATTGCTATTTTTGTGATGAAGGTCGCGTAGTTGCAGGTTGGTGCAAAAATTCACCGGCTTCGGACAGCATTTCGGGCGTGCTAAACTTACGCTTAAGGGTGTTAGTCTGATGCAGGCAGGCAACGTTTTCATATTGGGTACGTATGGGAAACACTAACGATTGGCTTAATTTTGAACATCTTGCAGAAGACAAACTTCGCGAAGGTCTCAAGCCGCCTTCGATGTATAAAGTTATTCTTAATAATGACGATTATACACCTATGGAATTTGTTATTGACGTACTGCAAAAGTTCTTTTCTTATGATGTTGAACGTGCAACGCAACTGATGCTAACGGTTCACTACCAGGGAAAGGCAATCTGCGGTGTCTTTACCGCCGAAGTGGCGGAGACCAAGGTCGCGCATATCAATAAATATGCGAGGGAGAACGGACATCCGTTGCTGTGTACGCTGGAAAAAGCCTGAATAAGGCGATCTAATGGGGGAGGTGCCTATGCTCAATCAAGAACTGGAACTCAGTTTAAATATGGCTTTCGCCAGAGCGCGCGAGCACCGACATGAGTTTATGACCGTCGAGCATCTGCTGTTGGCGTTGCTCAGTAACCCATCAGCAAGAGAGGCCCTTGAAGCCTGCACGGTGGATATTGTGGCTCTGCGGCAGGAGCTCGAAGCCTTCATTGAACAAACAACCCCGGTATTGCCGGTCAGCGAAGAAGAGCGCGACACACAGCCTACGCTCAGCTTTCAGCGCGTTTTACAGCGCGCCGTTTTCCATGTGCAGTCATCCGGCCGCAGTGAAGTAGCGGGCGCTAACGTGCTGGTCGCTATCTTCAGCGAACAGGAATCCCAGGCTGCCTATCTGCTGCGCAAGCATGAAGTCAGCCGCCTTGACGTGGTTAATTTTATTTCTCACGGCACGCGCAAAGATGAGCAGGGGCCCGCTTCGGGCGCAGAAAACCCTGTTAACGAAGAGCAAGCAGGCGGGGAGGAACGTATGGAAAACTTCACCACCAATCTTAATCAGCTTGCTCGCGTAGGCGGTATCGATCCGCTGATCGGGCGGGATAAAGAGCTGGAGCGTACCGTTCAGGTTCTCTGCCGCCGCCGGAAAAACAATCCGCTGCTGGTGGGTGAGTCGGGCGTGGGGAAAACCGCGATCGCCGAAGGGCTTGCGTGGCGTATCGTGCAGGGCGACGTGCCTGAAGTAATGAAAGACGCCACCATCTACTCGCTGGATATCGGGTCGCTGCTTGCCGGTACCAAATACCGCGGTGATTTCGAGAAGCGCTTTAAGGCGCTGCTGAAACAGCTTGAGCAGGATAACAGCAGCATTCTGTTTATCGATGAGATCCATACTATCATCGGCGCAGGAGCCGCTTCCGGTGGGCAGGTAGATGCCGCCAACCTGATTAAGCCACTGCTTTCCAGCGGGAAAATTCGCGTGATGGGCTCCACCACCTATCAGGAATTCAGCAATATCTTTGAGAAAGATCGCGCGCTGGCGCGTCGTTTCCAGAAAATCGATATTACCGAGCCTACGGTAGATGAAACGGTGCAGATCCTGAACGGCCTCAAGCCGAAGTATGAAGCGCACCATGATGTCCGCTATACCGCAAAAGCAGTACGTGCGGCGGTCGAGCTGGCGGTGAAATATATCAACGACCGCCATCTGCCGGATAAAGCGATCGACGTAATTGACGAAGCGGGCGCGCGTGCACGTTTGCTGCCGGTCAGCAAGCGTAAGAAAACGGTTAACGTGGCGGATATCGAATCCGTGGTTGCCCGTATCGCGCGTATACCTGAGAAGAGCGTTTCCGCCACGGATCGCGACACTTTGAAAACGCTCGGCGACCGTCTGAAAATGCTGGTGTTTGGTCAGGACAACGCTATCGAAGCCTTAACCGAAGCAATCAAGATGAGCCGCGCCGGTCTGGGACAGGATCGCAAGCCTGTCGGTTCCTTCCTGTTTGCCGGCCCTACGGGCGTGGGTAAAACAGAGGTTACCGTACAGCTGGCGAAAGCGCTGGGCATTGAGCTGCTGCGTTTCGATATGTCGGAATATATGGAACGCCATACCGTCAGCCGTCTGATCGGCGCGCCTCCGGGCTATGTCGGTTTCGATCAGGGCGGGCTGCTGACGGACGCGGTGATCAAGCATCCGCACGCCGTGGTACTGCTTGATGAGATCGAGAAAGCGCATCCGGACGTCTTCAACCTGCTGCTGCAGGTAATGGATAACGGGATGCTGACCGATAACAACGGACGTAAAGCCGATTTCCGCAACGTGGTGCTGGTGATGACCACGAACGCCGGCGTACGTGAAACCGAACGTAAATCCATTGGCCTGATCCATCAGGACAACAGCACCGACGCGATGGAAGAGATCAAAAAGATCTTTACGCCAGAGTTTCGTAACCGTCTGGACAACATTATCTGGTTCAAACACCTCGACAGCGAGGTTATCCATCAGGTAGTGGATAAGTTTATCGTTGAGCTGCAGGCGCAGCTGGATGCGAAAGGCGTCTCGCTGGAAGTCAGCGATGAAGCGCGCAACTGGCTGGCAGAAAAAGGCTACGATAAAGCGATGGGCGCGCGTCCAATGGCGCGCACGGTGCAGGAAAACCTGAAAAAACCGTTGGCAAACGAGCTGCTGTTCGGCTCCCTGGTGGACGGCGGGTCGGTTTCGGTGGCGCTCGACAAAGAGCAGAACCAGCTGACTTATCAGTTCGTGAGCGCCGAAAAGCGCAAAACGGAAGGCTCAGTACACTAGACGTAAAAAACTAAAGGCCGAAGATTCTTCGGCCTTTTTTTTACCCGTGCGGCGCATCAGGCGCCAGCATCTGCAGTAAAGTAGGTTAGCGGATACGGAAGGTGATACGACCTTTGTTCAGATCGTATGGGGTCAGTTCTACGGTAACCTGGTCGCCCGTTGAGATACGGATATAGTTTTTGCGTATCTTACCGGAGATATGCGCAGTAATGACGTGTCCATTTTCCAGTTCAACACGGTACATAGTGTTAGGTAATGAATCCACTATCTTACCCTGCATTTCAATATTATCTTCTTTGGCCATCAAATCCTCTGGGTGTTATAACCTTTGTCTCGAATCAGCAAATAATGCCGATTTAAGAACGTTATGTAAAGAATAGCTGATGATTCCACCAGCGTCGGCCTCCCTGCGGCATAAGCAGCGCACGGAAACGCGTAATCAAGAGTTGGTACAAAACCGGGGGGAAAGTGCGGTCTTCAAAAAGGCTTATACACGCATACCAAGCCCTCATATTATACCATTATTATCCTTGTCTGCGTGGAAAACATCACCGCACGGTCTTAAAAAAGGGTCTGCTGACGCCAGCATTCGGGCGGAAGCGGTTGTTTGGCCAGCAAATCAAGCTGTTTAAGGTAGTCAGCGCGGGACATCTCTTCGGCGCCAAGCGAAGCGGTATGGGGGTTCAGCACCTGACAATCGATTAGCCTGCCGCCCTGCTGTAGAAAATAGCGGCTGAAAACCAGCAGCGCGGTTTTTGAGGCATTTTCACAGCGGCTGAACATCGATTCGCCGCAAAAAATCTGTCCCAGCGCCAGTCCATACATGCCGCCGACCAGTTCTTTGTCGTGCCAGACCTCGATGGATTGCGCTTCGCCAGCATCAAACAGCTGCTGCCAGGCATGCTTCACGGCGGGCGTGATCCAGGTGCCTTCCTGACGATCGCTGGCGCAGCCTTCCACCACTTCGCTAAAGCTTTGATTCAGCGTTACGCGATAGGGCGATCGCTGATGAAAACGCTTCATGCTGCGGCTAAGGTGAAACTTTTGCGGCCATAGCACCGCGCGCGGATCCGGCGACCACCATAAAATAGGATCGCCTGGCGAAAACCAGGGAAAAATACCGCGCTGATAGGCGCTGAGCAGGCGGGGCAGACTTAAATCGCCGCCCATCGCCAGCAGGCCGTTCGGTTCGCGCAGCGCCATCTCCGGCGGTGGAAAATTAAGTGATTCTCTTGAGAGCTGCATCAGGCGCATAGTCACTGTCTCAGTAATGCGAGAAGGCTATGACTATAGCGTAATCCGCTGCAGGAAAGCGCTGTAACGGCTGCGTTTTGAGATTAATTCGACGTGGGTTCCCTGTTCGACCACGGTGCCGCTTTCCATAAGGCAAATTTTGTCGAAATAGCGTAGCCCCTGCGGACGATGCGTGACCACAATCATCGTTTTGCCGCGGGCGGCTTCCCGCAGCAGGGTAAGGATCTGCCGTTCGGTGTGGCTGTCCAGTCCTTCCGTCGGCTCGTCGAGCAGCAGTAAAGGGCCGTCATGCAACAGCGCCCGGGCCAGGCCCAGCCGACGCCGCTCACCGCCCGACAGCTGACGGCCGCCTTCGCCCAGCCAGGCATCAAGGCCCTCCGCGTTAATCAGCGTTGTCAGCCCGACTTTTCGCAGCATGGCGAGCAGCTCGTCGTCATGGCGATCCGGCGCGGCCAGCAATAAATTATCGCGTAACGTGGCGTTAAACAGATGCACGCGCTGTGTCACAACGCCGGTAGCTTCACGTAATGCGGTTTCGTCCCACGCTGCCAGCGGACGATCGTTTAACCGGATTTCGCCGTTTATCGGGTCCCGGGCGCGGGTGAGCAGCTGCAGCAACGTGGATTTACCGCAGCCGCTGCTGCCCAGCAGCGCAACGTGTTCACCTTGCGCAATGTCCAGGGAGATCGACCGCAGCACGGGAAAGCCCTCGTTATAGCTAAAGCTGACCTCACGCAGGTTCAGACTGATACCGGCAGGGCTTTTGCCCCGCTCAGCCGGAAAGTTCACGGCCGGATTTTGCAGAATAACTTCGTTAACGCGACGAGCAGAGGCGAAGACTTCACCCAGATGCAGAAAGGCGCCGCCAACCGGCGCCAGCGCTTCGAAGGCCGCCAGTGCGCAAAACAGGAACAGAGCGAGCGTAGCGTCATGAAACAGCGCTGAAGCTGACCAGAGCAGTAAAACGGCCGTCGCGCCGGTAATCATCGTCAGCAGTCCCTGCGATAAGCCGCTAAGACGGGCGCGGAAGCGCTGAGCGCCCAGCCACCGCTTTTCCGTATTATCAAGCCGGGCGCGAAAGCGCTGCGCGCCGCCATAGATTCGCATCTCCGCCTGGCTTTGCAGCCATCCCGTCAGCTGGCTACGATACAGGGCGCGCAGGTGCGCCAGCGCCTCGCCTTCTTTCCGTCCCAGCCGGTAAAAAATTGGCGGCAGCAGCAGCAGCGTCGCCAGCATGAGACCGCCCAGCATCAGCGCCAGCGGCCAGTTCAGCGAGCCGAGCAAAAGCGTTACCGTCACCATTGCGACAAGCGCGCCGAGTAGGGGAGAGAGCAGGCGTAGATAAAGGTGATCGAGCGTATCCACATCAGCTACCAGCCGATTCAGAAGGTCGCCCCGCTGGAAACGAGCCAGCGCGCCGGGCGAAAGCGGGATCAATTTATTAAAAGTGAACACGCGTAAATCTTCCAGAATACGAAAAGTACCGTCATGGCTGACCAGCCTTTCCGCATAGCGGGCGACGGTGCGTAAAATTGCGGCACCTCTTACGCCAGCCGCAGGAAGCATATAGTTAAAACTGTAAAGTCCGGCGGCGCCCGCCAGCGAGCAGGCCGCAAGAAACCAGCCGGAAAGCGTCAGCAAAGCGATGCTCGCCAGCAGCGTCACGACCGCCAGCAAAATGCCCAGCATCAGGCGCGGAGCGTGCGGGCGCAAAAGCGCAAGCCAGGGCCGGATTAGCTTCATGCCTGCGCCTCCTCAACCAGCGCTTTAAAGGGGCCGGGCCGTTGCAGCAGCTGCGCTTTGCTGCCCTGCTGGACGATTTCTCCCGCCTGGAGCAGCCAGACTTCATCCCACTGCGCTAAGCGATCGAGCCGGTGGGTAATAAACAATGTGGTTTGATTGAAAGAGGCGGCCAGCAGCGCCCGGTTTACGTGCTCGCCAACCGGGCCGTCAAGGCTGGCATCAGGCTCGTCCAGCAGCAGCAGTCGACAAGGCTTGTAAAGCGCTCTTGCCACGGCGATGCGCTGCGCCTGCCCTACGGAGAGGGCTGCCGCCTGCTCGCCGACCGCGCTTTCCAGTCCTGCAGGCAGGCGCGCCAGAAATTCGTCCACGCCAGCCAGCTCGCAAACCTGCTGTAACCTGAGCGGATCGCCCTCGCCGTGCGGAACAATATTTTCGCGCACGGTCTGCGCAGGTAAATGCGGGTTCTGTCCCACCCAGGCAAGCTGCTGTTGCCACCAGGACGGCAGGATATCACGCAGCTCCGTATCGTTTATTTTCAACGATCCCTGATAGGGCAAATACCCGGCCAGTACGTTCAGCAAAGAGGTTTTTCCCGCGCCGCTTCGCCCAATCAGCGCCACTCTTTTCCCTGCGCTAAGGGTAAAATTGAGCGGCCCGGCAAGCTCTATGCCCTCGTGCGTCATAATCCGCAAATCAGCGGCGGTAAGCGTTACACCTTGCTCAACGTTGGGCGTCAGCGTGCCGGATGATGCCTGAAGCAGTTCCGCTGTCAGGAATTTCTCCAGCGCGTCAGCGGCGCCTGTAGCCTGCGCTTTGGCATGATAAAACGTGCCCAGCTCTCTGAGCGGTTGAAAAAATTCCGGCGCAAGGATAAGCGACAGAAAGCCGGCAAAAAGCGTAATGCCGGTGCCGTAATGGCCGAAGTTCAGCTCGCCGAGGTAGGAAAAACCAAAATAGACCGCTACCACTGCTACAGAAACGGCAGCAAAAAACTCCAGTACGGCGGAGGAGAGAAAGGCCAGCCGCAGTACTTCCATGGTTCGTTGCCGAAAGCTGGCCGAAGCGGTGCGAATACGATCGGTTTCCGCACTGGCCTGATTAAACAGCCGCAGCGTTTCCATGCCCTGAAGGCGATCGAGAAAATAGCCGCCGAGCCGTGCAAGAGCCTGAAAATTACGCCGGTTAGCGTCGGCCGCGCCCATGCCGGCCAGCGCCATAAACAGCGGAATAAGCGGGGCCGTCAGCAGCAGGATCAGCGCCGCCACCCAGTTTACGGGAAACAGAACGGCAAGGATCAGGCAGGGGACGAGCGCGGCCAGCAGCGTTTGTGGCAAATAACGCGCGTAGTAATCCTGCAGGTTATCGACTTGCTCCAGCAAAAGCGTGGTCCAGCTTCCGACAGCCTGACCCTGGATAACGGCGGGGCCAGCCTTAGTCAGCTTGTCCAGAATATCGCGGCGCAGTTTCTCCCGGATGGCCCGGCCCGAAGCGAACCCGGCCAGCTCACGCAGCCACAGCAATAGGCCGCGCAGCATAAAACAGGAAAACAGCAGAATAAATTGCGAAAGAAGCGCATCGCGAGAAAGATGATCAACGATCAGCCCTTGCAGCAGCGTGGCTAATAGCCAGGCCTGGTAAAGAATAAGCAGCGCGGCGGCTACGCCGATTAGCAGCGATAGTCTGAACCAGAAATTGCCGTGGATACGCTGTTTTTTTAGCCAGGAAAGGAGCTGCTGCTGTCGGAGTTTGTCCATGCTGTACCAGTATGCCGCGCGTTCGGGCAGGCGAAACTGCAAGGCCATGCCCTTAGTAAGGGTAATCGCGAGCAATGGTACAGCGCAGAAAATAAAAAGGCGACCTTAACAGGTCGCCTTTAGCGAGATCGCATCAAAGCAGTAACGATTACTGAGATTCTTTAACTAAACCATCCAGATAGCGTTCCGCATCCAGCGCGGCCATACAGCCGGTGCCGGCTGAGGTAATCGCCTGACGATAGGTATGATCCATGACGTCGCCTGCGGCGAACACGCCCGGAATGCTGGTTTGCGTTGCATTGCCGTGCAGGCCTGACTGCACTTTGATGTAGCCGTTTTCCAGATCCAGCTGATCTTTAAAGATCGCCGTATTCGGGCTGTGGCCAATAGCGACAAACAGACCCGCAACGCTCAGTTCCTGCTGCGACTCGTCCAGCGTAGAGCGCAGGCGTAGCGAGCTGACGCCCATCTGATCGCCCATGACCTCGTCCAGCGTCTGGTTGGTATGCAGCACGATATTGCCGTTACGTACTTTTTCCATCAGGCGATCGATAAGGATTTTCTCCGCGCGGAAGCTGTCGCGACGGTGGATCAGATGCACTTCCGACGCAATATTCGCCAGATACAGCGCTTCTTCTACCGCCGTGTTGCCGCCGCCGATCACGGCTACCTTCTGATTACGGTAGAAGAAGCCGTCACAGGTTGCGCAGGCTGAAACACCGCGGCCTTTAAACGCTTCTTCAGAAGGCAGGCCGAGGTAGCGAGCGGAGGCGCCGGTAGCAATAATCAACGCATCTGCCGTGTATTCACCGCTGTCGCCGATCAAACGGAAAGGGCGATGCTGTAAATCAACGCTGTGAATATGATCGAAGATAATTTCGGTATTAAATTTTACCGCATGTTCATGCATACGTTCCATCAGGCCGGGACCGGTCAGATCGTGCGGGTCGCCGGGCCAGTTTTCCACATCCGTGGTGGTGGTCAGCTGGCCGCCTTTTTCAAGCCCGGTGATCAGCACGGGATTGAGATTAGCGCGCGCTGCGTAAACAGCCGCCGTATATCCAGCGGGGCCGGAACCTAAGATAAGTAATTTACTGTGTCTGGCCGTGCTCATGAGACCCTCATTATTTAGCTGCCAACTATGTTGCGATTGTAGGGAATTTAGGTCAGCAACAAAAGCGTTCTGCGATTTTGTTAGCGATGGTTGCAAAAGGTTTAACCGATTTCCCTTAGGGAGCAGCGGCATCGCTGCGCCAAAGCGGGGCGAAACGCGCTGTAAAATGGTGCAGTGAGGGGATTTTTTCATTATAAAACAGTCATGCAGCGCAACATCTGGCATGTTGTACTGATTTTGGTTGTTTTACTTTGACAATCGGCTGTGCTTTTGCGAAAACAGTGGGGGAAGCAGAGGACATTTGAGCTTACAAGACAGATTTTTCCTGTTTTGGGACATCCGGCTCAATAAACTCAGTCTGTCATTGGTCATTACGCATGGTGTGGACAGACAACATGCGTCATACGGATGGGCGTGATAACACCGCAACAGGCTCCAGACTTCACTTAGAACAACCCTGCGATAATGATTTCGTTCAGGGTGTGGCAGGCAAAGGGAAGGCATTAAGAGAGACAATAATAATGGTAGACAATAAAAAACGGCCTGGAAAAGATCTCGACAGAATCGATCGTAATATCCTTAACGAACTGCAAAAGGATGGACGTATCTCTAACGTCGAGCTTTCCAAACGCGTAGGTTTATCACCTACACCATGCCTTGAGCGCGTTCGTCGTCTTGAAAGACAGGGGTTTATCCTTGGCTATACCGCCCAGCTGAATCCGCACTATCTGGATGCCTCGCTGCTGGTATTTGTTGAGATTACTCTGAATCGTGGCGCGCCCGACGTGTTTGAACAATTTAACGCCGCAGTGCAAAAACTTGAGGAAACTCAAGAGTGTCACCTCGTTTCAGGCGATTTCGACTACCTGTTGAAAACGCGCGTGCCGGATATGTCCGCCTATCGTAAATTGCTGGGTGAAACCCTGCTGCGCCTGCCTGGCGTAAACGATACGCGGACCTATGTGGTCATGGAAGAAGTGAAACAAAGTAACCGCTTAGTCATTAAGACGCGGTAACACAGGGCAGGTGCAAAACCTGATAGGTTTCGGTACACTCCTGTGAATTCATACAGTTTCAGCGTCGGGCCTGCCCGACGCTGTTGCCTCCATTGTTTACAGGCACCTGGAGAGTACTCTTGAGCCAGGAATATACAGAAGATAAAGATGTTTCCCTACAGTCGCTGAGCAGCGGTCGTCGCCTGCTTGAAGCGTTACTGATTGTTGTGGCGCTTTTTGCCGTCTATCTGATGGTGGCGCTGTTGAGCTTTAACCCCTCCGATCCCAGCTGGTCGCAAACCGCCTGGCATGAACCCATCCATAATTTGGGCGGCGGCATTGGCGCATGGCTGGCAGATACGCTGTTTTTCATTTTTGGCGTGATGGCCTACGCCATTCCTCCTGTTATCCTGGGACTATGCTGGATCACTTTCCGCCAGCGGCATTCGCAGGACTACATTGACTACTTTGCGGTGGCGCTGCGCCTGATCGGCGTACTGGCGCTTGTGGTCACATCATGCGGCCTGGCGGCGTTAAACGCTGACGATATCTGGTATTTTGCTTCCGGCGGCGTAATTGGCAGCCTGCTCAGCAATGCGATGGCGCCATGGTTTAACGCCGCGGGCGGCACCTTGACGCTGCTATGCGTGTGGGCGGCCGGCTTGACGCTTTATACCGGCTGGTCCTGGCTGACCATCGCTGAAAAAATTGGCGCGGCTGTGATGGGCGTGCTGACTTTCGCCAGCGGGCGTTCGCGTAGTGACGAATACAGATATGACGATTATGACGATGAAGAAGAGCCGGATGAGAAATCGGTTGCGAAGCAGCGTGCCCGCTACGCTGATGAAGACGATATCCTGCTTGCAGTGCCGGCAACGGCCGAAGAGGACGACAACGATCCGCTGCTGAGCAAGCCTGCGGCAGCACCGATGGCGGCCGCTGCCGCTGCGCAGACGGTTCCTTCGCCAGCCCCTGTGGCGCCGGTAGCGTCTGCGGCTACCGCAACGCCGGTGGCTGCCGCCGTTACTGCAGCGCCTGAAATCGCTCAGCAACAGGCCGAGCCTGCCGCACAGGTTTCCACGCCGTCTGCCGCGCAAGAGCCCGAACTTTATCGCTTTGAGATGCCGGCGGAAACGCCCGCGCCATCCGTTCCTGTCGCTGATGAAGATGATGCTCCCCGCATGGGCAACTGGCGGGAAGCGGATGCCTCGCCTTTCGATTTCTCTACGACGCAGCCGGCTCAGCCGCAGCAGGTCGCTCAGGATCTGGCCAGCACGGCGCAGTCTGCCGCAGCCTCCGCGGCGTTTATGCCAGGTTTCAGCGCCACCAGCGAGGCGGCTCCGGCTAATCCGCAGGTCAAGCAGGGTATTGGCCCCGCTTTGCCGCGGCCGAATCCGGTTAAGCTGCCGACTCGTCGCGAGCTGGCTTCCTATGGTATTAAGCTGCCCTCGCAGCGTATAGCCGAAGAAAAAGCAAAAGAAGAGGAGCAGCGTCTTCAGGCCTCTGCGCCAACAGCAGCGGAAGAGCAGGGCGAGGATGAAAGCCATCTGCGCGACGCTTTTGCCGCTCAGCAGCAGGCGCGTTACGCTGAGTCTGATAGCGTAATGAGCAGCGCTCCTGCAGCAGAAAGCGCTGAGGAAGATGAAGAGGAAGCGCGTCATCAGGCCGAGCTTGCCCGTCAGTTTGCCGGACAGCAAAGCCAGCGTTATGGACAGCCGCAGCAAAGCGCACCTGCCTCCACGCTGGATACCGATGGCGCATTTGACTTCTCGCCTGTAGCACAGCTGGCTGATGAGGGCGCAGGCGACCCGCCGCTGTTTACGCTGCCGCCTGAAAATGAGCAGAGCAGCTCCGCTGCGCAATGGCAGCAGCACAGCCAGCCTCAGGAACCCGTAAAACAGGCCGCGCCAGCGTGGCAGCCAGCCGCTCAGGAGCCTGCACAACCGGCCGCGCCGACATGGCAGCCAGCCGCTCAGGAGCCTGCACAACCGGCCGCGCCGACATGGCAGCCAGCGGCTCAGGAGCCTGCACAACCGGCCGCGCCAGCGTGGCAGCCAGCGGCTCAGGAGCCTGCACAACCGGCCACGCCAGCGTGGCAGCCAGCCGCTCAGGAGCCTGCACAACCGGCCGCGCCGACATGGCAGCCAGCGGCGCAGGAGCCTGTGCGACCGGCCGCGCCAGCGTGGCAGCCAGCCGCTCAGGAGCCTGCACAACCGGCCGTGCCAGCATGGCAGCCAGCGGCGCAGGAGCCTGCACAACCGGCCGCGCCGACATGGCAGCCATCGGCTCAGGAGCCTGTGCGACCGGCCGCGCCAGGGTGGCAGCCAGCGGCTCAGGAGCCTGCGCAACCGGCTGCGCCGACATGGCAGCCATCGGCTCAGGAGCCTGTGCGACCGGCCGCGCCAGGGTGGCAGCCAGCCGCTCAGGAGCCGGTACGCCAGGTTGAACAAATCCAGCCGGAAACTAAACCACAGGATAGCCTTTTCCATCCATTCCTGGTGCGTCATGAGCAGCCGCTTGAGAAACCAACCACGCCGCTGCCTACCCTGGATCTGCTGACGGCACCGCCAGCGGAAGCCGAACCCGTTGATATGTTTGCTCTTGAGCAGACTGCCCGCCTGGTGGAAGCCCGCCTGGCTGACTATCGGGTTAAAGCAGAGGTGGTCGGTATCTCTCCGGGTCCGGTTATTACCCGCTTTGAACTGGATCTTGCGCCTGGCGTGAAGGCCGCGCGTATTTCCAATCTGTCGCGCGACCTGGCCCGCTCGCTTTCTGCTGTAGCAGTTCGCGTGGTCGAGGTGATCCCTGGCAAGCCTTACGTCGGACTGGAGCTGCCGAACAAGCATCGTCAGACCGTTTATATGCGTGAAGTGCTGGAGTGCGATAAATTCCGCGACAATCCGTCGCCGTTATCGGTGGTGTTAGGCAAAGATATCGCAGGCCAGCCGGTCGTGGCCGATCTGGCAAAAATGCCGCACCTGCTGGTCGCCGGTACAACCGGTTCCGGTAAGTCCGTTGGCGTTAACGCCATGATTATTAGTATGCTTTATAAAGCCACGCCGGAAGAAGTGCGCTTTATTATGATCGACCCGAAAATGCTTGAGCTGTCGGTCTATGAAGGCATCCCGCATCTGTTGACCGAAGTGGTCACGGATATGAAAGATGCCGCTAACGCGCTGCGCTGGAGCGTCGGCGAGATGGAGCGTCGCTATAAGCTGATGTCGGCGCTGGGCGTGCGTAACCTGGCGGGTTATAACGAAAAAGTTAAGCTGGCGGAAGAGATGGGGCGGCCTATTCCCGATCCGTTCTGGAAGCCGGGCGACAGTATGGAAACATCGCCGCCGATGCTCGAAAAACTGCCCTACATCGTAGTGCTGGTGGATGAGTTCGCCGATCTGATGATGGCAGTGGGTAAAAAGGTGGAGGAGCTGATTGCCCGTCTGGCGCAGAAAGCGCGTGCCGCGGGTATTCACCTGGTGCTGGCGACGCAGCGTCCGTCGGTGGATGTGATCACCGGCCTGATCAAGGCTAACATCCCAACCCGTATCGCATTTACGGTTTCCAGCAAAATCGACTCGCGCACCATTCTTGATCAGGGCGGCGCGGAATCGCTGTTGGGCATGGGTGATATGCTTTATATGCCGCCGAACTCTTCAATGCCGGTGCGCGTACATGGTGCCTTTGTGCGGGATGAAGAAGTCCACGCCGTGGTGCAGGACTGGAAGGCGCGTGGTCGTCCGCAATATATCGAAAGCATTACCGCTGGCGAAGAAAGCGAAAGCGCGTCGCTGGGGCTGGATGGCGATGAAGAGCTTGACCCGCTATTCGACCAGGCGGTCGCCTTCGTGGTCGAAAAGCGTCGTGCGTCTATTTCCGGCGTGCAGCGGCAGTTCCGTATCGGTTACAACCGGGCAGCCCGTATCATTGAGCAGATGGAGGCGCAAAGTATCGTGTCGCCGCCTGGCCATAACGGCAACCGCGAGGTGCTTTCGCCACCGCCACACGAGATGTAATATTTTGTCAAAAGCAACGGGTCGGTTATGCCGACCCGTTGAATTTCAGCGCTTTGTCCCCATCTCCGATCTATCGCAATCAGCTTATTCCCCTGTTGCTTTCGTTGCTGCCTGGCTACAGTTAAGGCTGCCCACTAATCGGGATACAAAAGTTTCAATAAGGATGTCGTAAATGAAAAAACTCACTATCACATGCTGTCTGCTTGCTACTTTTGCCTCTGCCAGCGCTATGGCGGACGCTTCTTCCGACCTGCAGCAGCGTCTGGATAAAGTCACCAGTTTTCACGCCAGCTTCCAGCAAAAAGTAACCGACGGCAGCGGCCAGTCCGTGCAGGATGGCGAAGGCGAGCTGTGGGTTAAACGTCCCGATCTTTTCAACTGGCATATGACCGCGCCGGACGAAAGCATCCTGATCTCGGACGGCAAAACGCTGTGGTTTTATAATCCCTTTGTCGAGCAGGTTAGCGCGACATGGCTGAAAGACGCCACCAGCAATACGCCGTTTATGCTGATTGCCCGCAACCAGCGCAGCGACTGGAAGCAATACAACATCAAACAGCTTGGCGATAACTTCGAGCTGACGCCAAAATCAGCTGATGGCAACCTGAAGCAGTTTACGATTAACGTATCCGCCAGCGGCACCATCAATCAGTTTAGCGCCGTTGAACAGGACGGGCAGCGCAGCAGCTATACGCTGAAAAGCCAGCAGAACACTGCGGTCAGCCCCGACAAATTCCGTTTTACGCCGCCCAAGGGCGTGACGGTGGACGATCAGCGTCAGTGAGGTCAGCGTGAGCACACTCTCTCTGGATTTCTCTCATAACGAGTTTCAGCCTTTGGCCGCGCGTATGCGGCCACGCACGCTGGCGGAATATATCGGTCAGCAACATCTGCTGGCGGCAGGGAAGCCGCTGCCCCGGGCCATTGAGGCAGGGCATCTGCACTCGATGATCCTTTGGGGGCCGCCGGGTACCGGCAAAACCACGCTGGCGGAAATTATTGGTCGCTACGGACAGGCGGATGTCGAACGCATTTCTGCCGTTACTTCAGGCGTGAAAGAGATCCGTGAGGCCATTGAGCGTGCGCGGCAGAACCGCAACGCCGGACGACGCACTATCCTGTTTGTCGATGAAGTACATCGCTTTAATAAAAGCCAGCAGGACGCCTTTCTCCCGCATATTGAGGACGGCACTATTACCTTTATTGGCGCTACGACGGAAAACCCTTCTTTCGAGCTCAATTCCGCTTTGCTTTCCCGGGCACGCGTTTATCTGCTGAAGTCTCTGACCGTTGAAGATATAGAAAGCGTGCTGGATCAGGCGATGCAAGACAGCGAGCGGGGCTACGGCAAGCAAAATATCGTGCTGCCTGATGCTACGCGCAGAATGATTGCGGAGCTGGTAAACGGCGACGCTCGCCGTTCGTTAAATACCCTGGAAATGATGGCCGATATGGCCGAGGTCAGCGACAAAGGCGAGCGTTTGCTAACGCCGCAGCTGCTTAACGAAGTTTCGGGTGAACGCAGCGCCAGGTTCGATAATAAAGGCGATCGCTTTTACGACCTGATCTCCGCCCTGCACAAATCGGTGCGCGGCTCTGCGCCTGATGCCGCACTTTACTGGTATGCCCGTATTATTACGGCAGGCGGCGATCCGCTTTACGTAGCCCGTCGCCTGCTGGCTATCGCTTCCGAAGACGTGGGCAACGCCGATCCGCGGGGAATGCAGGTGGCTATTTCCGCATGGGACTGCTTTACGCGTGTAGGGCCGGCCGAAGGCGAAAGGGCTATTGCTCAGGCGATTGTTTACCTTGCCTGCGCGCCGAAAAGCAATGCCGTCTATACCGCATTTAAGGCAGCGATGCGCGACGCGCGAGATCGGCCTGATTACGATGTGCCGGAACATCTGCGTAATGCGCCTACCAAGCTGATGAAAGAGATGGGGTTGGGCGCCGAATACCGTTATGCGCATGACGAACCCGGCGCCTACGCCGCGGGAGAGAACTATTTTCCGGGGGAAATGGCGCAAACGCGCTATTACCAGCCGACTTCGCGCGGGCTGGAAGGAAAGATTGGCGAAAAGCTGGCCTGGCTTGCCGAACAGGATCAAAATAGCCCGACAAAACGCTACCGTTGATCCGGGCGTTGCGGTAAGGTTAGCAAGGAATTCAATGCATTCGCCTCGCGAATGCGCCCACTTTTTTTACTGATCACAGGACAAGCATGCTCGATCCCAATCTGCTGCGTAATGAGCCAGACGCAGTCGCTGAAAAACTGGCACGCCGGGGCTATAAGCTGGACGTTGAAACGCTGCGCTCGCAGGAAGAGCGCCGCAAAGTTCTGCAGGTCGAAACCGAAACGCTGCAGGCTGAACGTAACTCCCGATCCAAATCTATCGGGCAGGCCAAAGCGCGTGGGGAAGATATCGAGCCGTTACGTCAGGAAGTGAACGCGCTGGGCGAACGCCTGGATGCGGCCAAAGCGGAACTGGATGCGTTACAGAACGAAATTCGTGACGTCGCTTTAGCGATCCCTAATATTCCTGTTGATGAAGTGCCGCTGGGCAAAGATGACAGCGAGAATCAGGAAGTCAGCCGCTGGGGCGAGCCGCGCAAGTATGATTTTGCCGTGCGTGACCACGTCGAGCTGGGCGAAATGGCTGCAGGCCTGGATTTTGCCGCCGCCGCTAAACTGACCGGTTCGCGCTTTGTAGTGATGAAAGGGCAAATTGCGCTGATGCATCGTGCGCTCAGCCAGTTCATGCTCGATCTGCATACCGAACAGCATGGCTATCTGGAAACTTACGTCCCTTATCTGGTTAACCACGCCACGCTTTACGGCACGGGCCAGCTGCCGAAATTTGGCGAAGATCTTTTCCATACTCGTCCGCTGGATGAGGAAGCCTCGGCCAGCGATTATGCGCTGATCCCTACCGCAGAAGTGCCGTTGACCAACCTGGTACGCGATGAAATTCTGGAAGAAGAGTCGCTGCCGTTGAAACTGACCGCGCATACGCCTTGCTTCCGCTCTGAAGCTGGCGCCTACGGTCGTGATACGCGCGGGCTGATCCGCATGCACCAGTTCGACAAGGTTGAAATGGTACAGATCACGCGTCCGGAAGACTCGATGCAGGCGCTTGAAGAGCTGGTAGGCCATGCGGAGAAGGTGCTGCAGCTGCTGGAGCTGCCTTACCGCAAGGTGCTGCTGTGCACCGGCGATATGGGCTTCGGCTCATGCAAAACTTACGATCTGGAAGTTTGGCTGCCCGCGCAGGATACCTACCGTGAAATCTCTTCCTGTTCCAATATGGGCGATTTCCAGGCGCGTCGTATGCAGGCGCGCTGCCGCAGCAAAACGGAGAAAAAACCGCGTCTGGTACACACGCTGAATGGCTCTGGCCTGGCGGTAGGCCGCACTCTGGTTGCGGTTCTGGAAAACTATCAGCAGGCAGACGGCCGCATTCAGGTGCCGGAAGCGCTGCGTCCTTATATGAAAGGCCTTGAGTTTATCGGCTAATCCTGGTGACGCTAAAAAACCTGTGGATCATACCCACAGGTTTTTTTTTGCCTGCGGTTTTAGCAGACCTTAGCCAGGCAGACTATCCAGCAATAAATATCATCGATAAAGAAATCCGTTTTCGTTATTAGTTGTCTGTTATCAACAGGTTGTGTCGGTATAGGTTGCCTTTTAATCAGTGCTTATATAGCTGCGGATAAAAAATTTAAATCACCGCGCGGCAAATTGTGCGGTGCCCTGAAATGCCCCGTTGACAATAATTCGGCCAGTGGCATTATGCGCGCAAAATCTTCCTTTATTTTGGTCATTTCTGACTATGTCTACCTGGTCCCGTCCCGTTATTGTGCTGCTTTGCGGCCTGCTGCTGCTGACTATCGCCATCGCCGTGCTCAATACGCTGGTGCCGCTCTGGCTTACTCATGAGGCTCTGCCTACGTGGCAGGTCGGCACGGTCAGCTCCGCTTATTTTACGGGAAACCTGATCGGCACCCTGATAGCTGGCTGGCTAATCAAGCGGCTGGGCTTTAATCGCGCTTACTACATTGCTACCGCACTGTTTGCCCTGGCTACGGCCGTGCTGGGTTTCGAACACGGTTTCTGGGCATGGTCCGTCTGGCGTTTCGTCGCGGGTATCGGCTGCGCTCTGATTTGGGTAGTGGTTGAAAGCGCCTTGTTGTGCAGCGGCACCTTGCGTAATCGCGGTCAGCTGCTGGCAGCCTATATGATTGTCTATTATGTGGCGACGGTGATTGGTCAACTGCTGGTCAGCAAGGTGTCAACGGAACTGCTGCATACTCTGCCCTGGGTAACCGGTTTTATCGTGGCGGCTATTCTGCCGCTGGTCTTTACCCGGATTACCGCCAGCGGCGAGGGTGAAGAAGCCCCAGCCGGGCGTATGTGGTCTATGCTGCGTCGACGCAGCGCACGCCTGGGCATCAACGGCTGTATTATTTCCGGGATCCTGCTGGGGTCGCTGTACGGGCTGATGCCGCTGTATCTCTCCCATCAGGGAATGAACGACTCCGCCGTCGGCTACTGGATGGCGCTGTTGGTCAGCGCCGGCATTATCGGACAGTGGCCGGTAGGGCGCCTGGCCGATCGCTATGGGCGGCTGCTGGTGCTGCGCGTGCTGGTGTTTGGCGTCATCCTGGGCGCGGTAGCGATGCTCAGCAATGCGGCTATGGCGCCCGCGCTCTTTGTGCTGGGTTGTTCAGGCTTCACGCTTTACCCTGTCGCTATGTCCTGGGCCTGCGAAAAAGTGGCGCATCATGAGCTGGTGGCGATGAATCAGGCGCTGCTGCTGAGCTATACCACCGGCAGCCTGGCTGGCCCGGCGCTGACTTCTGTACTGATGCAAAGCTATTCTGACCGTGTACTGTTTGTGATGATTGCGGGCGTGGCGTTGGTTTATCTGATGATGCTGTTACGCAAGGCCGATCGTCATGCCACGCCGATCGCGCATGCCTGATGGCTGAAAAGTGAAATAACGAGCGGGTCACTGCTCGTTAATACATCACTTTATGCCCGTATCCTTCCAGGATATGTTTGACCCGCTCCATCGTCTCTTTTCCGGGGGGATGGACGCCGTCCAGCTTATACTCCTCACCCATTGCCAGCCACTTGTGTTTCCCCAGCTCGTGATAGGGTAACAGCTCTATTTTCTCGACGTTGCCCATGTCGCGGGTAAATTCGCCCAGCCTGTGCGCGGAGTCGTCGTCATCGGAATAACCGGGGACGACCACATAGCGTATCCAGGTACGGATATTCTTTTTGGCCAGATAACGGGCAAAATCCAGCGTGCGATGGTTAGAGACGCCGACAAGGATTTGGTGAACATCATCATTGATTTGCTTGAGATCCAGCATCACCAGATCGGTTACTGCCAGCAGTTCATCAATAACCGGATCGTAGCGGCGAACAAAGCCGTTGGTATCCAGACAGGTATGAATGCCTTCTGCATGACAGGCACGAAACCAGTCGCGGACAAACTCAGCCTGTAGGATAGCTTCACCGCCTGAAGCGGTAACGCCGCCGCCTGATGCGTTCATAAAATGACGATAGGTGACAACTTCTTTCATCAGCTCTTCCACCGTAATCTCTTTACCGCCGTGCGTATCCCAGGTGTCCCGGTTATGGCAGTAAAGGCAGCGCATCAGGCAGCCCTGAAAAAAGGTGATAAAGCGGATGCCGGGGCCGTCAACGGTCCCGCAGGATTCGAACGAGTGAATACGACCTTTAACTGACATTGCGGTGAATTCTCCATAGTCACGCCGCTTTTAGCGGCTACGCAGTCTGAAGCTGCGTTAAGTCTGTTTTGCCAGCTACCTGCAAAGCAGAAGGCTGGCAAAGCAGGCTGGGCTCCGGCGAACCGGAGCCCTGTGGCTTACATTGTTTGAGTAAAGGTACGGGTAATCACATCCTGCTGCTGTTCTTTGGTCAGCGAGTTAAAACGCACCGCATAACCCGAAACGCGAATGGTCAGCTGAGGATATTTCTCAGGATTATCCATCGCTTCCAACAGCATTTCGCGATTCATTACGTTAACGTTCAGGTGCTGACCACCCTCAATGCTGGATTCATGATGGAAATAACCATCCATCAGGCCAGCAAGGTTGGCTTTACGTACGTCGTCATCTTTACCCAGCGCGTTAGGCACGATAGAGAAAGTGTAGGAGATACCATCTTTAGCGTAGGCAAATGGCAGCTTCGCAACGGAGGTAAGTGAAGCCACAGCGCCTTTCTGATCGCGGCCGTGCATTGGGTTAGCGCCTGGGCCAAAAGGTGCCCCGGCACGGCGGCCGTCTGGCGTGTTGCCGGTTTTCTTACCGTATACCACGTTAGAGGTGATAGTCAGTACCGACTGAGTGGGGACAGCATCGCGGTAAGTTTGCAGCTGCTGAATTTTCTTCATAAAGCGTTCAACAAGGTCACAGGCAATATCATCTACGCGTGAGTCATTGTTGCCGAACTGCGGATATTCACCTTCAATTTTGAAATCAACGGCCAGTCCGTCTTCGTCGCGGATAGGGGAGACTTTGGCATATTTGATCGCGGAAAGTGAATCGGCAGCGACGGACAGACCGGCAATGCCGCAGGCCATAGTGCGATAGACATCGCGATCGTGCAGCGCCATCAGCGAAGCTTCGTAGCTATATTTGTCATGCATATAGTGAATGATGTTCAGCGCGGTAACGTACTGTTTCGCCAGCCAGTCCATGAAGTGATCCATGCGATCCAGCACTTTTCCATATTCCAGCACGTCGTCCATCATCGGCGCATCTTTTGGGCCTACCTGCATTTTAAGTTTTTCATCCACGCCGCCGTTGATAGCGTAAAGCATGGTTTTAGCGAGGTTGGCGCGGGCACCGAAGAACTGCATCTGCTTGCCGACGATCATTGGGCTGACGCAACAGGCGATGGCATAATCGTCGTTGTTGAAGTCAGGACGCATCAGATCGTCATTTTCATACTGAACGGATGAAGTATCGATAGAAACCTTGGCCGCAAATTTTTTGAAGTTCAGCGGCAGTTTTTCAGACCACAGGATGGTCATGTTTGGCTCTGGCGAAGGCCCCATAGTGTAAAGGGTATTCAGGAAGCGGAAGCTGTTTTTGGTTACCAGCGTACGGCCGTCAACGCCCATACCGGCCAGCGATTCCGTTGCCCAGATGGGGTCGCCGGAAAACAGCTCATCGTATTCAGGCGTACGCAGGAAGCGCACCATACGCAGCTTCATCACCAGATGATCAATCAGTTCCTGTGCATCCTGCTCGGTGATTTTGCCCGCCTGCAGATCGCGTTCAATGTAGATATCCAGGAAGGTGGATACGCGGCCAAAAGACATTGCCGCGCCGTTTTGCGATTTAACGGCGGCCAGGTAGCCAAAGTAGGTCCACTGTACGGCTTCCTGTGCCGTGCTGGCTGGGCCGGAAATATCGCAGCCGTATTTGGCGGCCATTTCTTTAATCTGCTGCAGCGCGCGATGCTGGTCAGCGATCTCTTCACGCAGACGGATTGTCGCTTCAAGATTAACGCCATTTTCAAGATCGCTTTGCAGCGAGGCAAACTGGGCGAATTTATCTTTCATCAGCGCATCAATGCCGTAAAGCGCGACGCGACGATAGTCGCCAATGATGCGGCCGCGGCCGTAGGCATCTGGCAAACCGGTAAGCACGCCGGACTTACGGCAGCGCAGAATATCCGGCGTATAAACGTCAAATACGCCCTGGTTATGGGTTTTGCGGTACTCGGTAAAGACTTTTTTCAGGCCGGCATCCAGCTCGCGTCCGTAAACTTTACAGGAGCCTTCCACCATTTTAATGCCGCCAAAAGGGATCAGCGCGCGTTTTAGTGGCGCTTCAGTCTGTAAGCCGACGATGGTTTCCAGTTTGCGGTCGATATAGCCAGCGTCATGGGAGGTAATAGTAGAGGCTAAATCGGTATCAAAATCGACCGGCGCGTGAGTGCGGTTTTCGAGCTTGATGCCCTCCATTACCTTATCCCACAGCTTAGTGGTCGCTTCAGTTGCGCCGCTCAGGAAGGATTCGTCCCCTTCATAAGGCGTATAGTTTTTCTGAATGAAGTCACGGACGTTGATGCTGTTCTGCCATTCGCCCTCTGCAAAGCCTGCCCAGGCAGCAGCCTGGTTTACATTTTGCTCGCTCATGTGATCACCTTTTCAATAAAGTTCTTTTGTTCCTGCTGCAGCGCAGCAGGGCCTAATCCTGTTGTAGGCAATCAGTGATGATCGCCGTCCCGCAAATAGATAACCCAGTAGGTCAGGCCGACCAGCAATCCACCGCCGATAATGTTGCCAAGCGTCACGGGGATAAGATTGCCAACAATGAAGTTGCCTACTGTCAGACTGGAAAAGTGTGCTGCCGTCGTTCCCGTGACCTGCCAGAACTCCGGGGCGGCGAAATCTTTAATAACGATCGCCATGGGAATAAGGAACATATTGGCGATGCTGTGCTCAAATCCACTGGCGACAAACATCGCCACGGGCAGCACCATTGCCAGCATTTTGTCCGTCAGGCTGCGGCCGGAATAGCTCATCCAGACCGCCATGCAAACCATCAGGTTAGCGAGGGTGCCAAGGCAGACAGCTTCAATAAAAGTATGGTGCATCTTATGGTCAGCCGTTTGCAGAACATTTAACCCCCATGCACCATTAGCCACCATATACTGGCCGGCAAACCAGATCAGCCCGACAAAAAACATCGCGCCGAAGAAATTTCCTATATAGACATTGAGCCAGTTGCGCGCCAGCTGACTCCAGGTAATACGTCCGCTGGCTTTGGCAACCATGGTTAACACGGTCGAAGTGAAAAGATCGGCACCGCAGACCACTACCAGCATCAGCCCCAGCGAAAAGCAGATGCCGCCAATAAGCCTGGCTACGCCATAAGGGATAGTTTCAGTCCCTGTGGTGGCAGTGATATAAAAAACAAACGCGATGGAAATAAAAACGCCTGCGGTAATCGCCAGAAAAAACGTGGTGAAGGGGTGTTTTTGGGCTTTATAGACACCGGCTTCCTCAGCGACTTTAGCCATTTCAGACGGTAAAAGTAAATCGAACGGATTGCCAGCTTTCACACTAACGTCTCCTGAAGTTTATCAACAACGAAATACTAACAAAGCAGTATAGGTGAGAAATTGATGTGGATCATATGGACGCCGGACATTGTCGGAACGCGTTGAAAAACAGGCCTGTAAGGTAGGTTAATGTGTTGATTTTAATGATTAAAAATTATTTTAATTTATCTATTATTTTTTAAATGGCATCTGCTTTCTGTTTAACAACTGCAATAAAATAGATCCCGAATAAATAAATTTTTTAATCTCTGGAAATAAATAAACTACTTTTTATTAACCTTAAGGAAAATTAATGAATTAATCAGAGTTAAAAATGGTCCTGATAAAAGGCCCGCTTCTATCGAGCGGGCCAAAAATATTATTTCCAGTAACGGCGTTTCGCCTGCTGCAGCTTTTCGTAGGCAGCCAGCAGCGCCTGATGAGCCGGGAAGGCCTGCAGCTCTTCGTCCACGCTCTGCAACCCGTAGAAAGGCGCTTCACCGCTAATGGCGGCAGATGCCGCATCCACGGCTTCCTGTCCATACATACGTACGAAAGCAGTATGATACTGCACAGGATCGCGTTCATCCTCAAGGCTCAGCAGCAGCAGCGTTTGCAGACAGCGATAGTAGTTGGCGCGGGCGGGTGAAAACAGGGAGGCATTAAACTCCATAGTCCATTCCGTCCAGATCAGCGCCTGATCGATATCGCCGCCTGCCAGGGCCAGCATCGCTTTCAGCTCGCCGATACGCAGCGTGTACCAGCCATTGTCTTTGCCCGTTGCCAGGCCCAGCAGCTCGCGTACGCGGGTAAAGTCGTCATGGCCGTCTTCGTCCAGGCGTTCGATCAGCGCCAGGTAATCCTCTTTTTCCCACTGGCTGTCGGGTAATGATAACAGCGTATCGCGCAGGTAAGCGCCCATGCTGTTATTAGCCAGCAGCAAATCTTCTGCAGGATAGATATCTGACATGCCTGGCACGATGATACGACAGGCGTACACGTCCAGATGCTGATAGTCAGCAATATAGACTTCTTTATCTTCCGCTTTAAAGATGGCCATCAGCGTGGCGAATTCTTCCTGCGTGGTGCCTGAAAAGCTCCAGTCGACGAAAGGATAATCCGCCTCGTCCTTGAACATATCCCAGGAGATCAGACCGCTGGAATCGATAAAATGCGTTTCCAGATTAGCGTGCTCGGCGACTTCTTCATCGTCAAAGGTTGGCGGCGTAAAGACATCCAAATCTTTCAGCCCGCGTCCCTGCAGCAGTTCTGTAACGGTACGCTCCAGCGCCACGCCAAAATCAGGATGTGCGCCGAATGAAGCAAAGCAGGTACCGTTTTGCGGGTTAAAGAGCACCACGCAAATGACCGGATAATTGCCGCCCAGTGAAGCGTCGTAAGCGAAAATTGGGAAGCCTTCTGCTTCCAGTTTAGCAATCGACTCCACTACGCCCGGATAGCGGTTAAGCACCTCCTGCGGGATGGCCGGCAGGCTGATAGATTCGGCGATAATGCGGTTTTTGATATAGCGCTCGAATACTTCAGAAAGGCCCTGAACGCGCGCTTCGTTGGCCGTGTTGCCCGCCGACATGCCGTTAGAAACGTAGAGGTTACCGATGATATTCATCGGAATATAAACCGTTTGCCCATCGGACTGACGCGTGAACGGCAGGCCGCAGATGCCGCGCGCGGCATTGCCGGACTGCAGATCGATCAAATCGCTGGCGCTAAGGGCCTGCTCTGGATCGTAAAACGCCTTCAGTCGCGCATCAAGAATGCCTGCCGGCAGGCTGTCGTCATCCGGCAGCGGAAACCATTTTTCGTCAGGATAATGCACAAAATCGCCGTTGGCGATCGCCTTACCTAACCAAAAATCAGCAAAGAAATAGTTGGTCGACAGACGCTCAAAATATTCACCCAGTGCCGAAGCCAGCGCCGCTTTTTTGCTGGCGCCTTTTCCGTTGGTGAAGCAGAGCGGGCAGTCGCGGTCGCGAATATGGACCGACCAGACATGAGGAACCGGATTCAGCCAGGAGGCCTCTTCAATATGGAAGCCAAGATCCTGTAATTTTTGCTGAAAGCGTGCGATGGAATCTTCCAGTGCGGCGTCTTTGCCTGGAATATAAGTTTGCGTCATAGTGCCCACTCGTTTTTGGGTTGTGCCGAAAACGCGCCATGATACGGGGTTTCCCGGCCATTCGCTATCCGACGAACTGTTTTACCCGGCTATTGTGGCATTTTTGCCTGCGCAGATCGGCCATAAAAAAAGCTAACCGGAAGACGCCTCACAAAATATCGTGGTCACTATATTTCACGCTACAAGCTGTTGCGGCGCAGGCCGCATAACTGGTCGGCTGACCCGATTAAACATTGCAGCGCCAGGGTGGCAATGATAAAACCGGTAGCAGACTCGAAATCGATTGATCTGAAAGTGGTGAGGGGAAATGAGCCAGGTTTTCAATTTTAGCTCCGGTCCAGCAATGCTGCCGGTAGAAGTGCTACGTCGTGCCGAACAGGAACTCTGCAACTGGCAGGGTTCAGGAACTTCCGTGATGGAGATCAGCCACCGCAGCAAGGAGTTTACGCAGGTGGCCGTGGAAGCGGAAAAAGATTTTCGCGATCTGCTGAAAATCCCCTCAAATTACAAAGTATTATTCTGCCACGGCGGCGCGCGCGCGCAGTTTGCTGCCGTTCCGATGAACCTGTTGGGCAGCCAGAGTACGGCAGACTATGCCGACGGCGGCTACTGGGCGCACAGCGCGATTAAAGAGGCGGAAAAATACTGTACGCCTAACGTCATTGACGTGAAAACAACCGTTGACGGGCTGCGCGCTATTACGCCTATGAGCCAGTGGGCGCTTTCAGATAAAGCAGCCTATGTTCACTATTGTCCAAACGAAACCATTGACGGTGTTGCTATTAATGAAGAGCCGGACTTCGGCGATAAGATTGCCGTAGCCGATCTCTCTTCCACTATTCTTTCCCGTCCGTTGGATATCAACCGCTATGGCGTCCTTTATGCCGGTGCGCAGAAGAACATTGGGCCAGCTGGCCTGACGCTGGTGGTCGTACGTGAAGATCTGCTGGGCAAAGCCCAGAAAGCGCTGCCGTCAATCCTGGATTACACGGTATTAAACGAAAACGACTCCATGTTTAACACGCCGCCGACTTTTGCATGGTATCTTTCCGGCCTGGTCTTTAAATGGCTGAAAGAACAGGGCGGCGTAGCGGAAATGGACAAGCGGAATCAGGCTAAAGCCGATCTGCTTTACGGTATCATTGATAACAGTGATTTTTACCGTAACGATGTGGCTCACGCTAACCGCTCGCGCATGAATGTGCCTTTCCAGCTGGCTGATGCAGCGTTGGATAAGGTTTTCCTCGAAGAATCATTCGCGGCTGGCCTGCATGCGTTAAAAGGTCATCGTGCCGTAGGCGGAATGCGCGCTTCAATTTACAATGCTATGCCGCTGGCAGGCGTTAAAGCGCTAACCGAATTTATGACTGATTTTGAACGTCGTCACGGTTAATTAGCCGGTACGGTTTTGATAGTAAAACCTCGCCCGGTGCGGGGTTTTGTTGCATTTTATCTGGAGAAGAAGTCTCACATGCAGGAATCCCTGACTTTACAACCCATCGCGCGTGTAGAAGGTACCGTTAACCTACCTGGTTCCAAAAGCGTCTCAAATCGCGCTTTGCTGCTCGCTGCGCTGGCAAAAGGCACTACTCGTCTGACCAACCTTCTGGACAGTGATGACGTGCGTCATATGCTGAACGCGCTAAAAGCGCTGGGCGTAAGCTTTACGCTTTCTGAAGACCGCACAGAGTGTGAAGTGACTGGTCAGGGCGGCCCTCTGCGGTCGACGCAGCCGCTGGAGCTTTTTTTAGGCAATGCCGGGACGGCGATGCGCCCGCTGGCCGCCGCGCTTTGCCTGGGTGCTAACGATATTGTGCTGACCGGAGAGCCGCGGATGAAAGAACGTCCGATTGGTCATCTGGTCGATGCGTTGCGCCAGGGCGGCGCGCAGATCGACTATCTTGAACAGACGGATTATCCGCCGCTGCATATCAAAGGCGGCTTCAGCGGGGGCGAAGTGGCCGTCGACGGTAGCGTCTCCAGCCAGTTCCTGACCGCGCTGCTGATGACCGCGCCGCTGGCTCCACAAAACACGACCATTGCCATTAAGGGCGAACTGGTTTCAAAACCTTATATCGATATTACCCTGAACCTGATGCAGACCTTTGGCGTCACGGTAGAAAACGATAATTACGCTGTATTTCGTATCAGGGGCAATCAGAACTATACCTCGCCAGGCGATTATCTGGTGGAAGGCGATGCCTCTTCCGCCTCCTATTTCCTCGCAGCGGCCGCAGTCAAAGGCGGTACGGTTAAAGTCACCGGTATCGGTCGAAAAAGTATGCAGGGCGACATTCATTTTGCCGACGTGCTGGAAAAAATGGGCGCGGTTATTGAATGGGGCGACGACTATATCGCCTGCACGCGCGGCGAACTGAACGCTATCGATCTGGATATGAACCATATTCCGGACGCGGCGATGACTATCGCCACGGCGGCGCTGTTTGCCAAAGGCACTACGGTAATGCGTAATATCTACAACTGGCGCGTGAAAGAAACCGATCGTCTTGCGGCAATGGCGACCGAGCTGCGTAAAGTTGGTGCTGAAGTCGAAGAAGGGCATGACTATATTCGCATCACGCCGCCTGAAACTATTCAGTATGCTGAAATCGGCACTTACAACGATCACCGTATGGCGATGTGCTTCTCGCTGGTGGCCTTGTCTGCTACACCGGTGACCATTCTAGATCCGAAATGCACGGCCAAGACCTTCCCGGATTATTTCGAGCAGTTTGCACGTCTCAGCCAGCCGGCATAACGAACGCCCCCGCTGCATAGCTGTGCAGCGGGTTGCGATCTGCTTCACGCTCCTGGCATTGGTTTCCTGGGAAATCCTTTTGCGGCTCTCGATTAATTTCAGCCCGTCTACGCTTAAAGGGTAACGATCGTCAGTAGAGCAGCGTATAATATGCGGCGTTATTTGCCTGAGCAGGTTAAGCAGGCATTCCACCAACAGGAGAACGACATGACGCCTATAGCCCAGGTGATCACCATTGATGGTCCAGGCGGAGCCGGTAAAGGGACCTTGTGCAAGGCAATGGCTGAGGCATTAAACTGGCATCTGTTGGATTCAGGCGCTATTTATCGCGTGCTGGCGCTGGCCGCGTTACACCATCAGGTAGACATGACTTCTGAAGAGGCGCTGGTCCCTATCGCGGCGCATCTGGATGTTCGCTTTGTGCCCAGCGATGGCGAGATGGAAGTCATCCTTGAGGGCGAAAACGTCTCAAGCGAAATTCGCACTCAGGATGTCAGCAATACGGCCTCGAAAGTCGCCGCTTTCCCGCGCGTACGTGAAGCGCTGCTGCGCCGTCAGCGGGGATTCCGGGAAGCGCCAGGCCTTATTGCGGACGGAAGAGATATGGGTACGGTGGTTTTTCCGGACGCCCAGGTAAAGATTTTTCTGGATGCCAGCCCTGAAGAGCGTGCGCATCGCCGTATGCTACAGTTGCAGGAGAAGGGCTTTAGTGTTAACTTTGAACGCCTTTTATCTGAGATAAAAGAGCGTGACGATCGCGATCGCAACCGTGCTATCGCACCGTTAAGACCGGCAGAAGACGCGTTAGTGCTGGATTCAACCAGCATGTCAATCGAGCAGGTGATTGAAACTGCTCTGAATTATGCGCGCGAAAAACTTTCTCTGCCGCAGTAGCATCGCAGAACCGATTTTTTTAACCCTTTGATATGGATATCACAGGGCATGTGAAACAACCCCACCCGGCAGGATGTCAGGTGGACGTTAAATTGAAGAATCCTGAAGATTATCAATATGACTGAATCTTTTGCTCAACTATTTGAAGAATCCTTAAAAACAATCGAAACCCGCCCGGGTTCCATCGTTCGTGGCGTTGTTGTCTCTATCGACAAAGACGTAGTTCTGGTTGATGCGGGTCTGAAATCTGAATCTGCAATTCCTGCAGAGCAGTTCAAGAACGCAGCCGGCGAACTGGAAATCCAGGTAGGCGACGAAGTTGACGTTGCTCTGGACGCAGTGGAAGACGGCTTCGGTGAAACCCTGCTGTCCCGTGAGAAAGCTAAGCGTCATGAAGCCTGGATCACGCTGGAAAAAGCTTACGAAGATGCTGAAACTGTTACCGGTGTTATCAACGGCAAAGTGAAAGGTGGCTTCACAGTTGAGCTGAACGGTATTCGTGCGTTCCTGCCAGGTTCCCTGGTTGATGTTCGTCCAGTACGCGACACGCTGCACCTGGAAGGCAAAGAGCTTGAATTCAAAGTAATCAAGCTGGATCAGAAGCGTAACAACGTGGTGGTTTCACGTCGTGCGGTTATCGAGTCCGAAAACAGCGCAGAGCGCGATCAGCTGCTGGAAAACCTGCAGGAAGGCATGGAAGTTAAAGGTATCGTTAAGAACCTCACTGACTACGGTGCATTCGTTGATCTGGGCGGCGTTGACGGCCTGCTGCACATCACTGACATGGCCTGGAAACGCGTTAAGCACCCAAGCGAAATTGTCAACGTTGGCGACGAAATCACTGTTAAAGTGCTGAAGTTCGACCGCGAACGTACCCGTGTTTCTCTGGGTCTGAAACAGCTGGGCGAAGATCCATGGGTCGCAATCGCTAAGCGTTACCCGGAAGGCACCCGTCTGACTGGTCGTGTAACCAACCTGACCGACTACGGCTGCTTCGTTGAAATCGAAGAAGGCGTTGAAGGCCTGGTGCACGTTTCAGAAATGGACTGGACCAACAAAAACATTCATCCGTCTAAAGTTGTTAACGTAGGCGATGTTGTTGAAGTTATGGTTCTGGACATCGACGAAGAACGTCGTCGTATCTCCCTGGGTCTGAAGCAGTGCAAATCTAACCCATGGCAGCAGTTCGCAGAAACCCACAACAAGGGCGACCGCGTTGAAGGTAAAATCAAGTCAATCACTGACTTCGGTATCTTCATCGGCCTGGACGGCGGCATCGACGGCCTGGTTCACCTGTCTGACATCTCCTGGAACGCTACCGGAGAAGAAGCAGTTCGTGAATACAAGAAAGGCGACGAAATCGCTGCTGTGGTTCTGCAGGTTGACGCAGAGCGCGAGCGTATCTCCCTGGGCGTTAAGCAGCTGGCAGAAGATCCGTTCAACAACTACATCTCTCTGAACAAGAAAGGTGCTATTGTTAACGGTAAAGTAACCGCAGTTGACGCTAAAGGTGCTACAGTTGAACTGGCAGACGGCGTTGAGGGTTACCTGCGCGCTTCTGAAGCTTCAATCGACCGTGTAGAAGACGCTACGCTGGTTCTGAACGTGGGTGACGACGTTGAAGCTAAGTTCACTGGCGTGGATCGCAAAAACCGCGTAGTGAGCCTGTCTGTTCGTGCTAAAGACCAGGCTGACGAGAAAGAAGCTATCAACACTGTTAACACCAAACAGGAAGAAGGCAACTTCTCTAACGCTATGGCTGAAGCATTTAAAGCAGCTAAAGGCGAGTAATTGCGCTTGCATCAGGGCGGCTTAAGCTGCCCTGAACCTGCCGTAATTGCCAAAGCTTTTTCCAACAGGGATTAACCGGAGGATTTATGACCAAGTCAGAACTGATTGAAAGACTTGCTGGCCAGCACTCTCATATTCCGGCGAAAGTCGTTGAGGATGCGGTAAAAGAGATGCTTGAGCACATGGCCACTACGCTGGCCCAGGGCGAACGCATCGAAATCCGGGGCTTCGGCAGTTTTTCTTTGCATTATCGTGCACCGCGCACCGGTCGTAACCCGAAAACGGGCGACAAGGTTGAGCTGGAAGGTAAATACGTTCCGCACTTCAAACCGGGCAAAGAATTACGCGATCGCGCGAATATCTACGGCTAAGGCTTCGCATTACCATGCACTAAAACGACACTTCGGTGTCGTTTTTTTTTGCCTGCAGCACAGCTGAATCCGGACCCTTAGTGCAGTAAACAGAGGCTTCTCGCAAACCCAATATCGTTTTCTGCACCATGATAAAAATGTTGCGCTACGTTTCTGAAGACTGAGAAATGCTGGCTGCGCCCGTAATGGAACCCCGGCAGACTTCCGTCATGCGTAACGGAGGTAGCATTATGTCCTATAGCCTTAGCCGACTCTCGCTGTGGATGATTATCGCAGCGCTACCGCTTTGTTGGTTGCGGGCGCTACCTGATACAGCCGCCATCCAGCTTTTGCTGGGGCTGACTGCGCTCCTGTTGTTAACCCGACAGCGCTGGTTAAGAGAAGCTGCTTTGGTTCTGCTGCTTTTTATCTGGGCCGTTATACCGGCAAAAACGCTTCTACAACAAACCGCCTTTCTCTCAGGGACTCCTGTTGAAGCCGTAGTAGGCGTTGAACAGCTACAGCCGCAGTCGCAACGCGTCAAGATACGCATTGAAAGCGTGGCGGAGAAACGTCTTTTTCCACCTGTTTACGCCCTGATCGCTATACCGGGTACCCAAACGTTTTGTCCGGGCCAGCATTGGCGTATGAAGCTCAGGCTGCGGCCCGTGCATGCGCGCCTTAACGAGGGCGGCTTCGATGCGCAACGTTTCGCGCTGGCTGTCAGCACGCCGCTGACGGGCAGGGCGCTGACATGGCAGATTGTCGACAGCCGCTGTGGCTGGCGTGAAAAAGTCATGCAGAAAAGTCGTGACTATTTCGCCGCCTTGCCCTGGCATAGCGTTATCCTGGCGTTGACGTTTGGTGAACGTAGCGAACTAAGCAGCGAGACAAAAGCGTTGCTGAGGGAGACCGGGACGGCGCATTTGATGGCGATTTCAGGCATGCATATAGGCCTGGCTGCGAGCGTAGGCTGGCTGATAGCGCGAATTTTCCAGCCTTGCTTCCGCGCCAGCTGGATAGAGTATCGTTTTCCCCTGTTTAGCGGCATCGCGCTGGCGCTGATCTACTGCTGGCTTTCCGGCGGAAGCCCTCCGGCGCTGCGGGCGATAGTGGCGCTGCTTAGCTGGAGCCTGCTGCGCCTGAAGGGGCGTAACTGTAGCGGCTGGCAGGTTTGGCGGCTGTGTATCGGTGCTATTTTGTTTTTCGATCCCTTAAGCATTTTGTCGGACAGCTTATGGTTGTCAGCTGTTGCCGTCGCCGGGTTACTTCTCTGGTATCAATGGTTTCCGCTTTCCGGACGCTTTATCGGGAAAAAACGCTGGCTGCCGTTACAGCTGCTGCACTTACAGACCGGGCTGTTTTTATTATTGATGCCGCTACAGATCTTTATTTTTCACGGCGTGAGCGTCAGCGCGCTGCTGGCTAACCTGTGGGCAGTGCCGCTGGTCACGTTGCTTACGGTACCGCTGATCCTTGGCGCCGTTTTATCGCTGCCTGTCGCATCGCTAAGCCAGCTGCTCTGGTGGGCGGCGGATCGCTCATTGGCGCTGGTTTTTTATCCCTTACGGCAGCTGCCCGACGGCTGGCTTACCGTCAGCCAGCAGGCATTATGGCTCAGTCCCGTGTGCCTACTGCTGCTCTTTGCCTGGCGCTTTCACTGGTGGCGAAGTTCCCCTTTTACGCTGGCCAGCTTATGTCTGGCGCTGCTGTGCTGGCGGCTGCACGTCAGGCAGCCAGAGTGGCGTATGGATATGCTGGATATCGGACATGGGCTGGCCGTAGTAATTTCGCAGCGGGGAAATGCGGTTGTGTATGATACCGGCAACAGATGGGCAGGGGGCGACGCGGCCTCAAGCCAGATTATTCCCTGGCTTCGCTGGCAGGGCATAAGCGTACAGCACATTATTTTAAGCCATGGGCACCTCGACCACATCGGCGGCCTGGAGAGTCTCCAGCAGGCATTTCCCGCAGCGAAGATCCACAGCGATCTGGGCGTATCGGGACATTTACCCTGCTATCAGGGCCAAAACTGGCGCTGGCAGACGTTAAATTTTCAGGTCCTCTGGCCGGAGCGACCACAGAAAGAGCACGGTAATAATCAGTCCTGCGTCATAAGGGTGACGGATGGTAAATGGCGGGTTTTGCTGACCGGGGATATTGAAACCCCGGCAGAGCTACAGCTTGTCAGACGCTATGGCGAAGCGCTGCGGGCTGAAGTATTACAGGTGCCGCATCACGGTAGCGGAACGTCGTCCTCGCCGCCCTTGCTGCGAAGAGTGGCTGCCCGGGCCGCGCTGGCTTCCGCCGCCCGCTACAGCGCCTGGAAACTCCCGGCAGAGCGGATAATTACCCGCTACCTGAAAAATAATTACGCCTGGTATGACACGGCTGTGGAAGGGCAAATCAGCGTAGAATTTTCTAAGGATAACTGGCGTGTTTTAAGCTTAAGAGCGCAAATAATGCCCCGTTGGTACCATCAGTGGTTTGGCGTAACACGTTATTCCAGTTAGAATGAGCGGCTATTTCAATTGGAAGCTGGTTAACTCATGCATCAGGACAAAGATCTCTCCACCTGGCAGACCTTTCGACGCCTCTGGCCGATGATCAAACCCTTTAAACCGGGGCTGGCCGTCTCCTCCGTTGCGCTTATTATCAACGCAGCGGGCGATGTGCTGATGATGTCCTTACTTAAGCCACTGCTCGATGATGGTTTTGGTAAAGCGGACTCCTCCGTACTGGTCTGGATGCCCCTCGCCGTTATCGGCCTGATGCTGGTACGCGGCATATCAAGCTATATCTCAAGCTACTGCATCTCCTGGGTATCGGGCAACGTGGTGATGTCGATGCGTCGGCGTCTTTTCAGCCATATGATGGGGATGCCGGTTGCTTTCTTCGATCAGCAATCTACCGGCACGTTGCTGTCGCGCATTACTTATGATTCGGAACAGGTCGCCTCATCGTCTTCCAGCGCGCTGGTAACGGTAGTGCGCGAAGGCGCGTCAATCATCGGCCTGTTTATTATGATGTTTTATTACAGCTGGCAGCTGTCGCTAATCCTGATACTGCTGGCGCCGGTGGTCTCCTTTGCGATCCGGATGGTGTCAAAACGCTTTCGTAATATCAGTAAAAGCATGCAAAACACCATGGGCCAGGTGACCACCAGCGCAGAACAGATGCTGAAAGGGCATAAAGAAGTGCTGATTTTTGGCGGACAGAAAATCGAAACCCAGCGTTTTGACCGCGTCAGCAATCGGATGCGTCAGCAGGGGATGAAACTGGTTTCCGCTTCTTCAGTGTCCGATCCTATTATTCAGCTTATTGCTTCGCTGGCGCTGGCTTTTGTTCTGTATGCTGCCAGCTTCCCAAGCGTCATGGCAACCCTGACGCCGGGCACGATTACCGTCGTCTTTACCTCCATGTTTGGGTTGATGCGCCCGCTGAAATCGCTGACGAACGTTAACGCCCAGTTCCAGCGCGGCATGGCCGCCTGCCAGACGCTTTTCTCCATTCTCGACAGCGAGCAGGAAGTTGATACGGGTACGCGCGTGATTGAGCGTGCTCGCGGCGATGTGGAGTTCCGCAACGTGACCTTTACCTATCCGGGACGTGAAACGCCTGCGCTGCATAATATCAACCTGGCGATCCCGGAAGGCAAAACCGTCGCGCTGGTGGGACGGTCCGGATCGGGTAAATCCACCATCGCCAGCCTGATGACGCGTTTTTACGATATCCAACAGGGCGAAATTCTGATGGATGGACACGATCTGCGTGAATATACGCTCAGCTCGTTGCGAAATCAGGTCGCTTTAGTCTCGCAAAACGTGCATCTGTTTAACGACACGGTGGCTAATAATATCGCCTACGCTCGCAACGAGCAGTACAGCCGGGAAGATATCGAAAAAGCGGCAACGATGGCGCACGCTATGGACTTTATCAGTAAAATGGATAACGGGCTGGATACGGTCATTGGTGAAAACGGCGTGCTGCTTTCCGGCGGCCAGCGCCAGCGTATCGCTATTGCCCGCGCGCTGCTGCGTGACTGCCCGATCCTGATCCTGGATGAGGCTACTTCCGCGCTGGATACCGAGTCGGAGCGCGCTATTCAGTCGGCGCTGGATGAGCTACAAAAAAACCGTACCTCGCTGGTTATTGCCCATCGCCTTTCCACTATTGAAAAGGCAGATGAAATCGTTGTGGTTGAGGATGGGCATATTGTGGAGCGCGGCAGCCATACCGAGCTGTTAGCGCGCCAGGGCGCCTACGCTCAGCTTCATAAGATGCAGTTTGGTCAATGATTGAGCGCCTCTGGAGCGGTCGGTCCGGTCTCTGGCGGCTTCTGCTGCCGTTCAGCTGGCTGTATGGGCTGATCGCCAGCCTGATCCGCTTTAGCTATCGTCAGGGCTGGCGAAAGGCCTGGCGCGCGCCGGTACCCGTGGTCGTGGTCGGGAATCTGACGGCGGGCGGCAATGGCAAAACGCCGGTGGTGATTTGGCTGGTGCAGGCACTGCAGCAGCGCGGTCTGCGGCCAGGCGTGGTATCCAGAGGCTACGGCGGTAAAGCAGAAGCTTATCCGCTGGTGCTCAATGGCAATACGACCACTAACGAGGCGGGTGACGAACCGGTACTGATCTATCGCCGCACCGGCGCGGCGGTGGCCGTTTCTCCCCGCCGTAAAGACGCGGTGCAGGCGCTGCTGGCGCAGGGCGAGGTGGATATTATTGTCACCGATGACGGCCTGCAGCATTATGCGCTGGCAAGAGATTTTGAAATAGTTGTTATTGATGGCCAGCGTCGATTTGGCAACGGCTGGTGGCTGCCAGCCGGGCCAATGCGCGAGCGGGCATCACGCCTGCAGACGGTGGATGCGGTCATTACTAACGGCGGCGCCGCGCTGGCTGGTGAAATAGCAATGCGCCTGACGCCCGGCCTTGCGGTCAACCTGCAAACCGGCGAAACCCGCTCTGCGGCCTCGCTTGGTGACGTGGTCGCTATGGCGGGCATCGGTCATCCGCCGCGTTTTTTTGCCACGCTACGTCAGCTGGGCATTATCCCGATTAAGGAAGTCTCTTTCGCCGATCACCAGGCCTACAGCGAGGCGCAGCTGGCCCCGCTGGCGGCTGCAGGCCAGGCGCTGCTGATGACGGAGAAGGATGCGGTCAAAGCCAGCCGCTTTGCCGCGGCTAACTGGTGGTATCTGCCGGTGGATGCGGCGCTGCCGACGGATGGGGCCGACGCGCTGCTGAACCGCATTATTGCCCTTACGCAAAAATAACTCGCTAAACTGAATGCACTATGTGAATACAGGTGCATTATGTCGATTTCTCTCTCACTAACTCAGGCTCGCCATATTCATCTTGCCGCTCAGGAGCTGCTTCGTCCGCCGCGGCGAAAAGCGCGGTTTACCGATCTGCTTAATTGCGTGCGGCAAATGTCTCTGCTGCAAATTGACACCATCCATGTAGTCGCCCGCAGTCCGTATCTGGTGCTGTTCAGCCGTCTTGGCGACTATCCGGCCGGGTGGCTGGAAGAGGCTCTGGCTGGTGGCAGGCTGTTTGAATACTGGGCGCATGAGGCCTGTTTTATCCCTGCTGAGGATTATCCGCTGCTGCGACACCGTATGCTTTCGCCGCAGGCTATGGGCTGGAAATATAACGGCGAATGGGCAGAGGCGCGACGGCAGGAGGTCGCGCAGCTGCTGGCGCATATCAAAGCGCACGGGCCGGTAAGATCGGCCGACTTCACCGCGCCGCCGGGGCAGCAGTCCGGCTGGTGGTGCTGGAAACCGCACAAGCGCCATCTGGAAAACTTATTTACCGCCGGGGAATTGATGGTGGTCGAACGGCGTAATTTCCAGCGGGTTTACGACCTTCGTCAGCGGGTGCTGCCGGAATGGGATGATGCGCTGCACGCGCTGGAAGAGAAAGAGGCGGTCAGGCAAATGTTATGCAACAGTGCGCAAAGTCTGGGTCTTTTCCGGGCCGGGTGGCTGGCAGATTACTATCGCCTGAAGCGTGCGCCGGTAAAAGAGCAGCTGGCAGAGTGGATTGAGGCGGGCACGGTAGTGCCGGTGGAGGTCGAAACGTTAGGGCAGTGTTATCTCCATCACTCGCAGCTGCCGATGCTGGAGCAAAAAAGCCAGGCCACGCATACTGCGCTGCTGTCGCCTTTCGATCCGGTGGTGTGGGATCGCAAGCGGGCGCTGGAACTGTTTAACTTCTCCTATCGCCTTGAATGCTATACGCCGGAAGCGAAGCGCCAGTATGGCTACTTTGTTTTGCCGATACTGCATCGCGGGGCGCTAAAAGGGCGGCTGGATGCCAAAATGCAGCGCAAAGAAAAAGTTTTGCTGATCAGGCAGCTGTGGCTGGAGCCGGGCGTGAGGCTTACCACCGGGCTGCTGACCGATCTTCAGCAGGCCATCAGCCGTTTTGCCCGCTGGCAGGGTGCACAAAAAGTACATCTACTAAACCTGCCTGCGGAACTGGCCGCGACCTGGCCAAAAGAATGGGCGCTTTAAGCCAGCGGGGAGGTTAACCGCTCAACCGCGAGCTATGATATTCTAACGTTCTGTCTGATCGGATCCACCAGGGAGACACCATGGATCATCGTTTGCTTGAAATCGTTGCTTGCCCGGTTTGTCACGGTAAGCTGTATTACAATAAAGATCGTCAGGAACTTATCTGCAAGCCTGACGGGCTGGCTTATCCGGTGCGCGACGGCATTCCCGTTCTGCTTGAAACGGAAGCGCGCTCGCTGACGCTGGAAGAGACGCATCCATGAGCTTCGTCGCTATTATTCCGGCGCGCTACGCTTCCACCAGGCTGCCCGGAAAACCGCTGGTCGATATCCACGGCAAGCCGATGATCGTGCATGTAATGGAACGCGCGCGTGAATCAGGAGCCGAGCGCGTTATTGTCGCTACGGATAACAATGACGTCGCGCGCGCTGTAGAAGCGGCGGGCGGCGAAGTTTGCATGACGCGAGCCGATCATCAGTCCGGCACGGAACGGCTGGCCGAGGTGATTGAGAAATACCGTTTCCCTGACGAGACGGTGATCGTCAACGTGCAGGGCGATGAGCCGATGATCCCGCCGGTCATCATTCGGCAGGTGGCAGATAATCTGGCGAAAAGCAGCGTAGGCATGGCGACGCTGGCGGTGCCAGTCGAGTCAGCGGAAGAAGCGTTTAACCCTAATGCCGTGAAGGTGGTCAGGGATGCGCAGGGCAACGCGCTCTATTTTTCGCGCGCGACCATTCCGTGGGACCGCGAGCGTTTTGCCGTCTCACAGCAGGCGATTGGCGATCATTTTCTGCGCCATATCGGCATTTACGGCTATCGTGCCGGCTTTATCCGCCGCTATGTCAGCTGGCAGACCAGCCCGCTGGAGCAGATTGAGCTGCTAGAACAGCTGCGGGTGCTGTGGTACGGCGAAAAAATCCATGTTGACGTGGCGCAGGCCGTTCCGGGCGCGGGTGTTGATACGCCGGAAGATCTGGAACGCGTGCGGGCAGCCATGCAGTAAATATTTTCAGGGCCGGCAGCGGCCCTGGTTCTCTGCTTCTTGCTATTACCAGGAAAAAAACGGCAATCCGACTTCGCTTGCGATCAGGAGCAGCAGATGGAACATCTTCGTTCAGAACTTTCGATAGTGCTGGGTGAGACGCTAAGCCGTCTCGAATGCATCAGCGAACAGCCTTATGCCAGCCTCTACTCGCTTTACGACAGGAAAGGCCACTCTCTGCCGCTGATGGCAAAATACTTCAATACCAAAGGAATAGCCTCGCAGGAAGCCTATAAGCTGTCGATGCTGGCACGTGAAAGCACCGTGCGTATGCCGACGGTATACGGGCTGATCGTCAGCCAGCTGCCGCCGCAGCATGAGATCCTGCTGATTGAGCGCATGGGCGGCGTTTCGGTCGAAGCGCCAACCCGCACGCCGGCCCGCTGGCAGCAGCTGCAGGATCAGATCGTCGCCGCGCTGCTGGCCTGGCATCGCATCGACAGCCACGGCCTGGTCGGTACGGTAGACAGCACGCAGGAGAACAACTGGCCCGCCTGGTATAAACAGCGGGTTGAGGTGTGGTGGTCAACGCTGAGCTATATGCGCCCGGAGCGGCTGACGATGGAAGATCACCGGTTTCTCTTTCGCTGTCGGCAGAACCTCTGCGCGCTTTTTGATGACTTCGACGATCCCTGCGTGCTGGTGCACGGCAACCTGTCGCTCAGCAATATGCTGAAGGAGGCCTGGAGCGACCAGCTGCTGTCGATGATCAACCCCGGCAGAACGCTCTGGGCGCCGCGTGAGTACGAGCTGTTCCGCCTGAGTGAGGAAGGTCAGGCGGAAGCGCTGCTGTTCCGCTATCTGCAACAGGCGCCGGTCGCGGAAGGATTTATCGCCAGACGCTGGCTTTACATGCTGTGGGAAGAGGCGGATCGGCTGATCCATACCGGCCGTTTCAACCGCGACCGCTTCGATTTAGCCGCCCGCTCCCTGCTGCCCTGGCTTGAGTGAGGGCGAGGTTATCTTTTGCCAGAGCCGGCCCAGCGTCTCATAGATGGCGCGCTCGCTGTGACCAAGCCACTGCGAGGAGGGGATGGCTTTCTCCCACGCATTCAGCGGCGAGGCGATAGCCAGCTGATTAGCCGGCGCGGGCAGCGGATCCAGCCCCTGCTGTTGAAAAAACAGCATGGCGCGCGGCAGATGCGAGGCGGAGGTCACCAGCAGGAAAGGGCGGTGGCCAACCACTTTAGCCACCTCCCGCGCCTCCTGGCTGGTATCGCGTGGCTTATCCAGCGTAATAATGGCGCTGCGCGGTACGCCTAATGACTGCGCTACTCTGGCCGTAACTTCCGCCGAGCTGACGGGATTGTTCTGCGCGGCCGCGCCGGTAAAGATCAGCGTCGATCCGGGATTTTCACGCCACAAACGGATCCCTTCTACCAGCCTCGGCAAACTGTTGCCGATCATATTCGATCCCGGTGCCCACTGCGGATCCCACGTATAGCCGCCGCCCAGCACCACGACGTAGTCCACCTTCCGGTTCTCCTGCCACGTAGCGAAACGGTTCTCAATAGGTGCCAGCAGGCTATCAGCAACGGGCTGAAGGCTGATCAATAACAAGATTAGCCAGGCAGAAGAGAGTATAATTTTCCCGGTTTTTTGCCAGCGGCTGCGCCAGAGCAGAAAAAGCCCGACCGCCATCACTAACAGCAGCAGCGGCAAGGGCAGCAGCAGGCCGCCAATCGCTTTTTTAAGCGTAAAAAGCATAAAAACAGCTTCCTTTTGTCCGAAAAAACGCCACCCGAAAGCGAAGCAGTGACGGAAAGGTTCATTCTCCCTCAGTGTATGCCAAAATAGCCGCCGGATTCACCCTTTTGCCCAGCCCGGAGCCCGCTTATGCAGGATCGCAACTTTGATGATATCGCGGAAAAATTTTCGCAGAATATCTACGGCACTACCAAAGGCCGTATTCGCCAGGCCATTGTCTGGCAGGAGCTGGAGGCAATACTGACGACGCTGCCGCAAAGGCCGCTGAGCGTGTTGGATGCGGGCGGCGGCGAAGGCCAAATCAGCTGCGGGCTGGCCAGCCTTGGCCATCAGGTTCTGCTATGCGATTTATCCGAAGAAATGCTGCAGCGCGCGCGCCTTAACGCCAGCGAGCAAGGTGTGAGCGACCACATGGAATTCAGACAAATCAGCGCGCAGGAAGTCGGTCAGCATTTGGTTCAGCCTGTCGATCTGGTATTGTTTCACGCTGTGCTTGAATGGGTCGCCGAGCCGGAGGCGGTACTGGCCGCGCTTTACAATACGCTGGCGCCCGGCGGCGTGCTCTCGCTGATGTTTTACAACCTCAACGGGCTGATGATGCAGACGCTGGTGCTGGGCAACTTTGGCTATATGCAGGCCGATTTGCGCAAGCGCAAACGTAAAACCCTGTCGCCGGACTATCCGCGTGATCCGGAGCAGGTCTTTCGCTGGCTGGCGGAGATCGGCTTCACCGTCGAAAGCAAGGCCGGCGTGCGCGTTTTTCACGACTACATGCGCGATAAGCACAAACAAACAGAACGATTTGACGAGATCCTGGCGCTGGAAAAGCGCTTTTGTCGCCAGGAGCCATTTTTAAGTTTGGGTCGCTATATCCACGTAACAGCGCGGAAGCCCATAAAGGACGAAGCATGAGTGAATTTTCCCAGACAGTACCGGAGCTGGTTGCCTGGGCGCGAAAAAATGATTTTTCCGTCTCGTTGCCTACCGAACGTCTGGCTTTTTTGCTGGCGGTCGCCACGCTTAACGGCGAGCGCATGGATGGCGAGATGAGCGAAGGCGAACTTACGGACGCTTTCCGTCACGTCAGCGAAGGATTTGAACAGACCAGCGAAACCGTCAGCGTCCGCGCCAACAACGCTATCAACGATATGGTGCGGCAGCGTTTGCTTAATCGCTTTACCAGCGAACAGGCCGAAGGGCAGGCTATCTATCGCCTGACGCCGCTCGCGATCGGCATCACCGATTACTACATTCGCCAGCGTGAGTTCTCTACGCTGCGGCTCTCCATGCAGCTTTCTATTGTGGCAAGCGAGCTGAAGCGCGCAGCGGACGCGGCGGACGAAGACGGCGATGACTTTCACTGGCATCGCAACGTTTTCGCGCCGCTGAAATATTCCGTTGCTGAGATTTTTGACAGCATTGATATTACCCAGCGCATTATGGATGAGCAGCAGCAGGCGGTGAAAGACGATATCGCGCAGCTGCTCAACAAAGACTGGCGCGCGGCGATTGAAAGCTGCGAAATGCTGCTGAATGAAACCTCCGGCACGCTGCGCGAGCTGCAGGATACGCTGGAAGCCGCAGGCGACAAGCTGCAGGCCAACCTGCTGCGGATCCAGGACGCCACGCTGGGCAGTCCCGACCTCGGCTTTATCGACAAGCTGGTATTCGATCTGCAAAACAAACTTGACCGCATTATCAGCTGGGGCCAGCAGGCCATCGATCTCTGGATCGGCTATGACCGTCACGTGCATAAATTTATCCGTACCGCGATCGATATGGATAAAAATCGCGTCTTCGCTCAGCGCCTGCGTCAGTCGCTGCAAAACTATTTCGACGCGCCGTGGGCGCTGACCTACGCCAATGCCGAACGCCTGTTTGACGTGCGTGACGAAGAGCTGACGCTGCGTAACGAAGAGGTAATGGGCGAACTGCCCGCCGAACTGGAATACGAAGAGCTGAGCGAAATTCGCGAGCAGCTGGCCGCCATGATCGAAGAAGCATTGGCCATCTATAAAGCCCAGCAAAAACCGCTGAATCTGGGCGTGGTGATGCGCGACTATCTGGCGCAATATCCCCGCGCCCGCCATTTTGACGTGGCAAGGATCGTGGTCGACCAGGCCGTGCGTTTAGGCGTCGCCGAAGCTGATTTTTCCGGTCTGCCCGCCGAGTGGCAGGCCATTAATGATTACGGAGCCAAGGTACAGGCGCATGTCATCGATAAATATTGAACAAGTGATGCCGGTTAAGCTGGCGATGGCGCTGGCTAACCCGCTGTTTCCCGCGCTCGACAGTCAGCTACGCGCGGGCCGCCATATCGGTATTGAAGAGCTGGACAATCACGCTTTTCTGATGGATTACCAGGAATATCTGGAAGAGTTTTACCTGCGCTATAACGTGGAGCTTATCCGCGCGCCGGAAGGTTTTTTCTATCTGCGTCCGCGCTCTACCACGCTGATTGCGCGCTCGGTGCTTTCCGAACTGGATATGATGGTGGGCAAAGTCCTGTGCTGGCTTTACCTCAGCCCTGAGCGGCTGGCTAATGAAGGCATCTTCACCCAGCAGGAGCTGTACGACGAACTGCTGACGCTGGCGGATGAAAGCAAGCTGCTTAAGCTGGTAAACCAGCGCTCAACCGGTTCGGATCTGGATCGCCAGAAGCTGCATGAAAAAATGCGCGCCTCCTTAAGCCGCCTGCGTCGTCTGGGCATGGTGTGGTTTATGGGCCATGACAGCAGCAAGTTCCGCATCACCGAATCCGTGTTCCGCTTTGGCGCCGACGTGCGCAGCGGGGACGATCCTCGCGAAGCGCAGCTGAGAATGATCAGAGACGGCGAGGCAATGTTTACCGAAAGCGGCCAGGCCCGCCAGAACGAAGAAGAGCAGGGTAACGACGCCGGGCAGGCGGAGGAAGAAGAATGATTGAACGCGGAAAATTTCGCTCGCTAACGCTGGTTAACTGGAACGGTTTTTTTGCCCGAACCTTCGATCTTGACGAACTGGTTACCACGCTGTCCGGCGGTAACGGCGCGGGGAAATCGACCACGATGGCCGCTTTCGTTACCGCGCTGATCCCCGATCTGACGCTGCTGCACTTTCGTAACACTACGGAAGCGGGCGCTACTTCCGGCTCGCGCGACAAAGGCCTGCACGGCAAGCTCAAGCCGGGCGTCTGCTATGCGGCGCTGGACGTGGTTAACTCGGTGCACCAGCGCGTTATCGTCGGCGTGCGCCTGCAGCAAATCGCCGGCCGCGACCGCAAAGTCGATATCAGACCGTTCAGTATTCACGGCCTGCCAACGTCCATTAACCCGACGGAGATCCTGACGGAAACGGTTAACGCTCGTCAGGCTCGCGTGCTGCCGCTCAGCGAGCTGAAAGAGAAATTTGAAGCGATGGAGAGCGTGCAGTTTAAGCAGTACAACTCCATTACTGAATACCACTCGATGATGTTCGATCTGGGTATCGTGGCGCGTCGTCTGCGCTCTGCGGCGGATCGCAGCAAATACTACCGTCTGATCGAGGCATCCCTTTACGGCGGCATCTCCAGCGCCATTACGCGCTCGCTGCGTGACTACCTTCTGCCGGAAAACGGCGGCGTGCGTAAGGCTTTCCAGGATATGGAAGCGGCGCTGCGCGAAAACCGGATGACGCTGGAAGCGATCCGCGTAACGCAGTCCGATCGCGATCTCTTTAAGCATCTTATCTCAGAAGCGACCAGCTACGTGGCCGCCGACTATATGCGCCACGCTAACGAGCGCCGCGTTCATCTGGACGGCGCCATGCTGCAGCGCAGCGAGCTTTTCGGCAGCCGTAAACAGCTGGCCGCCGAGCAGTATCGCCATGTAGAAATGGCGCGCGAGCTGGCGGAGCATAGCGGGGCGGAAAGCGATCTGGAAACGGATTACCAGAGCGCCAGCGATCACCTTAACCTGGTGCAGACCGCCATGCGCCAGCAGGAAAAAATCGAGCGTTACGAAGGCGATATCGATGAGCTGACCTATCGTTTGGAAGAGCAGAACGAGGTCGTTGCCGAAGCGCGCGAAGTACATGAAGAAAACGAAGCGCGGGCGGAAGCCGCCGAGCTGGAAGTGGACGAGCTGAAAAGCCAGCTGGCCGACTATCAGCAGGCGCTGGACGTACAGCAAACGCGCGCCATTCAGTACCAGCAGGCGCTGACGGCCTTACAGCGCGCTCAGGAAATTTGCCGGATCCGCGAGCTGACTATTGAGAACGCTCAGGAATGGCAGGAAACCTTCCGCGCGAAAGAGCAGGAAGCCACGGACAGGCTGCTGATGCTGGAGCAGAAAATGAGCGTGGCGCAGGCCGCGCACAGCCAGTTCGAGCAGGCGTTTGAGCTGGTGACGCGCATTGCCGGGCCGGTGAGCCGTAGCGAAGCTTATCAGACCGGCCGCGAGCTGCTGCGCGACGCCGGCAATCAGCGCTATCACGCCGATCAGCTTCAGTCGCTGCGCTCGCGTCTTTCAGAGATGGAGCAGCGGCTACGCGAGCAGCAGGAAGCCGAACGGTTGCTGAACGAGTTCTGCAAAAAGCACGGTCAGCAGTATGCGCCAGAAGAGCTGGAAGCCTTGCAGTATGAGCTGGAAGCGCGCATTGAGCAGCTTGGCGAAAGCGTTGCAGACGCGGGTGAACGACGTCTGGCGATGCGCCAGGAGCTGGAACAGGTGCGTGAACGCATCGCTCGCCTGACGCGACAGGCGCCGCAGTGGCTAAACGCGCAGGAAATTCTGACGCAGCTGCGTGAGCAGACCGGCGAGGCGCTGGAAAACGGCCAGCAGGTAACCGAGCACATGCAGCGTCTGCTGGAGCGCGAGCGTGAAACCACCGTTGAGCGTGATGAGGTCGCCAGCCGCAAACGCGAGGTGGAAAGCCAGATCGATCGGCTGAGCCAGCCGGGCGGATCGGAAGATGCGCGACTGAACCAGCTGGCCGAGCGTTTTGGCGGCGTGCTGCTTTCTGAAATTTACGACGACGTCACCATTGAGGACGCGCCTTACTTCTCGGCGCTGTACGGCCCTGCGCGCCACGCTATCGTGGTGCCGGATCTGTCGCTGGTGCGTGAACAGCTGGACGGGCTGGAAGAGTGCCCGGAAGATCTCTATCTGATCGAAGGGGATCCGCAGTCTTTCGACGACAGCGTCTTCAATGTCGAAGAGCTACAAAAAGCGGTAGTGGTCAAAGCGGGCGATCGTCAATGGCGCTATTCCCGCTTTCCGAAAGTCCCGCTGTTTGGCCGTGCCGCTCGTGAAAACCAGCTGGAGCTGCTGCGTACCGAGCGCGAAACGCTGGCGGAACGCTACGCCACGCTCTCTTTCGACGTGCAGAAAACGCAGCGCCTGCATCAGGCGTTCAGCCGCTTTATCGGCGGGCATCTGGGCGTGGCCTTCGAGCCGGATCCGGAAGCGGAGATTCGTCAGCTAAACGGCCGCCGCGGCGAGCTTGAGCGCGCTATCAGCTCGCATGAAAGCGAAAACCAGCAGCAGCGCCAGCAGTTTGACCAGGCGAAAGAGGGTGTCGCTCAGCTTAACCGACTGATGCCGCGCGTTAGCCTGCTGCTGGACGAAACGCTCCAGGATCGTCATGAAGAGCTGCTGGAGCGGCTGGATGAAGCGCAGGAAGCCGCGCGTTTCCTGCAGCAGCACGGTGCCGCCCTCGCTAAGCTGGAGCCGCTGGTGGCGGTGCTGCAAAGCGACCCGGAACAGCATGAGCAGCTCAAGCTGGACTATCAGCAGGCGCAGCAGGCACAGCGCGATGCGCGTCAGCAGGCTTTCGCCATCACCGAAGTGGTGCAGCGACGCGCGCATTTCAACTATGCGGACTCGGCGGGAATGCTTGATGGCAACAGCGACCTGAACGAGAAGCTACGTCGCCGTCTTGAGCAGGCGGAGGCCGAACGCGCGCGCGCGCGCGAACAGCTGAGAAACCATCAGGCGCAGCTGACGCAATACAGCCAGCTGCTCGCCTCGCTTAAAAGCTCGTACGACGCCAAGCGGGATATGCTGAAAGAACTTCAGCAGGAAATGCAGGCTATCGGCGTGCAGGCGGATGCCAGCGCGGAAGAGCGCGCGCGGCTGCGTCGCGACGAGCTTTATACGGCGCTGAGCAATAACCGCAGCCGCCGCAACCAGCTGGAAAAACAGCTGACCTTCTGTGAAGCGGAAATGGACGCGCTGCAGAAAAAACTGAAGCGCGTCGAACGTGATTACCACCAGAGCCGCGAACAGGTGGTCAGCGCCAAAGCCGGTTGGGTCGCCGTTCTGCGCATGGTGAAAGACAACGGCGTCGAGCGTCGTCTGCATCGCCGCGAGCTGGCCTATCTGGGCGGCGACGAGCTGCGCTCCATGTCGGATAAGGCGCTGGGCGCGCTGCGTCTGGCGGTCGCCGATAACGAGCACCTGCGTGATATCCTGCGCCAGTCGGAAGATCCTAAACGGCCTGAGCGTAAGATTGAGTTCTTTATCGCCGTTTATCAGCATCTGCGTGAGCGTATTCGTCAGGATATTATCCGCACCGACGATCCGGTAGAAGCGATCGAGCAGATGGAAATTGAGCTGAGCCGCCTGAGCGAAGAGCTGACCGCTCGTGAGCAGATGCTGGCTATCAGCTCGCGCAGCGTGGCGAACATCATTCGCAAAACCATTCAGCGCGAGCAGAACCGTATCCGCCAGCTGAACCAGGGCCTGCAGAGCGTCAGCTTTGGCCAGGTACATAGCGTGCGGCTTAACGTCAACGTGCGGGAAACGCACGCCACGCTGCTGGACGTACTTTCAGAGCAGCACGAACAGCATCAGGATCTGTTCAAGAGCCAGCGCCTGACCTTCTCCGAAGCGCTGGCGAAGCTCTATCAGCGCCTCAATCCGCAGATCGATATGGGACAGCGCACGCCGCAAACTATCGGCGAAGAGCTGCTGGACTACCGCAACTACCTTTCTATGGAAGTGGAGGTCAACCGCGGCTCCGATGGCTGGCTGCGCGCGGAAAGCGGGGCGCTGTCGACGGGCGAAGCGATCGGCACCGGGATGTCGATTTTGGTGATGGTGGTGCAAAGCTGGGAAGAAGAGTCTCGCCGCCTGCGCGGTAAAGATATATCGCCTTGCCGCCTGCTGTTCCTGGATGAGGCAGCGCGTCTGGATGCCAAATCTATCGCCACGCTTTTTGAACTGTGCGATCGCCTTGAAATGCAGCTGATTATTGCTGCGCCGGAGAATATCAGCCCGGAGAAAGGCACGACCTATAAGCTGGTGCGTAAGGTTATCAACAACAGCGAGCACGTTCACGTGGTTGGCCTGCGCGGTTTCGCGGCCGAGCCTGCCAATATTTCGGCCGAGCCTGCTGAACTTTCTTCCTGAGTCAAACAGCACAAAATAATCGGCGGCACATATAGCAAAATTCGTGCCGCCGAATTACTCTCTCAGGCGCGCCGCTGCATACGCGCGCCGTTTTCTTTTCTATACTAATAACATTATTCAGGCGTCGATCGTTCAGACTCGCTACAGGAGGCAAGGGATGTTGCTGACAGGAACTCATTTTGCAAAGCTTAGCCTGGCCTGCTGCCTGGCGTTAGCGCTGGGGCAAGCCGTGCCCGCCACTGCGGCCATGCCGCATTCGGCCGCCGTTACCGCTTCGCAGGCGCAGGTAAAGCTACAGTCGCTGTTTACTAACGGCTACCGGCCTTTTTATCTTAAAACGCTGGCATCGCTATATGCTACGCAGCATATGCAGCCAATGTGGCAGGATCGCCAGGCCGTGCAGCAATTTCAACAGCAGCTGGCGGAAGTCGCTATTTCCGGCGTACAGCCGCAGTTCACGCAGTGGGTTAAATTATTAACCGATCCTGCGGTAACAGGCTTGGAACGGGACGTTGTGCTTTCCGACGCTATGCTTGGCTATCTGCAATTCGCTTCGACGGTGCCGGCTAAAGGCGAGACCTGGCTTTACAGCAACGTCCCTTACAAGCTGGAAGTTCCTGCCTTATCGGTGATTAACCAGTGGCAGCGGGCGGTTGAACATGGTGCCACGCACGCTTTTGTCGCCTCTCTGGCGCCGCAGCATCCACAGTATCCTTTGATGCACCAGGCGTTAAAAGATCTGCTGGCGGATAACCGCGCCTGGCCGCAGCTGACCGACAGACAAAGCCTGCGCCCCGGCCAGCTGAGCGGCGACGTGCCTGCGCTGCGAGAAATTTTGCAGCGCACCAATATGCTGACGCCCGGCAGCGATACGCCAAAGCCTGATGACGATGCGGTGCCGACCACGCCGGTTCCGGCTTCCTTCGTAGATGAAGAAGTCGCGGTCAGCCCTTCGGCCTCTCCCGCTGAGCAAGCTCCGCAGGCGAATACGCCGGAGCAGGCTGGTCATATAGAAAACGATACGCTCAGTAATCCTGCCCATATCTATTCTGAAGATTTGGTGGCGGGCGTGAAACGCTTTCAGCGCTGGCAGGGCCTGGAAGCCGATGGCGTTATCGGGCCAAGAACGCGCGAATGGCTGAACGTTTCTCCACAGCTGCGGGCCTCGCTGCTGGCGCTCAATATTCAGCGGCTAAGGCTGCTGCCGGACGATATGCACAACGGGATTATGGTTAATATTGCCAACTACTCGCTGAAATATTATCTGAACGGCAATCAAATTCTGGATTCCCGCGTTATCGTGGGCCGTCCGGATCGTAAAACGCCGCTCATGCGCAGTGCGTTAAACAACGTGGTGCTTAACCCGCCATGGAATGTACCCACCACGCTGGTGCGTAAAGATATTATCCCGAAGGTGAAACAGGATCCGGGCTACCTGTATAAGCACAACTACACGCTGCTTTCGGGCTGGAGCAGCGACGCTGAAGTGATCGATCCTGCCATGATCGACTGGCAAATGGTTTCGGCGGCCTCGTTCCCGTATCGTATCCGTCAGGCGCCCGGGGCAACGAACTCGCTGGGCCGTTATAAATTCAATATGCCAAGCTCTGATGCGATCTACCTGCACGATACGCCTAACCACAATCTTTTCCAGAAGGATATCAGGGCGCTGAGTTCCGGCTGCGTCAGGGTCAATAAGGCGTCTGATTTGGCTAATCTGCTGTTGCAGGACGCAGGCTGGAATGATTCGCGTATCTCCAGCACGCTGAAGCAGGGCGACACCCGTTACGTGCCGGTACGTCATCATATCCCGGTCAACCTGTACTACCTGACTGCCTGGGTCGCTGACGATGGACGTACGCAATATCGTACAGATATTTACAATTATGACCTGACGGCGCGCTCCGGGGCGCAGGTACTGGCGAAGGCTGGTCAATTATTACTCTAGTGGTTGATTCTTCAGGTATTCTGATACTGGTGTGCCGCCAGCCTGCTTAACGGGTACGGCAGCCTCTGTAGGAATTGCCGTATCCGTCACGTTTCGTCGGTTGACGCCACATTTCTACCCGGTTATGGTTCCGGGCGGTGAACGTTTCCACCGTTTCAGAACTTCTCTAGCCGGGTAACACAGATTAATGGATAAATTCGACTCTCATCGCCGTAAATTACTGGCCCTGGGCGGCGCGGCACTAGGCCTGTCGCTGCTTCCCGGACAGGCTTTCGCTTCGCTTTCCACCTCACGTCCCCGCATCCTGACGCTGAATAATTTACATACCGGAGAAAGCCTTAAGACCGAGTTTTTCAACGGGAAAAGCTATGATAAGGATGAGTTAACGCGCCTTAACCATTTTTTTCGTGATTATCGCGCCAACAGGATCAAAAGCATCGATCCACATCTTTTCGATCAGCTGTATCGGCTTCAGGCGCTGTTGGATACGCGCAAGCCTGTACAGCTGATTTCCGGTTACCGCACGCTGGCGACCAATAACTCGCTGCGCGAACGCGGCAGCAACACCGGCGTAGCCAGGCACAGCTATCATACGCTGGGCCAGGCAATGGATTTTCATATTGAGGGGGTTGCCCTCAGCAATATACGCAAAGCGGCTCTTTCCATGCGGGCCGGGGGTGTAGGATACTATCCCAAAAGCAACTTTGTGCATATTGATACCGGGCCGGCAAGGCACTGGTAAGAAAATCCGGGCTGACCGGAATTAATGGAGCCTTATGAATTATCAAACTATTCCGGTAACGGCCTTTTCGCAGAACTGTTCTCTGATCTGGTGCCCGGTCACGCTGCAGGCCGCTATTGTCGATCCTGGCGGCGATGCTGAAAAAATTAAAGCGCAGACGACAGCAAAGGGTGTCACGGTTACGCAAATTTTGCTGACGCATGGCCATCTGGACCATGTAGGCGCGGCGGCTGAACTGGCTGCTTTTTATGCCGTGCCGGTTGTTGGGCCGCATAAAGCAGATGCGTTCTGGCTGGAAGGACTGCCGATGCAGAGCCAGATGTTTGGTTTTCCTGAATGCGCACCGTTAACGCCCGATCGCTGGCTGGAAGAGGGTGAGGTGGTGCACGTGGGCGATATCTCGCTTGAGGTTCTGCTCTGTCCGGGCCATACGCCGGGCCATATCGTATTTTTTGATCGGGCCTCTCGCCTGCTGATCTCCGGCGATGTAATCTTCAGCGGCGGCGTGGGACGTACCGATTTCCCACAGGGCAGCCATAGCGACCTGATTGCCGCGATCAACAACAAGCTGCTGCCGCTTGGCGATGACGTTACCTTTTTACCCGGCCACGGCCCCAGCTCGACGCTGGGCAGAGAGCGGATTTCTAATCCTTTTCTGCAATAAAGCTGCCGTAGAAAAAAGCCTGCGTAATGCAGGCTTTTTTGTTGCGTGACGGAGAAACTATTTCGCATCCGCTTTATGCATTTACAGCACGGCGGCAATTGCTTCGCACAGCGGCGCCATATTGTCCGGCGTCATTCCCGCTACGTTAACCCGGCCTGAATTGACCGCATAAACACCAAACTCTTCCCGCAGCCTAATCACCTGATCTTTGGTCAGGCCGCTAAAAGAGAACATACCGTTCTGGTTGATAATAAAGCTGAAATCGCCTTTTGCCCCTTTTTCCTGCAGGGTATTGACGAACAGCTGACGCATACGGTGGATGCGCTGGCGCATATCAGTCAGCTCCTGTTCCCACAGGGTACGCAGCGCATCATTACCCAGGATAGTCGCGACGACTGCCGCCCCGTGCGCGGGCGGGTTAGAGTAGTTGGCGCGAATGGTGGCCTTAACCTGGCTAAAGGCCGTGTCAGCAATATCGTCCGCGCTGGCGACCAGCGTAAACGCGCCTACGCGCTCATTATAAAGCCCGAAGTTCTTTGAATAAGAACTGGCGACAATCAGCTCCTGGTGTCCGGCAGCGAAAATGCGCAGGCCCTCTGCATCTTCTTCCAGCCCACGAGCAAAGCCCTGATAGGCAAAGTCGAACAGCGGCAGCCAGCCTTTCGCCAGCGACATATCGGCCAGCTCCTGCCACTGTGCGGCCGTAGGATCGATGCCGGTAGGGTTGTGGCAGCAGCCGTGGAACAGTACAATGTCGCCCGCCTGCGCTTCGCGCAGCGCGTTCAGCATTCCGTCAAAATCCAGCGAATGGCCGACCGCATCGTAATACTGGTATTCACAGACTTCCAGCCCGGCGGACTGAAACACGTTTTTATGGTTAGGCCAGCTGGGATTACTGACCCAAACGCGCCTGGCGCCGGTTTGTGCGGCAATAAAATCCGCCGCTACGCGCAGCGCGCCCGTACCGCCAGGCGTTTGCGCCGTACGCGCGCGTTTGTCATGCAGAATGGCGTTATCCTTGCCAAACAGCAGCTCCTGCGTACATTTGCCAAAATCGGCCAGGCCATCAATGCTCAAATAATTTTTGGTCGTTTCATTTTCCAGCAGATACTGCTCGGCTTTTTTCACGCTGGTCAGCACCGGCGTTTTGCCGGTTTCGTCCTTATAAACGCCAATGCCAAGGTTGATTTTGTCAGGACGGTCGTCTGCACGATAAAGGTCGGCCAGACCAAGGATAGGATCTGCGGGTGCAGCTGCAATGCGTTCAAACATAATGAAAGTCCGTTATAACCTGAAACGAAATGAGAATTCAGGGTACCGCTACCAGGATAAAAATGCCAACCGTTTGCGCTAAAAACAGCGAAACAGTCATCGGAAAAAGGTGCAGGCTATGACTAACCTGAAATAGCTATAAGCCCCCCTGCAAAAACACTTCGGGCGGCCCGGCGGACGGTACCTACAGCCAGTGAAATCCTTTCGCCATAATGCAGGCGAGGCCCAGCGCTACGCCAATCAGGGCGCTAAACAGCAGGCGAAAATCAGTCTGCATATCTTTGCGGATATCTTTCATCTCGCCGCGTACGTCTTTTACTTCGCCACGTACGTCTTTTATTTCGCCCCGGATATCCCGTAGCTCGTTTCTTATATCGTTGACGTCGCGCCTGAGCCAGGCGATATGCATTTCGATGCGGGTAAAGCGTGCTTCCGTCTCGTTTTCTTTTTTTTCCTTCTGGCCGCTGTGGTGCGAAAGCGTCAACAGAAGAGGGCTATCCATATCCATATTGACTCTCCTGAAGCTAAATGCAGACTGATTTTTCCACGTTCGCGCGTGGCTAACAAATACTTTTGGTTATTTTTCAGCAATGCTGCGGCGCGGCTCGAACTTTTGTGAAGCGGGAACGGGGAGTGACATTGGGAAGCCGCTGACTTGGTTTTACAACGCGCGAAGTAGTAAGGGCAGAAAAAATATCAGGCAGGAAAAAGCGTACTGGGCAGGAAAAAGCGTACTGGGCAGGAAGAAGCGTACTGGGCAGGAAGAAGCGTACTGGGCAGGAAGAAGCGTATTGGGCAGAAAAAAAGCGGGGCCGAAGCCCCGCCAGAAGATTTGTCGCTTGATTAGAACTGGTAAACCAGACCTACAGCCACGGTGTCGTCGGTGTTCAGACGCAGAGCGTTGTTGTCATCCAGCAGGTTGATCTGATAGTCAACGTAAGTAGACATGTTTTTGTTGAAGTAGTAGGTTGCGCCCACATCAATATATTTGATCAGGTCAGCATCGCCAACGCCTTCGATATCCTTGCCTTTAGACTGCACGTAGGCCAGGGATGGACGCAGACCGAAGTCAAACTGGTACTGTGCAACCAGCTCGATGTTCTGAGCCTTGTTAGCAAACGAACTAATAGAAGCATCATCGCCGTTGGCATAAGTGCCGCTGTAAGACATTGGCGTAGCGTTACGGGTTTCACCGTACATCGCCGCCAGGTAAACGCTGTTAGCATCATATTTCAGCGCCGTAGCCCATGCTTCAGCACGTTTGCCCATGCCGCTGTTGTTGATAGTGATAGAGTCAGCGGAGTTCTTCGGATTGGTCGCGGTACGTACGCCAGCTGCCTGTGCGTTGGTACGGTCGTAAGAGCCGTAAGCGCCGGAAATGCCTACACCGATTGGTGAAGTATAGCTGGTTGAAACCGCGTAGCCGTCACCGTTAGAACGACGAACGTCGTCACGGTCGTTTTTGCCCTGATACTGGACGGCGAAGTTCCAGCCGTCAACCAGGCCAAAGAAGTTGGTGTTGCGGTAGGTCAGTACGCCGGTAGTACGGCCGCCCAGGATGCCCAGATCGCTGTAGGCGGAGTCGCCGCCGAATTCTGGCAGCATATCGGTCCAGCCCATTGGATCGTACAGCAGGCTGTAGTTACGACCGTAATCGATAGAGCCGTATTCAGCGAATTTCAGACCGGCGAAGCCCAGACGGGTCTTGTTGCCGTCCTGCGCGTCAGAGCCGCCTTCAGAGTTGTTTGCCTGGATGTTGTATTCCCACTGGCCGTAGCCGGTGAGCATATCGTTGATCTGGGTTTCACCTTTGAAACCAAAACGCACATAGCTCTGGTCGCCATCGTTGCCATCGTTATCAGAGAAATAGTGCAAACCAACTGCTTTCCCATAGAGGTCCAGCTTATTGCCGTCTTTGTTATAGATTTCTGCTGCATTGGCTGCACCAGCGGCTAACAGGGCTGGGATAACCAGTGCCAGAATATTGCGCTTCATCATTATTTATTACCCTCATTGGAGTTATCTGGACACCTGCCACTGCCGTCAATAATTCTTTACAGAACTACGATGAGAGTTTGGTGTCTTCCTGTATCTGCACGCATCTTTCCATTCGCGGTGCGGTTAATCTACCTCGAAAATGCTACTAATATCCTATTCTGGTTACAGGAAGAAAATTTGTGTTTCTATATGTAAATAAAACGGAACTTTGTGAACTATATCTAAATTTACAAAAATAAAAAAAGGCCAGCGAGGCTGGCCTTAGTTATATATATGAATTTCTTATATTTAATGCAAAATCAGAAGCTGGCGTTGCGCGGCGTCCTTGGGAAGGCGATGACGTCCCTGACATTTTGCACGCCGGTAACGTAGGCGATCAGGCGCTCAAAACCTAAGCCGAAGCCGGAATGAGGCACGGTGCCGTAGCGGCGCAGATCGCGGTACCACCAGTAATCTTCTTTGTCCAGCCCCATCTCCGCCAGGCGTGCGTCCAGCACGTCCAGACGCTCTTCACGCTGCGAACCGCCGATGATTTCCCCGATGCCCGGCGCCAGAACGTCCATCGCCGCCACGGTTTTGCCATCGTCGTTCAGGCGCATATAAAACGCCTTGATGTCTTTCGGGTAGTTTTTCACTACAACTGGCGCTTTAAAATGTTTCTCCGCCAGGTAGCGCTCGTGTTCGGACGAGAGATCGATACCCCAGGACACGGCGTTTTCAAACTTCTCGCCGCAGGCTTTCAGGATCTCGATAGCATCGGTGTAATCCACCTGCGCAAAATCGGTAGTAACAAATTGCTCCAGGCGAGTAATCGCTTCTTTGTCTACGCGTTCGGCAAAGAAAGCCATATCGTCGGCACGTTCGGCCAGTACGGCCTTAAAGACGTACTTCAGCATGGCTTCAGCCAGGGCGGCGTTATCTTCCAGATCGGCGAAGGCCACTTCCGGCTCAAGCATCCAGAATTCCGCCAGGTGACGGCTGGTATTGGAGTTTTCAGCGCGGAAAGTCGGGCCGAAGGTGTAGATTTTGGAAATCGCGCTGGCGTAGGTTTCACCGTTAAGCTGGCCGGAAACGGTCAGGAACGCCTCTTTACCGAAGAAATCTTCATCGTAATTGACCTTGCCTTCCGGCGTACGCGGCAGGTTTTCCATATCAAGCGTGGAGACGCGGAACATTTCACCGGCGCCTTCCGTATCGGAAGCCGTGATCAGCGGGGTGGAGACCCAGAAAAAACCCTGCTCGTCGAAGAAGCGATGCAGCGCCTGCGCCAGCGTATGGCGAACGCGCGCGACGGCACCGATCAGGTTAGTGCGCGGACGCAAATGCGCCACTTCACGCAGATACTCGATGCTGTGACGCTTGGCCGCCATCGGATAGGTGTCCGGATCGTCGACCCAGCCCACCACTTCCACCGCGCTGGCCTGGATCTCAAAGCTCTGGCCCTGGCCTGGCGAGGCCACCACTTTCCCGGTGATCGCTACGGAACAGCCGGTGGTCAGGCGCAGCACTTCTTCCTGGTAATTATTCAGAGAATTATTAACGACGGCCTGGACAGGATTAAAGCAGGAACCGTCGTAGACGGCGATAAAGGAAATACCGGCTTTTGAATCTCTTCGGGTACGCACCCAGCCGCGAACGGTGACTTCGCTGTCAACCGCGACCCGGCCTTGCAGTACATCCGCTACAGGCACAACGCTCATATAAGTCTCTCTTTTCATCAGAATTAAAATTACCCGAAACCGGGGCAATGCTATGTTACTTGCCAGAAGATGAGACACAAGAAGAATTCGTTGCGAGGCAGGAGATTTCTTAACGAAAGGCAATCAGAGAGAGAAAGGCAGGGCGCCTTTCTCTCTGTAGGCAGGCTAGCTGGCTTTTTTCACCAGCGGCAGATCGAATGCCTTGCGCAGCGCGCGAACAAAAGCTTTGTCATGGCAAATGGTTTTGCCGGGGCTGTCGGAGAGTTTGGCAACCGGTTTGCCGTTGCACTCCACCAGCTTGATGACGATATTCAGCGGTTTTACCTGAGGGATATCGCAGGTCAGCCGCGTGCCGATACCGAAAATGACCTCTATGCGCTGGCCAAAGTGGCGATAAAGCTCCACCGCTTTTGGCAAATCGAGGTTGTCTGAAAAGACCAGCGTTTTTTCCTGCGGATCGATGCCGAGCTTTTGGTAATGCGCGATGGCTTTTTCACCCCATTCCACGGGATCGCCGGAATCATGGCGCAGTCCCTGATAGCTGCTGGCGAAAGTAAGGCCGAAATCACGCAGGAAAGCATCCATGGTGATGCAGTCGGTCAGCGCGATACCCAGACGGTTCGGATACTCCTCCAGCCAGGCCTGCAGGGCGGCGCGCTGGCTGTTGGCCAGTACAGGGCTAATCTGTTGATGTGCCTGGAACCATTCATGGGCCTGCGTGCCCACCGGTGCGAGCTGTAGCTGCCGCGCAACGTCATAGTTGCTGGAGCCGACCAGCCAAGGGAAATCCGCTTTCAGCGTGCTGACAATCGCCAGCTGTACATCGCGGGAGAAACGGCGGCGCGTACCGAAGTCCATCAGCTTAAAGCGGGACATATCCAAATCCGCCGTCAGCTTGCCGAAGTCAAGCAGCTTGCTTTGCAGACGCTCAACGGCCATCGCGGGCACGACCTGCGGCGAGCGATGGCGATGCACCACTTCGCTGATCAGCGCCAGTAACGGCACCTCCCACATAATCACCTCCAGCCAGGGGCCAGCGATGCGGATATCCAGTTTGCCCTGATGATTGCGGATGCGCACCTGAGAAGGGTCATAGCGGAATTGTTTCAGCCACTGCAGGTAATCCGCGCTGAAAAACGGCAGCCCGGCAAGATAGCGGCTCTCTTCGTCGCTGAGCGCCAGCGACTGCATCAGGGTCACCTGTTGAGCGATTTCCTCGGCGTAGATGCCAAGCAGATCGTCGCCACGGCAGCGAAACTCAGCCACTACGGAAACGTTCTGATAGCGATGAAATACCGCCTGCTGCATATGCAGCTTATAGGCGTCCGTATCCAGCAGCGTGGTCAGTATCGGGGAAGCATGTCGTGTCATGGTGCGTTTCAGCATCCTCTGGCGAAGAGCGTTATCCCTGGTTTAAAAATAGTAATGACGCAGGAGTATAACTTGAATACTCATTTATTGAACCCGATCACAGCACAATTCGATCCGCCAGGTCGAGGGCAATCCGTGCGATTGTTAATAGAATGTAGCTTTTAACAGCAATTCCGACCGACCGACACGATTCTCCGTGGCAACATTGCGGGAAGCGGAATAGACTTGCAAAGTTAACTAATTATCGACATGAGAAGCACTTATGACGCAACTGCCACAAGCCAAAAATCGCCATGATTATCGTGCGCCGGATTACACCATTACCGACATCGATCTGACGTTTGAACTGGATGCCGCAACCACCCGTGTGACGGCCGTCAGCCGCGTAAAGCGTTTGGGCCAGGCTGATGCGTCGCTGCGTCTGGACGGGGAAGATCTGACGCTGATCTCGCTGGAGATCGACGGTCAGTCCTGGACGGATTACGCGCTGGAAGAGGGCGCGCTGATGGTTTCCGGCCTGCCGGAGTCCTTCACGATGAAAATCGTTAACGATATTCATCCGGATAAAAACAGCGCGCTGGAGGGCCTGTATAAATCGGGTGAGGCGCTTTGTACCCAGTGCGAGGCCGAAGGCTTCCGTCACATCACCTGGTATCTGGATCGGCCTGACGTGCTGGCTCGGTTCACCACGACCATCATCGCGGAACAACAGCTTTATCCATATCTGCTGTCAAACGGCAACCGGATAGACGGCGGCGAAGCGGAAAACGGACGTCACTGGGTAAAATGGGAAGATCCTTTTCCAAAGCCGTGCTACCTGTTTGCGCTGGTGGCGGGCGACTTTGACGTGCTGCGCGACAGCTTTAAAACGCGCTCCGGCCGGGATGTTGCGCTGGAGATCTTCGTCGATCGCGGCAACCTCGATCGCGCTGACTGGGCGATGACCTCGCTGAAAAACAGCATGAAGTGGGACGAGCAGCGTTTCGGCCTGGAATACGATCTGGATATCTTTATGATCGTCGCCGTCGACTTCTTTAATATGGGCGCGATGGAAAATAAAGGCCTGAACGTCTTTAACTCTAAGTACGTGCTGGCGAAAGCGGAAACGGCGACGGATAAAGACTATCTGGGCATTGAGGCCGTGATCGGCCATGAATATTTCCACAACTGGACGGGCAACCGCGTCACCTGCCGCGACTGGTTCCAGCTTAGCCTGAAAGAGGGGCTGACCGTATTCCGCGATCAGGAATTCAGTTCCGATCTCGGTTCTCGCGCGGTCAATCGTATCGATAACGTGCGCGTAATGCGCGGCGCGCAGTTTGCCGAAGACGCCAGCCCAATGGCGCATCCGATCCGCCCTGAACAGGTGATCGAGATGAACAACTTCTATACGCTGACCGTGTATGAAAAAGGGTCTGAAGTTATTCGTATGCTGCACACCCTGCTGGGCGAGGCGAATTTCCAGAAAGGCATGCAGCTTTACTTCGAGCGCCACGACGGCAGCGCAGCGACCTGCGACGATTTTGTGCAGGCGATGGAGGATGCTTCTAACGTCGACCTTTCCCAGTTCCGCCGCTGGTACAGCCAGTCCGGCACGCCGGTGCTTTCCGTTCGCGATGACTATAACGCCGAGCTGCAACAGTACACGCTGCACGTTACCCAAATGACGCCGCCGACGGCCGATCAGAAAAACAAGCTGCCGCTGCATATTCCGCTGGATATCGAGCTTTACGACAGTGAAGGCAACGTCATTCCTTTGCAGCACAATGGTCATCCGGTTCATCATGTGCTGAACGTGACGGAAGAGTTCCAGAGCTTTGTGTTCGACGAGGTTTATCAGCAGCCGATCCCATCGCTGCTGCGTGAATTCTCCGCGCCGGTGAAGCTGGACTATAACTGGAGCGATGCGCAGCTTACTTTCCTGATGCGCCATGCCCGTAACGATTTCTCACGTTGGGATGCAGCACAAAGCCTGCTGGCGACCCACATCAGGCTGAACGTCGCCCGTTTCCAGCAGGGCCAGCCGCTTTCGCTGCCGCTGCACGTTGCCGATGCTTTCCGCGCCGTGCTGCTGGAGGAAAACAGCGATCCGGCATTAATGGCGCTGATCCTGACGCTGCCTGGCGAAAACGAAATTGCCGAGCTGTTTGAGGTAATCGATCCGGTGGCCATCGCGGAAGTGCGCCGTGCGCTGCTGAGCACGCTGGCTACGGAGCTGGCGGATGAGTGGCTGGCGGTTTACAACGCGCATTGCGTGGATGAGTACCGTATCGATCATGCCGATATCGGCAAGCGCGCGCTGAAAAATACCTGTCTCAACTATCTGGCCTTTGGCGAAACAGGGCTGGCCGAGAGACTGGTTACTGCCCAGTTCCGTCAGGCGAACAATATGACCGACTCGCTGGCGGCGATGACGGCCTCGGTTGCCGCGCAGCTGCCGTGCCGGGAAACGCTGCTGGCCGAATTCGACGAGCGCTGGCATAAAGATGGCCTGGTGATGGATAAATGGTTTACTTTGCAGGCCACCAGCCCGGCTGCAGACGTACTTAGCCGCGTTCGCGCGCTGCTCAGCCATCGTTCCTTTACGCTGAGCAATCCAAACCGTATTCGTTCGTTAATCGGCGCGTTCGCCTCGGCCAATCCTTCCGCTTTCCACGCCGCTGACGGTAGCGGTTACCAGTTCCTGGTGGAAATCCTGACCGATCTGAATACGCGCAATCCTCAGGTTGCCTCGCGCATCATTGAGCCGCTGATCCGCTTTAAACGCTACGACGAAGCGCGTCAGGCGCTGATGCGCGGCGCGCTTGAGAAGTTAAAGACGCTGGATAACCTTTCCGGCGATCTTTACGAAAAAATCAGCAAGGCGCTTCAGGGCTAATCGTCCGGCATAAATGATAAAAAGCCCCGACCGTCGGGGCTTTTCTTTTAGCAACTGGCAACGGCGTGAATCAGCGCTGCGCGTAGCGTTTGTCTTCTTCCACCGGCGAGCGTTTCATAACGCGATCCAACACTTTCGCTTCCAGCTCTGCTAAGCGCACGGAGCCTTTACGGCGCGGTCGCGGCAGATCGATCACCAAATCCAGCCCGATATTGCCTTCTTCGATCAGCAGCACCCGATCGGCCATCGCCACGGCTTCGCTGACGTCATGGGTGACCAGCAGCACGGTGAAGTGATGCTGCTGCCACAGCGACTCGATCAGATCCTGCATTTCAATACGCGTCAGCGCATCCAGCGCGCCTAAAGGCTCGTCCAGCAGCAGCAAACCGGGCCGGTGGATCAGCGCGCGGGCCAGCGCCACACGCTGCTTTTGCCCGCCGGATAACGCCGCAGGCCATTCGTTGGCGCGTTCCGCCAGGCCAACGGCTGCCAGCGCCTCCAGCGCGTCGCTTTTCCAGGCACGGCCTTTTAACCCCAGGCCAACGTTATCGATAATGCTTTTCCACGGCAGCAGGCGCGCATCCTGAAACATCAGACGGGTATCGTCTCTGGCTTCGCTCAGCGGCGCGCTGCCGGCCAGCAGCTCGCCGGAGCTGCTTTTTTCCAGGCCGGCCAGCAGGCGAAGCAGGGTGCTTTTACCGCAGCCGCTGCGTCCGACCACCGCCACAAACTGGCCGGAAGGAATATGCAAATCGATGTTATTCAGCACGGTACGACCGTGATACTGCTTGCTGACGCGGTTAACGATCAGAGGCGTACCGGCGTTAAGACGCGCTGGAGAAGACGTTAACTCGCTCATGCGTTTTCCTCTTTAAGTTGATAAGCCGGATGCCAGCGCAGCCAGACGCGTTCCAGTAACAGCGCGCTGACATCAGCCAGTTTACCGAGCAGGGCATACAGGATAATGGCGACCACCACGATATCGGTCTGCAAAAATTCGCGCGCGTTCATTGCCAGATAGCCGATGCCGGAGTTGGCGGAAATGGTTTCCGCCACGATCAGCGTCAGCCACATCAGGCCCAGGGCAAAGCGCACCCCAACCATAATGGAGGGCAGCGCGCCCGGCAGCACCACCTGAATAAACAGGCTCCAGCCGGAGAGGCCATAGCTGCGGGCCATCTCTACCAGGCCGCGATCGATATTGCGGATGCCGTGATAGGTGTTGAGATAAATAGGGAACAGCGTACCCAGCGCCACCAGAAAAATCTTGGCGGATTCGTCAATGCCAAACCACAGGATCACCAGCGGGATCAGCGCCAGATGCGGCACGTTACGCAGCATTTGCACCGACGTGTCCAGCAGCCGTTCACCCAGGCGCGACATACCGGTAATCAGGCCGAGGATCAGGCCGACAGAACCGCCGATGCTGAAACCAACCGCCGCACGCCAGCTGCTGATAGCCAGGTGCTGCCACAACTCGCCGCTGGCCGACAGCTTCCAGAACGTAATCACTATGGCTTCTGGCGAAGGCAAAATACGGGTAGAAAGCCAGCCGGTCTGTGAGGCGATTTGCCAGACGATCACCAGCGCGATGGGCACCGCCCATGGGAGCAGCTGATTGCCGATACGATTAAGCGGTTTGCTCATAGTCACCTCAGCTCTGCGACACTTTTTGTGGGGCGAAATCATGCGCTACGGCTTCGCCGTGCGCGGTAATGTTGTTCGGCTGGGGCACTTCCGGCACGTTCAAATCGAGATGTGGGAACAGCAGTTCGCCAACGCGATACGCCTCTTCCAGATGCGGATAGCCGGACAAAATAAACGTTTCGATGCCCAGATCGGCATACTCCTGCATCCTGGCCGCTACGGTAGCGCCATCGCCGACCAGCGCGGTGCCCGCGCCGCCGCGCACCAGCCCAACACCCGCCCACAGGTTGGGTGAAATCTCCAGCTTATCGCGCCGTCCGCCATGCAGGGCGGCCATGCGGTGCTGACCAACCGAATCGGTTTTCGCCAGCGCGGCCTGCGCCCTGGCAATAGTGGCGTCGTCAAGATGCGAAATCAGACGATCTGCCGCTTTCCAGGCCTCTTGATTGGTTTCCCGCACGATAACGTGCAGGCGGATGCCGAACTTCACCGTTCTACCCTGAGCCGCCGCTTTCGCCCGCACCTGCTCAATCTTCTCTTTGACCTGCGCTGGCGGTTCGCCCCAGGTCAGGTAGACGTCGACCTGTTCCGCCGCCAGATCCTGAGCAGGTTCGGAAGAACCGCCAAACCATAACGGCGGACGCGGCTGCTGCACGGGACGAAACATCAGGCGAGCGCCGCGAACGTGCACGTGCTTGCCTTCGTAATCTACCGTTTCGCCTTCCAGCACGCGACGCCAGACGCGGGTAAATTCTGCCGACTCGACGTAGCGCTCACGATGATCCAGAAAGACGCCGTCGCCCGCCAGCTCTTCCGCGTCGCCGCCGGTCACCAGGTTAAACAGCGCACGGCCGTTTGACAGCCGATCCAACGTGGCGGCCTGACGCGCGGCCTGAGTAGGGGAGATCACACCGGGACGCAGCGCAACCAGAAAACGCAGGCGCTGCGTCACGGGGATCAGGGACGCAGCTACCAGCCAGGCATCCTCACAGGAACGACCTGTTGGGATCAGCACGCCGCCAAAACCCAGGCGATCGGCAGCCTGTGCAATTTGCTGCAGATAAGCGTGGTCGACAGGACGTGCGCCCTCCGTCGTGCCTAAATAGTGACCATCGCCATGCGTGGGCAGAAACCAGAAAACGGAAAGGCTCATTGTGGGACTCCTTGCGTAGCGGCGGTGACATGCCAGACACGGCTGGCGATATCAACTTTCACCGGCATTAAATGGTTAGCGTAAAAGAGATCGGCGGTATGTTGTTGGGCCTGCACGGTTTTCTCGCTGACCGGGCCGATAACGGTCGGCGGACGGTGATCGAGATAGCTGGCGATAACCGGTTTCGGCAGGCCGATAGTTTGCGAAAGCAGGGCAATGCTCTGTTCGCGATCGCTGCGGGTCAGCTCGTCGGCCTTGCTGAACGTCTCCAGCACCTGCTGCACGAAAGCACCGTTGGCTTCGGCAAAAGGGCGGGTTGCCAGATAAAACGAACCGGTCAGGTTGAGCCCGTCGCCATCGGCCAGCACGCGCACGCCGCCCTGCAGCAGCGCGGCGGAATAGTAGGGATCCCAGATAGCCCAGGCATCGACATCGCCCTGCTGGAAAGCCGCGCGAGCATCGGCAGGCGTCAGATAAACGGGTTTGATATCGCTGAATGACAGACCTGCCTTAGTCAACGCACGCAGCAGCAGATTGTGCGAACTGGAACCTTTCTGGAAGGCCACCTTATGCCCTTTTAGTTCGGCGACGCTTTTAATGGCGCTGTTTTTTGCCACCAGGATCACTTCGGACTGCGGCTTAGGCGGTTCCGAGCCGACGTAAAGCAGATCGGCGCCGGCTGCCTGAGCGAAGATCGGCGGAATGTCGCCCGTGCTGCCCAGATCGATGCTGTTAACATTCAGCGCTTCCAGCATTTGCGGCCCGGCCGGAAACTCAATCCACTTAATCTGCGTGTGGGGAAAGCGCTTTTCCAGCAGCCGATGCGAGCGAGCCAGCGCCATGCTCACCGACCCTTTTTGATAGCCGATACGGAAAGCGGCAGGTGCGGCCTGGTCCGCCAGCGCGCCGCCGGTAAGTAGCGCGCTAAAGGCCAGTGCCGAGACAAAACGTGTAAACAGGCTCATGGGCGCTTCCTTATACCGCTGCGGCCAGCCGCTGATGACGACGTGACAGCGCATACCAGAAGGTGTCGAGTGACTCCGCAATGCGTTCGGCAAGCAGTGGAGAGAGTTCGGGCTGGCGATCGTAATGGGTAATCTGGCTGTCGTCGGCAAACACGCCGTGCAGCACCTCCTGCGCCTTCAGCGCGTTAAGCACCGGTTTCAGCGCATAGTCTACGGCCAGCATATGCGCGATGGTGCCGCCGGTAGCCAGCGGCAGCACCACTTTATGCTCCAGCGCGCGTTCCGGCAGCAAATCGAGCAGGGTTTTCAACGCGCCGGAAAAAGAGGCTTTATAAACCGGCGTGGCGACGATCAGCCCATCGGCGTTAGCCAGATCCTCTTTTAAAGCCAGCAGCGCAGGCGAGTCGAAGCGGGCGTAAAGCAAATCCTCTGGAGGGAAGTTATGCAGGTTCCAGGGGATCACCTCGGCACCCCGCTTTTCCAGCGCCTGCTGGCACAGGGTCAGCAGCGCGGTTGACCGTGAAGGGTAGCGAGGACTGCCTGCCAGAGTAATAACGCGCATCTTCTCTCCTTATAACCAAAAGTTATTGATTAAAATAATTCCTGAACTTATGGAACTATCCTGGCAGAGTGTGACGAACGCCTTAAATGATTTATCCGGCATATTTAAGTTACTTTTTGACTAAGCGAAAAACTGATAACGGGAAAGCGCGGAAAAAGAGAGGAACAGGGACACGCAAACGTTTTACTTTCCTGGCAAAGGACTTTACCATTTTCCCCCGCGCCTGCAGCGTTGCTGCGCATGTCGAAGGCCGCTGTTCTTTGTATCTGATAACGTATAAAACCGAAGAAGGCGTGTCGACCGCACAGTTTTCAGGGTTGCTGAGGCAACCGTTAGTCCTTTTCCGGCCCGGCATTGTGGGCTATTCAGGAGCGATCATGTACAACCTGGTTCGTAACGCGCTTTTTCAGCTCGACGCCGAGCGTGCGCACGAATTGACCCTTCAGCAGCTGCACCGGATAACCGGAACGCCGCTTATTCATCTGGTTCGACAAACTCTTCCTTTTAAGCCCGTTAATTGTATGGGGCTGACGTTCAAAAACCCGCTGGGCCTGGCGGCGGGGCTGGATAAGAACGGTGAATGTATTGACGCCTTCGGCGCAATGGGCTTTGGCTTTATTGAGGTCGGCACCGTGACGCCACGACCGCAAGCGGGAAACGATAAGCCGCGTATGTTCCGCATCAGAGAGGCGGAAGGCATTATTAATCGTATGGGATTCAATAACCTGGGCGTGGATCGGCTGATCGATAATGTCAGGCAGGCTCGCTTCGACGGCATTCTGGGCATCAATATCGGCAAAAATAAAGATACGCCGGTCGAAATGGGTAAAGAAGATTATTTAATCTGTATGGAGAAAGTTTATCCTTATGCAGGTTATATTGCGATCAACATCTCATCTCCGAATACGCCAGGGTTACGCACGCTGCAATATGGTGAAGCGCTGGACGACCTTTTACAGGCGATTAAGCACAAACAGCAGGCGCTGGAAAATCAGCATCAAAAATATGTGCCGGTAGCGGTCAAAATTGCGCCGGATTTAGCCGAAGAAGAACTTATTCAAATTGCCGACAGCCTGGTGCGGCATAATATTGATGGCGCGATCGCTACCAATACCACGCTGGATCGTTCGCTGGTTAGCGGCCTGAAATACAGTGAAGAAACGGGCGGCCTGAGCGGGCGTCCGGTACAGCTGAAGAGTACGGAAATCATTCGCCGCCTCTCGCAGGAATTGCAGGGTCGGCTGCCGATTATCGGCGTAGGCGGCATAGATTCGCTGGTGGCGGCCAAAGAAAAAATGGCGGCGGGCGCCTCGCTGGTGCAGATATATTCCGGTTTTATTTACAAAGGGCCGCCGCTGATTAAAGAAATTGTCAGTCATATTTGATTAAATGCAGGCTTAACGGGGTCAGGGGGTTTATTTTCCCCTCTGGCTCGTTTATATTTTCTCCTGTTTATGCATTATTCAGACTATTTTGGCACGGGGCGGATCGCGTGTTCGCTGACCTCGCGATAAATAGCCGACCTGACGATCATTACGGGATACTTCATGAGGATTAAACCTGACGACAGCTGGCGCTGGTTCTTCGATGACGAACAGGAACGCATGATGTTGGCTATGGCGGAAGGCGCGCTGTTCCGCTCACGCTTCCCTCGTAAGATGCTGACGCCCGATGCCTTTAACGCCGCGCAATTCTCCGTCGACGACGCCGCCCTGTTTTCCACCTTCGCAGAAAAATGCCTGGAGTGTGACCTGACCGAATGGCAGCGTACCGAGCTGGTGCTGAACGCGCTGGTTGCCCTGCGTTTTCTGAAGCCGCAGATGCCTAAAAGCTGGCACTTTTCCGCGCATCCGCGTCACTGCACGCCGCAGGACGGCGAGCTGGTAGCGGTGCGCCTGTGCGAAACGGGCGAAGAAGCCACCCTGCTGGTGGTGGAGGCGGGCGAAAATGCTGCGCTCTGCCTGCTGGCGCAGCCGGAGCTTCAGCTGGGCGGCAAAACGATGGTGCTGGGTGATGCGATTAAAGTGATGCACGATCGCCTGCTGCCCGCCATCAGCCAGCATATTTTCACCTTCGCCCGCGCCGTTTAACGCGCCGCCAGCACCAGGTCGCCGTCCGGGACGCAGCTACAGCTTAACAGCGTGCCGTCCTCGCGCAGCGCGCCTTTCTTCAGCGCGCGAACCTGGCCGGACGCCAGCCTGACGCGGCAGCTGCCGCAAACGCCCGCGCGGCAGGAGTAGGGGATGCGATAACCCTGCATCTCCAGCTGCTCCAGTAAAACCTGCTGATTGTTGCCGCTGAAGCGCTCGCCTTCCCAGCTGATGGTGACGCTTTCCTGCGCTTCGGCAACCCCTTCCAGCGATTCCGCCACTTCACCCGCGCCATACAGGCGGGCCGGTTTATCGGCAATCACCTCCAGCTCGTCACCCACCCGGACGATGCCGCTGTTGCGTGCCACCAGGTTGATACCAAAATCGACATCGCCGCTGCCATCCATCGCGGTACGAAATTTTTGCAGGGTCGTTAGCGGCTCGCCGGTGGGATGCCTGCGCCCACGCTCCGTGCTGACAGTGGTAAAAATGCAGCGGCTGCAAGGTTTCGGCGCGTCAAAAAGGATGCCGCCGATGCGCACCGTGGCCCAGCGATCTTCCGCCCAAGCCGTCGTGCCCGTTACCACCAGGTTTGGCCGGAACTGCTCCAGCTTTACGCCAGCCGGGCAACGCTGGCGTAAATCGTGCAGCGAAGCCTCATTAATCAGCAGATAAGGATAGCCATCGGCAAAGCCCAGCGGCACTTCGCTAAATCGCTTCACGCGGCGGGTCATCTCCGCTCCCACCCAGCGAAGCTGCACGGGGCGCGGAAAAAAGCCGCTCAGCCAGCTGTTGACTGGCGCGGGCGCAATCAGCGCGGTGAAATGGTTGCCCCAGACTTCCACCGGCGACGGCTCGGCGGCAAAATCCGCAAAGCGAACGGTGGCGCTGCTGCCGTCCGGCGCGGCCAGCAGCAGACCATCCGGCAGCAGCGCGGGCGTAAAGAGCACCATTTCAGGATACTGACGCGCCGTAATAAAGGTGCCGTCCGCTTCGGTAAGCATAAAAATACGATCGAAGGCCAGGCCGCTGGTAAGCGCCTGAGCATGAGAAACCTGCGTGCCACGCATGGATTTTACGGGATGAATAAACAGACGGGACAGGCTAATCATGGTGCTCTCCAGCAGGAAAGAAAACGCCAGCGCGAAAAAAGAGCCGGAAGCAGCTGACGAAAAGAAGCTAACTTTATGACATGCGCCCCGGATTAGCTATAATGCGCAGCAATTTTCCAGATGATAAGTGATGTTATGAATTCTCTGTTTGCCAGTACGGCGCGTGGGCTCGAAGAGCTGTTAAAAAGTGAACTGGAAGCGCTGGGGGCCGAGGCCTGCCAGATTGTCCAGGGCGGCGTACATTTTCAGGGCGACGATCGTCTGATGTATCAGAGCCTGATGTGGAGCCGCCTGGCTTCCCGCATCCTGCTGCCGCTGACCGAATGCGGCGTATACAGCGACCTGGATCTCTATCTGGGCGTGCAGGCCATCGACTGGCCGGCGCTGTTCGGCAGCGATAAAACCTTTGCCGTGCATTTCAGCGGACTGAATGAAGTGATCCGCAACAGCCAGTACGGCGCGCTCAAGGTCAAAGACGCCATCGTGGACAGCTTTACCCGTAAAAACCTGGCGCGACCTGATGTGGATCGCGAACAGCCGGATATCCGCGTTAATGTCTGGCTGAACAAAGACAATGCCAGCATTGCGCTGGATCTGAGCGGCGAAGGCCTGCACCAGCGCGGCTATCGTCAGCAAACCGGCATGGCGCCGCTCAAGGAAAACCTGGCGGCGGCTATCGTGCAGCGCTCCGGCTGGCAGGCGGGTACGCCGATGGTCGATCCTATGTGCGGCTCGGGCACGCTGCTGATTGAAGCGGCGATGATCGCCAGCGATCGCGCGCCTGGCCTGCATCGCACCCACTGGGGCTTTACCGGCTGGAACAAATTCGACGAGGCGCTGTGGCGGGAAGTGACCAGCGAAGCGAAAGTGCGTGCTCGTCGTGGACTTCAGGAAACGACGTCCCGTTTTTATGGCTACGACAACGACTCCCGCGTCATTGAACGCGCGCGCGTTAACGCCCGTCGTGCAGGTCTGGCGGAGCTTATCAGCTTTACCACCCAGGACGTGCTGAAGCTGACCAATCCGCTGGCGGAAGGGCCGACCGGCACCGTGCTGAGCAACCCGCCTTACGGCGAACGTCTGGAAAGCGAACCGGCCCTGATTGCGCTGCACAGCCAGCTGGGACGCCTGATGAAGCAGCATTTCGGCGGCTGGAACCTGTCGCTGTTCAGCGCGTCGCCGGAGCTGCTGAGCTGCCTGCAGCTGCGTGCCGAACGCCAGTTTAAGGCGAAAAACGGCCCGCTGGACTGCGTACAGAAAAACTATCAGCTGGGGGTGAACACCTCCGGCGTGGCGCAGATTGCGGAAGACTACGCTAACCGCCTGCGTAAAAACCTTAAGAAGCTGGAAAAATGGGCGCGTCAGGAAGGCATTGAATGCTACCGCATTTACGATGCCGATCTGCCAGACTACAACGTCGCTGTCGATCGCTATGGCGAGTGGGTGGTGGTGCAGGAGTATGCGCCACCGAAAACCATTGAGCCGGCTAAAGCCCGCCAGCGCCTGTTTGACGTTATTGCCGCCACGCTCAGCGTGCTGGATCTGCCGGCAAACCGTCTGGTGCTGAAAACCCGCGAGCGGCAGAAAGGCAAAAGCCAGTATCAGAAGTTGGGCGAAAAAGGCGACTTCTTCGAGGTTTCCGAGTTTAACGCGAAGCTGTGGGTAAATCTCACCGACTATCTGGATACCGGCCTGTTCCTGGATCACCGCATCGCGCGTAAAATGCTGGGGCAGATGAGCAAGGGCAAAGACTTCCTGAACCTGTTTGCCTATACCGGCAGCGCCAGCGTGCATGCCGGACTGGGCGGTGCCAAAAGCACCACCACGGTGGATATGTCGCGCACCTATCTGGAATGGGCAGAACGCAACCTGCGTCTGAACGGCCTGACCGGCCGCCAGCACCGCCTGATGCAGGCAGATTGCCTGAGCTGGCTGCGCGAGTCCGACGAGCAGTTCGATCTGATCTTTATCGATCCGCCAACCTTCTCGAACTCGAAAAGAATGGAAGAGAGTTTTGACGTGCAGCGCGATCATCTGCTGTTGATGAAAGATCTGAAAAGGCTGCTACGTAAAAACGGCACCGTGATGTTTTCCAACAACAAGCGCGGCTTCAAAATGGATCTGGAAGGCCTGGCCGATCTTCAGCTGCACGCTGAAGAAATTACCGCGAAAACGCAGTCGCAGGACTTCGCCCGCAACCGTCAAATTCATAACTGCTGGCTGATTACTCACGCCGGTAAGGAATAAGTTTTATGTCACTGATCAGTATTCATGGCGCTTACCTCTCATTCAGCGACGCGCCGCTGTTGGATAACACCGAGCTGCATATTGAAGAGAACGAGCGCGTCTGTCTGGTAGGGCGCAACGGTGCGGGCAAATCAACGCTGATGAAAATCATCAACCGTGAGCAGCCGCTGGACGATGGCCGCATTATTTACGAACAGGACCTCGTTATCGCGCGTCTGCAACAGGATCCGCCGCGTAACGTAAAAGGCTCGGTGTATGACTTCGTCGCCGAAGGCGTGAATGAACAGGCCGAGTACCTGAAGGCCTATCATGCGATTTCGCATCTGGTGATGAGCGATCCCAGTGAGAAAAACCTGAACGAGATGGGCAGGCTGCAAAGCATTCTCGATCACCAGAACCTCTGGCAGCTGGAGACGCGTATTCAGGACGTGCTGAAGCAGATCGGCCTGGACGGCGACGCGCCGCTCTCCTCGCTGTCCGGCGGCTGGCTGCGTAAAGCGGCGCTGGGCCGCGCGCTGGTCAGCAATCCGCGCGTGCTGATGCTGGACGAGCCGACCAACCACCTGGATATCGAAACCATCGACTGGCTGGAAACCTTCCTGAAAACTTTCCAGGGCAGCATTATCTTTATCTCGCACGACCGTTCGTTTATCCGCAATATGGCGACGCGTATCGTTGACCTCGATCGCGGCAAGCTGGTTTCCTGGCCGGGCGACTACGATCAGTTCCTGCTGGGCAAAGAAGAAGCGCTGCGCGTGGAAGAGATGCAGAACGCCGAATTCGACCGCAAGCTGGCGCAGGAAGAAGTCTGGATCCGTCAGGGCATCAAAGCCCGTCGTACCCGTAACGAAGGACGCGTTCGCGCGCTGAAAGCATTGCGCAACGAGCGCGCCGAACGCCGCGAAGTGATGGGCAAAGCCAATATGCAGGTGGAAGAGGCGAGCCGCTCCGGCAAAATCGTCTTTGAACTGGAAAACGTCAGCTACGGCGTGGCGGGCAAACAGCTGGTGAAGGATTTCTCCCGCCAGGTGCAGCGCGGCGACAAAATTGCGCTGATCGGCCCGAACGGCTGCGGCAAGTCTACGCTGCTGAAGCTGATGCTCGATCAGCTGAAACCGGACAGCGGTCGCGTGCATATCGGCACCAAGCTTGAAGTGGCCTATTTCGATCAGCACCGGACGGAACTCGACCCCGATCGCACGGTGATGGATAACCTGGCGGAAGGCAAGCAGGAAGTGATGGTGAACGGCAAGCCGCGCCACGTGCTGGGCTATCTGCAGGACTTCCTGTTCCACCCTAAGCGTGCCATGACGCCAGTACGTGCGCTGTCGGGCGGAGAGCGTAACCGCCTGCTGCTGGCGCGCCTGTTCCTGAAGCCCAGCAACCTGCTGATCCTCGATGAACCGACCAACGATCTGGACGTGGAAACGCTGGAACTGCTGGAAGAGCTGATCGACGGCTATCAGGGCACGGTGCTGTTGGTCAGCCACGATCGTCAGTTTGTCGATAATACCGTTACCGAGTGCTGGATTTTTGAAGGCCAGGGCGAGATCGGCGCCTTTGTCGGCGGCTATCATGATGCTCAGCTGCAGCGCACCGCCTACAAGCAAACCCGTAGCGCGGCGCAAAGCGCGCCGGCCACGCGTCAGGAAACCGTAAAAAGCGATCCGGCAAAGCGTCCGGCGGCTAAGATGAGTTATAACCTGCAGCGCGAGCTGGAGCAGATGCCGCAGAAGATGGAGCAGCTGGAGAACGAGCTGGCCTCGCTGCAGGCAACGGTGGCCGACGCCAGCTTCTTTGGCCAGCCGCACGATGTGACCCAGCCGGTACTGGATGCGCTTGCCGATGCCGAACAGGCGCTGGAAAAGGCTTTCGAGCGCTGGGAATACCTGGAATCGCTGAAAAACCAATAACCCCGAGGTAATCTATGTGTTCATCGCACCAGGCCGACCAGTGGATGCTTTGCCCGCAGTGCGACCTGATGACACAGTTGCCGCCTCTCACGCCGGGCAGCAAAGCCAGCTGCCCGCGCTGTGATACCACGCTGGTCATGAAATGGGATGAGCCGCGCAAGCGGCCAACCGGCTATGCGCTGGCGGCGCTGTTTATGCTGCTTCTGGCCAACCTGTTTCCTTTCGTCAATATGCACGTGGCGGGGATGGGCAGCGAAATTACGCTGATGCGTATCCCGCAGGTCATGGTTTCGGTGGATTACAGCAGCCTGGCGACGCTGTTTCTGCTGTTCGTGCAGGCCGTGCCCGCGCTTTGTATGCTTATTATCCTGCTGCTGGTGAACCCGGTTAATCTGCCCACGCCGTTAAAAAAAGCGATGGCGCGCGCGCTGTTTCAGATCAAAACCTGGGGCATGGCGGAAATTTTCCTGGCCGGCGTGCTGGTCAGCTTTGTCAAACTGATGGCCTACGGCGATATCGGCATCGGCACCAGTTTTATTCCCTGGTGTTTGTTCTGCGTGCTGCAGCTGCGCGCTTTTCAGTGCGTCGATCGCCGCTGGATGTGGCAGCGCATTGCGCCTCTGCCTGCGTTGCCGGCGAAACCGGTGCCTGCCATCAGCGGCCTGGCGCAGGATCTGCGTTCCTGCAGCTGCTGTACAGCCATACTGCCGGTCGGGCAACTCTCCTGCTCACGCTGCGGCACGCGCGGTCACGCCCGGCGCAGGCACAGCCTGCAATGGACAATGGCGCTGCTGCTGACCTCACTGCTTTTATATATTCCCGCTAACCTGCTGCCAATTATGATCACGGAATCCCTTGGCAGCAAAACGACGTCTACCATTATGGCGGGCGTGGTATTGCTGTGGGGAGAAGGATCCTATCCGGTTGCGCTGGTGATTTTTATCGCCAGTATCATGGTGCCTTCGCTAAAAATGCTGGCTATCGGCTGGCTTTGCTGGGATGCCAACGGCAGAAGCAAGCCGCATCAGGACAGCGAAAGGATGCATAAAATCTACGAGGTGGTGGAGTTTGTCGGCCGCTGGTCAATGATTGATGTCTTTGTGATAGCTGTGCTCTCCGCGCTGGTGCGCATGGGCCAGCTAATGAATATTTATCCCGCGACGGGGGCGTTGCTGTTTGCGCTGGTGGTGATCCTGACGATGTTAGCCGCCATGACGTTTGACCCCCGTCTGACCTGGGATCGTGTCAGTACCCAAACTAAAGAGGAGCCAGGCATTGCAGGAAAATAATCATGGCGTGGCGACGGTTGATCGAATCAAACGTTGGTCACCAGTCTGGATCATCCCCATTGTCACCGTATTAATCGGTGCGTGGATCCTTGTTTATCATTTCACCCATCAGGGGCCGCTGGTCACGCTGATCACCACCAACGCGGAAGGCATCGAAGGCGGTAAAACGGCGATTAAAAGCCGCAGCGTTGATGTCGGCACGGTAGAAAGCGCCGTACTGACTGACGATCTGCTGCACGTGAAAATTACCGCGCGCCTTAACGCCGGCATGGAAAAACTGCTGAAAGGCGACAGCGCGTTCTGGGTGGTTAAACCGACCATCGGCCGCGAAGGCGTTACCGGTCTGGGGACGCTGCTTTCCGGCTCCTATATTGAGCTGCAGCCGGGCAGCAAAGGCGAACAGTCCGAACAGTATAAGCTGCTGGATGCGCCGCCGCTGGCGCCGCCGGATGCCAAAGGGGTACGCATTACGCTGGACAGCGCGAAAGCGGGTCAGCTGAATGCTGGCGATCCGGTGCTGTTCCGTGGCTATCGCGTAGGCTCGGTGGAAACCAGCCAGTTCGACGCCGACAAACGTATGATGACCTATCAGCTGTTTATCGCCGCCCCTTATGACCGGCTGGTCACAACAAACGTGCGCTTCTGGAAGGACAGCGGCATCGCGGTAGATATGTCCGCTTCAGGTATGCGGGTTGAAATGGGCTCGCTGACCACGCTGTTCAGCGGCGGCGTCAGCTTTGACGTGCCGGACGGCTGGGATCTGGGACAGGCGGCGGCGAATAAAGCGGAATATAAGCTGTTTGACGATCAGCGCAGCATTCAGGATTCGCTCTACACCGTGCATAAAGACTTCCTGATGTTCTTCAGCGATTCTATTCGCGGCCTGCAGCCGGGCGCGCCTGTAGAGTTCCGGGGCATAAGACTGGGGACGGTCGCGGAAGTGCCGTTTAAATCCACTAAAGTCGCGCAGCAGCTGGGCAACGACTATCGCATCCCGGTACTGATCCGCATCGAGCCGGACCGCTTCCAGAGTATGCTGGGCAAGGACTTTGATATTGAGCAGCACCTGAAGGATGGTATCAAGGCGGGTCTTCGCGCCTCGCTGAAGTCGGCCAACCTGCTAACCGGCTCGCTCTATATCGATCTGGATTTTGACAGCAATGCTAAACCGTTCAAAGGACCGGCCTCTTTTGCGGGCTATAAGCTGATCCCAACGACCAGCGGCGGACTGGCGCAGATCCAACAGAAACTGATGGATACGCTGGATAAAATCAATTCGCTACCGCTGAACCCGATGATTAATCAGGCCACGGGCACGCTGAAAGAGAGCCAGCGCACTATTCGCGAGCTGCAGAAAACGCTGGATAACATCAACCAGATCACCGGCAGCCAGTCGATGAAAGAGCTACCGGCCGATATGCAGAAAACGCTGCGCGAGCTGAACGCCAGCATGAAAGGCTTCCAGCCTGGCGCACCGGCCTACAGCAAACTGGTTGGCGATATGCAGCAGCTCAATCAGGTGCTGCGTGAACTGCAGCCGGTGCTGAAAACGTTGAACAGCAAGAGCAATGCGCTGGTGTTTGAAGCAAAACCCGGCCAGGATCCCCAGCCGAAGAGGGCGAAATAATGAAAAAATGGCTACCTGTGGCTTTGGCCCTGGCGCTGAGCGCCTGCAGCAGCATCTCCGATACCACCTATTACCAGCTGCCCGTGGCGGCGAAGGGCGCGGCCGTCAGCAGCGTTGACGCCGCGCGGCCCGCGGTTTTTGTTCAGCATGTTTCCGTCCCGGACTATTTGTCCGGCAACGGGCTGGTTTACCAAACCAGCGACGTGAAATATACGATTGCCGCCAATAACCTCTGGGCCAGCCCGCTCGACCAGCAGCTGCAGCAAACGCTGGTGGCAAACCTGAGTCAGGCGCTGCCTGGCTGGCTGGTCTCGGCTTCACCACTGGGCCAGCAGCAGGATACGCTCAACGTAACGGTGACCGGCTTCCACGGTCGTTACGACGGCCATGCGGTGATCAGCGGCGACTGGGTGCTGGAGCATCAGGGGCAAATTGTGAAGCGCTCGTTTATGCTGGCCCTGCCGCAGAAAGAGGATGGCTACGACGCGCTGGTCAGAACGCTGGCAGAAGGCTGGCAGCAGGAGGCACAGGATATAGCCAACGGTATCCACAGCCTTAATTAGAAAAATTAATCACTGGCACTAAGCCCCGGTTTGTCAGCAATCAGATGATTGCACAATCGGGGCTTTTTTTATTGTCATACAGATGGTTATCTGGTTTTCGGGAGAGATTTCAGGCGATAAGTTTCCTCTATCCTCGCACAGGTTTATGACATTGGCGTGAAATTTGCGCGTTGATCTTAAGCGAAAATGGCGTTAGAACTAAATTGTGACTGCGTATGCACTCACTGATTTCTTTCCACCAGATTCCACCTGACCTGAAGAGGGGATTACAGGCATGATGAAGAGACAGAAACGAGATCGGCTCGAACGGGCACATTCCAGAGGTTATCAGGCCGGCATTACCGGACGCCCCAAAGAGATGTGTCCCTATCAAATGATAGATGCAAGATCTCACTGGTTGGGAGGTTGGCGACAGGCCATGGAGGACAGGACGGTTACCGCGTAATCCGCTCTGTTTACTGAAAAGGAAAACCTCCGCCCGGGCGGAGGTTTCGTCTTTTAAACGCGCTTAAAAAGCGGTGGTGTCCTTGAACAGGCCCACTTTCAGATCGGTAGCGGTATAGATAACGTTGCCATCCACCAGCACTTCGCCATCGGCTACGCCCATCACCAGCTTGCGGTTAATAACACGCTTAAAGTGAATACGGTAAGAGACTTTTTTTGCTGTTGGCAGAACCTGGCCGGTAAATTTAACCTCGCCTACGCCCAGCGCGCGGCCTTTGCCTTCCGCGCCCAGCCAGCCCAGATAGAAACCTACCAGCTGCCACATCGCGTCAAGACCCAGGCAGCCTGGCATCACCGGGTCGCCGATAAAGTGGCAGCCGAAGAACCACAGATCGGGATTGATATCCAGCTCCGCTTCCACAAAGCCTTTACCATAGTTGCCGCCATCTTCATTCATCTCGATGACGCGATCCATCATCAGCATGTTGCCAGACGGTAACGGCGGGCCTTCGGCACCGAAAAGTTCACCACGACCAGAGGCAATCAGGTCTTCTTTTGAGTAGGATTTGCGTTTATCTACCATGTTCTTAATAAGCCTTATTTTATTGAAGCACGAAGGTTAGCTTACAGCTGTAAGCTGAGCAAGCCCGATTAGCTCTGGTTAAACCAGTTCAGCCAGCGCAGCGGCCACGGACGTTGCCGACCTTCCTGTTGGTTTATTTGCGCAATGCGCTCCTGTATCGATCTTAGCAGACAAGGCGCATCTTCTTTGTCCCATTCGGTTTTGGTCAGGACAGGAAGCGCTTCCTCCACGCTATCCACCGCCCAGACGTGAAATTTACCTTCCCGCACGGCATCCACTACTTCCTGCTGCAGGCAAAGGTGACGCACGTTCGCCGCAGGAATAATAACGCCCTGGCTGCCGTTCAGCGTGCGCTGCTGGCAGATATGGAAAAATCCTTCGATCTTTTCGTTCAGGCCGCCGACCGGCTGCACGCGACCGAACTGATCCACCGAGCCGGTCACGGCAATCTGTTGCGTAATCGGCTGGCTGGACAGCGCGCTGATCAGGGCGCAAAGTTCTGCCAGCGACGCGCTGTCGCCATCCACTTCCGAATAGGACTGTTCAAATACGACCGAGGCGGAGAAGGGCAGCTGCTGATCAAGCTCCAGCTCCGCAATCAGCCATGCCTGCATAATCATCATGCCTTTGGCATGGATGTTGCCGCCCAGCTCTGCTTTACGCTCCACGTCATGGAACTCGCCGTCGCCCACATGCACGACACAGCTAATGCGGGAAGGTTCGCCGAAGGCGCGGGGATGGCCGGGAAATTCGATAACGGAAAGGGCGTTGATTTGACCAATCGCCTCGCCTTCGGTTTCGATCAGGATCTGATCCAGCAGGATCTCGTCACGAATTCGCTCGGCAAGGAAGCCTTCGCGCCACTCGCGATTATCCAGCGCCGCCTGAAGGTGTTCGCCGTTGAGCGGGTTTTCATCGCTGTTGGCCGCCGCCTCCTGAAACTGACGCGCCAGCCAGACGGGACACAGCGGCAGCGTTTCCTGATCGCCGGTATAGCGTACCGCTTCGCGTATCAGCACCGGCCAAAGATCGTCCGCAATCAGCAGATCTTCATCAGCAGCGACCGATCGCGCCCACTTGATCCACAAAGCGAACGACTGCTCGTCGACGATCTGAATGTTATCCTCAAATTCTGAATAGAACGCCAGCGCCGCCAGCTCAGGCTCCATCTCCTGGAAGTCAGCCAGCGCGTCGCGTTCACCGGTCAGGATAAGCCGAAAATGCAGCGGCATTGACGGCACGGCAACCGGCAGCGGCCGGGATTCGTCGGGCGAATGCCAGCTAAACTGGCGGGTGCTGAGGATCTGCTTCAGGCGTAGCCAGAGCAGCGGCTGGGCCAGCAGGGTGCGTAAAGAAAGCAGTAGCGTCCCGCCGTTAGCCTTGTGCACCAGCCCAGGTTCAAGGGTTAGCGTATTATTGTACTGACGGAAACAGCCGAACAGCTGTTCGGCCTCAATCCAGTCTGCGCTGTGCACGCCGCCCGTCGAGGCAAAATTATCCAGCTCCGACTCGGCCGGACGCCAGCTGACCGCCGCGCCGTCAATATGATAATGACCGCCGTACAGCGTCACGCTTTCATCATCAAAACCTGAAATCACGGCCTGCAGCAGAGCCTGATACTCCGGATGCTCCGGCGTTTTGACCAGCATCAGCGGCAGTTTTGCCTGGCTGTCCAGCAGCAGGCTCAGCGTATTGAACAGGCGTGACTGTACTTCGGAAAAGTAACAGGAATTATCAGGAAGCTCGGAGAAAAGCGACTGAACGCTGTCGGTATCGGGCTGCAGGGCGCGCCATTCAAGTTGGTTGTTGATCAAAGTTATCGTTTTTTTCTTAAAATGAGTAATACGTCATTATACAAGATTTCAGCCTGTTAAGCATCGCTGAGTTCTTCTTTGCACCCTTAGGGGGCGCAATTGCGAGTTCGCTCTGGTTTTCCGTGCGGCTATGTTAAAAAAGCTGTTATTCTAAATAGGTTACAGGTTTAGCATGAGATCCCGATGAAATACCAGCAACTGGAAAACCTTGAAAGCGGATGGAAGTGGACATACCTGGTGAAAAAACACCGGGAAGGTGAAGCGATCACGCGTTATCTGGAGCGAAGCGCGGCCCAGGCTGCCGTCGGTGAGCTGCTGGCGATAGAACACAGCCCTGGCGAGGTAACGACATGGATTGCCCGTCATATCAATCCGGCGCTGGAAAACCGCATGAAGCAAAGTATACGCGCGCGCCGCAAGCGTCACTTTAATGCCGAACATCAGCATACGCGTAAGAAATCTATCGATCTGGAGTATCTGGTCTGGCAGCGGCTGGCCGCGCTGGCGCAGCGGCGAAACGTCACGCTTTCGGACACCATTGTGCAGCTGATAGAAGATGCAGAGCATAAAGAAAAATATGCCAGCCAGATGTCTTCGCTCAGGCAGGATTTACAGGCGATTCTGGGCAAGCCGGATTAGGCCTGTCTGCAATGACGGCCGACGGGGTAATAAGCAGCAGCGCGAAACAGCGCCCACAAAAAACCCCGCCGAAGCGGGGTTTTTATCAAAGCGTAAACTTAACCCTGAGGCTGAGTTACCACGTCTTTGATGCCTTTAACCTGGATTTCTACGCGACGGTCTGGACCCAGACATTCGATCAGGGCGTTACGGCCTTTCACGCTGTCACAGGTGTTGCCGGTAACTGGGTTAGATTCACCCATGCCACGTGCAGAGATCTTGTTAGAAGGGATGCCTTTAGACACGAGGTAGTCAACAACGGACTGTGCACGTTTCTCAGACAGTTTCTGGTTGTACTGGTCAGAACCGATACGGTCGGTGAAGCCCAGAACCACGACGTTGCCGTCTTTAGGATCCAGAGAGCTCAGCTGGGTGTACAGCTGATCCAGAGCCTGCTGACCTTCTGGCTTCAGAGTCGCCTTGTTGAAGGTGAACAGCACGTCTGATTTCAGGGTGAAACGCTTGGTTTCAACAACTGGCGCTGGCGCTGGAGCCGGGGCCGGTGCTGGCGCTGCTTCATCCTGGCCGAAACGATAGGAAACACCTACGCTCAGCATGGCGTTATCTGGACGGGTGCCAACGGTGTTTGCGTCACCGATGTTGTTAACCCACTGGTAGTCCAGACGGGTAGCCCAGTTTTTGTTTACAGCATATTCAACACCTACAGCTGCCAGCGGAGAAACACCGGTATCGTGATCGCTGATGCGAGTACCGTTGTTGTTCTGCGTGGAGTCAGCGCGCCATACCATGCCGCCCAGACGGGTGTACACGTCCAGATCGTCATAGATTGGGTAGCTCAGTTTCGCAGCCAGCTGAATACCCTGTGCTTTAAATGCGCCGTTTACGACATTGCCTTTGTTAGGCATACGACCCAGCCAGTCATAACCCAGTTCGAAGCCCAGGTATTGATTAGCCTGGTAACCACCGAAGGCACCTGCGCCCAGCTGGCTTTCGTGAGTTGGGCCGTCGTTGTTTGCATAACCGTTACCGTAGTAACCAGTGTCGTGGTACTGAGACCAGCCCAGTTTCGCACCGGTATACCAGGTGTCATCTTTAGGAGCGGCCTGCGCTACGGTAGCGAAGCCAGCCAGTGCCACTGCAATTGCGATAGCTGTCTTTTTCATTTTTGCGCCTCGTTATCATCCAAATAGGCAATGAGCTTTCATTAGCTCTTTGATTTAATCCTTCGCCGGGTTATGACGCTCGATTATGACTCATCCAAAAAAGGGAGATTATTGAGCACCCTGGCGACGTAAAGTCTACAACGTACCAGCAAACTTACAAGTAAGATGTGCAGGCGCTCTGAAAAAAAACGGCGTTTTGTACACATTTTTACACATTTGCGTACAGGATAGCGGGAGATAATTTCCGGGAAAAACGAGGCTAAGCCATTGTCACGCCGGGTCATAGCATAATCAGACGCTTATCACGCCCGGCGAAGAAGTTTATGATGAGAAAACTCTTATTTTTACTTAATGATACAAACTTGACTGAATTTTTAACCCATTAAAGGGTCTGTGCGCGACAATTTCGACCGGATCCGGTCGCATAATCAGGCCTAAAGCCTGGCCGCTTAATGCTGCGTCATGCAGTCGACGACGATCTTCCTCGGTCAGTTCCTCGGGCAGCCAACCCAACACCACGCTGTAGTTCCCCGTTTGCAGCGCTTTAATCATGGCTTCCAGCGTATTAATGGCTTGTCCCTGCACCTGCATCACTTTATTAAGCGGCAGCCCGGAACGCGCAAGCCAGCTGCGGCTCAGCTTTTGCTGCGGCGTCAGCCATAGCTGCCAGCGGGACTGGGTACCCAGCTGCTGAAGCAGGGGTAGCAGCAGCATTTGCGTCATGCCCGGCTGATTCTCGCTGTAGATCAGTTCGCTGATCAGGCCAGTCGCTTCGCTGTGGGATGAAGAAGAGCGGGGCTGAGGAAAACGGCTGTTAACAGAATGAGATTTCATGGAATGAGTACGCATATCGGCTTTGCTCGCAGGTCACTGTATGGATATACAGTATAAGGGCGGTGAACAAAGATCAACCCTAAATTTTGATAACGTCTCGCAAAATCACAATGAAACCGGCTGTAACGGCAATTAGTAATTGAACCTGTTACCACGATTGCATACTTTTCATTTCACACAGGGACGAGGGTATTCTGTATACAGGGAGAAAAGGATGAGTCAGTCAAAAAAACAGATTGAAAAAGCCAGACGTCAGCTCGCCGAACTGGGCGAAATCGAATGCCGCAGCCAGTTTGGCGGCTATAGCCTGTCGATAGAGAACGTGGTGTTCGCGCTGGTAGCGGAAGGGGAGCTTTATCTGCGGGCCTGCGAGCAGGTGAAGCCCTATATCGTGGAGCGGAAGATGCAGCCTCTGCATTTTACTAAAAGAGGGATGCCGGTCGCGCTGGATTATTATCGGGTGGACGATCCGCTGTGGAAAGAGCACGGGCAGCTGGTGGCGCTCTCGCGGCTTTGCCTGCAGGGCGCACGCCAGCAGCGAACGCGGAAGCAGCAAAACCAGCGCCTGAAAGATTTGCCTAATTTGACTATCCGCATCGAGACGCTGCTACGTCAGGCCGGGATCAGCACTATCGCCATGCTCAAAGAGCAGGGTGCCAGACGCTGTTGGCTCAAGCTGTACGCCAGCAACAATAACCTGGGCATCAACGTACTTTTCGCGCTGGAAGGCGCGATTACGGGCCGCCATCACGAGGCGCTGCCCGAAAGCGTAAAAACCGAGCTTCGTCAGTGGCATAAGGAAACGTTGCGGCGCTGGGCCAGGCAGCAAAAGTCTTAGGCCAGCCTCTTTTTTTTCAGCCGGACAATTTCCGGCAGCAGCGCGACCAGCAGGCCAACCTGCTGTAAAACCAGCGGCTCCTTTGTGTCCGGCGCCGCTTCCGCTGCTGCCAGGCGGGCAGAAAGATTGCCCAGCAGCCTGGCCGCTTTGTCTTCATCAACAATATCAATATGCAGCACATCGTCGACGTAGCAGACCGCATCATCCATCAGTTGCAGCATCGCCGGATTGGTTATCTTCTCGCGATGGGCGCCCAGCGCGGAAATATAGCTGAGGAAAGAGTGGTTCAGGCACAGCAGTCGGAAAGCGTCTTCACGCAGGCCCGCGCTGGCGTTTTTTTCGGCCGAAATATTAGACACCACAGAGGCCAGCTCGGCGTCGCAGTTGTGCGCATCGCGCCGGGCAATGCGGTAATCCAGGCGATTATCTTTGCCCTGGTGATATTGCACCAGAATGGCGTCCAGATAGCGGCAGTTGGCGTTAAGCGTGCGATCCGCGACGGCGGAAAGCTGGCGGAAACGCCAGTCGGGCCAGATAAAGGCCACGGCGATCCAGGCTATGCCGCAGCCCAGCAGCGTATCAATAATACGCGGCAGCGCGATCTCGAACCCCTCACCAAGCAGATTAAAGCAGCAAAGTACCAGCAGGGTGATAAAAAGCGTAGCGTAGGCATATTGCGACTGTCGGAAGGCGAAAAACAGCACGCCGGTAAGCACAATGAGTAGCAGCTGTCCCTCAATGGAGGGGATCAGCCAGAGTAGCGGCAGACCGATCGCTATACCGGCCAGCGTGCCGATAATGCGCAGCGCCAGTCGCCTTTTCGTCGCGTTGTAGTTGGGCTGGCAGACAAACAGGCTGGTCAGCAGGATCCAGTAGCCGTGTTCCAGCCCGGTGATCTGGATAAAAGCGTAGCCTGTACAGAGCAGCAGCGACATACGCACGGCGTGACGGAAAAGCGGCGACTGCGGCGAAAGATGGCGACTCAGGCGCAGGCGGATATCTGGCCAGCCGGTCAGGCCTTCACTGGAAAGACGTCCGTCGCTGTTGTCCTGCAAAACCTGCTCAGACTCGATGGTCGCCAGCTGGGCGTCGATAGCCTTAAGGTTATGCAGCAGATAATGCATAGCTTTCAGTTCGTTGCTGGCGGGTTGAGTCGCGCTCAGACGCTCCAGCGCGGCCTGAAGATGCACAAAAGCGCGCTCAAAACGCGGATCGTGCTGCCAGGGCTCGCGCAGCAAGATAGCGTTGGAGAGCTGCTGGCAGGCGCGAGCCTGCATGGTTAACAGCCGCTGAAAGCGGAACAAAATATCGCTGTAGCGATATTCTTTGCGTAAGGCGTGATATTGCGCGTGGGAAGAGCTGGCGCGCTCGTGAATATCCTGCGCCACGAAATAATAGTGCAGCGTACGGCGGGTGCTACGCTGCCCGCGATCGCCGCGCAGCCGGGACTGGATGGAAATCTTGGTTTGATTCAGGGTGGCGACCAGCTGGCTATTGGCCATTGCCGCTTCAATCAGCGAAGCGTCGTCATTTTCTTCGATGTCTGGATCGAAGAGACCTGCTTTTGCTTCCAGGTAACGCGCCAGGCCTTCAAAGCAGCGCGCAATGTTCTCCTGTAACGGACGCACGGGAAAAATCAGGTGACCGATCAGCGTCAGCAGGTTGTACCAGATAGCTCCCGTCAGCAGCAGCGAGGGCTGCAAATACCACTGTGGAAACAGACCAAGTCCCAGCAGCGTATAGACAGCGATCAGCAGTGCGCCGAAAGCAATAGTCGCGTAACGCTGACCCAGCGCGCCGAGCAGGATAAACCCCCAGGTAGACAGCGCCAGCCCAAGGGTAAACAGCCAGGGAAAAGGAGAAAGCAGCTCCACCGAGACGGAGGCCACGCAAAAGCAAACCAGGGTGATCAATAAATTGCGCAGCCTGCCGCTGAGGCGATCGTCAAGATCGGCCAGCGCTGCCGCCACTACGCCCAGCGTTAGCGGGATAGTCCAGGTTATCTGGCCCAGCCATAAAGGCACGCCCGCCGTGCCGGCCAGCGCAAAAAAGATGCGCAGGTTGTAGAGCAGGGCACTGTTATAGGCATAGCGACGCAGGCGTGGCGACAGCGACAGGCGCATAGTTAGTTATACCGGCTGCGGGCGTTGGCTTCACGGGCGGCTTTGGCGACTTCAACGCTGACTACGCGGCGTCCGACCGGCCAGAGTGCGATAGCGGCGATCTTAAAGTGTGCGATGCCCGTAGGGATACCGATAATTGTAATACACTGCGCGATACCTACCAGGATATGGGTGACGCAAAGCCACCAGCCGCAGAAAATAAACCAGATGATATTTAACACGGTGCCGCCGGAGTTCAACAAAACATTCTTTTTGGCGGGGTTAAGCTCATCCACATGCACCGCTTCATTGCCGAAAGGCAGCAGCGAAAGCCTGGTGATTTCCCAGCAGGAACGGGTCAACGGCAGCGTAATAATGAAAACGATGCTGAGCAGCGTGGCAACAAGCCAGCCAAGAGTCGTGACAAAACCGCCCAGAAAGAAATTTAAAATATTTAAAACGGTACGCATCAGATAGGGTCCTCGCGCTGCGCGAAAAAAGAAAATTCAATACGTTGATTATACCGCGTTTTAACGCTGGAGCGGTACATCCTTGCCGGGTAAACTGTCCGACAGATTAACCGCAGCCCGAGAGCCTCTATGGAACTGAAAGCAACCTCGCTGGGTAAGCATCTGGCGCAGCATCCCTATAATCGGGTGCGTCTGCTCTCTGCCGGCGTCGAAGTCAGTGGTCAGAAGCATGAATACCTGATCCCTTTTAACCAGCTGTTGGCGATCCGCTGCAAACGCGGACTGGTCTGGGGAGAGCTGGAATTTTCGCTGCCCGATAATAAAGTGGTGCGTTTGCACGGCACGGAGTGGCAGGAAACGCAGCGTTTTTATCACTATCTTAACCAGGCATGGCAGGCATGGAGCCAGCAGATGAGCCCGATCGCCGCCGAAGTTTTACAGCAGCAGGTCGTAAGACTAAGCGAGTTTGAGCAGCAGGATCGCTGGCTGAAACGCCAGGAGGTGGCGAACTGGGGCGAAAAAATTCGGGATGCTTTCTCCTCGCAGCCTTTACCCGTCGCCCGTCTTGAAGAGTTTGAATCCTGTCGCGAAGCATACCTTTTCTGTCGGCGCTGGCTGGAAAACAGCGAGGCGCAGCGTCAGCAGCGTAACAGGCGCTGGACGGAAAAAATGCTGGTGCAGTATGCCGATTTTTTTGCCGGGATCGAAAGTTCACCGCTTAACGCCTCCCAGGCCGGCGCGGTAGTCAACGGCGAGGAGGCGGTGCTGGTGCTGGCCGGGGCGGGCAGCGGGAAAACCTCGGTGCTGGTGGCGCGTGCAGGCTGGCTGCTGATGCGTAAAGCGGCTGCCGCAGAGCAAATTCTGCTGTTGTCATTTGGCCGTCGGGCAGCGGAAGAAATGAACCACCGGCTTAAAACGCGGCTCGGTAGCCATGACCTTGAAGCGCGCACTTTTCATTCCCTGGCGCTGCACATTATTCAGCAGGGCAGCAACAGGTCGCCAGTGATTAGCAAGCTGGAAACTGACGGCGCGCTGAGGCGCAGGCTGCTGACAGAAACCTGGCAGCAACAGTGCAGCGAGAAAAAAGCGCAGGCCAGCGGCTGGCGGCAGTGGCTTCATGAGGATTTAGGCTGGGAGCTGGACGAAGGTGCTTACTGGCAGGATGAGAAGTTGGCCAACAGAGTCGGCGCGCGTCTGGAGCGCTGGCTGGAGCTTATGCGAATGCACGGCGGCGCGCAGGCCGCGATGATCGACTCCGCGCCGGAAGCGGTTCGCGATCTGTTCAGCAAACGAGTCAAACTGATGGCGCCGCTGTTAAAAGCCTGGAAAGGCGCTGTGAAAGAAGAAGGCGCGGTAGATTTTGCCGGGCTGATCCATCAGGCGATCGCCGTGTTGGAAAAAGGACGCTTTATCAGTCCGTGGAAGCACATCCTGGTCGATGAATTTCAGGATATGTCGCCGCAGCGAGCGGCTCTGCTGGCGGCGCTACGCAGACAAAACAGTCAGTCTTCGCTGTTCGCCGTGGGCGATGACTGGCAGGCGATTTATCGCTTTAGCGGCGCGGAAATGGCCCTCACTACCGCCTTTCATCATTATTTTGGTGCAGGCGAACGCTGCGTGCTGGACACGACCTGGCGATTCAACGAGCGTATTGGCGAAATAGCCAATGACTTTATCCAACGCAATCCGTCCCAGCTGAAAAAAACGCTGAACAGCCTGAGCAAAGGCACTAAAAAAGCCCTCTCGTTGCTGCCTGATTCACAGCTGGAACCGCTGCTGAATAAGCTCAGCGGCTACGTCACGCAGGAAGAAAAAATCCTGATCCTTGCGCGCTATCACTACCAGCAACCGCCGCTGCTGGCTAAAGCGAAAACTCGCTGGCCAGGCCTGAATATTTCTTTTGCAACGATACACGCCAGCAAGGGGCAGGAAGCAGATTACGTCCTGTTGCTGGGGCTAAAAAGCGGCGAGGATGGGTTTCCGGCCGCTGCCAGAGAGTCGGTTATCGAGCAGGCGCTGCTGCCGCAGCCGGAAGATTTTCCCGACGCCGAAGAGCGGCGTTTGGCCTATGTCGCCATTACGCGGGCGAAAAAACAGGTTTGGCTGCTGTTTGACAGCGATGCGCCGTCAGGCTTTGTAGCAGAATTTAAACGCATGGGCGTACCGCTGTTACGCAAGCCGTAATCCGGCACGCCCGTGGCGTCTACTGCAGGCGCGCCTGCAAATAACGTTGATAGTCAGGAATAGAAATATCAAGCGGCTGTGCGAACAGCGGGGAATGAATAATAAAGTCGGCGGTGGCGCGATTGGTCGCAACAGGAATATTCCAGACCGTTGCCAGGCGCAGCAGCGCTTTGACGTCAGGATCGTGCGGCACCGCGTTCAGCGGATCCCAGAAGAAAATCAGCACGTCGATTTTGCCTTCCGAAATCAGCGCGCCTACCTGCTGGTCGCCGCCCATTGGGCCGCTTAGCATAGCGGTCACCGGCAGGCCGGTGGCGCGCTGGATCAGATTGCCGGTGGTGCCGGTTGCGTACAGCGTATGGTGCTGCAACAGCGCTTTGTGGCTGTCGACCCACGCCATCATTGAGGCTTTACAGTGATCGTGCGCGACCAGCGCAATATGTTTTTTTTCCCCTAGGGTGCGGGTAGTCTGCTCCATGGCGATATCCTGTTGCGTTGAAAAGCAAACTATACGGCTTCCGATCCCGGGATGCCAGCAAGGCAGGCTTAACCTGTGCGTAGGGCTTTCATTAGCAGAACAAAACGTTGGCGGGTAGCGGCGTCAACCTGTTGATACCATAGCTGCAGTACGCGGCCAGCCGGATAGTGGCTGCTGGCGAAAGTCAGCGTATCGTCTGTCGGGCTGCCGGTAGTATGCGGCTGCGCAAAACGAGGTACCGAAGCCGAATGGCCCTGCATATTATAAACCGCCATTTCCCGTTCATAATTTTCGCCGGCGGTGCCGGTCAGCCTGTCCTGCTGACTCTGCACGATCTTGCCGTGCTCGTCATGCAGCTGAAAATCGGGGCGATGAGCAAACGCACGTGCCTGGGCAGACGTGTGGATAGCAGGCAACGCGATAGCAATTGATTTAACGTTGGTAGTAAAAGTCACGATCAGCGGCGGCGAACGCCAGGATGAGGTATGGCTGTTTTCCAGCCTTTTTTCTATGCGGAACAGCAGCTGGTGCTGCCCTTGCTCCAGTTCCAGCCCATCGGCGCCTTTCAGCAGCGAACCGGAAATTTTATGACCGTCGAGCACCAGCAGATCGATCTCAGGCGCGAGTTTTAAGGTGGTCGCCTGGGCCGCAGCCGCAACCCACATTGCCATCAACCCTGTCAGGAGCAGACCCAGCTTCATTATTTCTCCAGATGCCCAAAATGTAAAAAAAGAGCGAATGTATCAAAGTCTTTCAGTATGACAGCATATTAACATTTTTACATATCTATTCATGCTAAATCTTTTGCGGCTATGATTATAAGCGCAAAATACGATCGTCTTGCAAAACAGAAATAGTTAACGGAGCCGCTATGGACGACAACATGATTACTGAAGTTTTGACAACGACTCGCCATATCGCGCTGGTGGGCGCCAGCGAGAAACCCACCAGGGCCAGCCATTACGTGATGGCGTATCTGCTTGGGCAGGGCTACAAGGTGACGCCGGTCAGCCCTAAACTGGCCGGGCAAACGCTGCTGGGACAGCGGGTTTATGCAAAGCTGGAAGAGATCCCCGAGCCGGTGGATATGGTTGACGTGTTCCGTAATTCGGAGGCGGCCTGGGGCGTGGCGCAGGAGGCAATAGCTATAGGCGCCAAATCGCTGTGGCTACAGCAGGGCGTTATTAATGAGCAGGCTGCGGTGCTGGCTGCCGATGCGGGTCTGAAAGTGGTGATGGATCGTTGCCCAATGATAGAAATTCCTCGTCTGGGATTGGGCAGATAATAAAAAACCCCGCAAGCGGGGTCTTTGTCAGTTTCTGAGGCGTGGCGCCTGCAGCTGTTTGCGAATGGAGGCGGCGAGTTCATCCATTGAAGGATGCTCGGGGTGCTCGCCCGGTATCTCCCAGCCCAGCTGCGCTTCCGCCAGATAGGTGTGCACCGTTTCGCCGTTATCGTCTTCCATTACAACGTGATACCACGGGGCATTGCGTAACGCGCCGTCGGCGATATCATCAATTTCAGGATCCTCTAACGAGTATTCCGGATCCACATCAACCACCACCCCTAAAAAACCCAGCAGCTTGTGTCGTACCTGCTGGCCAAGTCCAAATTTGCTGGCAATCATCGTGACCTCCCGAGAAACATAACCCTGCTATCCTTTATGGGGGCAGCGTTAGCGTTTTCAAGTCACAGCACGCGACAGGCAAATCCTTTCAGATAGAGACCTTCCGGATAGCTGGCGATCACCGGGTGATCGGCTGCCTGCCTGAACTGTTCTATAAATTGTACATCACGCTGTGCATCGAGCGCAGCATCAGCAATAATTTTCTGGAACAGCTCGGTAGGCATCAGGCCAGAGCAGGAGAACGTCATCAGCATACCGCCGGGATTAAGCAGCTGCATTGCCAGCATGTTGATATCTTTATAGCCACGGCAGGCGCCGGCCAGCTGGTTTTTGTTCTCAACGAACTTTGGCGGATCCATCACGATCAGATCGAATTTTTCTCCGCTTTCGCGATAGCGACGCAGCAATTTAAATACGTCATCGCGCAGAAACTCTGCTTTGCTGAGATCCAGACCGTTCAGCTCTACGTTCTGGCGAGCCACATCCAGCGCCGCCTGTGAGGTATCCACGCTGATCACCTGCTGGCAGCCGCCCATCAGTGCCGAAACGGCAAAGCCGCCGGTATAGGAGAAGCAGTTCAGCACGCGGCGATCTTTTGCATAGCGGCGCGTAGCCAGCCGGCTGTCGCGCTGGTCAAGGTAGTAGCCGGTTTTATGGCCGGTCTGAATATCGACCAGCAGTTTCATACCGTGTTCGGTAATCGGCAGCAGTTCAGGCGGCGTTTCGCCCATCACCACGCCCTGCGTCAGCTCAAGACCCTCTTTTTTACGTACCGATACGTCAGAGCGATCGTAGATGGCGCATTGCGGATAGCAGTGCTGTAGTGCGGTAATCAGGGCGGCGCGCTGGTATTCGGCACCGGCGGAAAGCAGCTGCAGCACCAGGAAATGGCCAAAGCGATCGATGGTAATGCCCGGCAGGCCGTCCGACTCGCCGGCGATCAGGCGATAGCTGTCGAGATCGTCACGCTCCGCCAGCCAGTCGCGCAGCTGCTGAGCTGCCTGCAAACGTCGGGTAAAGAAAGCGATATCGATCGCTTCATCCTGTTCCCAGCTCCAGACGCGGGCGCGGATTTGCGAAGCGGGCGACCAGGCGGCGCGGGCCAGCCATTTACCCTGGCTGTCGCAAACGTCAATGGTTTCGCCCGACTGGGCTTTGCCTTCCATACGGGCTACGGCACCGGAGAAAACCCAGGGATGGCGGCGGAGTAAGGACTTTTCACGTCCTTTAGCGAGAATCAAACGAACGGTCATATTTGCTATGCTTACAGTCAGAAAAACAGGCGTCATTGTCCGGTGCCTGGCTACAAAAAGCAAACTGTCTCTTCAGGAGGAAATATGACGGCAATCTGTAAACGAGCGTGGGTCCACGGCAGCGTGCAGGGCGTGGGATTTCGCTATACAACCCAGCACGAAGCGCGCGCGCGCGGGCTTAATGGCTATGCCCGCAATCTTGACGATGGCAGCGTAGAGGTATTGGCCTGTGGGGAGGAAAAAGAAGTCGAGGCGCTGATTGCCTGGCTGAAGGCGGGCGGGCCGCGTTCGGCCAGGGTCGATAAAGTGCTGACGGAACCCTGTGCGCTTCAGGAGCAGCCTGCGGGTTTCACCACCGGATAAAGATCTTCACTACAGGCATTTAGCCGGTTTAGGCAGGCCGGCAATTTTAGTGGCCTGTTTTGCCGGGCCCTTAGGGAAAAGGCGGAACAGGTAGCGGCTGTTGCCTTTCTCTTCGCCATATTTTTTCGCCATGGCTTTAACCAGCATGCGCACGGCTGGAGAAGTATTAAATTCCAGATAGAACCCCCGTACAAAGCGCACGACTTCCCAGTGGGCTTCGCTCAGCTCGATGCCTTCTTCCTCCGCCAACAGCAGAGCCAGCGCCTCGCTCCAGTCCGAAGTGTTAGTCAGATACCCCTGTGCGTCACGCGAAATTTCTTTACCGTCAAAAAACACCGTTTTGCCTCTGTATTGATAACCGGGATGCAGTTTACCAAAATTTTCCCGCGCGGATGCGCAAAAAAAAAGCCCCGCGCTGCGGGGCTTTTTGTTTTCGTTCAACGCATCAGTTGCTGCGGGACATGCCAAGGATACTCAGCAGGCTGACAAAAATGTTGTAGATGGAAACATAAAGGCTGACGGTAGCGCGGATATAGTTGGTTTCGCCGCCGTGGATGATATTGCTGGTTTCCCACAGGATAGCGCCTGAAGAAAACAGGACGAACATTACGCTAATCGCCAGATGCAGGGCAGGGATCTGCAAAAACAGATTAGCCACAACGGCCACCAGCAGTACCACAAAACCTGCCATCATCATGCCGCCCAGGAACGACATATCCTTGCGTGTGGTCAGCACGTAGGCTGAACAGCAGAAGAACACCAGCGCGGTGCCGCCGAGCGCCAGGCCGATAACATCGCCCATGCCCGCCGACAGCAGGGTATTCAACATTGGCCCCAGGCAATAGCCGAGAAAGCCGGTAAAGGCAAAGGCAGCCAGGATGCCGGTTGGGCTGTCCGCCAGGCGGTAAGTCAGAAACATCAGGCCATAAAAGCCAGCCAGCATGATGATTAAGCCCGGCGCGGGCAGGGCGAAAACGGTGCTGAGCGTGGCGGTGACCGCCGAAAAAGCCAGCGTCAGCCCCAGCAGAAAATAGGTGTTACGCAAAACTTTATGCGTGGCAAGCAGCGAGCTTTGCCTGGTATGAGTAACGATGCGATCCATAGAAATGCCTCTTAAGGTCATTAGATTGCAGTGAGAATAAGGACCGCGCCTGAAGGGGGGAAGACGTTTTACCCTTCTTTACTCGTTAAGGCGGCGTTTCTGTGAGCAGGCTGGCGCTAATAACAACAAAAAAACCAAAACTGGCTGTTTTTGCGGCAGTTGAATCAGGCCCTGCTTTACATCGGCGCGGAGGATGTTTATAGTTCGGGTCATTGCGGAGGGGTGGCCGAGTGGCTGAAGGCACCGGTCTTGAAAACCGGCGACGGGAAACCGTTCGAGAGTTCGAATCTCTCCTCCTCCGCCATCAAATTTAACGGGTCAGCGAAAGCTGGCCCGTTTTGCTTTGCGCATGATATGGCATAGCCGCCTGATTTAGGATCCTTGCTTCCCCAACTACCCAACTACCCAACTACCCAACTACCCAACTACCCAACTACCCAACTACCCAACTACCCAACTACCCAACTACCTAGCTACTCAGCTACCTTATCTTATTACGGCATCGCTGTTAGCTATTCCAGGCCCATTGTTGGCGGCTTTTTGAACCACTGCGGCGCATTTCCTGAGCAGCCGAAAAAAAGATGTATAAAAGCGCATAAATTCAACAAAATAGCTAAAAAAATGCTTGGCAGCCTTTGGGCTTTCCCCTATACTTCGCGCCATCAGATGCACTTCAGGTGCAGATGGTAAAAGTGCGGAGGGGTGGCCGAGTGGCTGAAGGCACCGGTCTTGAAAACCGGCGACGGGAAACCGTTCGAGAGTTCGAATCTCTCCTCCTCCGCCATCAAATTTAACGGGTC
>NZ_RHUM01000005.1:0-41913 GCF_003937915.1 Erwinia sp. 198 | reverse complement strand
CCGGTCTTGAAAACCGGCGACGGGAAACCGTTCGAGAGTTCGAATCTCTCCTCCTCCGCCATCAAATTTAACGGGTCGGCAATTGCCGGCCCGTTTTGCTTCCTGCTTCCTGAGCCTGTTCTGCCGGACAATTATCAGACTTACGAAAAACATCCCGTTTCTTTTCAATCTCCTGATGCGCCGTAACGGCAAAGACGTTAGTCTGCTATATTCTCAACACGAATAATGCCCGGTCCCGGCCCCATTTTGCCGTGCGGCGGCGAGCTTTCCGACGTCCGCCTTTTGCCGCACGTATCGCTTTGCTGGCCGGGTGATTTACCCTTGGATCAATGGAAAAAACACATGATTAAAAAGTATAGTCTTTGCGCGCTGGCGGTCTGCTCGGCTCTGACCAGCCTCTCCGCTTTCGCCGCCGACGATAACTATCAGCTTGAACAGGTGTTAATGATGAGCCGCCATAATCTTCGGGCGCCGCTGGCCGACAACGGCAGCGTGCTGGCGCAGTCGACGAAGAAGAAGTGGCCGCAGTGGGACGTACCGGGCGGCCAGCTCACGACGAAAGGTGGCGTGCTGGAAGTTTATATGGGACGCTATACCCGCGAATGGCTGGCTCAGCAAGGGTTGATCAAAGAGGACCAGTGTCCGGGCAGCGATGAAATATACGCCTATGCCAATAGCCTGCAGCGTACTGTTGCTACGGCGCAGTACTTTATTACCGGCGCTTTCCCCGGCTGCGACGTCGCGGTTTCCCATCAGGATGAAATGGGAACCATGGATCCCGTCTTCAATCCGATTATTACCGACGGCAGCGAAGCCTTTAACCAGCAGGCGCTGACCGCGATGAACAGCACGGCCGAAAAGCTGACGCTGAAGCCAGCGTTCCAGCGGCTGGAGAAAATCATTGATTACAAAAACTCGCCGGCCTGCGATGGCAAAAAACAGTGCGATCTGAGCAGCACCAACCAGAACAAATTTTTTGCGGAAAACGGTAAAGAGCCAACGGTAAGCGGCCCGTTAAAGGTGGGCAACTCGCTGGTTGACGCCTTTACCCTGCAATATTATGAAGGTCTGCCGACCGACCAGGTCGCCTGGGGACAGATTAAAACCCCTGAGCAGTGGAAAGAGCTGTCGGCGATCAAAAATGGCTATCAGGATACGCTGTTTACCTCGCCGCAGGTGGCGCGCGACGTAGCGGCGCCGCTGGTCGATTATATTCGCAGCCTGCTGGTGGATGAAGATAAAGCCAGCGCGCCGAAGGTCACGCTGATGGTGGGGCACGATTCCAACATCGCCTCGCTGCTGAGCGCGCTGGATTTTAAAGCCTACACGCTGCCAGGCCAGTTCGAACGTACGCCAATCGGCGGCATGATCCAGTTCCAGCGCTGGCACGACAAGAAAAACAATCAGGAGCTGGTGAAGGTGGAATACGTTTACCAGAGCAGCGACCAGCTGCGCGACGCGACGCCGCTTTCTCTGGATACGCCGCCAAAACGCGTGACGCTTGAGATGAACGGCTGTAAGACCGACGCCAACGGCTTTTGCTCATGGGATCAGTTTACTCAGGTATTGAATAAAGCCATTGCCGGTACGCCAATGGCGGCAGCCCAGGCGACAGCCGCCAGTGATAAGGCCGCGGCCGATAAAGCGGCGCAGGCCAAAGTCTCTGCGGATAAAGCGGCAGCGGACAAAGCCGAAGCGGATAAAGCGGCAGCCGAAAAAGTAGCGAAAGAAAAAGCCGCACAGGAGAAAGCCGCCGGCGACAAAGCGACCGCCGATAAGGCCGCCGCCGATAAAGCGGCAGCGGACAAAGCCGCGAAAGCGAAAGCCTCGGCGGAGAAAGCCGCAGCGGATAAAGCGGCCGCCGATAAAGCCGCTGCTGATAAAGCGGCAGCAAAGCAGGCGTCTGACAAAGCTGCAGCGGACAGTGCCGCGGCAAAACAGGCCGCTGAGGAGAAAGCTGCGAACAATAAAGCCGCCGCGGATAAAGCTGATGCGGAAAAGGCGTCAGCCAACGCCGCGCCGGTGGATAACAACGCGGCCGATACCGCCAGCAAGCCTGCGGACGACAAAGCGGCTCCGGCAGCGCAGACGGAAAATAAATCTTCCTGATGGCGGGCGAAAAAAAGACCGGCTGATTGCCGGTCTTATCGTACTCTGTCAAAACAGAATGATTTCAGGCCGACGCTGTCGGCCTTTTTTACGTCTGGCGATCAGCCTTTGCTGACCACCACCAGTTTCTGGTTTACAAACTCTTTGATACCCAGATCGGACAGCTCGCGGCCGTAGCCTGAGCGTTTCACGCCGCCAAAAGGTAATTCTGGCGCGGTATCGCTGGCGGAGTTGATATAAACCATACCGGTTTCAATACGCGAGGCCAGGGTTTTGCCGCGTTCGATGTTGCTGGTAAAGACCGAGCCGCCAAGACCGTAATGCGAATCGTTGGCCAGCTTCACCACTTCCTCATCATCTTTTACGACGTAGATTTGCGCCACCGGGCCAAAAAACTCTTCAAAGTAAGCCGGATTATCGCGGGTAATGCCGGAAAGAATTGTCGGCTCATAGAAACAGCCTTCGCCTTCTACCGCCTTGCCGCCCAGATGCAGCTTCGCGCCTTTAGCTACCGCATTTTCTACCTGCTTAACCAGCGTATCGCGCGCGCTGGCGGAAGAGAGTGGGCCAAGCGTGGTGCTTTTATCCAGCGGATCGCCGATCTTCACTTCGCGGAACGCCTGAGTGAATTTTTCGATAAAGGCATCGGCCACTTTTTCCTGCACGATAAAGCGTTTAGCGGCGGTGCAAACCTGGCCGCAGTTGCTCAGACGCGCGCCGACGCCAGCCTTCACTGCTTTATCCAGATCGCAGTCGTCCAGCACGACGAAGACGTCGTTACCGCCCAGCTCCAGCGTGGTTTTTTTCAGGTATTTACCGGCCTGCTGTGCGACGGCGCTGCCCGCGCGCTCGGAACCGGTCAGGGCCGCACCCTGCACGCGATCGTCAGCAATCAGCGAGGCGATCTGATCGTTGCTGACGAAAAGATTAGTCCAGGCGCCTTTTGGCGCGCCGGCTTCCGTTACCAGCTCTTCAAACAGCGTGGCGCAGTGCGGCACGTTAGCGGCATGTTTCGCCAGCACCGGGTTGCCGGCAGCAAGGTTAGGCGCCAGCACGCGCATCAGCTGGTAGTAAGGGAAGTTCCACGGCTCTACGGCCACCAGCACGCCGATGGGGTGATTTTCCACCCAGGCTTCGCCCAAATCGGTAGGATAAGAAGTTGGGGCAAGGAAACGCTCGGCGTTTTCCGCATAGTAACGAGCAATCTTCGCGCAAAGTTGCACTTCGCCACGGCTTTGCTCAATCAGTTTGCCCATTTCGATACTGGCGGTTTTTGCCAGTTCGTCCACGCGGCTGTCGATCAGGTCGGCCAGCTTCGCCAGCACCTGAAGGCGCGGCTGGATTGGGCCTTTGGACCAGGATGAATGATAAAGGTCGTCGGCGGTTTTCAGCGCGGCTTCCACCTGCCGATCGTCATGCTCCGGCCAGGATTTAATCAGTTCGTTATTGGCAGGATTGATGGTTTTATAGGACATGGTGGCTCCTTCTCAAGGCCGTCAGGCTAAATGGTGAGAATAAGCGTAGTAGAGGATTTATTGATTTAACAAGGCGGAAGGGTGTCAGTTTGTGCTGTGCAACGCGACGAAACAGCAGAATGCACTGCTGTTTCGCCGCAGTGGAGGTTAGACGTTTTTACGCTCGACCGGGACGTTATCCCAGGTCAGCACGTCCTGATCGGTTTTTTCAAACGCGCGCATCAGAACTTCATCATTACCCTGTTGCTCCCAAATTCCCTCGGCGAGCTTCTCATCGTAGTTCGCCACTTCAAAAATGGCTTCGGCAATTTCAGGCGAGGTGGAACGAATACTTGCCCATTCTCCCACTCGATGTTCTTTAGATTGTTGCGTAGCCATACTGTTCTCCTGTGAGTTGAGGTTATCCGTTCAGTTTTACCGCCAGTCCGGCGACATATTCACCCTGATAGCGGGCAATATTCAGTTCATCTTCGCTGGGCTGACGCGAGCCATCACCGCCAGCGAACGTGGTAGCGCCGTAAGGCGTGCCGCCACGAACCTGTGAAATATCAAACAGCTCTTTCGTACCGTACCCAACAGGTACGATAACCATGCCGTGATGAGCAAGTGTAGTCCAGGTTGAGGTAATCGTCTGTTCCTGGCCGCCGCCGGTGCCGGTAGAAGCGAAAACGCTGGCGATTTTGCCGTACAGGGCGCCGGATGCCCAAAGGCCGCCGGTGCGGTCAAGGAAGGTGCGCATTTGTCCGGACATATTGCCAAAGCGTGTCGGCGTGCCGAACAGAATAGCGTCGTACTGCGGTAGCTCATCCGGCGTGGCTTCGACCGCATCCTGATCGGTTTTGCCGCCGACCTGCGCAAAACGCTCAGCGTTCATGGTTTCAGGCACGCGTTTCAGGGTCACTTCCGCGCCGCTGACGCGTCGTGCGCCTTCCGCTACCGCTTTCGCCATAGTTTCCACATGTCCGTACATCGAATGGTAAAGCACTAAAATTTTGGCCATCGTTCACTCCCTGAGTAGGTGGTTTTAAACAGCGTTCGGTAAAAAAGTATAGATGAAGCTGCTGCAGCCTGCCGAAACGCAAAATGCGAGGGATAAAAACCGGTACATTCCAGAAAGTGCTCTAAATAAATATTAGATTTAATAATATGATTTTCAGCAATTTTTAGCCGTAAAAACGCCTGGTAAACCTGCTTTTTGATAAAATAATTCGCGCTTCGCGTCGATAATCTATGCTTAATAACGGGACGGTGAACAGAAAGAACGGCCACCGTTGCCCGGGTGAAGCCACAGGCTCACCGTGTGAATGCAGTATGATGGCTTAACTATTCGGAGGTAAGAAATGGCAGAACATCGTGGTGGATCTGGAAATTTCGCTGAAGACCGTAAAAGAGCATCAGAAGCAGGCCGTAAAGGCGGCAAGGCCAGCGGCGGCAATTTTAAAAATGACCCGCAGCGCGCTTCACAGGCCGGGGAAAAAGGAGGACGCAACAGCCGGGGCAGTCGCGACAAGACCTCCGGTTAGTCCATCCTTACGTCGCCGGGGCGACCCGGCGGCGTGATCGTCGTTTAACTTTTTCTGATTGATTCCGACAGCAACCCTTGCCACACTGCGCCAAAAATTTATACGAGCGCGCTATGTCTTTCCTTTCCCGCTACAAATTTTCCCTCAGCTCGCAGGAGCTGGTGCTGATGCTGATTACCATGGTCTGGGGCGGTACCTTTTTGGCCGTGCACCATGCCATGACCGTCAGCGGCCCTTTCTTTTTCGTTGGCCTGCGTTTTGCCACGGCGGCGGCGCTGTTGGCCCTGGTCGCGCGAAAGTCGCTGCGTGGCCTGACGCTGGCGGAATGCAAGGCCGGAGCGGCCATCGGCGTCGCTATCAGCGGCGGCTACGGCCTGCAAACCTGGGGAATGCAAACCATTGAGAGCAGCCAGTCCGCCTTTATCACCGCCCTGTATGTGCCGCTGGTGCCGCTGCTACAGTGGTTTTTCCTGCGGCGCATGCCGGGCGTGATGGCCTGGATCGGTATCGTGCTGGCGTTTAGCGGTCTGATGCTGCTTGCCGGGCCGAAAAGCGGATCGCTTTCGTTCAGCGCCGGGGAAACGGCGACGCTGCTCAGCACGCTGGCTATCGCAGGCGAGATCATTTTAATCAGCGCCAGCGCGGGCAAAGTCGACGTCAAAAGAGTTACCGTTGTGCAGCTGGCAGCGGCCTCGCTTTGCTCTTTTATGCTGATGGTGCCCAACGGCGAAACGGTACCGCCTTCTTCACCTTATTTATGGTATAGCGCGCTGGGGCTGGGTGCGGCCAGTGCATTGATTCAGGTCACCATGAACTGGGCGCAGCGCAGCGTATCGCCTACCCGGGCGACGGTTATCTATGCGGGCGAACCGGTTTGGGCTGGTATTGTTGGAAGGGTGGCGGGCGAGCGGCTGCCTGGCGTTGCGCTATTCGGCGGCGCGCTGATTGTCGCTGGCGTGTTGATTAGCGAACTCAAGCTAAAAAAGCGGGCGAAGCGGCCTTCACCCACTGAGAGACAAAACTAGCTTTGTTGCCTTGCCACATCGTTCAGCGCGGCGGCGCGGCGGCGGCTGAGTATGGCGTTAAGGATAATCGCGCCGAAGGTCGCCGTGCCGATCCCGCCCATGGTAAAGCTGCCGATCTTCAGCGCAAAATCGCCTGCGCCCAGCACCAGCGTAACGGCAACCATAATCAGATTGCCGTTCTGGCCTAAATCGACGTTATTCTGCACCCAGATACGCGCGCCGGCCACGGCAATCAGGCCGAATACCACGATAGAGGCGCCGCCGATGACGGGCGCGGGAATGGTATGGATCAGCGCGCCGAACTTGGGTGAAAAACCCAGCAGAATGGCGATAACCGCCGCCGCCACAAACACCAACGTCGAATAGACTTTCGTCACCGCCATCACGCCGATATTTTCGGCATAGGTGGTCACGCCGCTGCCGCCCAGGCCACCTGAAAGCATGGTCGCCAGCCCGTCACCGACAAAGGCTCTGCCCATCCACGGATCGAGGTTTTTACCGGTCATACCCGCGACTGCTTTAAGATGCCCCAGGTTTTCCGCTACCAGAATGATCGCCACCGGCGCGATGGTAAACATCGCCTGGCTGTTAAAAATCGGCGCGGTCGTGGTTGGCAGGCCAAACCAGGGCGCGCTGGCAATAAGGCCGAAGTCCACCGGTTTGCCCAGGCCGAAGCCGTTGGTCAGCAGCGCATAAAGTGCCCAGGCCGCCATCAGCCCCACCAGCAGCAGCAGCCGCTGCACCATGCCGCGCGTAAAGACGGCCGTCAGACCAATGCAGATCACGGTCATCACGGCGATCCAGCTGTCGAACATGGAAGAGGAGACGCTGCGAACCGCAATCGGCGCCAGGTTCAGGCCGATCGCCATCACCACCGCGCCCGTCACCACCGGCGGCATGAGTTTTTCAATCCAGCGCGTGCCCGCCTTCATCACCACCACGCCGATAAGCGTATACAGCAGGCCGCAGGCGATAATACCGCCCAGCGCGACGCCAAGATGCTGATTGACACCCTGGCCGTTAAAGCCGGTGACCGCAATCACTACGCCGACAAAAGCCGCGCTGGAGCCAAGATAGCTGGGCACGCGCCCGCCGGTAATCAGAAAGAACAGCAGGGTGCCGACGCCGGACATCATGACCGAAAGATTGGGATCGAGCCCCATCAGCAGCGGCATCAGCACGGTGGCGCCGAACATCGCGACCGCGTGCTGTAGTCCCATAATAATTGTCTGGCCCGGCGGTAGCGTTTCATCAGGGGCCACAAGGCCCGTGGCGGACACCGACTGCCGCCATCGGGGAAACCAGGAATCAGCCATCGTCTTCTCCAGAGAAGTGAATCAGTAGCCGCCGGAGCGGGGATCAGGCATCCCGCCGCGCCAGGTGGTGGTAGCCGCGATCGAACCAGATCAGGCCGTGAGTCTGGTCGTTGCAGACCAGCGCGTGGATTTCACAGATCAACACGTCATGCGTACCGACGCTGGCGACTTGCGTAACGTGACAGTCAAACGATGCCACCGCGCCCGCAAGCACCGGTGAACCCGTGCTCAGCGTTGTCCAGTCGGAAGCCTGAAAGCGCGCCTCCATCGGGGTTTTGCCGCCAAACAGAGCGGAGAGTTCCTCGTGTCCGGCTGCCAGCGTATTGACACAAAGCTGGCGGTTCGCATTGAACACTTCATAAACGGACGCGGCGCGATTCAGACAAACCAGCAGCGTCGGCGGCGAATCGGTCACGCTGCAAACGGCGGAAGCGGTAAAACCGGCGCGTCCCGCAGGGCCGTCGGTGGTAATGATGTTTACCGCCGCGCCCAGGCGCGCCATCGCGTTGCGAAACGACTGTTTTTCCACGCCCGACACGACTTCAGGCATTAACGTATCCACAGACATAACTCCCCCTTATACAAGCGTGCAGGCATCGGCAAAAGACAGCCTTGGCAGCCGCGCATAGACTTTGCTCGCGTCGCCATAGCCAATATTGACTAATAAATTACTTTTCCAGCCGCTGTCGGCGAAGAAGGCGGTATCGACCATCGTCCGGTCAAAGCCGGACATCGGGCCGGTATCCAGGCCAAGCGCGCGGCAGGCGCTAATCAGATAGGCCGCCTGAAGCGAACTGTTGCGAAAGGCCGTCTCTTCCGCCAGCGCCGGGCTGCTGGTAAACCAGGCTTTGGCGTCGGCATGAGGAAACAGCATGGGTAGCTGCTCGTAAAAAGCCGGATCCCAGGCGACGATAGCCGTCACCGGCGCGGTCAGGGTTTTTTCCAGATTGCCGCTGGAAAGAGCAGGCTTCAGCTTCGCTTTGCCTTCCGCGCTACGCACAAAACAGAAGCGGGCCGGGCTGCAGTTGGCCGAGGTTGGCCCCATTCTGATCAAATCATAAATTTCAGCAAGCTGCTGGTCGCTGACGGGACGATCCTGCCAGCCATTGTAAGTGCGCGCGGCGGTGAACAGCGTCGCCAGCGCGGTCGAATTCAGGGCTTCTGCCATAGCGGCTCCGGGGAAAAGTGGGCGGGCGCAGTTTCGTCCAGCCAGGTCAGTAAAAGGGTGTTAAAGGCGGCGCTTTCCGTCACGCTCATGGCATGACCGCCGCCAGGCATCGTCTCCAGCGTGGCGTTCGGCAGCGCCTCGTACAGTTTTTGCGAACAGATTGACGGCACCAGCAGATCATCCTGCGAACAGATCACCAGCGTCGGCTGGGTAATCTGCCCGGCCTGTTGCGTAAAGTCGCAGCTCATCAACGCCTGCAGGCGGCGAAGCAAATTTTCGGTACCCTGAAAATGCGCGTTATGCAGCGCGTCTTCCGCTTCGATACGCGCTTCGTTTTCCGCCAGCCAGGCGGCAGGATAGAGAAACAGCGGCTGTGCGCGAACGTAAGCCTCCACGCCGACGTTCAGCAGCAGATCCTGACGAACCTGAAAACAGCGGCGGGTATGGGCGTCAAGCCGCAGCCAGCCGTTAACGATCGCCAGCCGCGCTACGCGTTCGGGATAGTCGAGCGCCAGCTGCATCGCCACCATGCCGCCCAGCGCGTGACCGATAATATCGAAGCGGACGATGTCACGCGCCGCCAGCGCCGAGAGCAGCTCTTCGGCCATATCGCGCATGCTGTAGCCAGCGGGCAGCGTATCCGGACTGCGCCCGGTGCCGCGCTGATCGTAAGTGACCACGCGGTACGCCTTGCGCAGTTCGGCGAGCTGTGGCTGCCAGAAGCTGCCCAGGCCGCCCAGGCCGGCAGAGAGCACCAGCGTGGGTGCAGAAGGCTGCGTCAGGCCGGAAATTTCAAGATGCATGGCGCCTCCGTTAGCTGCCGATATGCGCGATTGACGCGATTTCCACCAGCGCGTCCGGCTTTACCAGCCCGCACTGAATACAGAAGCGCGCGGGTTTTTCGCCGGGGAAATAGTCGGCGTAAACCCGGTTGATCTCGCCATAGTTGCTCCAGTCGGTCAGGAAGATGGAGTTAAACGTGACGTCAGCCAGGGTGCCGCCCGCGGTTTCGATAACGCTTTTGATCGTCTCCAGCACGTGCCGCGTTTGTGCCGCCGCATCGCCGACGTGCACCACGTTGTTGTCACCATCGAAAGGCAAGGTGCCGGAGACATAGACCACGCCGTCGGCCAGCGTGCCGGGCACGAAAGGCGCAATGGGCACGCCGGTGCCCGGCGGAGTAATAATCGTTTTTGGCATCGTTTTCTCCCGCCTCAGGCCGTTTGTTTTTGCGCAACGCTGGCGGTTTGCAGCGCGGTGCAGAAAGTTTCTACGTTGCTTACCCAGCCAAAAAAGGTTTCGATGTTAAAAATGGCGGCCTGCTGGGCGAAAAGCGGGCCGGCCTGATAGGTGGCGTCTTCCAGCACCACACCGAAATATTCCAGGAAAAACCCATCACGCAGCGTCGATTCCACGCAGACATTCGTGGCAATGCCGCTAAAGATCAGATGGCGAATGCCGCGGCTGCGCAGCATGCTGTCCAGCGGCGTATTAAAGAAGCCGCTGTAGCGCGGTTTCGGCAGCACGATATCGCCGGGCTGCGGCTGAAGCTGGTCGACCAGCTCATAGTCCCAGCTGCCTTTCGCCAGCAGCGTACCCGCCAGCTCGGGCCGGTTGCGCATCGTTTTCAGCGCGTTGGATTTATGCCAGTTTGGCGAGCCAGGGCCGCCTGCCTCCACGTACTGGTCGTCCCAGCCGTTCTGAAACCAGATAATCTGGATCCCGGCATCCCGCGCCGCCTTCACGGCGACGGCGATTTTTTCAATAACCGGCGCGGTGGCGGAAACGTCAAACCCGGCCAGATCCAGATAGCCGCCGGTGGTGGCATAGGCATTTTGCATATCCACCACGATCAGCGCGGTCTGCTCAGGCGGGAAAGCGATGGCTTCCGGACGCGCGGGCAGGGTAACGCTGTTTTTCGTGGCGGCGGTGGTGCAGATCACGGTTTCTTGCAGGCTCATCAGGCTACCTCTTTAGCGGACAGCGCAATATGGCTGCGGCAGGACATCAGCGGCTGAATACGCTCGCCGAAATTTTCAATTCCCTGCAGGAAATCATCGAAGGTCAGCAGCACGCCCTGGGTACCGGGCACGGTAGCCACCTCGTCCAACATGCGCGCCACGTTGGCGTAAGAACCAACCAGCGTGCCCATATTGATATTGACCGCTGAGGTAGGATCGGCCATCTGACGCACGTTGGTATCGCTGCCGGAGCGCTTGTCCTGCTGGCTTTGCGTGGTAAGCCAGGCCAGCGCCTCTTCATCTGCGCCGTCTTTGTAGCGATCCCATTTCTCGCGGGCAGCCTCGTCGGTTTCATCGGCGATGACCATAAACAGCACGTAGGAGCCGACATCGCGACCGGCAAGGTCCGCAGCGCTTTTCATACGGGCGGCGGTTGGGGCAAAGGCAGTCGGCGTATTGACGCCTTTGCCGAAGCAGAAGTTGTAATCGGCATGCTGCGCGGAGAAAGCCATGCCGGCGTCACTCTGGCCTGCGCAAATCACCTTCATCGAGCTTTGCGGCTGCGGGCTGACGCGACAGTCGTTCATGGTAAAGAATTCGCCTTTCAGGTCAGATTTGCCGGTGCCCCATAAATCGCGCAACACGGTGACGTATTCGGTCAGGTAGTCGTAGCGACGCGCGAAGTAGTCATCGCCGGGCCAGATGCCCATCTGCTCATATTCAGGCTTCTGCCAGCCGGTCACCAGATTGACGCCGAAGCGGCCGCCGGAAATCGAATCCACGGTCGCGGCCATTCTTGCTACTATGGCTGGCGGCAGCGTCAGCGTGGCTGCAGTAGCATAAATTTCGATGCGGGAAGTCACGGCGGCCAGGCCAGCCATCAGGGTGAAGGATTCCAGGTTATGATCCCAGAACTCGGTTTTGCCGCCAAAGCCGCGCAGTTTGATCATCGACAGCGCGAAATCAAACTGATAATGCTCCGCCTTGAGAACGATAGCCTTGTTCAGTTCAAAAGTCGGCTTGTACTGCGGAGCCGTGGTAGAGATCAACCAGCCGTTGTTGCCGATAGGGATAAAAACACCAACTTTCATGGGAATACCTCATAGTTAACGGTGACGGTCCGCGCTGCGTTGCTTCCCTGCTCCCTGTTGAGCGGCGCAGGCAAAGAATTGCAAAGGCTGTGCCACTTTACAAAAAAGGCTATGATTCAATCAGTTGGAAAATTTGTGTTAAAGTATTGTGGAGCATTTGGTCCGAAACAGACCATTTGGTAAAAATTTATGCACAAAAAGCAGGCGGACGTGAGCGAAAAAAGTGCACGGTGGCAAGACGCCCGCCGATTAAAGGATGGAGTTACGGTGAATTCTGCAAAATCCCCCGCGCCGACCCGGCGTTCTAAAGCCGTTGCCGCCAAGCGGGCGGCTATCCTGGCGGCGGCGCTTGAGCTGTTTTCTCTTTATGGTCTGCACGGCACTAGTCTGGACAAGGTGGCGGAGGGAGCGGATGTTTCAAAAACCAATCTGCTTTACTACTTTCCTTCAAAAGAAGCGCTCTATATTGCGGTGCTTAAGGAGATCCTGGACGTCTGGCTGGCGCCGCTGCGCGCGCTGCGCAGCGAGCAGGAGCCGCTGGTGGCTATACGTGACTATATCCGGCTGAAGCTGGAAGTCTCGCGTGATCATCCGCAGGCCTCGCGGCTGTTTTGTCTGGAGATGCTACAGGGCGCACCGCTGCTGAAAGCGGAGCTGGAAGGCGACCTGAAAGTGCTGGTAGAGGAGAAATCACAAATCGTGAAAGGCTGGATAGAAGCGGGCAGGCTGGCGGCGGTAGAGCCGCATCATTTGATTTTTATGCTGTGGGCAACCACGCAGCACTATGCGGATTTCGCCAGCCAGGTCGAGGCCGTTACGGGACGCACGCTCAACGACGAGGCTTTTTTCCTGGAAACGGTAGAAAACGTGCAGCGCATGGTGATTGAAGGCATCCGCGTCCGCTAAAAAAAACGGGCCGTAGAGGCCCGTTCTGACTGTTAACGCTGTTTGCGTTGACGTAGCCACCAGCCGATGCCGAGCATCACAAACCACAGCGGCGTTACCATCAGCGCCTGGCGGGTATCTTCCTGTAGCGACAGCAGCACCAGCACAAAGGCGAAGAAGGCCAGACAGACCCAGCACATCACCTTGCCAAGCGGCATCTTATAGACGGATTCGGCATGCAGCTGCGGGCGCTGCTTGCGGTAGGCCAGGTAAGAGCAAAGGATAATTGACCAGACGAACATAAACAGGATTGCGGAGACGGTGGTCACCAGCGTAAAGACCTTCATCACGTTCGGGATCAGGTAAATCAGCGCTACGCCGCCCAGCAGGCAGAAGCAGGAGAAGAAAAGGCCGGTAGTCGGCACCGCGCGTCGCGACAGCTTGCCGAAGCGTGGATGGGCGACGCCCTGCTGCGCCAGACCGTAGAGCATACGGCTGGTGGAGAAAATACCGCTGTTAGCCGAAGAAGCGGCGGAGGTCAGCACCACAAAGTTAACGATGCTGGCTGCCGCCGGCAGGCCAATCAGCATAAACATTTCCACAAACGGACTGCGGTCGGCCACGACCTGCGTCCACGGCGTAACGGCCATGATCACCAGCAGCGCAAAGACATAAAACATAATGATGCGCAGCGGGATAGCGTTAATCGCGCGCGGCAGGACTTTCTTCGGATCGTGTGTTTCCGCAGCGGCCGTGCCTACCAGCTCAATACCGACAAAGGCGAACACCGCAATCTGGAAGCCGGCAAAAAAGCCGCTCATACCTTTCGGAAACAGGCCGCCATGATCCCAGATATTGCTCAGTGCCGCCGTGCCGCCGCCCGGTGAAGGGTAGTGCATAGCGACCAGCACAATGCCGGTAACGATCAGCGCGACAATAGCCACTATCTTGATGATGGCAAACCAGAACTCCAGCTCGCCGAACAGTTTCACCGTGGCGATATTCAGCGTCAGGAAAACGGCGATGCAGAGCAGGGCGCTCATGCCGACCGAGAAGCTGGGGAACCATAGCTGGAAATAAGAGCTGATAGCGACCACGTCCGCAATACCGGTAACCACCCAGCAGAACCAGTAGGTCCAGCCGGTAAAATAACCCGCCCAGGGGCCCAACAGATCGGCGGCAAAATCGCCGAAAGATTTATATTCAAGGTTGGAGAGCAGCAGTTCGCCCATCGCCCGCATCACGAAAAACAGCATAAAGCCGATGATCATATAGACGAAAACAATCGACGGGCCGGCAAGACTGATGGTTTTACCGGAGCCCATAAACAGGCCGGTGCCGATAGCGCCGCCGATTGCAATAAGCTGAATATGCCGGTTATGTAAGTTGCGCCGCAGCTCGCCGGGCGCCTCCTCCTGAAGAGGCTTTTTCAATTGGTCAACCATAACGAGAAGTTATCCTGTAGATGTTGTGTCAGCTCTGAGGGCTGTTATTCAGTCAATATGCGTCGGCAAGCTGTTGTATTACCGCGCTCTTTGAAAAATGCGGCATGAAACCGCCATCGTTTTTCCGTTTAGGGGCGCAAATCTTAACGTAAAAGCGCGTGGCTGGCAGGTAAAGTTATTCACAGTTGGTTCGATCGCACAAAAACGCCGCTACACTCATTATTCGGCAAAATGGGGCCGATGGAGCGGCAAGAAGGGAGGAGATGATGAAAGCACTGATTGGCGCAGGCATCATTATTCTGCTGACGTTGCTGATAACGCCGTGGCTGCAAAAAAATCTGCCGTCGGCCTGGAACCCCTTTACGCCGCTGAACGTCACCGACGCGCCGGGCTGGATCACCCGCTATAAGTTAAAGCGGCTGCAAAACGATCCCGAAGCCTGTATGGCGGCACTACAGCGAGCGAAGGAAGGCGGCTATATCCGTTTCAGCCGTGTCCGGCCCGTTGAGGGAAATTGTCCGCTTGCGGATCCGGTGCGCGTACAGGGTTTCGGCGATGTGCGCCTCAGCGCCTCATTTCTGGCCAGCTGCTCGCTGGCGCTCTCTACCACGATGTTTATCACGGCGGCAAAACCACTGGCGGCTGCGCAGCTCGGCTCACCGCTGACGCGTGTCGATCATGTCGGCAGCTACGCCTGTAGAAATATTTATCACCGTGCCACAGGCAGGCTAAGCGAACATGCCACGGCGGAAGCGCTGGACGTGGCCGGTTTTCGTTTACAGGACGGCAGACAAATTACCGTGCAGAAGACGTGGGGGCAGCAGCGCCCCGAGGCGATATGGCTACGACAAGTTTTTCAGCAAAGCTGCGCCTGGTATGGTAATTCACTGGGCCCGGATTACAACCGCGCCCACGCCTCGCATTTTCATTTGGGTATGCGAGGATTTGGCGTCTGTCGGTGACCGGCCGATGCCGTATTTCCAAATCAGGTAAAAGCACGTTCTCGCCATTTGAGGGCAAAAAAAGACGTACTACAACCGTAATTAATAATTATCCTAAAGACAAATTTCCGTTTTCTATGCTTTAATTTGCTTTAAATCAAAAGGTTATAATAATTATTGCCGCCGTATCAAATTATTTTCCTACAGGCATCTCTTTTAAGCAGTAGATCTTCAGCAGGATTTAAAATCGACCCATAAAAGCGCATGATTGAATATTTCCAGGAAAAATCTTATTCTTGTTTCTTAAAAGAGGCATTGGGCGGGTATAAGGTAACTTTCTGGCTGATGGCTGATGGCTGATGGCTGATGGCTGATGGCTGATGGCTGATGGCTGATGGTGGATGGTGGATAGCTACGGCTGCCGGCGTCACCAGACGCAACTACGCAGCATTTTTTAATTTAAAAGGTTACCGCTATGCCTGCGATTTTCAGACAATCAGGAACACCTTTTCTTGTTATTATCCCGCAACGTAAGCATAAATAGTGGGCATTAATTCTTGCCCTATATGACCTGGTATTCAGAATTGACCCTAAATTTACAGCAGGATGTGGACTGATGCCTCATCCATCCGAGGCAGCAATGGCTACTGGAAACTATTTCAGCTGGTGTAAGGAAACCGAAGCGGCTTTCCTTGAGGTCACAGATACGACTGAAATAATGCGACTGCTTGCCCAACACACGCTGGATCTGGGGCTAAATTTCTATGCGCTATATATACGCCACCCTGTTCCTTTTACTCGCCCTAAAATATTTGTTTTTTCCAACTATCCTGAAAGGTGGGTGCGCAAATGGCAGGAAGAAAATTTTTCGGAAATTGATCCGATCATTCGCTATTGCCAGGTACCGGGCACTTTGCTGCTGTGGAACGATCCGGTGGTCAAGGAAGGACGAAAAGTGTTCGATGCCGCTAAAGAGTTTGGTATTCGTTCCGGGTTTTCCTGCTCCAGGATAGCCAGAAATCGGGTCGTCGGCATTTTGTCGATGGCGTCAGGTAAATCTTTTAAAAAGTCAGCGCTATGCGCTGAAAAACAACTTAAGCTCCAGTTTTTGTCGGACCGGATACTTGATGCTTTACAGCGCGTAAAGGATCGTTCGCTCAGCGTAATGACGATGCCTTTAAGCCAGCGGGAACGAGAAATACTCAAATGGACAGCAGAAGGCAAAACCGCAGCGGAGATCTCACTGATCCTGTCCATTTCAACACATACTGTGAATTTTCATCAAAAAAATATGCAAAGAAAGTTCAATGCGCCAAATAAAACGCAGGTGGCTTCTTACGCCGCCGCGATTGGTCTACTTTAAACGAATCATAGCTACCAATTTTAGTAGTTTCGTATTGCCGGTCGGTTGTCTACCCTGCGCCTGGGGTTGCCAGTCCTGAGCCACATGGAAAGGCATTCAGCGGTGAATGCAACAGAGGATTAATGATGAAGATTATCCAGACCAAGCTAAGGGACATGCCCTCGTCTTTGCTGGCAGAATTAGGAAGTTATCGCTACAGCGTTTTCGCTCGGGGCGAAGGATGGTCGATTCCATCGCGTTTAAGCACGCCTGGCCAGGAGTACGATCGCTTTGACCGCTCGGATGTGGTCTGGTTAATCGCCTGGACCGCACAGCAGGGTATTTGCGGCTGCGCTCGCCTGATGGAATGGAAGGACAGGGAAAACGGCGAGAAGCGCCAGCAGGCTATCTGGGAAATGTCGCGTTTTTCCGCCCGTCTGGATGTTGACCCTGAGCTACCCTTGAGCATTCTCTGGCACAGCGTGCAGCTGGCCGAACAGTCGGGCGTTGAATACCTTTATAGCGCGGCTACGCCAATGCTGGAAAGAATGTTCGAGCAGCATCTGGTGATCTATGAACCCTTAACGGCAGGCGTCATTCAGTCTGAAGATAATCTTTTCGCCGTTCGGATCCCGGTAAACCAGCCTAATCTGGCGGAAAAATTCCGTGGCGCGCGTCGTTTCAGCCCTGAAGAGGTGCTGCCGACGCTGGGCGTATCCGTCAGCTGGAGCGGAAGAGGGCGTCAGGCTTAAGCCTGACTGCGCGCCCACAGCGTAATCAGCAGCCACGCGGCCAGACACCAGCACCCCACGGCGCCGCCAAGCGCCAGGGGAAGCCGCATCATGCCGACAAAATACCAGAGCGTCAGCAGATAGATAAAATAGGGAATGATGGCCCACATACCAAAGATAATGGTAGTGCGCAGGGCCTCAATGCCGCGTTCGCTGGCTACGATATAATGGGCAATCAGAGCGAAAGTAGGGAAGAGCGGCAGCAGGCCGGCCAGATAATAGCTGCGCGTTTTAGATAAAATACCGATCAAAACGACAACCAGCGCGCCTAAAACAGCTTTAAGAATTAAGCCCATTGTTCCCTTAAGTCACTGGTGAGTTAAACGAGCCCCACGCTGACGGGCAAACAATGGGCTACATTGCCGCAGGCAATTATTGGCGGTAAGCCTGCTTAATTTGACTAATCGTGCTACTGAATACGTCCGCCTGCTGGCGATCCGTCAGCTGAGCAATATATTTTTCCATGTTAATAATTACCTTACCGGCATCGGCTTGGCCCATACCTTTCAACATAAATGTAACCAGCGCTTTCATGCAGGCCATCTCTTCGGCCAAAGTTTGCGTATCTTTACTGGTTGAAAAATCAGTGTCGCTCATGTTTTCTCCTGGTTTTTTTATTAACGGATCGGCTGCGCGATTTTTGGTGTTGATAATACATTTAAGTAACGAGTATATCATATTTACCCCATCTATACAGGCACCTGGCGACCACGGCGCGGAATATGACCCGGGGGTACAGGCGTTTATTTATGTTCTAACGGCAATCAAAAAGAGGTAAAATCGACCATCTGTAACTGATTCATTCCCCGGTTAATACCCATTTGGAGAGGCCTTTTGATACGCGTTCTTCTTGTTGACGACCATGAGCTGGTGCGGGCTGGTATTCGGCGCATACTGGAAGACATCAAAGGTTTCCAGGTCGTTGGCGAAGCCTGCTGCGGCGAGGAAGCAGTGAAATGGTGCCGCAGCAATGATGTTGACGTCGTTCTGATGGATATGAACATGCCCGGTATTGGCGGGCTTGAGGCAACGCGAAAAATTGTGCGCTACAGCCCGGATGTGAAAATCATTATGCTGACCATTCATACCGAAAACCCGCTGCCCGCCAGGGTAATGCAGGCGGGGGCGGCCGGCTATCTCAGCAAGGGCGCTGCGCCGCAGGAAGTGGTCAGCGCGATACGGCAGGTTAACGCCGGACAACGCTATATCGCCTCGGATATCGCCCAGCAGATGGCCCTCAGCCAGATCGAGCCGCAAAAAACGGAGTCGCCTTTTGATTGTTTGTCGGAACGCGAATTACAGATTATGCTGATGATCACCAGGGGCCAGAAAGTGGCAGATATTTCCGAACAGCTTAGCCTGAGTCCGAAGACCGTTAACAGCTATCGCTACCGTATGTTCAGCAAGCTGAACATCAGCGGCGACGTCGAGTTAACGCATCTGGCTATCCGGCACGGGCTGTTCAATGCGGAGTCGTTAACCAGTAGTGAATGATGTTTTTGATGCCAAATCTTTCCTGAAAACGGTCACCAGCCAGCCAGGCGTCTATCGCATGTATGATGCTGGCGGCACGGTTATCTACGTCGGTAAAGCCAAAGATTTAAAAAAACGCCTGTCCAGCTACTTTCGCGGCAATCTGGGCAGCCGAAAAACCGAAGCGCTGGTCGCCAGCATTCATCAGATAGACGTGACGGTCACCCATACCGAAACCGAAGCGCTGCTGCTTGAACATAACTACATCAAGCTGTATCAGCCGCGCTATAACGTCCTGCTGCGTGATGACAAATCCTATCCCTATATTTTCCTCAGCGCGGATGAACATCCTCGGCTGGCCAGCCATCGCGGCGCCAAGCACGCCAAAGGCGAATATTTTGGGCCTTTCCCTAACGGCTATGCGGTGCGGGAAACGCTGTCGCTGCTGCAGAAAATATTCCCGATCCGCCAGTGCGAAAACAGCGTATATCGCAACCGCTCCCGTCCGTGCCTGCAATATCAGATCGGGCGCTGCCTTGGGCCGTGCGTGGCGGGGTTGGTTAGCGAAGAAGAGTATGCGCAACAGACCGACTATGTACGGCTGTTCCTCTCCGGCAAAGACGATCAGGTGCTTAAACAGCTGATTAGCCGTATGGAGGACGCCAGCCAGGCGCTGAAATTTGAGGAAGCAGGGCGGCTGCGCGACCAGATCCAGGCGGTACGGCGCGTAACCGAACGGCAGTTCGTTTCCAATAACGGCGACGATCTGGATGTTATTGGCGTCGCTTTCGATGCCGGGATGGCCTGTCTGCACGTACTGTTTATCCGCCAGGGCAAAGTGCTGGGCAGCCGCAGCTACTTCCCTAAAGTGCCGGGCGGTACCGATATCGCCGAAGTGGTGCAGACGTTTGTCGGGCAGTTCTACCTACAGGGCAGCCAGGCGCGCACGCTGCCTGCTGATATTCTGCTGGACTTCGCGCTGCCGGAAAAAGATCTGTTAGCGGCATCGCTGAGCGAAATGGCCGGCAGAAAAGTTTCTATTCAGAGTAATCCGCGCGGCGATCGCGCTCGCTACCTGAAGCTGGCAAGAACTAATGCCAGCTCCGCGCTGGTTAGCCGTCTTTCGCAGCAGTCCACTATTCACCAGCGCTTACAGGCGTTAAGCGAAGTACTGGATCTGCCGGAGATCAAACGGATGGAATGCTTTGATATCAGCCATACCATGGGTGAGCAGACGGTCGCTTCCTGTGTGGTTTTCGACAGCAATGGCCCGCTACGCTCTGAATATCGGCGCTATAACATCACCGGCATTACGCCGGGCGATGATTATGCGGCCATGAATCAGGTGCTGCGCCGTCGCTATGGCAAAGAGCTGGAAGAGAGTAAAATTCCAGACCTGATCCTGATCGATGGCGGTAAAGGCCAGCTGGCGCAGGCGAAAGCCGTGTTTGCGGAACTGGAGGTCGGCTGGGATAAAGATCGGCCGATCCTGCTGGGCGTGGCCAAAGGCAGCGATCGCAAAGCCGGGCTGGAAACGCTGTTCTTCGAGCCGGAAGGGGAGGGGTTCTCTCTGCCGCCCGACTCGCCAGCGCTGCATGTCATCCAGCATATTCGTGACGACTCTCACAATCATGCAATTACCGGTCATCGCAATAAACGGGCGAAAGTTAAAAATACCAGCGCGCTGGAAAGCATTGAGGGCATAGGGCCTAAACGTCGTCAAATGCTGCTTAAATACATGGGCGGTCTGCAGCCGCTGATGAACGCTTCGGTCGAGGAGATTGCTCGGGTGCCTGGCATTTCGCAGGCGCTGGCGGAGAAAATCTTTTATTCGCTGAAACACTAAGCATTGCGTTGGCTAAGGCATTGTAGGAACATAGGGACAAATTCTACTCTGCCCAGACAGTTAGCGTACCTATGCATTTTAATATTCCGACCTTACTTACTCTGCTTCGTGTCGCGTTGATCCCTTTCTTTGTATTGGCTTTTTATCTGCCGTTTGAATGGGCGCCGCTGGTTTGCGCACTGATCTTTATCGTGGCGGCGATCACCGACTGGTTCGACGGCTGGCTGGCGCGTCGCTGGAAACAAACCACGCGTTTTGGCGCGTTTCTCGATCCGGTTGCGGACAAAGTGATGGTGGCTATTGCGCTGGTTCTGGTGGCCGGGCATTTCCATGAATGGTGGATTACGCTACCGGCGGCTACGATGATCGCGCGGGAAATTATTATCTCGGCGCTGCGCGAGTGGATGGCGGAAATCGGCAAACGCAGCAGCGTGGCCGTCTCGTGGATCGGCAAAGTGAAAACGACGGCGCAGATGCTGGCGCTTTTTGCGCTGCTGTGGCGTCCGGATCGCGTGGTAGAAGGCATCGGCGTGGCGGCGCTCTACGTAGCCGCCGTCCTCACTTTCTGGTCGATGTATCAGTATTTGAGCGCGGCACGCGGCGATCTGCTCGAACGGTGATCAATGCGATTTAAAAAGCAGCAAACGAGAAAAAAGTGCGGATATTTGTGTTGACTCATTTCGTCCAGTCAGTAGAATGCAACGCATCGAAAGGCAGCTGAGTCGCCAGAAGATAAAGTAAATCAGCAAGTTCTGTTAAGAACGCTGAAAAATGCGGGAATAGCTCAGTTGGTAGAGCACGACCTTGCCAAGGTCGGGGTCGCGAGTTCGAGTCTCGTTTCCCGCTCCAGATTTAGCAGCCAGCGTAGCGCTGGCAGCAAAGCAGAATAAAGGCGCGTTGGCAGAGTGGCCATGCAGCGGATTGCAAATCCGCCTACCTCGGTTCGACTCCGGGACGCGCCTCCACTTTACACCCATGCCCGGGTGGTGAAATCGGTAGACACAAGGGATTTAAAATCCCTCGGCTTATGGCTGTGCGGGTTCAAGTCCCGCCCCGGGCACCACGCTTTGACTACCGATTAAAACAAATAAAAACAAGCACTTTGTGCAATGTCGTGAAGCCGCCGCAAGGCGGTTTTTTTGTGCCTGAAAAACTCGCCTGGCATCATTTTTTGTGGGTGAATGGCTATTTATTTTTCCCGATCCCCCGGCACGTTACTATTCGCGTTTTTCTGTCATAGCGGTCGGTCCGGGTGATTTATCTCCTTGCCATGCTGATTTTTTCCTGGCGATTTCATCCCATCGCGACAAGCAGACGGCTTGCCGTGCGGGCGTAGCGCCTGTTTTGCGATAATTTTCCCATGACCACGGCAAACCGCTTTCTGTCGACTATGATCCTTGATTATAATCATGCTCTGTTTTTTGTTAGCAACCTAATTATCAGGCTTCTATATATTGAATATTCAGGATCTCACCTTTTCCCGGCTGCTTCACCTGACCGCTCAGGCCTGGCGGCAGGCCATCGATCGTCGCGTGAAAGAAGATGGTTTAACCACCAGCAGCTGGATGGCGATAGCGACGCTGGCGACGCAAACTGCGCCCGTCAGCCAAAAAGAGCTGGCGCTGGCGCTGGGCCTGGAAGAGGCGACAATTGTTCCGCTGGTCGATCGGCTGGTTAAACAACAGCTGGTGGTGCGAACGCAGCCGCCGGAAGATCGCCGCAAACGTCTGGTCGCCATTACACCAGCGGGAACGACCCTGCATCAGCAGCTGGCGGGCGAGATAGAAAAGCTGCGTAACGAGCTGCTGGCGACCATCAGCCGCGACGAATTAATTGTCGCACAGCGAGTGCTGCAAAAACTGTTGAAAGCGACCGAGGCGAAATAGCGTGCGCGGTAACCGTCCCGATCCTTTCGCTCCGCGCGAATGGGCGCCAGGCGAAAAGCCGATGCTGCCCGGATCGCCCTCAACGCCTCTCCATCCCACGCCAAAACGTATCGCTTTTGGTCTGATCGGACTGCTGATTTCCGTTACCGGCGCCCTGAGTAATGCGCTGGTAACGGCGAACCTGAGCAATTTACAGGGCGTGTTCGGCGCCTACAGCAATGAAATAGCCTGGCTGCCTTCGGTTTACGTGATGGGCAATATTTCCATTAACCTGTTGCTGGTGAAATTCCGCCAGCAGTATGGCCTGCGCGCCTTTACCGAAGCCTTTCTGGTGCTATACGCGCTGGTGTCTTTTTTCCATCTACTGGTTAACGATCTCAGCTCGGCGATTATTGTGCGCGCCGCCCATGGCATGGTAGGCGCGGCCCTTAGCTCGCTGGGCATTTATTATCAGGTGCAGGCCTGGCCGGCAAAGCATCGCTTAAAAGCGATGGCTATCGGCCTGGGCGCTTCACAGCTGGCTATCCCGCTGGCGCGCCTCTTTTCCAGCGAGCTGCTGCAGCTGGAACAGTGGCGTGGTCTTTACCTGTTTGAGCTGGGACTGGCGATGATCTGCCTGGGGGCGGTGCTGATCCTGAAGCTGCCGCCTGGCGATCGTATGAAGGTATTTGAAAAGAAGGATTTTTTGACGTTTATGCTGATGGCACCGGGTATGGCGCTGTTTTGCGCGGTGCTGTCGCTGGGGCGCATTGAGTGGTGGACCAGCACGCCGTGGCTGGGCGTGTGTCTTGCGCTCGGACTGGTGCTGGTGATTGCCGCCGTGGTGCTTGAACATAATCGGAGCAATCCCTTAATCAATACGCGCTGGCTACGTACCGGCGCCATTTTCCGTCTTGGCATCGTGATGGTAATGCTGCGCGTGACGCTGGCTGAGCAGAATACCGGCGCTATTGGCTATTTACAGCAGATCGGTCTGCTGAACGATCAGATGCAGGGCCTGGCGCTGGCTATCCTGCTGGGGGTGATTGCCGGGATCGTCACCAGCGCGCTGACCATCAATGTTAAGCATCTTAGCTGGCCGATCGTGGTGTCGCTGCTGTTGATTATCGTAGCTTCGTTGATGGACGCACAGTCCAGCCCTTTGACCCGCGGCAACAATATGTATTTCAGCCAGTTCCTGCTGGGCTTCAGCAGCACCTTCTTTATTGCGCCGGCGCTGCTGCTGAATATCGGCAGCGTAGTGACCCAGCCGAAAAACCTGGTCAGTCTGGTGGTGCTGTTCGGCATGAGCCAAAATCTGGGCGGCCTGATCGGATCGGCGCTGCTGGGAACGTTTCAGGTATGGCGGGAAAAATATCATTCCAGCCTGCTGGGCGATCGGCTCTCCCTGCTGGATCCCAACGTCACCGAGCGGCTGTCGCAATATTCAGGGTTATTCAACAGCCTGATCGGCGATCCCGTTCAGCTCAGCGCGCAGGGCACGGCGCAGCTACAGACGGTAGCTACGCTGCAGGCAAACGTGCTGGCTTACAACGATACCTATCTTCTTACGGCCGGTATGGCCTTTGTCACATTAATCTGGGTACTGTGGCGTCTGTCGCGGCTGCGCTATCTCAACTGGCAGCAGGCCAAACGCGAAGCGGAAGCGGAAAGGCAGATGTTGCAGGCTAATAAAATGATGAGGAATGAATGAGTCAGCAGGAACAGAGCCAGCTCGCCGAGCGTGAACGCAATAACAGGCTACGGATCATCTCTATAGTGACGGGCGCTGGTATTGCTCTGGTCGGGGTACTGGCGATCCTTTATGCCTGGCAGCTGCCGCCTTTCACCAGCTCAGTTCAGTCTACGGAAAACGCCTACGTGCGCGGCCAGGTCACCTTTATCAGTCCGCAGGTCAGCGGCTACGTCACTGCCGTCAACGTGCTGGATTATCAGCCGGTGCGTAAGGGCGAGGTGATGATGACCATTGACGATCGTATTTACCGGCAGCGGGTGCATCAGGCGCAGGCGCAGCTGGCGATCAAAAAGGCGGCGCTGGAGAACAACGTTCAGCAGCGTCGCAGCGCGCAGGCGGTGATCGCCCGTAACCAGGCCGCGTTGGAAAACGCCAAAGCTCAGGCGCTTAAAAGCGGGCTGGATTTAAAGCGCGTCGAGAATCTGGTGTCTGACGGCTCGCTGTCCGTTCGCGAGCGCGATGCCTCCCGCGCCAGCAATGCCCAGACGCTGGCCGAAGTACAGCAGGCGAAAGCCACGCTGGAAGTTTCCCGTCAGGATCTGCAAACCGCGATTGTTAACCATGCCTCAATGGAGGCGGACCTGGCGAACGCGCAGGCGGCACTGGAGCTGGCGCAGATCGATCTGGACAACACCCGCATTATCGCGCCGCGCGACGGTCAGCTGGGACAGATAGCCGTTCGCCTGGGCGCTTACGTGGCGGCAGGCACCCGGCTTACCTCGCTGGTGCCGCCGCAGATGTGGGTAGTCGCCAATATGAAAGAGACGCAGATGGCGCATATCCGGCCTGGCCTGCCCGTGACCTTTACCGTCGACGCGCTGAACGGCGAAACGTATCAGGGCAAAGTCGAATATATTTCGCCTGCGGCCGGTTCGGAGTTCAGCGCGATTTCGCCGGATAACGCCACCGGTAATTTTGTCAAAATCGCCCAGCGTATTCCGGTACGGATAGCCATTACCAGCGAAAAAGTAGAGCGTCTGCGTCCCGGCATGTCTGTGGAGGTGAATATCGATACCGCTGCCGGAGAGTCGAAATGAGGCCTGAGGCGCTGGCGCTGCTGATCGTTATCCTGCTGCCCGTCGGCTGCGCCACCAAAGTCGAAAAGGCGCCGGGAGCGCTGCCCGTTCCGACGCAGTGGCGCCATCAGGCCGGACCTTCCTCGCCCGTAGAAGCCGGATGGTGGCGCGCCTTTGGCGATCGCCATCTGAACGTGCTGGTTGAGCAGGCGCTGAAGCATAATCTGGATATCCTTACCGCTCGCTCCCGCGTCGATCAGTACCGTGCTGAGCTGCGGGCGGCCGAGGGGGATAGCTTTCCCACGCTGAGCGCAGGCGGCTCCGCCAGCCACGCCAGAGCGCTCTCGTCGGTCAGCGGCCAGCCCCATGAATCCGCCGTATTTCAAGGGTTGCTTCAGGCCAATTATGAGGTGGATTTGTGGGGGGCGCGCAGCAGTAACATTGCGGCCGCTGAGTCCTCGCTGGCGGCTATCCAGGCCGCGTCTTCCGCCGCAGAGTTGACCGTAGCCAGCTCGGTGGCATCAGGCTATATGACGCTGCTGGCGCTGGATGAACAGCTGCGCGTAACGGAGGCGACGCTCGCCACGCGTGAGAATTCGCTGCGGCTGGCGCAACGGCAGTTTGAAACCGGCTATACCTCCAGACTGGAATGGGTGCAGTCGCAGTCGGAATACCAGACGGCAAAAGCGCAGATCCCGGTGCTGCGGCATCAGATTGCGCAGCAGGAGAATGCGCTCAGCATTCTGGTGGGGATGAATCCTCGCGAAATCGCCCGACAGGGGCGCTTTAAGCAGGTTGCCCCGCAGCAGCTGCCTTCTCTGCTGCCTTCCGAACTTTTACAGCGGCGTCCGGATATTGTTCAGGCCCAGCGCCTGCTGCTGGCGGCTGACGCCACGCTGGCCTCCTCGAAAGCGCGCCTGCTGCCTTCGCTGAATTTGACGGCCAGCGGCACGCTGCAAAGTGCCGAGGTGCATCAGCTGGCGGATAATCCGTTCCGGCTCTGGAGCATCGGCGGCAGCGTGCTGGCGCCCATCCTCAACCGCGAGGCGCTGACGGCGCAGGTCGATGTCTCTATGGCGGCCCGCAATCAGGCGCTGTTTAACTATGAGAAGGTTGTGCGCAACGCTTTCAGCGAGGTGAATAACGATCTGGATGCTATCGCTCGCTATCAGGAGCAGCTGGCGGAGCTGCAAACCCAGGAGCAGATAGTGAGCGAGGCGCTGCATATTGCCAATAATCGTTATCAGAACGGTTACGCATCCTATCTGGAGGCGCTGGACGCGCAGCGAACGCTGTTCAGCACCCAGCTGAACCTGGTGCAGGTAAAAAATAATTTGCTGCAGGCGCAGATAGATCTTTATCGGGCGCTGGGCGGCGGCTGGCAGGCAGGAGAAACCGGCAGCGGATAAAACCCGGCGCAACGGGTTACTATTCTGACGGTGGCGGTAAGAGTGGCGCTTATCGCTTGTTTTCCCGGCAGGCATAAAGATAATCGCCATCCGAATGATAATGGTTATCAGTCAGGTTGCTGTCATGGAACCGCCAGCCCATACAGGCCGGTTTCACCGTTACTTCAGTCATACGCTGGTGCGACGTTTGTCGCGTCTGCCGGCGCACCAGCTATGTCGGCAGAAACGCCTGCCGTCGCAAAAACGCATTCCGGGTCGCACTATGCCCACGCCCCCATGCCCAAAAGCTGAACAGCTACACCACGCCGGACGCAGGGCTGCGCTGGCGCATAAGCGTGCAGCAGAACGCAATGACCTGGCGTCCGGGCGTGGGAAACGTACCAACAGGAAGTACTGGTCGGGCGTGGAAAGCTATGGCTCTTATATCTGTCAGGGAAACCCCCGGCAGCTTAAGCTTTCAATGGCCTACGATTTCTGATTATTTCCTGCTAAATCCGCGAATCGTTCGTTGTAAAAAAGGGACGAGAGTCTCGCCTTAAACCGTCTCAATTTTTGCCGGCAGTCCGGCTAAATTTTCCAGATTAATCTGTAATTTATTGTTCTTACTGGTAATATTAAGAAACATTACTCTACATTTACATTTGTCTAACAAAGGTACGTTAAGCTTTAGTCAGGCTGAATAATCATCAGGCTCCGTAACGTCTTTTAGCGCCATATAAAGCTAAAGCTTGTTCTGTTTTACTGTCAGGACCCTACGTTATCTCTTTTCCTTCCACGCAACTCAATGGTGAACAATGTGCTGATTAAGAAAAAGAAGGTCAGGTCCCACACGGAAGACCGTTACCTGGCATTAGTATTGGCCACCACGGCAGGGATTTTGAACGCTATGGCGCTGGGCGCGTTTGGTTTTTTCCCCTCGCATATGACAGGAAATACCTCGCAGATCTCCTCAGAGGTTTTCAGCGCCGATACGCAAGGCCTGATTTTTCTGGCGGTGCTGATCGCGGCTTTTGTCATTGGCTCCGTCTGTGCACGATTTATGGTATTGGCGGGTCTAAAAAAGAATCTCAGAACCATTTTCTGTCTGATTATCCTGGCTGAAAGCGTGGTGCTCTCTCTGATATCCGTCTTTGAGCTGGCTTTCTATTCGCCTGGCAATAACAAGGAAATATCGGTGCTGCTGGGCTTCCTGATGGGTATCCATAACTCGACGTCCACGCAGCTTTCCAACGGGCGGGTCAGGGCGACGCACATTACCGGCACGCTGACGGATGCGGGTATCGCCTTAGGCTCGTTCGTCTCTTCCTTTATCAGCCATGTATCCTACAGCGAGCGCCGTTTTCAGCAGAAGCAGCTTTATACCCATCTGACGACCGTCTTTTCCTTTTTGACCGGCTGTATCGTCGGCCTGCTGCTGTTCAGGTTCGCCGGCTTTGTGGCGATGCTGGGGCTGGGCGTGTTTCTGGCGGCCGTGGCGCTTTGGGCAATCGCCGCCACGCTGCACAGAGCTAAAAAAAACGTTTACGGACTAAATAAGATACGTCTGTCTTAAACTTTATTCTTTGGCCGGCAGGGAGGCCGGCCCTCCTCATTTTAAACGCCCGTCTTATTTCCTTTCTGTTTTGCTTAAGATTATTCTTAGCTTTTCATGCGGCAATACTTTATTATCCTTTATGAGTCTACGCTGTTGCTCTGAGAGGTAAAACATGACTTTAATAAGGGGTTCCGTCCTGAAAAAAGCCGTGCAGGATGGAGTGCTCCATCGCGGTACGCTAAGGATATGTCACTTTAGTAGATCACTGGATAATGACATTGATGTCTCGCCTGCGGGCGGATTTATTGATTTTCTTAAGGGTATGGATGTAATAAAAGAAGAGTATGCAAAGAAAGGATTTGTTAAAAAAAACCGCGCGCTTTTTCTTTATAATGAAGGACTGGTTGATAAAAATAGTACGCTATTGCTCGCTCGTAAAGGCGATCGGGTGTTGGGCACGATCGGCGTTCTCAGAGAGAAGAATAATAAACTGCCGTGCAGTAAGCTTTTTGCCGAAGAGCTGCTGGCGCTCGATCTTCAGCATCGAAAGGTGACGGAAATCGGCGCGCTCTCTATTAAGAGCGATGCGGGCACGGAAAACCTGGTCTTTATGCTTTATCTGAAGACAATGATGTACGCTATTTTTGTGGATAAAGTAGACGACATCGTGGTGCAGGTCAGAGAAAAAATGGCCGCTTTTTATATCAGAAACTTGCTGTTTGAACAGATTGGCGCAACGAAAATTCATCCTGAATACGGCAATATACATACCTGTCTTCTGCGGGTTGATGTTAAGGCCATCCGGGAAAAAATTTACGAAAAGCCGCGATACGGTACCAGAGGCTGGATAAGGATATTACACGAGCTGGGCCTGCTGGCCGAATACAAGAAAACCTGCCATCAGAGCTGGCTGTGTAACAAATTTACCCTGGATAAAAAGGACGCTGAGCTTTATCACTACCTTTGCCATCTATAAATTATTCCAGTAGTAATGAATTTGCAATAATAGCTACGTATCCGCTATGCGTTTGCATTTATGGCGCTGTTGCCACTCAGGGAAAATATAGGCTCTGTTTGTTAATACGCATTGTCGCTGCTATTAATTTCTATTAAAAATAAACTCAGGTCTCAATGCTTTTAACGGCGACATATCGCGTGCCTGCTATTGTTAAAAGATCATAAAACTATCGTACGGATTGCATTATAAGCGAGCTTAATTATCGATAAATAAAAATCGAGATTTAAAATTGAGACGGCAGTAGCATTAAATAAGGCGGGTTATCTTTGCATTTCCAGGCAGGGAGTATGATACACTCCTTTTTTATGCGCGGCAGATGTACGATACCTGAAGGAATCAGCGACGCTAAAGCGTAAATTTTATTTATGCGCTGCCTTGTCAGAACGATAACGCTTTGCCCGGAGTGCCTTGCGTATTTAACAGAGCAGGGCTGGCAGCGTGTCAGGCCAGCCGACAGTGATTAACATGACAGAACCAACGCAAGAAAGTCTTTCCGGCGAGTCGCGTCACCAGCTTGACGATGCTCATTTTGCTATCGTGGTGCTTGCAGTCGCTTCCTTTACGCTGATAATCTTTGTCCTGCTGGTTACGTTATTAATGACGTAATGGTTGCCAGAACGGAGGTAAAAGAGTATGGACACTCGCGAAGATCGCCTGCTGGCGCTCACAGGATTGCTGGCCGCCGGGCTGATCGCCGTGGCGGTTATCTTTGTGCTCACCTGGCTGTCAGACGTGCGGCGCACGCCGGTGCCTTATCCGCTGCAGGAGTGCGCGCCACCCTCGTCCGTCATCCCCCTAAAGACTTCATCCTGATATGCTGGCTGCGCAGCTCCAGCGCATAGGGCTCGCAAACCGTACGGTTGCCATTGGCATCAGGCAGGCCAAACAGCCCGCCCGGCGAGCGCCGATCGTCGGCCCATGAAGGGTAGTCCACCACCGGAAAAATCGAAACGCCCTCCACATCTGCGCCCTGTTCCCTGGCCTGCATGACCTGTTCTACGACGGTTCGCAGCCAGGGCGCGCGCTTATCGCCTTCCGCGCCCGTTTCCGCTATCAGCAGCGGACGTTGATATCGCTGCCAGACTTCCAGCAGCAGGCTGGACAGCTCGCGGTATTCAGCCCGTTCGGGCGTAAGCGGATCGCCGTTTAAATACCACTGGTTATCGGGATAGTAATTAAGGCCAATAATATCCAGCAGCGAAGGATCCCCGCCCAGCTCGGGCATCAGCCGCCCGCTTAGCATATCCCAGGCCTCAAACTGCGCGTCGTGCTGGCGCAGAGCCTCTTCGCGAGCGGCCGCTGACGTTTCCTGCGTGGCGATATGTACCAACGGATCGGTCAGCACAAATCTTGCGCCCGGCAGCTCTTCGCGGATCGCGCGCATCGCGGCAAGCGAAGCCCTGACCAGCTGTTGCTTCAGCGCCTTGCCACGGCCCGTCACGCCAGGATTAAACAGCGCGGCTTCGGCGCCTGCCCATGCCCAGAACGAGATCTGGTTAACCGGGGTGAAAAAAGGTGTCTCGTAGCCTTCATCCCGCATCAGACAAGCCATAGCGCGGGCAAAGGCGGCAAAGCGTTCGACAAAGGCTGGCTGCCAGATGTCCAGGCCGTCGGGCCAGCCAAAGTGCGCCAGCTCCCAGATAATTTCCAGCCCGTTGTTTTCCGCGGCGTGCAGCATAGGTAGAAAGGTCGACCAGTCATAGTGGCCCGGCGTCTTTTCAATCAAATACCAGCGGGCGCTGTCGCGCGCCGTGAGCAGCTGGTTAGCCGCCAGCTGCGCATAGTCTTTCTCCAGCAGCATATCGTGGCCGCTGTTGATCACCAGATCCACTCTTTTTCCCTCGCCTCGACAGGCGGTGGAGCAGGCGAAACTGCCCTGGAAAAAGCTTTTGAACAGCGGCTGGTCGCGCCTCTGAGACGGCAGCGGATGCGTTACTCTCATGACGTTTTCCTCATAGCAAAACCTGCGCGATATGCGCTAAGTCTAGACCAATTGGTATTAACGACTATGTTTATCACTGCTGCCGCACCGCTATCAGAACAGTCGCATGACAATCTGCCATAACTGGAACAATAATAGAGAGTGCCTGGATTGTTTCTCACCGCCTGTATATCGGTAAGTTAAAATAAGGAAGAACCGTGGTTGAAGCTTTTGCGCCAGAAGATGAGCCAGCCGCACGCGCGTCGCTGACGAGTGCCGTTTCCTCTCTGGTAGAGAGTCACCCTGAACACAGCGGCATTTATCCGCTGGAAGAGGGCCTGGACGCCTTTGCTGCCCGCTATCAGCTGATGGCTAACGCCGAACGCACGCTGGATATTCAGTACTATATCTGGCAGGACGATATGTCCGGCCGCCTGCTGTTCAGCGCCGTGTTGGCGGCGGCAGATCGCGGCGTGCAGGTGCGACTGCTGCTGGATGACAACAACACGATGGGGCTGGACCACACGCTAAGCGAGCTGAGCCGCCATAAAAATATTCAGGTCCGGCTGTTTAATGCTTTCTCATTTCGTACGCTGCGCGCGCTGGGCTATCTCACCGATTTCGCCCGGCTTAACCGACGTATGCACAACAAAAGTTTTACCGTCGATCGGGAAGTTACTATTGTGGGTGGCCGTAACGTAGGCGATGAATACTTCGGCGCAGGCGACGAACCGCTTTTTTCCGATCTGGATGTGATGGCTATCGGCCCGGTAGTGAACGAGGTGACGGATGATTTTGAACGTTACTGGCAAAGCCATGCCGTGCAGCCCTTCAGTAAAGTGGTGGATGTTGAGCATGAAGCTGAACGCGCGGCGGCATCGCTGCCCGCCGAGTGGCTGAACAACCCGCAGGTGAAACGCTATTTGCAACGCATTAAAGCCTCCTCCTTTACCACGCAGCTGGCTGCGGGCGATCTGCCGCTTACCTGGGCCAAAACGCGCCTGCTTAGCGACGATCCTCGTAAGGGACTGGGCCGTGCCAAACAGTCAACGCTGCTGCCGCAGCGTATGTTAGAAGTGATCGGCCAGCCCCAGCGGCAGTTCGATATTATCTCCGCCTACTTTGTGCCTACTCGCGCGGGCGTGGCGCAGCTGTTGGGGCTGGTCAGAAAAGGCGTGAAAATAGCGATTTTGACCAATTCGCTGGCGGCAAACGATGTGTCGGTGGTGCATGCAGGCTATGCCAAGTGGCGCAAAAAGCTGCTGCGGCACGGCATCACGCTTTATGAGCTGAAACCTAACACCGGGCTACGTGAAAAGCCGCACGATCGCGGTCTGACCGGGAACTCCGGTTCCAGCCTGCACGCCAAAACTTTTAGCGTCGACAGTGAAAAAGTGTTTATCGGCTCGTTTAATTTCGATCCGCGCTCGGCCATGCTCAATACCGAAATGGGTTTTGTGATTGAAAGCAAACCGTTAGCCACCAGCATCCATCAGCGTTTTATCAGCCGGATGCGCGATCGCGCCTGGACACTGAGACTGGATAAATGGGGCAGGGTAAACTGGGTGGAATATCCCGGAGAAGGCGATAAAGAGATCGTTCATCGTCACGAGCCGGGCACGCGTTTTATTCAGCGGCTGCTGGTGCGGCTGGTCTGGCGTTTGCCTATAGAGTGGCTGTTATAAAAGGCCCGGCGTCGCCGGGCCAGTTTTCAGGCGTTATTTTTGCGGCAGCTTGCCCGAAAAGAGGAAGCGCAGCAGCGGGATGCGCAAATGGATCTCGTAAAGCATAAACGCGATACCGAAGACGAACACCAGACCGGCGAAAAAGCCCAGCGTATTGCTGCCGATATGCGGCACCAGGAAAATACCGTAAAGGATAGTCAGCGGGTGGTGCACCAGGTAGATAAACAGCGAGGCGTTTACCAGATAGGTCACGCGAGGCGAATGGCTGTTCAGCAGGCGATGCCCCAACGAAAACACCACGTTAACCATCCACAGACCCATCATCATTGATACCACGGCGTCAATCTCATAGAGCCAGCCTTCGCCTTTACTCCATGTCTGATTAGCAATATAGGCGACAAACGCGAGCGCGGAACCGATAAACGTCCAGGGCACAGGTTTAATTAAAAGGGCCTTAATCGCCGGATATTTCCACGCCATCGCGCCCAATATAAAGAAGGGCAGGAAGAACAAGGTTTGCATAACCACAAAATTAAACAGGGCATTGCTTAACAGCTGTGGCTCAAAAATAAACAGCAATCGCCGGATCGCTCCCCAGATGACGCTGCAAAGCAGGATCGCCAGGGTAAGACGTGTCCAGTTCAGCTCGGAATAGTCCGTTAATTGCCTGCCGTCACGCAGTTTTTTAAACAGCCATGCGCCGGTTATGGTCAGCATAACCAACACCAGCAAAAACCACAGATGCGAGATAAGATCCCAGCTAAGCGCATTAAATTTTTGATAAAACGTTAGCTGGCTCCAGTCGCCAATTTTCGCGGTCCAGGCCTTCAGCATAAAAAACTGCGGCAGCGTCAGCAGCGGTACGGCCGCCAGCATCGGAATGCCTACACGCTCCAGACGCACCTTCAGCCAGTACTGCGGGCTGTAGCGTAAAAAGAGCATATAAGAGAAATAACCTGAAATAACGAAGAACACCTGCATCCTGAAAGCATGAATAAAATCATTCAGCAGCGTAAGCCATTCGGAAGCGTGCGGACTATTTACTGACCAGCTTTGGCTGGAATAAATCAACGAGACGTGAAAAGGTACGCCTAAAAGCATCAGGTAGGCTCTTATCGAGTCAAAAAAATATTCTCGCTGCCCGGATTGTTTTGTCATATTCGTCCCATATTCAACACGTTACAGCGTTTGCTCACCCTGAGCCACGCTAAAGCTTACCGCTTACTCTAGTGGAGAAAACACAGGTATACTATCAGGGGAATCCGTATCCGCTAAGCAGTTGAGAACAGGGCGCTAAAAGCAACAAATGCGAGGAACAAAAATGTTGTTGAGCTGTCGGAATTGCGAATTATCCATTAAGATGGATGGGATTGATTTAAGCACACGAAAGGGGGGGGATGTGCTGATTAAAATGAAAAATAAGCCAAAACTGATGAAATTGCGTTTGATTGGCGCAACGGTTTTGCTGTCAATGTATGCCAGCTCCGGCTGGGCTTTCAGCATTGATGATGTAGCAAAACAGGCGAAAGATTTGGCCGGGAAAGGGTATGAAGCGCCCAAAAGCAATTTACCTTCCCAACTGCGCGAGATGAAATATGCTGACTATCAGCAGATCCAGTTCAATCGCGATAAAGCCTGGTGGAGCAAGCTGAAAACCCCGTTCAAGCTGGAGTTCTATCACCAGGGCATGTACTTCGACACGCCGGTGCAAATTAATGAAGTGACGGCGTCTACCGTTCACGAGATTAAATATTCACCGGACTATTTTAATTTCGGCAATGTTAAGCACGATCCTGAAACCGTCAAAAACCTCGGATTCGCCGGATTCAAAGTGCTTTATCCGCTTAACAGTAAAAATAAAAAAGACGATGAGATCACCAGTTTCCTGGGCGCCAGCTATTTCCGCGTTATTGGCGCTGGTCAGGTTTACGGTCTTTCGTCGCGCGGGCTGGCTATTGATACCGCGCTGCCTTCCGGTGAGGAATTCCCGCGTTTTAAAACGTTTTGGGTAGAACGGCCAAAACCGACCGACAAGCATCTGGTGATCTACGCGCTGCTTGATTCGCCACGCGCGACCGGCGCCTATCGCTTCCTTATCACGCCAGGTAAAGAGACCACTGTCGACGTACAGTCGAAAGTTTATCTGCGCGATAAAGTCGGCAAGCTGGGCGTAGCGCCGCTGACCAGTATGTATCTGTTCGGAGCTAACCAGCCTTCTTCGCAGGTTAACTATCGTCCTGCTCTGCATGATTCTGACGGCCTGTCGATCCATGCCGGCAACGGCGAATGGATCTGGCGCCCGCTGAATAACCCTAAACACCTCGCGGTCAGCACCTTCACCGTAGAGAATCCAAAAGGCTTCGGCCTGCTGCAGCGCGGCCGCGATTTCTCTCAGTATCAGGATCTGGACGACCGTTACGATCTGCGCCCAAGCGGCTGGATTGAACCGCAGGGCGACTGGGGTAAAGGACGTGTGGAACTGGTAGAGATCCCGACGGCCGATGAAACCAACGACAACGTCGTGGCCTACTGGACGCCGGAAAGCCTGCCGGAACCGGGCAAAGAGATGAACTTCAAGTATCGTCTGCACTTTACCCGCGACGAAAGCCAGCTGCACTCGCCAGATATGGCGTTTGTAAAAGATACGCTGCGCTCAACCGGCGATGTGAAGCAGTCTAACCTTGTTCGTCAGCCGGACGGCACGGTCGCCTTTATCGTTGACTTTGCCGGTCAGGATATGAGCAAGCTGCCGGCTGATACGCCAGTGGCGCCTCAGGTCAGCATCGGTAATAACGGCGAGCTGGTGGAAAACAGCGTTCGCTACAATCCGGTCACCAAAGGCTGGCGTCTGGTGATCCGTCTACGCGTTAAGGACAACAAACAGCCTACAGAGATGCGTGCTGCGCTGGTTAACGGTGACAAGACGCTGACCGAAACCTGGAGCTATCAGTTGCCTGCCAATGAATAAGACTAACGCTGATTATATTGATGCGCTGCCTCTGCCCGCGGAGCGGAAAGAGGCGCTGCTGAACGCGCTGCCCGAACAGTCTGATGCGGCTTTTAGCCAGCTGCATCAGACGCTGGGCGAGCCGCCAATGCCGGAGCGCGCGGACGACGCGCCGCTGGCTTCGGTGAAATCGCGGATTGAGATGACGTGGCCGGATGCCGTGGGTAAAGGCGAGCAGTTTGCCGAAGATGCATTGCATCGCACCACGCTGAAGGCGATGCCGCCCCATACGCGTTCTTCTATGTATCCGGAAGCCTGGCGTACTAACCCGGTGTCACGCGCCTGGGATTCTCTGCGCGGGCATAAAACCAAGCCGCGCTATGCCAATGCCGAAGAGCAGCGTGCAGAAGATAAATGGCGTCATGTCGGATCGATTCGCCGCTATATTCTGCTGCTGCTGACCATCGCGCAAACGGTGATCGCCACCTGGTATATGAAAACCATTCTGCCTTATCAGGGCTGGGCGCTGATCGATCCTATGGAGATGATCAACCAGAACTGGCAGCAGTCGGTGCTGCAAATTCTGCCGTACGTGCTGCAAACCGGGATCCTGTTCCTGTTTGCCGTGCTGTTCTGCTGGGTTTCCGCCGGCTTCTGGACGGCGCTGATGGGCTTTTTACAGCTGCTGATCGGCAAAGACAAATACAGTATCTCGTACAACAGCAACGATAACGATCCCATTAACCCGGAGCATCGTACCGCGCTGATTATGCCGATCTGTAATGAGGACGTGGAACGCGTTTTCGCTGGCCTGCGGGCTACCTGGGAGTCCGTGGTCAGAACGGGCGAACAGCAGCATTTCGATGTTTATATCCTCAGCGACAGCTACAACCCGGACATCGCGATGGCCGAGCAGAAAGCGTGGATGGAGCTGGTACGCGACGTGGGTGGGGAAGGACGCATTTTTTATCGCCGCCGCCGCCGCCGCGTTAAGCGTAAAAGCGGCAACATCGACGACTTCTGCCGTCGCTGGGGCAGCCAGTACAGCTACATGGTGGTACTGGATGCGGACAGCGTCATGAGCGGTGAATGTCTGACCGGCCTGGTGCGTATGATGGAGGCTAACCCGAACGCGGGTATCATCCAGTCTTCGCCGAAAGCTTCCGGCATGGACACGCTCTATGCACGCTGCCAGCAGTTCGCTACGCGCGTCTACGGGCCGCTATTCACTGCCGGTCTGCACTTCTGGCAGCTGGGCGAGTCGCATTATTGGGGCCATAACGCCATTATCCGCGTAAAGCCGTTTATCGAGCATTGCGCGCTGGCACCGCTGCCTGGCGAAGGCTCATTTGCCGGTTCTATCCTGTCGCATGACTTTGTGGAAGCCGCGCTGATGCGCCGTGCCGGCTGGGGCGTGTGGATTGCTTACGATCTGCCCGGCTCCTATGAGGAGCTGCCGCCAAACCTGCTGGACGAGCTGAAGCGCGATCGCCGCTGGTGTCACGGCAACCTGATGAACTTCCGCCTGTTCCTGGTTAAAGGGATGCATCCGGTACACCGTGCGGTGTTCCTGACTGGCGTCATGTCCTATCTGTCGGCTCCGCTGTGGTTCCTGTTCCTGGCGTTGTCAACGGCGCTTCAGGTGGTGCATACGCTGATGGAGCCGCAGTACTTCCTGCAGCCAAGACAGCTTTTTCCGGTCTGGCCGCAGTGGCGTCCCGAACTGGCGATAGCGCTGTTCTCCACCACTATGGTGCTCTTGTTCCTGCCAAAGCTGCTCAGTATTATCCTGGTGTGGTTCAAGGGAGCGAAGCCTTATGGCGGCGTGGTGCGCGTAACCGTTTCGCTGTTCCTGGAAGTGCTGTTCTCCGTCCTGCTGGCGCCGGTGCGTATGCTGTTCCATACGGTGTTCGTGGTCAGCGCCTTCCTGGGCTGGGAAGTGGTCTGGAACTCGCCGCAGCGCGATGACGACGCGACCCCATGGAGCGAGGCGTTTAAACGTCACGGTTCACAGATGGCGCTTGGCATCGTCTGGGCGGCAGGAATGGGCTGGCTGGATCTGAACTTCCTGTGGTGGCTGGCACCGATCGTCTTCTCGCTGATCCTCTCGCCTTTCGTGTCGGTGTATTCAAGCCGATCTACGACCGGACTGGCGTCGAAACGCGCTAATCTGTTCCTGATCCCGGAAGAGTTTGAGCCGCCGAGAGAGCTGGTCGACACCGATCGCTACAACGCGCTGAACCGTGAACGTGCGCTGAAAGATGGCTTTATGCACGCGCTGTTCAACCCGTCGTTCAACGCGCTGGCCAGCGCGATGGCTACTTCGCGCCACCTGAAAAGCGATATTCTGGAATTCGCCCGCGACCGCCGTGTCGAGCAGGCGCTAAGCGAGTCTCCGGCGAAGCTGGATCGCGACCGTCGTCTGGCGCTGATCAGCGACCCGGTCACGCTTTCCAGAATGCACTATCGTCTGTGGCAGAACGCCGATAAGTATCACGACTGGTTCGATTACTATCAGTCGCTGCGCATAAATCCGCTGGCTATTCAGCCGACGAAAATCTGAGGCAGGCATAAATAAAAAATCCGGGAACGCAGGTTCCCGGATTTTTTTTGCCTTAAGGAAAAGGCGTTACTTTTTCGCTTCTACGCCCGGTGCGGCGTCGCGCGTCATAAACTGCTCGGTGACGTCCGGCAGATGATTCAGCGCCCAGTCGGCCATTGCCACTTCCTGCTCGCGGATCTGCGCGAAAATTCTTGCGCCTTCGGTATCGCCAACCAGTTCAGCCGCCGCAATCAGCGAGGTATAGCTGGCAATTTCCAGGTTCTCGAATACATAGCTGCTGATTGCGCCTTTCACGACTTCATCATCCGCCATCATGCCGCCCATCGCCTGACCAAAAGCGGTCAGTTTGCCCATGGTATCTTTAAAAACGGAATTTGAAGTATCGTAGCGGTCAATAACCGACTGTACCAGCGCCTGCTGCTGACGAGTTTCTTCAATATGCTGCACGATGCGGGCTTTCAGATCGGGATAGTGCTCAAGACGTTCTGCCTGTTTTTCCAGCATGCTTTCCGCCTGTTTTTCCATCGCGTGCGCATCTTTTACCCAGGCTAAATAGTTCTCTTCATGCGTTGTCATGGTGTACCTCTTGATTGAGTCGTTTTCCGGGGCCAGCTTCTGGCGTTACTGCTGCTCGGCGATGACGGTAAGTTTCTCGTCGGTGGCCTTCTCTTCTTCCAGCGTCTCGCCCAGCAGGCGGGCAGCCTCTTTATAGCCCAGCTTTAACGCCAGCGCGCGCAGCGTGCCGTAAGTGGCGATCTCATAGTGCTCGACTTTTTGTGCCGCGCCGATCAGGCCAGCGTCACGAACCGGGCCAGCCTCCACGGAATCAATAATTTCCTGTGCTTCTTCTACCAGGCCTTCAAGCGCGTGGCATTTCATTCGCTTAATGCGTACGCCATCGGTGCTTTCCACCAGCTGGTCCAGACGCTCTATCTGGCCCTGAGTCTCTTCAAGATGCTGTTTGAAAGCGGCTACCAGTTTTTCATCGGTAGCGGCACGTGCCATTTTGGGCAGGGCGCGAGAGATTTGTTTTTCTGCGCTATACACATCCGACAGGTCATGAATAAATAAATCTTCCAGCGTCTTGATGGTCATATTTCACTCCGTTTCAATAACAGGAAAGAAAGTGTAAATTCACACTCTGTAAAGCTACAGGAATAAGGTTAGCCTGGTCTCAGTATTTCGGGAGACAAGAAGGGGAGAATTTCCTTTTCAAGGAGTATTCTGAGATAACTATCACAGACAGACGATAAAAATTTTTATTAACAATAAGTTAACTTTCAGTCGCGAGGGGGCGGTGCGTACGGGTGAGCGGCTAAAAGCTCCCCGGGGGTAAAGCGTTTGGAAACTTCAGGTTTCTAAAGATAGCGGCGGTGGTTTACGCACGGCCGGTTCGTTTTGCCCGCCAACAAATACTGTGGCGGGCTAAAGATGACTTAGAGCGTAGCCTGCGCGCTGGCCATTCCCGGCACCAGGATGATCTTACGACAGTCTTCCTGACGCTTTTCAAAGATCTCATAGCCGCGTGCCGCCTCTTCCAGCGGCATATGGTGGGTAACGATCTCCTCAGGTTTCAGATGTCCCTGCTCGATCAGTTTCAACAGATCGGGAAGGTAAGCGTGAACGTGTGTCTGACCCATTTTAAAGGTCAGCCCTTTATCAAAAGCGTCGCCAAACAGGAAGCCATGAATAAAGCCCGCATAAACGCCCGGTACGCTGACAATGCCGCCACGGCGCACGGCCGCGATGCACTGGCGTAGCGCTTTGCCGCTGCTGCCTTCCAGCTTCAGGTTACTGAGCACGGTTTCCGTCAGGCTACCTTTAGCCTCAAAACCTACTGCATCGATCACCGCATCCACACCGCGGTGGCCTTTGGTATTTTCAATAATCCAGGCGGCCGGATCGTCATTTTCATCAAAATTGATGGGGATAACGCCATAGCGCTCGCGCGCAAAGGCCAGCCGGTAATTATGATGGTCAATCATAAAAATTTGCTCGGCGCCCGCCAGCCTGGCGCAGGCGGCGCTGAGTAAGCCAACCGGGCCGGCACCAAAGATAGCCACGCTGGAACCCTGTTTGACTTCCGCGTTCTGTACCGCCTGCCAGGCCGTGGGCAGAATATCGGAAAGAAACAGCACTTTTTCATCCGACAGCGTATCCGGCACTTTAAAAGGGCCGGCATTGGCTTTCGGTACGCGCACGTATTCCGCCTGTCCGCCGGGAATGCCGCCATAAAGGTGGCTGAAGCCGAACAGAGCGGCGGGCGGCGTGATTTTTTTCGGGTTCAGAATGGCACCGCGACCGCTGTTAGTGGTTTCACAGGCGGCATACTGATGCAGATGACAGAAAAAACAATCGCCGCAGGCAATTACAAAGGGGATCACCACCCGATCGCCTTTCGCGACTTTAGTCACGGCGCTGCCTGCTTCCACCACTTCGCCCATAAACTCGTGGCCAAAAATGTCGCCATGCTCGGTGCTGGGAATTTTTCCGCGGTAAAGATGCAGATCGGAACCACAGATAGCGGTGGCCGTTACGCGCAGAATAATATCGTCTGCGGCTTCGATTGTTGGGTCGGGCATGTTATCAACGCTGACCCGATGCGGGCCGTGGTAGGTAAGGGCTCTCATAGTCTCTGCTCCGGTATTTTTTTCAGTCTCACGTCAAGGCAAAAAAATTTGCGTTTACCAAGCATAGAACATGAAAAACGAACGCAGGACGTGCGGCGAGCCGAAAGGTTAAACATCGGACAAAGAGAAGGCTAAACTTAAGGCGTATTTTACGGATATTTTGCGATGCGCAGGCTTACTGCCCTTAACCGTTCCTGTACAATGGCGCGTTTTTTATACGGATTGGGAAAGTTAATGACCACAGTGTTACGTGCTTTATTGCTGGCATGCTGTCTGGCGATGCTGACCGGCTGCGGCAGCATCATCAGTCGAACCCTGCCCGGACAGGGGCACGGCAATCAATACTATCCTGGCGTGCAGTGGGACGTCCGTGATACGCCCTGGCGCTTTCTGACGATTATCGATTTGCCGCTGTCGCTGGTGCTCGATACGTTGCTGCTGCCGGTGGACGCGCACCACGGACCTTACGAGTAAAATTACTCCCAGCGGTCTGCGCGGTCGGAATCGCTGTTATCGTCTTCCCACTCATCCGCCGCTGCTTTGCCTTCTTCAGTATCGCCTGGCGGCTCCAGCTGAAATTCGCCTTCATCCCACTCGTGCAGCGTATTTTCCGGCAGCCATTCCTGACGCAGTTCGATCTCGTCAAAATCGCCGTCGAAAATGGCCTGCGCCGCTTCACCGCTGCGCAGCGCCAGCACCTCTCCCTCTTCGATATCATCCGCCAAAAACTCCGCCTGCCACATGATATCGCCATCCTGCATCACATATTTTTGCAGGTTGAACTGGCTGACCGCGGCGTCGTCCTCTTCCATCTCCGGATTGGCGGCTAAAAACTCTTCACGCGCAGCGTCGATAGCCTCTTCCAGGGTTGCATACATGCTCATTGGGTATCTCCATAACGAAAAATGCAGGTTTTAAAGAAGGATAGTAGAAGATTGGCTGCGGTAAACCCGGGAAAGGAAAAAAATAAATGAGAATTTATATTAATTAATCAAAGAGTTAATGCTATGGCGTCTGCCGGCATCAGGCGAGCATCCGGGCGACTGGTGAGATAAGGCAGGAAATATGGAGCGGGCAGAGTTTGCTGCGCTGCCATAAAACAAAAAAACCCGGCCTGAGCCGGGTTTTGTCCTGTAGCGTAAGACTTACTGCAGCAGAGACAGCACGCCCTGTGGAAC
>NZ_RHUM01000004.1:99839-316149 GCF_003937915.1 Erwinia sp. 198 | reverse complement strand
GTGGTGGGTCGTGCAGGATTCGAACCTGCGACCAATTGATTAAAAGTCAACTGCTCTACCAACTGAGCTAACGACCCACTTTTACGCTGTCAGAACGTTTTAACATATGTCCCGGCAACGGCGGCATATATTACTGATTTACCGTTTCAGCGCAACCACTATTTTCAGATAACTTGTTCAACTGCCTGAGTTTCACCCGACCGGGCCATAAATTAGGCTAAACCCGTTCGCAAGCGGTTAATTACAGCGCAGCCGCACGTTTTTGCGCTTGTTTCGCCACGTCTGTGTTTGGATACTGTTTGATCACCTGCTGGTAGACGGCTTTCGCTTTCGCGCTGTCACCCTTCTCCTGCATGATCACACCCACTTTATACAGCGCGTCCGCGCTTTTCGGCGATTTAGGGTAATTTTTCACCACGGTGGCAAAATAGTAGGCCGCGTCGTCTTTTTTACCCTTGTTGTAATTCAGCTGTCCCAGCCAGTAGTTAGCATTAGGCTGGTAGGTTGAATCCGGATACTTCTTGATAAAAGCCTGGAACGCAGCGATAGCCTGCTCGTTCTGCTTTTTCTCTAATACCAGCGCCACAGCCGCGTTGTAGTCACTGTTGGCGTCACCGCCCTGCGTCGGCGCAGCAGAAGCGTTGTCGCTGGCTGTAGCGCCCTCTGCGGCCGCTGCCGGAGCCGTATCGCCTGAAGCCGCCTGAGGCTGCGCAGACGCGCCGCTGCTCAGCGTATCTATCTGCTGATAGAGAGTCTTCTGGCGTTCGGTGATCTGGTTAAGCTGATACTGGTTTTCCTGAATCTGACCACGCAGCGAGTCAATGTCACGCTGGTTGTCGGCAAGCTGCTGCTGGAATTGCTGAAGAAGCTGTGCCTGCGCGTTAGAGATACGCTCAAGCGAGGTGACGCGGTCTTCGACCGAGCCTGAACCTACGTTACTGATTGACGCCTGGGCATTAGCGGCCCAGGGGGCCGCTACGCCAACCAGTAACGACAGACCCAGCAGGTGAAGTCTGAAGTTACTAATCATATGATTCTCTTAGTATACCAGTACGGCACGACGGTTTTTGGCGTAGGCCGATTCGTCGTGACCCAGTACGGCTGGCTTCTCTTTACCGTAAGAAACGATAGAGATCTGGTCAGCGGAAACGCCTTTGCCCTGCAGATACATTTTAACGGCAGTAGCACGACGCTCGCCCAGGGCGATGTTGTACTCTGGCGTACCGCGCTCATCCGCATGACCTTCTACAGTCACTTTGTAAGACGGGTTGTTACGCAGGAAAGTAGCGTGCGCGTCCAGCATCTGAGCGAACTCAGACTGGATGTCATACTTGTCCAGACCGAAGTACACGATGTTGTTACGTTGCAGCTGCTGCATCTGCAGGCGCGCCTGCTCGTCGGAGGACATATTGCCGCCGTTCATGCCGCTGTTCATGCCGCCGTTTGCGTCATCGCCCATACCCATACCGTTGGTCTGGTCGTTGTTGTTGTTTTTGTGTGAGCTACATGCAGCCACTGCGATAACTGGCAGTGCCAGCATTAAGCCTTTCAGCACTTTATTCAGTTGCATTTCTACAATCCTATTATTGTTTGCCATACATATTTATATGCATCACAGATACGGCGACCAGGCAGGTGATTTTACCTGTCCATCAGTAGCCGGAAGACGCGCTTTGAAACGACCGTCGGTCGACACCAGCTGCAGTACGGATCCCATGCCCTGAGTAGCGCTGTAGATAACCATAGTGCCGTTTGGCGCGAGGCTCGGTGTTTCATCCAGGAACGTGTCCGTTAATTGTTGAACGGCTCCCGTTTCCAGATCTTGTCTGGCGATATGTTGCGCACCGCCGTTGGTGCTAACCATCACCAGAGATTTTCCATCGGTGCTGACATCGGCGTTCTGGTTCTGAGAGCCTTCCCAGGTCAGACGCTGCGGCGCGCCGCCGTTTACACCAATTTTATAGATTTGTGGACGACCAGCCTGATCCGAGGTATAGGCCAGCGTCTGGCTGTCCGGGAACCAGGTAGGTTCAGTGCTGTTATAGCGGCCGTCGGTGATCTGACGCATCTGGCCTGAACCTAAGTCCATCACGTAAAGATTCATGCTGCCGGATTTCGACAGGGTGAAAGCCAGCTTGCTGCCATCAGGCGAGAAGGCAGGCGCGCCGTTATGACGAGGGAAAGAAGCGACCTGGCGGATAGCGCCGTTGGCCAGCGTCTGGATCACCAGCGCCGATTTGCCGCTTTCAAAGGTCACATAGGCCAGCTTACTGCCATCTTTCGACCAGGCCGGAGACATCAGCGGCTCAGGCGAACGGTGCACCACAAACTGGTTATAGCCGTCATAGTCGGATACGCGCAGCTCATAGGGGAACTGGCCGCCGTTGGTCTGTACCACATAGGCGATTCGGGTACGGAACGCGCCTTTGATACCGGTCAGCTTTTCAAAGGTTTCGTCGCTGGCCGTATGCGCCGCATAGCGCAACCACTGTTTGGTCACCTTATACTGGTTCTGCGCCAGCACGGCGCCAGGATTACCGGAGGTATCCACCAGCTGATAAGAAACGGTATAGCTGCCGTCGGCGCCAGGCTGGATCTGCCCGACCACCACTGCATCAATACCCAGCGCGGTCCATGCAGCAGGCTGCACTTCCGCTGCGGTGCCCGGCTGCTGTGGCAGACGAGCGCGATCCAGCGGATTGAATTTGCCGCTGTTGCGTAAATCCGCCGCCACGATGCCGCCAATATCTTCCGGGGCTGCGCCTGGACCAGCCCATTTAAACGGGACTACGCCGATAGGGCGTGCGGTGTTAACGCCCTGGGTAATCTCGATGCGAACTTCTGCATGCGCCATAGCGACAAACAGCATCAGGAAACTTAGTGCTACTCGTAATGCCTGCTTCATCTTCTCTCCCTTACCTGAACGCTACGTCCACGATAATTAGCAGTGTTTCAACAAACCAATGGTGCATTTATAGAGTACGGCAAGTTGACCATAGTTCAACCTGACGCGTCCTGGCATCTTCTTACAGCTAATCTTACGGTTTGAAGATTAACGTCGCCTCTTTTACCGCCTGATACACGTCCGTGCTTGGCGGTTTCGGGATCCTCGCCATGCGGGCTGCATTAATAGCCGCCTGACACAGCGCCGGATCGCCGCCTGCCGGGGTGGCTGAAATCAACAGCCCGTCCGGCGCCAGCTTGATATGCACGTTACAGGTGCGTCCTTTAAACGTATCCGCGTCATAAAACTTGCTCTGGATAGCGCTCTGTACCTGGCCAAGGTAGCTGTCGATAGCGGCACCGGAAGCGCCCGATTTCTTCTGGTTGCCCTGCCCTGCCGCGCCCGCGCCACCGGTTTTACCCTCTTTTGGCGCGTTCTTGCCGGAGGTCAGACCGCCCAGCAGGTCGTCGACGTCGCTGCTCTCTTTAGCCGCTTCCGCCGCGGCTTTCTTCTTAGCATCGGCCGCCGCTTTCGCTTTTGCCACCGCGTCCGCTTTGGCTTTTGCTGCAGCGTCTGCCTTCGCTTTCGCCGCCGCTTCGGCTTTCTCTTTTGCTTCCTCAGCCGCTTTTGCCTTTGCCGCCTCGGCCGCTTTTTCTTTCGCTTCTTTCGCCTGCTGCGCCGCTTTTTCTTTGGCTTCTTCGGCGGCTTTCTCTTTCGCCGCCTTCGCTTCGGCGGCAGCCTGGGCTTTTGCATCGGCCTGCGCTTTGGCTTTCGCCTCCTGCGCCGCCTTCACTTTAGCCGCCTGCGCCGCCGCGGCCGCTTTTTCTTCCGCTTCTTTTTTCGCATCCGCCGCGGCTTTTTTCGCTTCGGCTTCCGCTTTCTTCTGCGCGTCCGCCGCTGCTTTCGCCTGCGTATCGGCCTGCGCTTTGGCATCCGCCTGCGCTTTGGCTTTCGCCTCTGCCTTCGCCGCAGCCTGCTGTTCGGCCGCCTGCTTCGCCGCTTCCTCAGCTTTTTGCTGTTCCGCGGCCTGCTTCGCGGCCTCTTCCGCTTTCTTCTGTTCCGCCGCCTGCGCCGCTTCCTGCTTCGCCTCCAGCCGCTCTTTTTCCAGCGCTTTCAGACGCTGCTGTTCCGCCGCCTGCTTCTGCTGTAGCTCTTCAGCCTGCTGCTTCGCCTGCTTTTGACGCTGCTGCTCGGCGCGCTGGCTGTCGCTCTGCTGATTCTGCTGGCGGTTGTACTGCTCGACGATAGCGCCAGGATCGACCATGACGGCATCAATATCGCTCCCGCCGCCGCCGCCGCTGCTGGCGTCGATATGTTCGTCAAACGAGCTCCAGATCAGCAACGCAATCAGAAAGATATGCAGGATCACTGAAATGATGATGGCGCGTTTTAACTTATCGTTCTGTTCGGTTACCTTCGACACTTTCGATTCCCAAAAACGGTCCGAAATTAAATCGGCTGCGTCATTAATCCAACCGACTTCACGCCCGCCTGATGCAGCAGGTTCAGCGCCTTGATGATCTCATCGTAAGGCACCTCTTTCGCGCCGCCGATCAGAAACACCGTCTTCGGATTCGCTTCGATACGGCGCTGCGCTTCAGCGACGACCTGCTCCGGCGGCAGCTGTTCCATGCGATCGTGATCGACCACCAGGGTGTATTGTCCAACGCCCGCCACTTCGACAATCACCGGCGGATTATCGTCGCTGGAAACCGTTTTGGAATCCGTGGCGTCCGGCAGATCCACCTCCACGCTCTGGGTGATGATCGGTGCCGTCGCCATAAAGATCAGCAGCAGTACCAGCAGAACGTCGAGCAGCGGAACAATGTTGATTTCGGACTTCAGGTCGCGTTTACGACGACCGCGCGTTCTGGCCATAGGTCACTCCTACCTGCTGTTCTCGCTGGAGAAAGCCTGACGGTGCAGAATAGCGGTGAACTCTTCCATAAAGTTATCGTAATTCTGCTCCAGCTTGTTCACGCGCTGGTTGAGGCGGTTATACGCCATAACCGCCGGAATAGCGGCAAACAGACCGATAGCGGTTGCGATCAGCGCTTCGGCAATCCCCGGCGCCACCATCTGCAGCGTGGCCTGTTTGACCGCGCCCAGCGCGATAAAGGCGTGCATAATGCCCCAGACCGTACCGAACAGGCCGATGTAAGGACTGATCGAGCCAACCGTGCCCAGGAACGGAATATGGTTTTCCAGCGCTTCCAGCTCACGGTTCAGCGAGATGCGCATGGCGCGCGTTGCGCCCTCCACCACCGCTTCCGGCGCGTGGTTATTGGCACGATGCAACCGGGCGAATTCTTTAAAGCCGGCGTAGAAAATTTGTTCAGTTCCGGCCAGCTCATCACGGCGCGCCTGGCTTTCCTGATACAGGCGCGACAGTTCAATGCCCGACCAGAATTTGTCTTCAAACGCGTCGGCTTCACGGCCCGCCGCATTCAGAATACGGGTGCGCTGAATAATGATTGCCCAGGAGGCAATAGAAAAGCCAATCAAAATCAACATGATAAGTTTGACCAGAAGGCTCGCCTTCAGGAACAAATCAAGAACGTTCATGTCAGTCACTGCTTGAACTCCGCGACAATAGACTTGGGAAGCGCAATGGGCTTCATCAGATGTGGATTGATGCAGGCGATCAGAACTTCGGCTTCATTCAGCGTCCGGCCTTCTGCATTAACAATACGTTGTGCGAATGTCATGGTCGTTCTGGTCATTTTGACGACCTCGCTCTGCACCTCAAGAAGTTCATCGAGACGCGCGGCGGCCAGGTAATCAACCGTGAGACGACGCACGACAAAACCGACCTGCTGTTCCAGCAGCGTCTGTTGACTGAAATGGTGCTGGCGCAGCATCTCGGTTCGTGCCCGTTCATAAAAAGCGACATAGCTGGCATGGTAAACCACACCACCGGCGTCGGTGTCTTCATAGTAGACACGCACCGGCCATCGAAAAAGCATTGTACTCACTCTACATCCCGGTATAACTTTTTAAACGTTGCTACTATACGCAAGAGCATACGCCTTTGGAATGGATTGCCAGAGGCTAAACAAAATAATTATCTTCCGGAAACAATTATGTGGATTTAGGGAGAAATCTTAAACGTTTACTGACATAACCCAGGGCTGAAAAAAGCGCGGTTAACGGAAGAGAGCAGCGAAGACGAGCAGCAAAAACGGACCGGCAAACCAGCCCGTTTTTATCCCGCTTTTTTTACGGCAGGCAGCAAATTTTTTTATGCGCTCTTATCGACATGTTCGATAGCCAGCGCGGTAATCACACCGATGGCACAGGCCAGCAGCGTGCCGAGGATCCAGGCAAAATACCACATCGTTCTGCTCCTTAATCAATAAAGCGAATGCGTGTTGGCTTCGATCTGCGCGCGCGTGATGCGGCCAAACATTTTGTAGTAGCACCAGCTGCTGTAGATCAGAATGAGCGGCACAAAGATCGCGGCCGTAACGGTCATGATTTTCAGCGTCAGCAGGCTGGAAGTTGCGTCCCACATGGTCAGGCTATGGTTCATCATGCTGCTGGAAGGCATCACAAACGGGAACATCGCCACGCCTGCCGTCAGGATCACGCAGGCTACCGTCAGCGAAGAGCAAAGAAACGCCCAGCCGCCTTTATTCATTCGCGAGCAGATAACGGTGAACAGCGGCAGCAGCACGCCCAGCGCCGGGATAGCCCACAGCAGCGGTTGGTGGGTAAAATTCATCAGCCAGCCGCCCGCTACGCGGGTAACCTCCTTCGCCAGCGGATTGGAAGCCGCATTGTGATCCAGCGTGGACACCAGCTGATAGCCTTCAATGCCGTACTTCACCCAAACACCAGCCAGCGCGAAGCCTGCCATCATCACCAGCGTAGCGATCTGCGCGATCGTTTTGGATCTCAGGTGTAATTCACCCGTGGTGCGCATTTGCAGGTAAGTGGCGCCCTGGGTCAGGATCATGGCGACGCTGACCACGCCTGCCAGCAGCGCAAACGGGTTCAGCAGCCGAAAGAAGCTGCCGGTGTAAAACAGGCGCAGGTATTCATCGGCATAGAAAGGCACGCCCTGCAGCAGGTTGCCAAACGCCACGCCGATAACCAGCGGCGGCACGAAGCTGCCGATAAAAATGCCCCAGTCCCACATGCCGCGCCAGCGCGGATTTTCTATTTTGGAACGGTAGTCGAATCCTACCGGCCGGAAAAACAGCGCGGCCAGCACCAGCATCATCGCCACATAAAAGCCGGAAAAGGCGGCGGCGTAGACCATTGGCCAGGCGGCAAACAGCGCGCCGCCGGCGGTGATAAGCCATACCTGGTTACCGTCCCAGTGCGGCGCGATGGTATTGATCATAATACGGCGCTCAACGTCGTTGCGGCCAATCAGGCGGCCAAGCATTCCAACGCCCATATCAAACCCGTCGGTAACCGCAAAGCCGATCAGCAGCACGCCAATCAGCACCCACCAGACGAAACGCAACAGTTCATAGGTGATCATGGTTAAACTCCTGTTCCGGTAGCCTGTTCAAAGTGATAACGCCCTGTTTTCAGGCTGCTCGGCCCACGCCTGCCGAACTTAAACATCAGGTACATCTCGGCAATCAAAAACAGCGTGTAAAGCCCGCAGATAAGCAGCAGCGAAAACAGGATTTGCCCCGTGGTCAGCGATGAGTTGGCAACGGCCGTCGGCAGCACTTCGCCAATCGCCCACGGCTGGCGGCCGTACTCGGCGACAAACCAGCCGGCTTCCGCCGCAATCCACGGCAGCGGGATACCGTACAGCGCGCATTTCAGCAGGAAGCGGCTCTGGCCGATGCGGTTGCGAATAACGCTCCAGAAACAGCAGAGGGTAACCAGCAGCATCAGCACGCCGCACGCCACCATGATGCGAAACGCGAAGTAAAGCGGCGCGACGCGTGGGATAGAATCCTGCGTGGCCTGACGGATCTGCGCCTCGCTGGCGTCGGCTACGTTTGGCGTATAGCGTTTCAGCAGCAGCCCGTAGCCCAAATCCTGCTTAGCCTGGTTAAAGGCGGCGCGCACAGCCGGATCGCTGTTGCCTTCCCGTAGCTGTTCCAGCAGCTGGTAAGCGCGCATCCCGTTGCGGATGCGGATCTCATGCTGCGCCATCAGATCTTTGATGCCGGTAACCTGTTGATCCACAGAGCGGGTAGCGATCAGCCCCAGCGCCCAGGGGACCTGAATGGCGTACCGGTTCTGCTGCGCCTGCTGGTCGGGCAGGCCGAACAGCGTAAAGGCCGCCGGCGCGGGCTGCGTTTCCCATTCCGCTTCGATAGCGGCAAGCTTGGTTTTCTGCACGTCGCCGACCACATAGCCCGATTCGTCGCCCAGCAGGATCACGGCCAGCACCGCCGCCATGCCGAAGCTGGCGGCAATAGCAAAAGAGCGCCTGGCAAAAGCAATATCGCGACCGCGCAACAGATAAAAGGCGCTGATGCCCATAATGAACATGGCGCCGCAGGTGTAGCCTGCCGCAACGGTATGCACGAATTTGACCTGCGCCACCGGATTGAGGATCAGTTCAGAAAAGCTGACCATCTCCATGCGCATGGTTTCAAAATTGAATTCTGAGCCGACGGGATTCTGCATCCAGCCGTTCGCCACCAGGATCCACAGCGCCGACAGGTTAGAGCCTAACGCCAGCAGCCAGGTGCACGTCAGGTGCTGTATTTTACTCAGCCGATCCCAGCCGAAAAAGAACATGCCGACAAAGGTGGATTCAAGGAAAAAAGCCATCAGGCCTTCAATAGCCAGCGGCGCTCCGAATATATCGCCGACATAATGGGAATAATAAGACCAGTTGGTGCCGAACTGGAATTCCATCGTCAGGCCGGTGGCCACGCCAAGCGCAAAGTTAATACCGAAGAGTTTCCCCCAAAATTTCGTCATATCTTTATAGATTTGTTTGCCTGACAGCACATAAACCGTTTCCATTATTGCCAGTAAAAACGCCATTCCCAGCGTTAAAGGTACAAACAGAAAATGGTACATCGCCGTTAGCGCAAACTGTAAACGCGACAGTTCGACCACATCTAACATGTTGACTCCTTGCTCCGTGCTCAGTTTTGTCCATGCGCCGGGCGGCCAGCGTATGGCGCAACAGGATCGCTCCTTATTGGGATGACGTAACCCTGTAGGTAAGTGAACAATCTTAATGAGAAAAAATCAGCGGGCCCGCGCCGTTGCTGTTTTTGCAGGATAGAGATCGTGAAAATTTGCGATCGACGCAGGAAGTCCCTTTTTATAATTAAAAGCGTAAAGCTGATTTTATGATGCAGGGCAATTTAATCCCAAAGCTGGTTTTTAGCCAGCCCCGGAAGAGTAAATAACTTGCGTTTCTTTGATCGCGATTAATTAATTACGATAAAGTAAATATGGGATTTTTTATTTTAACAAAGATGAGAACTTAATTTAATCAATATTCAATACAGGAAACAATTGTGTAATATATACCGGCCAGATTAATTATCCCGCGCTATTTTTCAGAAACCCTTGCGGTATATTAGTCTATTAATAAGAAAGCTTAACCAATATTCCGGAACGCATGCAAAAATAAAAAAGGCTGCCCTGAGGCAGCCCTGATGAGGAGACGGATCCGGCTTACTGCGGCAGAACCGCTTTCACCGCGTCGCCGATATCGGCCAGGCTGCGAACGGTTTTCACCCCGGCCGCTTCCAGCGCAGCGAATTTCTCGTCCGCCGTGCCTTTACCGCCTGCGATAATCGCGCCCGCGTGGCCCATACGCTTGCCTTTCGGCGCGGTAACGCCTGCGATATAGCCGACAACCGGCTTGGTCACGTGCTCTTTAATAAAGGCGGCGGCTTCTTCTTCCGCACTGCCGCCGATTTCGCCGATCATGACGATCGCTTCAGTCTGCGGATCGTCCTGGAACAGTTTCAGAATATCGATAAAGTTAGAGCCAGGGATCGGATCGCCACCGATGCCCACACAGGTAGACTGGCCGTAACCGATATCGGTAGTCTGCTTCACGGCTTCATAGGTCAGCGTGCCGGAGCGGGAGACGATACCGATACGGCCTGGCTTATGAATGTGACCCGGCATGATGCCGATTTTGCATTCGCCCGGGGTGATGACGCCAGGGCAGTTCGGGCCAATCATACGCACGCCCGCTTCATCCAGCTTCACCTTCACGGTCAGCATATCCAGCGTAGGGATACCTTCGGTGATGGTGATAATCAGTTTGATGCCAGCGTCAATCGCTTCCAGAATGCCGTCTTTACAGAACGGCGCCGGAACGTAAATGACGGAGGCGGTTGCGCCAGTGGCTTCTACCGCTTCACGCACGGTATTAAACACCGGCAGGCCCAGATGCTCGGTGCCGCCTTTGCCCGGGGTCACGCCGCCAACCAGCTGCGTGCCGTAAGCCAGCGCCTGCTCGGAGTGGAAAGTGCCCTGTCCGCCGGTGAAGCCCTGGCAGATTACCTTGGTGTTTTTATCGATCAGAATGGACATTATTTACCCTCCGCTGCGGCAACAACGCGCTGCGCCGCGTCGCTCAGGCTGGTTGCTGCAATAATATTCAGGCCGCTGTCCGCCAGTTTCTGCGCGCCCAGCTCGGCATTGTTTCCTTCCAGACGCACCACGACCGGTACGTTAACGCCCACTTCCGCTACCGCGCCGATGATGCCGTCAGCAATCAGGTCGCAGCGGACGATGCCGCCGAAGATGTTGACGAAGACGGCCTTCACCGCGTCGTCGGAAAGGATGATTTTGAACGCTTCGGTCACGCGCTCTTTGGTGGCACCGCCGCCAACGTCCAGGAAGTTAGCAGGCTGGCCGCCGCTCAGCTTGACGATGTCCATGGTGCCCATCGCCAGGCCTGCGCCGTTAACCATACAGCCGATGTTGCCTTCCAGCGCCACGTAGTTCAGTTCCCACTGCGCAGCGTGCGCTTCGCGGGAGTCTTCCTGGCTTGGATCGCGCATTTCACGCAGCTCCGGCTGGCGGAACAGCGCGTTGCCGTCTGCGCCCAGCTTGCCGTCCAGGCAGATCAGATCGCCCTGCTTAGTGATCACCAGCGGGTTAATTTCGACCAGCGCCAGATCGCGCTCCAGGAACATGGTTGCCAGACCCATAAAGATTTTGGTGAACTGACCAACCTGTTTGCCGGTCAGGCCCAGTTTGAACGCCAGCTCGCGGCCCTGGTAAGGCTGTGGGCCGGTTAACGGATCCAGCGCCATTTTATGGATCAGGTGCGGCGTCTCTTCCGCCACTTTTTCGATTTCCACGCCGCCTTCGGTCGAAGCCATAAACACTACGCGACGGGTGCCGCGATCCACGACCGCGCCCAGGTAAAGTTCCTGATCGATATCGGTCGCCGCTTCCACCAGGATCTGGTTGACCGGCTGACCGTTAGCGTCGGTCTGGTAAGTGGTCAGACGCTTGCCCAGCCAGTGCTCGGCAAACGCGCGGATCTCTTCTTTGCTTTTTACTACCTTCACGCCGCCCGCTTTACCACGGCCTCCGGCATGAACCTGACATTTCACGACCCACGGGCCAGCGCCAATTTTAGAAGCGGCTTCTTCTGCTTCGCGTGGAGTGGTGCAGGCATAGCCGACAGGTGCCGGTAAACCATACCGGCCGAACAGCTGTTTTGCCTGATATTCATGTAAGTTCATGTTGTTAATCCATCCAGTTCGGAAAAGACTTGGCCAAATGCGGCAGTATGCCAGCGCTTTGGCCACACATAGGGTTGAGCGCGGTTTTCACCGCGCCCGACAGGAATTAAACGTCCAGCAGCAGACGAGACGGATCTTCCAGCAGCTCTTTGATCGCTACCAGGAAGCTCACGGACTCTTTGCCGTCGATCAGGCGATGATCGTAAGAGAGCGCCAGATACATCATTGGCAGGATCACCACCTGACCATTGACCGCCATCGGGCGATCTTTGATCGCGTGCATCCCCAGAATGGCGCTCTGTGGTGGGTTGATGATCGGCGTGGACATCAGCGAGCCGAAGACGCCGCCGTTGGTAATGGTGAAGTTACCGCCGGTCAGTTCGTCTACGGTCAGCTTGCCGTCACGGCCTTTGATCGCCAGCTCTTTGATTTTTTTCTCGATATCCGCCATGCCCAGCGCGTCGATATCTTTCAGTACCGGCGTCACCAGGCCGCGTGGCGTGGATACCGCGATGCTGACGTCAAAGTAGTTGTGGTAAACCACATCTTCGCCGTCGATAGAGGCGTTAACTTCCGGGAAGCGCTTCAGGGCTTCCACCACCGCTTTCAGGTAGAAGGACATAAAGCCCAGACGGATACCGTGGCGCTTCTCGAAGGCTTCGCCGTACTGCTTGCGCAGATTCATGATCGGCTGCATGTTGACTTCGTTAAACGTGGTCAGCATCGCGGTGCTGTTTTTCGCTTCCAGCAGACGCTCGGCGATACGCTTACGCAGACGAGTCATCGGCACGCGTTTTTCACTGCGGCCAGCCAGCGAAGGCGCGGCTTCAGCCGCTTTCGGCTCGTCGGCCCTGGCAGCTGGCGCTTTCGCCAGGTGCTTCTCTACGTCTTCACGGGTCAGACGTCCGCCCACGCCGGTACCTTTGATCGCCGACGGCTCCAGACCATGTTCAGCAATCAGGCGACGAATAGCCGGGCTGAGCGCGTCGTTGCTTGAATCGGACAGCGAGGCGCTCTGGCGCTCCGCCGGAGTAGACTCTTTCTCTTCCGCTTTGGCGGAGCTTTCTTTGCCGCCGCTGTTGCCTTCTTTCAGGCGCCCCAGCGCCTGACGAGACGTCACGGTGGCGCCTTCGTCTTCCAGAATCGCTTCCAGCACGCCGTCGGCGGAAGCAGGCACTTCCAGCACCACTTTGTCGGTTTCGATTTCTACCAGCACTTCGTCACGGCTGACCGCGTCGCCAGGTTTTTTGTGCCAGGTCGCTACGGTGGCGTCGGCGACGGATTCAGGCAGGTCGGGAACGAGAATATCTACGCTACTCATTATTTTTCCTTTAATTAATTAACGTTCAGCGCGTCATTAACCAGATCTTGCTGCTGCTGCTGGTGAACGGACATATAGCCAACTGCCGGCGAGGCCGAAGCGGGACGACCGGCGTAACGTAATGAAGCGCCAAACGGCACTACCTCACGGAAATGATGCTGGCTACAGTACCAGGCACCCTGATTCAGCGGCTCTTCCTGACACCAGACAAAATCATGCACGTGCGCGTACTGCTGGAGTTTTTCCTGCACCGCTTTGTGCGGGAACGGATAGAGCTGTTCAATGCGGACGATAGCCACGTCGGTCTGCTCGTTTTTACGCCGCTTTTCCAGCAGATCGTAATAGACTTTTCCGGAGCAGAGCACCACGCGCTTGACGCCTTTTGGATCGAGATCGTCGATTTCGCCAATCGCCGGCTGGAAGCTGCCGTTAGCCAACTCTTCCAGCGAAGAGACCGCCAGCGGATGACGCAGCAGCGATTTCGGTGACATCACCACCAGCGGACGACGCATTCCGCGCAGCGCCTGACGACGCAGCATGTGGTAAACCTGCGCCGGCGTAGAAGGCACGCAAACCTGCATGTTCTGCTCGGCGCAGAGTTGCAGATAGCGTTCCAGACGCGCGGAGGAGTGCTCCGGCCCCTGCCCTTCATAGCCGTGCGGCAGCAGCATCACCAGACCGCACATGCGGCCCCATTTCTGCTCGCCGGAGCTGATGAACTGGTCGATCACCACCTGCGCACCGTTGGCGAAGTCGCCGAACTGCGCTTCCCAGATAGTCAGCGTGCGCGGTTCCGCCGTGGCGTAACCGTATTCAAACGCCAGCACCGCTTCTTCAGAGAGGACGGAATCCCAGACGCGGAACGTGCCCTGACCGTTATGAATATGCTGTAACGGCGTATAGGTAGAGCCGTTGGCCTGATTATGGATCACCGCGTGACGATGGAAGAAGGTGCCGCGGCCCATATCTTCGCCGGACAGACGGCAAGGAATGCCTTCGTCTACCAGCGTGGCGTAGGCCAGGTTTTCCGCTGCGCCCCAGTCAAATGGCTTCTCGCCTGCGGCCATCGCAGCGCGGTCGTTGTAAATCTTGGCCACGCGCGACTGCATTTCAATCGCTTCCGGCACGGTGCTGATACGTCTGGCCAGCGCCTGCAGGCGTTGCAGCTCCAGCGTCGCCGGATAGCTTTCATCCCACTCGTGGTTCAGGTAAGGCGACCAGGTAAAGGAGTGCAGGCTCATCGGACGCCATTCCGGCACCACGCATTCACCGGCGTCCAGCGCGTCGCGATAGAGATTGACCATCTCCGTCGCGTCTTCCAGGCTGGTGACCTGTTCCGCTTCCAGACGGTCGGCGTAAAGCTTACGCGGCGTCGGATGCTTTTTGATTTTCTGGTACATCACCGGCTGCGTTGCGCTTGGCTCATCGGCTTCGTTGTGGCCGTGGCGGCGGTAGCAAACCAAATCGATAAAGACGTCGCGCTTAAAGGTGTTACGGAAATCAAGCGCCAGGCGGGTAACAAACGCCACCGCTTCCGGATCGTCAGCGTTGACGTGGAAGATCGGCGCCAGCACCATTTTGCCGATGTCGGTACAGTACTGCGTGGAGCGCGCATCCTGCGGATTAGACGTGGTGAAACCAATCTGGTTGTTGATGACAATGCGCACGGTGCCGCCAACTTCATAGCCGCGCGCCTGCGACATGTTCAGCGTTTCCTGCACCACGCCCTGGCCGGTGACGGCCGCGTCGCCGTGGATGGTGATCGGCAGCACTTTGCTGCTGCGCGGCTCGTCCAGACGATCCAGACGGGCGCGAACCGATCCCATGACTACCGGACTGACGATTTCCAGGTGCGACGGGTTAAACGCCAGCGCCAGGTGAACCATGCCGCCTTCGGTTTCTACGTCGGACGAGAAGCCCATATGGTATTTCACGTCGCCCGTGCCAAGATGCTCTTTATGCTTGCCGGAGAACTCGTCGAACAGGTCCTGCGGCTTTTTGCCCAGCACGTTGATCAGCACGTTCAGACGACCACGGTGCGCCATGCCCAGCACCACTTCGCGCGTGCCGCTTTTACCCGCGTGCCGGATCATCTCGTTCAGCATCGGCACCAACGCATCGCCGCCTTCCAGCGAGAAGCGTTTCGCGCCGGGGAATTTCGCCCCCAGATAGCGCTCCAGCCCTTCCGCAGCGGTCAGCTGTTTCAGGAAGCCTTTTTTCTCATCGGTAGAGAAAGAGGCCTGGCCCGCCACCGATTCGATCCGCTGCTGGATCCAGCGTTTCTCTTCGGTGTTGGTGATATGCATATATTCCGCGCCGATCGAGCCGCAGTAGGTTTGCTGCAGCAGGCTGAACAGATCGGCCAGCTTCATCGTATCTTTGCCGAAGGCGAAGGAACCTACGTTAAAGGTCTCCTGGAAATCGGCTTCGGTCAGATCGTGAAACGCAGGATCCAGATCCGGCACCGGCTCCTGTTTCCACAGGCCCAGCGGATCGAGATTGGCCTGCTGATGACCACGGAAGCGGAAGGCGTTAATCAGCTGGAGCACCTTCACCTGCTTGGCGTTGGTGTCGGGATCGCTGACGGAAGACGTGTAGCGAGAGGCATCTTTCGCCAGACGCTTGAAATATTCGCGAGTGGTGGAGTGGAATTGCTCTGGCCTGACTCCGTGACCCGGAAGCTGCTGAAACAGCGTTTTCCAGGCCGCATCGACAGAGTCAGGATCGGTCAGATAGTCCTCATAGAGCTGCTCTATATAGGTCTGATTCGCGCCGGCCAGCCAGGAGGAGTCCAGCCAGGGTTTCATCGCGCTGTTCTGCATTGTGATCCCTTAAAGCATTATGCTTTTTTGTTGCCGTGATTATTTAACGGAACAGCTAAGCCCCGCGCCGCGTCAGCGGCTTGCCCTCGGCCGTGTTCCGCTTAAGCAAAACCCAGCCTGATAAAACAACCGGGAGCCAGGCTCCCGGGGCGCCTACGCGCTTCGCGCCAGCAGCATCGACTTGATATGGCCGATGGCGCGCGTCGGGTTCAGCCCTTTCGGACAAACGCTGACGCAGTTCATGATGCTGTGGCAGCGGAATACGCTGAACGCATCGTTGAGGTCATCCAGGCGTGCACCGGTTTCCGTATCGCGACTGTCGATCAGGAAACGGTAGGCCGCCAGCAGCCCTGCAGGACCGATAAACTTGTCCGGATTCCACCAGAACGACGGACAGGAAGTGGAACAGCACGCACAGAGAATACATTCGTACAGGCCGTCCAGTTTTTCCCGCTGTTCCGGCTGCTGCAGGTGCTCGCGAGCCGGTGGATTTTGCCCATTATTCAACAGGTAAGGCTTAATTTTCTCATATTGAGTGTAGAACTGGCCCATGTCTACTACCAAATCGCGGATGACCGGCAATCCAGGCAGGGGACGGATCACAATTTTACGTTTTCCTGCGCCGAGCGCGGAAACCGGCGTAATGCAGGCCAGGCCGTTCTTACCGTTCATATTGATGCCGTCGGAGCCGCAGACGCCTTCGCGACAGGAGCGACGGAAAGCCAGCGTCGGATCTTTCTCTTTCAGACGGATTAGCGCGTCCAGCAGCATCATATCGCGCCCTTCTTCCGACTCCAGGCTGTAGTCCTGCATCCGCGGCGCGTCATCGACGTCCGGGTTATAACGATAAACTGAAAATTCGATTTTCATCATATGCTCCGCGAACTAGTAGGTACGGGCTTTCGGCGGGAAAGCCGCGCGCAGTTTCGGCTCCATGTTCACCTCACGGCGAGTCATGCTTTCGCTCTGCGGCAGATAGACGCTATGGCACAGCCAGTTTGCGTCGTCACGTTCCGGGTAATCGAAGCGGCTGTGCGCGCCGCGGCTTTCCGTGCGGTAGTTGGCTGCAACCGCGGTGGCGTAAGCCGTTTCCATCAGGTTATCCAGCTCCAGACACTCAATACGCTGCGTGTTGAAGTCAGGCGAACGGTCATCCAGGCGGGCGCTTTTCAGCCGCTCGCGCAGGACTTTCAGCTCTTCCAGACCTTTTGCCATCGCGTCGCCTTCGCGGAATACCGAGAAATTGTTCTGCATGCAGGTTTGCAGCGCTTTACGCAGTTCAGCAGGATCTTCGCCGGTTTCGTTATTGTTCCAGCGGTTCAGACGCACCAGCGAGGCATCGATCTCTTCATCGGTGGCGTCCAGCAACTCGCCCTGCTCCAGCATCGACTGCTGTAAGTGCAGGCCAGCCGCGCGGCCAAATACCACCAGATCCAGCAGCGAGTTGCCGCCGAGACGGTTGGAACCGTGTACGGATACGCAGGCGATTTCGCCTACGGCAAACAGACCCGGCACCACGACATCTTCGCCCTGCTCGTTAAGCGTTATCGCCTGACCGGTCACTTTGGTCGGAATGCCGCCCATCATATAGTGACAGGTCGGGATAACCGGAATAGGCTCTTTGACCGGATCGACGTGGGCAAAGGTGCGGGAAAGCTCCAGGATACCCGGCAGACGCGCTTCCAGCACATCTTTACCCAGATGGTCGAGCTTCAGCTTGATATGCGGGCCCCACGGGCCTTCGCAGCCGCGGCCTTCGCGAATTTCGATCATCATTGAGCGGGCAACCACGTCGCGGCCTGCCAAATCTTTGGCATTAGGCGCGTAGCGTTCCATAAAGCGCTCGCCGTGTTTGTTCAGCAGGTAGCCGCCTTCGCCGCGACAACCTTCCGTCACCAGCACGCCCGCGCCAGCAATGCCGGTCGGGTGGAACTGCCACATTTCCATATCCTGCACCGGCACGCCGGCGCGCAGCGCCATGCCCACGCCGTCGCCGGTATTGATATGCGCGTTGGTGGTGGACTGATAGATACGGCCTGCGCCGCCGGTCGCCAGCACGGTGGCTTTCGCTTTAAAGTAGACGACTTCGCCATCTTCGATATTCAGGGCGGTACAGCCGACCACCGCGCCGTCGGCGTTTTTCACCAGATCCAGCGCATACCATTCGGAGAAGATAGTGGTCTTGTTTTTCAGGTTCTGCTGATAGAGCGTATGCAGCAGCGCGTGGCCGGTACGGTCAGCCGCTGCTGCGGTACGTGCCGCCTGCTCGCCGCCAAAATTTTTCGACTGGCCGCCGAACGGACGCTGATAGATGCGGCCATCGTCCAGACGGGAGAACGGCAGGCCCATATGCTCCAGCTCCAGAATCGCTTCCGGGCCGGTTTTGCACATATATTCAATGGCGTCCTGGTCACCGATATAGTCGGAACCTTTCACCGTGTCGTACATATGCCATTCCCAGTTGTCTTCATGACTGTTGCCCAGCGCGACGGTGATACCGCCCTGCGCGGACACGGTGTGGGAACGGGTCGGGAATACTTTAGATAACAGGGCACAGGTCTGGCCCGATTGGGAAATTTGCAGTGCGGCACGCATACCTGCACCACCCGCGCCGACTACGACGGCGTCAAACTCTCTGACTGGCAACTTCATTTTTTACACACCCCACACAACGACGGTTCCATAAATCGCATAGACAAACAGCACTACCACAATCGCCATCTGCAACAGCAGACGCGTCGCCAGATGTTTGATGTAGTCTGTCAGCACCTGCCACATCCCTATCCAGCCATGCATCAGAATGGAGAACAGCGTCAGCAGCGTGAACACTTTCGTTACGGAGGAGGCAAAAAAACCGCGCCAGATGTCGTAAGTCAGCGTGTCCGTCATTACGATAAAGCCGAGGATGTAAAGGATGTAGAGCGTCATCACAATAGATGTGGCGCGCACCAGCAGCCAGTCGTGAACGCCGTTGCGTCCTAATGCGGAAGCGTTGCTTAACATACGAGGACTCCAGCCAGAATTGAAAGCACGACGGTGATACCAAAGCAGATTTGCGCCGAACGCGTTCCCACCACCTGCGTCTCTGCCAGGTAGCCAAAATCCATCAGCATATGACGTATCCCGCCGACGGTATGGTACGCCAGCGCGGTGAGAATGCCCCACATGATGAATTTTGCGAAGAAGCTTTGCATAACGGCAGACGCCTGCAAAAAGCCTTCGGGCGACGACAGCGACAGGCCCAATAACCAAAGCAGTATGCCCAAGGCAACAAACGTAATGACGCCGGACACGCGGTGGAGAATGGACGCGATTGCGGTAACGGGAAACCGGATCGTTGAGAGATCCAGGTTGACAGGTCTTTGTTTTTTCACGGTTTTGCCCACAGAGCCTTTCTTATTTTGCTTCCTCCGGTCCTGAAGGTGACAGCCAAATACATAAGCATTCGGACTGTGAGCCGGCACCAAAACAGCAACATCCAGTGTTAATTGTGGCGCTAAAACGCTGGGTGGCTCCTGGTGTCAGGGTATTCCGGAGACCTGGCGGCAGTATAGGTCGATCACAATCTCATTACAATTCCCCTACAAACATCTTGGTGAAAAATAGATGGAACAGTGATCTCACTCACGTTTTTCACAAATCGTACAAATTTAATTATCTGATTTGACAAAAGTTCAACATTTTTGTTACAAACTGAGCGCGAAAAGTTCTATGATGCACAAAAGTTATGGGGATACACTTTCCCCTAAGCACAAGTTATGTAACATTGGTGAGCTAAACTTATTAAGCATCAGGTTAACAAGTTACGACCATACCGAATCTTTAACAACTGCTAAACAAAGCCTGATTGTGCCCTTCCGGCCCATAGGCGCCGTCACTCTGTACCCTGCACGTAATAAGATGCCACAGAGTTGATACTGCTTACCCGCAGCGGTGGACATAACGGCGTTTCAGATGTCATAGATTCATCGACAAGGCGCTAAGGAGACTTAAATGGCTGATAAAAAAGCAACGCTTAACCTGCCCGGCGAAGACGCTATCGAACTCGACGTACTGAGCGGCACGCTAGGCCAGGAAGAGATCGATGTCCGTAGCCTCGGTTCTAAAGGTTATTTTACTTTTGACCCGGGCTTTACCTCCACCGCCTCTTGCGAATCCAAAATTACCTATATCGACGGCGACGAAGGCGTTCTGCTGCACCGTGGATACCCTATTGACCAGCTGGCGCTGCACTCTAACTACCTGGAAGTGTGCTACATCCTGCTGAATGGCGAAGCGCCAACCAAAGAGCAGTTTGAAGAGTTCCGCACTATCGTTACCCGTCACACCATGATCCACGAGCAGATCCACCATCTGTTCCGCGGCTTCCGTCGTGATTCCCATCCGATGGCGGTCATGTGTGGCGTGACCGGCGCGCTGGCGGCTTTCTATCACGATGCGATGGACGTGAATATCGAGCGTCACCGCGAAATCGCCGCTTTCCGTCTGCTGTCCAAGATGCCGACCGTGGCCGCCATGTGTTACAAGTATTCCATCGGCCAGCCGTTCGTCTATCCGCGCAACGATCTTTCCTATGCCGGCAACTTCCTGAACATGATGTTCTCTACGCCTTGCGAAGAGTACGTGGTCAACCCGGTGCTGGAACGCGCCATGGATCGTATTCTGATCCTGCACGCGGATCATGAGCAGAACGCTTCCACTTCTACCGTGCGTACAGCTGGTTCTTCCGGCGCTAACCCGTTCGCCTGTATCGCTGCGGGCATCGCTTCCCTTTGGGGGCCGGCGCACGGCGGCGCCAACGAAGCCTGTCTGCGTATGCTGGAAGAGATCAAAACGGTTGAGCATATCCCGGAATTCCTGCGTCGTGCGAAAGACAAGAACGACTCGTTCCGCCTGATGGGCTTCGGCCATCGCGTGTATAAGAACTACGATCCGCGCGCCACGGTGATGCGTGAAACCTGTCACGAAGTGCTGAAAGAGCTGGGCATGAAGGACGATCTGCTGGAAGTGGCCATGGAGCTGGAGCATATTGCGCTGAACGACCCGTACTTTATCGAGCGCAAACTCTATCCGAACGTCGATTTCTATTCAGGCCTGATCCTGAAAGCGATGGGTATCCCTTCCTCTATGTTTACCGTTATCTTCGCCATGGCGCGTACGGTAGGCTGGATCGCTCACTGGAAAGAGATGCACGACGACGGCATTAAAATTGCCCGTCCGCGTCAGCTTTACACCGGCTACGATCAGCGTGACTTTAACTCGTTGACCAGGTAAGACTCAGGTTAATATGAGAAGCGCCGCAATGCGGCGCTTTTTTTATGTCTGACAGCCCGGACACCAGTAAAAAGGCCGTGAAGAGAGCGAGGTTTTCTCAATGATGCCGCCGCAGCGCTCGCACGGCTTGCCCGCCCGATGAAAAACTTTAAAACTAAACAGCGCGCCGTGATGCTTGTTTTCTTTTGCCACGCCGCGCGTCTGGTAAGAAAGCCGGGGGATGGCCAGCAGCGCTTCCGCCAGCTTGTCCAGCTGCGCCTCGTCCAAATCCTGTGCCTTATGCTGCGGCGCCAGCCCGGCGTGCCAGAGGATCTCCACCCGCAGATAATTGCCTAAACCCGCCAGGAAAGCCTGATCCAGCAGCAGGCCGCTGAACTGGCGCCGCCGGAAGCGCGGTGACAGCAGGCGCGCCCTGACCTCTTCCACCGTCAGCGTCATATCCAGCACGTCCGGGCCGACGCGCAGCAAAAAAGGATGAGCCGCCAGCGTGTCCTGCGTCAGCAACTCAATATCAGAGGCGCTATACAGCAACAGCGTTTTGTCCTCTGCCGCCAGCTTCACGCGCAGTATCCGATTGCTCTGCGGATCGGCGCCGCTTTTAATCACGCGCCAGACGCCGTAAAGCTGGTTATGGCTGTAGAGGATCAATCCGTTGGAGAAATGCGTCAGTATCGCTTTGCCGCGCGTCTCGATCGCCTCTACCCTTTCGCCAATCAGCGAGGACTCGTAGGTTTTCAGTTGGGGAAAAGCAAACCAGACCTCGGTCAGCGTTTTACCCTTGATGGCTTTTTCCAGCTTGTCCGCCGCGCGGCGGATCTCAGGCCCTTCCGGCATGGTGACTCCTTGTTATTGTGTGGCGCCGCCTTCCAGCTTTTTGTCCTCTTCCACGGTCAGCGCGATGCTCAGCGCCATTTCCAGCGCCAGCACTACCGTCTGGAGCGGCATACTGGCCGCACCCGGATGCCTCACCGCCTGCTGCGGCAAATACGGCACGTGGATAAACCCGCCGCGACCGCTCTGCTGCGCCTGGCGATGCAACAAACCGTAAAACACATGATTGCAAACGAAAGTCCCGGCCGTTTGGGATACGGCTGCGGGGATATCCGCCTCGCGGATACCTTCGACGATCGCCTTAATCGGCAGCGTGGCGAAATAAGCGGCCGGGCCGTCCGCAACGATGCGTTCATCAATCGGCTGTCTGCCCGCATTATCGGGAATGCGCGCGTCGTCAATATTAATTGCCACGCGCTCGACCGTGATATTGGGCCGGCCGTTCGCCTGGCCGACCACGATCACCAGCTCCGGCTCCAGCTCATCCATCGCGTCGTTTAATACCTGAAGCGATTCACCAAAGACGCAAGGCAACTGTTTCGCCACCACGTGCGCGCCGCAGATCATTCTTTCATGCAGCTGGCTGACCGCTTCCCAGGAGGCGTTGACCAGCTCGCCCTCGAATGGCTCAAACGCCGCCATTAATACTGTTTTCATTGCCGCCTCACCGAAACATCAGAAACCAGAGAAGAAAAATATTGGTTATTAACAATAGCACGCCGGTCGGTATCTGAGCCTTGATCACCGCATTACGATCGGGCAGCTCCAGCAGCCGGGCGGGTACGATATTGAAGTTGGCGGCCATCGGCGTCATCAGCGAGCCGCAATAGCCGGAGAACATGCCGATCGCCGCCATCACGGCCGGGTTGCCGTGGTGCTGCAGGACCAGGATCGGGATGCCGATACCGGCAGTGACGACAGGGAAAGCGGCAAAGGCGTTGCCCATAATCATGGTCAGCAGCGCCATGCCTGTAGCGTAGGCCGCTACGGCGATAAAACGGTTGTCCACGGCAAGGTAAGTTTCCGTCAGATGCGCAATCGCCGTGCCCACCCCGGCGGTAGTAAACAGCAGGCCCAGCGTGGCGAGGATCTGCGGCAGAATAAAGGCCCAGCCGATAGCATCAAGCAGGCGACGCGCTTCCTGTACGGACTGCGCGGGCGCTTCATGCGTCATTTTCAGCGCGATCAGCCAGCCCACCACGCAGCCAACCATCATGGAGAAAAGCGTGACCAGCGTGGCCTGATTGCCTTCCCCAAACAGCGCCACCCGTGCGCCCGGCAAATTATTAAACAGCAGCACGCCGACAACCGTAACCACCGGGATAGCCAGCGCAGGCAAAAACAGCCGGTTGCGCAGGCGTTTGGCGCTCGCCTCGCGCTCCTGATGGCTGCGCTGATGGTAGGCGCCCAGCTTTACGCCGCCCAGTCCGGCAATCAGCGCCATAATCACCACCACCACGCCGATAGCAATATGGAGCGAACGCTCTCCAAACCATGCCGATGCCCCGTCGCTGACCAGAAAAACCAGGCCGTAGAGCGCCCAGAACAGACCGGTAGTCAGACGACGCGGATTAGCTTTGTCTCGCCAGGACATGACGGCGACCACCAGCAGGATCAAACCGGCCAGCCAGTAAAGATACTGTTGCTGAAACATCAGCGCCCCCCTTTGATTTGCTGCGCCTGCGCATTCAGCGCCGCCAGCTCTGCGGCCAGGGTTTTATCCAGGCGACGCAGGCGAAAGGCATGGATCAGAAAAGCGCAAACGGCGGTCGGGATGCCCCAGACCGCTATCTGTAGCGGATCGGTCTGGATGCCCGCCGATTGCTGCATAAAATTATGCATAAAGATAATGGCGCCAAACGCGACAAAGATATCCTCGCCGAAAAACAGCCCGACGTTATCGGTCGCCGCCGACATAGCGCGCAGGCGATGACGCACTTCCGGCGGCAGCTCGCCATAACGATTTTCGGTAGCGCCTTCCGCCATCGGCGCCAGCAGCGGGCGCACCATTTGCGGATGGCCGCCCAGGCTGGTCAGCCCCATCGCTGCAGTCAGCTCACGCGCCAGCAGGTAGACAATCAGCAATCTTCCCGCCGTAGCGCTTTTGATCTGCGCAATCCAGGCCTGAGCGCGCTCTTTCAGCCCGTGGCGCTCCAGCAGGCCTGTCACCACTAAAGGCAACAGCAGGATCAGCGGCAGGTTGCGGGTATTGAGAAAGCCCGAACCCAGCTTTTCCAGAATATCGCCGATCGGCATTTTTGCCGCGAAGCCGGTGATTAAACCGGCGATCAGCACCACCAGCACCGGGTTAAAGCGCAGTAGAAACCCAACCACGATGGCAGCGATGCCGGCCAGCGGCCAGAGATTAACGACAGGATCCATTTATCCTCCTGATAAAGGCAGAAGCTTCCCGCTGCGTGCAGGAGCAATAAGGGAGACGACCAGGCAAGCGGGCCGTCCGTAGCGATACGTCAGCCGTAGCTGACTGCAATATCTCGTGCGGCGAACGCCTCACGGAGCTGGCGGGCAAAGGCCAGCGCATGGGCACCGTCGCCGTGCAGGCACACGGTTTCGGCATTGACGCTCACCCATTCGCCGCTGACGGCCCGCACCTCCCCTCGCTGCACCATCGCGAGCGTTTGTGCAATAGCCTGCTCGTCGCTCTCTATCAGCGCGCCGGGCTGCGAGCGAGGCACCAGCGAACCGTCCGCCTGATAGCCGCGATCGGCAAAAACCTCTTCTCTGGTGGTCAGGCCCGCTGATTTAGCGGCACGAACAGATTCGCTGCCCGCCAGCCCGACCAGGATCAGTTGCGGATCGGCAGCCCTGACCGCCTGCGCGATAGCTTCCGCCAGCGAGATGTCCTCAGCGGCCTGGTTGTAAAGCATGCCGTGCGGCTTCACGTGCGTCACCCTGCCGCCTTCGCCGCGGGCGATAGCCTGGAGCGCGCCAATCTGATAAAGCGTCTGCGCATAAACCGTTTCAGCAGGCAGCGCCATACGCGTGCGGCCAAAGTTTTCCCGATCGGGAAAGCCAGGATGTGCCCCGATCGCCACGCCATACTCCAGCGCCCAGCGCACGCACTGCCGCATGGTTTGCGCATCGCCCGCGTGAAAACCGCAGGCGATATTGGCTGAGGAAACCAGCTGTAATAAGGCGCGATCGTTGCCGCAGCCTTCTCCCAGATCGGCGTTTAAATCAATTTTCATGTGCCAGTCCCCATGCCATTTGTTCCAGTACCCAATCTCGCTCGCGCTTCGCCTGCAGTGCTTCTTCCAGTGTGCAGTGCACAAAATGGATCGGCTCGCCCAGACGGATCTGCGCCAGATGATGGAGGTCGGCTTCGATCACGCAGGCGATACGCGGGTAGCCGCCGGTGGTTTGCGCATCCGCCATCAGCACAATCGGCTGGCCGCCAGGCGGCACCTGCACCACACCGGGGATCAGCCCGTGCGACAGCATGTCGCGCCCGGCTTCGCGCGCCAGCGCGCGGCCCTGTAAGCGATAACCCATACGGTTGCTCTGCGGGCTGAGCTGCCATCCCGTCCGCCAGAACAGCTCCCGGCTTTCGCGGCTGAATTCGTGGTATTCCGGGCCAGCCATCGCGCGAACGCGATTGCCAAACAGCAGCTGGCGCACGCCCGCCGGTTTACTGAATGTGCGCACGGGTTCACCCAGCGGCAGCCTGTCGCCGTCTTCAATCTGCCGTCCCGCAAAGCCGCCCAGGCCCGTTTTCAAATCGGTGCTGCAGGAGCCGAGCACGGGCACGGCGGCAAAACCGCCAGACAGCGCCAGGTAGCTGCGCATCCCGCGCTGCGGCATTTTCAACGTCAGGCGCGATCCTTTGCGTACGGCAAGGCGCCAGCCCGTCCACACCGGCTTGCCGTCCAGCTCGGCGCTACAGCCCGCCCCCGTCAGCGCCATCCAGCCGTCCCGGGTAAACTCCGCGCAGAACTGGCCGAGCGTGATTTCCAGCACCGGGCTGTTTTGCTCGTTGCCGACCAGCAGGTTGGCCGTCGCCATTGCCGGATAGTCCAGCGCGCCGCCGCTGCTGACGCCGAACTGACGCCAGCCGATACGGCCCGCGTCCTGTAAGGTGGTACTCATGCCAGCCCGAATAATATTCAGCACAGGCCCTCCTTTTGCGGAATAAAGCGAACCTGGTCGCCGGGACGCAAAAGCGTCGGCGGCTGCTGTTCAGGCGTAAACAGAGCGATACTCGTCTGGCCAATTAGCTGCCAGCCGCCCGGTGCGGCAAGCGGATAAACGCCGGTCTGGCTACCGCCGATGCCCACGGATCCGGCCGGCACCCTCAGGCGCGGCTCCGCTCGCCGGGGCGTATGCAGCCGCTCATCCAGGCCCGCCAGGTAAGGGAAACCGGGCTGGAAGCCGATAAAATAAACGGTATAGCGCCCCGCCGCATGGGCTTCTACTACCTGCTGCGGCGTCAGTCCGCTTTGACGCGCCACCTCGTCCAGATCCGGCCCTGCTGCGCCGCCGTAGATAACGGGAATGGCGATATCCCGCGTTTCCAGCACCAGCGCTTCGCTTGTTTCCCACCAGCCCTGGAGCCACTCGATGGCGTCCGGCGCGTGCTGTTGCGGGTTGCTTAAAATTACCGTGATATTGTTCATGCCGGGAATGACTTCCGTGACTTCCGGCCGGCCGGTCAGGCGCGCTGACAGGCCCCAGATACGCTGCTGGCTGCTGAGAGAGACAGGGGGTTCCAGCTCAAGCACTACCGCGCGCTCACCTGAAAGGTAACAACGTGCTCGTTGCAAAACACTCTCCCGGCCCGTCGATAAGGCCATCGTTTTCCAGAAAGAAGAAGTAGTTATGCGGAAATGTCAGAGAAGTGTCAATAATCGATTAGCAGGTAATGCGCGCTTCCTGCCGCCGCCCGTTATTATTCGCTTTTTCGCTGCCTTAAGTTTTTAACCGTTGGAAAAAGATTTAAAAATTCCGGCCAGGCGCGACGCAGTAGCTACTATTACGGTTTCTGCATAACGGAGGTAGCGATGAGCACGACATTCAAAATTCATTATGAGCATCAGGCCGAAGGCCATCTGCATTCCGAAGAAGTGCTGTTGGAGAGCGAGGGCGAGCCAACAGAGGCGGCCGTGCAGGACGCTGTGCGCCAGCATATTGCGAAGCATCACGGCACAGCAGATTTTACGGTAATCTCAGTCGCGCCCTACCCTTAACCCTTAATCAGGCGAGATTAACAGGCGGCCCAAAAGACCGCCTGTCTGCCGTCAGGCGGGGTTGTCGATATCGATAAAGGTGACGTCCAGGCCATGCTGTGCCGCCAGCCATTCCCCCAGCGCCTTGATACCGCCACGCTCGGTAGCATGATGGCCGGCCGCAAAAAAGTGCAGGCCCTGCTCACGCGCGCTGTGAATGGTCTGCTCGGAAACCTCGCCGGAGATAAACGCGTCCACGCCGAAAGCCGCCGCCGCGTCGATAAAACCCTGGCCGCCGCCGGAGCACCACGCCACTTTGCGGATCAGCGCTGGCGCGTTATCGCCGCAGTGCAGCGGGTCGCGATTCAGAGTCTGACCAATGCGTGAGGCAAGCTGCTCGCCCGTCAGCGGCTCCGGCAGCTCGCCCCAGAACACCAGCGGCATCACTTCGCCTTTGACCTCAATCCCAAACAGTCTCGCCAGCTGCGCGTTATTGCCCAGCTCAGGATGCGCGTCGAGCGGCAGATGCCAGCCGTAAAGGTTGATATCGTTCGCCAGCAGCGTTTTCAGCCGGTTGCGCTTCATGCCCTTAATCACCGGCGCTTCGCTTTTCCAGAAATAGCCGTGATGCACCAGCACCGCGTCCGCCTGTAAACGTACCGCCTCATCCAGCAGCGCCTGACAGGCGGTGACGCCGGTAACGATTTTCTGTACCTGCTCGCGCCCTTCTACCTGAAGACCGTTCGGCGCATAGTCGCTGAAGCTCGCGGTATTCAGCTGCTGGTTAACGATGTTTTCTAATTCGCTGTTTTGCATAGGGCGTACACTCTTTTGCCGTTCTCGATGCGGCAACTTTAGCAGAGAGCGCCGGACAGACAAAACGCGCGGCTACTTCCTTGCCGCCTCGTAGGCCGCCAGCGCACGTTTGCGGGCCTCTTTGTGGTCAACGATGGGGTAAGGATAATCGAGCTGAACGCCGTTTTTCCGCGCCCATTCATGCGGCTGATGAATATGCTGAGCGGGCACCGCCTTCAGTTCCGGTAGCCACTGCCGAATGAACTCGCCTTCTTTATCAAAGCGTTCGCCCTGCGTAGTGGGATTGAAGATGCGAAAGTAAGGCGCCGCGTCATTGCCGCTGGAAGCGGCCCACTGCCAGCCGCCATTGTTCGCCGCCAGATCGCCGTCGATCAGCTGCGACATAAAATAGCGTTCACCGATCCGCCAGTCGATCAGCAGATCTTTAATCAGGAAGCTGGCGGTAATCATCCGCAGGCGATTGTGCATCCAGCCGAGGCTGTTCAGCTGCCGCATAGCGGCATCCACTATCGGATAACCGGTTTCACCCTGCTGCCAGGCGGCCAGCTGGTCATCATTACGCTGCCATTGCACCTTTTTTGTCCAGCTGATAAAGGGCTGATGTTTACAGAGCGCGGGCCAGGCGACAATCAGGTGCCGATAGAACTCGCGCCAGATAAGCTCGTTAAACCAGCTGAATATTTTGTCGTTTTCTAATGCGTCGGGATGCTCGCGCAGCAGCCGATGCAGGCACTGGCGCGGCGACAGAACCCCGGTCACCAGATAAACGGACAGGCGGCTTGTGCCGTCAACGGCCGGCGTATCTCGCTTAGCCGCATATTCCACGACCGGCTGCTGACAAAAATCGCGTAGACGCTGAATAGCCGTTTTTTCACCCACGGGAAAAAAGTCGGTATTAAAATCTTCCTGCGGATAATCAAAAGGCGTCAAAGGCGGTATTTTTTTCAGCGGTGCCTGAGCACGCGGTTTCGGCGCGGGCGCGCATTCCGGCATACCTTCATGCAGTCGGCGTACAAAAGCCTTGCTGAATGGCGTAAAGACTTTAAACATTTCCCGATTGCCCGTCAGCACGCTGCCGGGCGGCAGTAGACCATCATCGAAGCCCTGTACGACTATATCCAGCTCGCTCAGTTCGCGTTCCGCCTGCGCATCGCGCTGGCGCTCGTTGACTTCGTGCTGATAGTTATAAAACAGGCTGTCGACATGATGCTCACGGCAGAAATCTTTCAACGCTTCAACCGAAGCGGAAAAGTCATCGCACTGCAAATAGTGCAGCGGGATGCCTTTCTCTGCCAAAGTGCCCTGCACATCCTGCAGGCTTTGATAAATAAAAGCGGCCTGCTTCGGTGACATATCGTGAGATTGCCACTGTTTTGGCGTGGCAATATAGAGGGCGAGCACTTCCGCATTGTCATCACTGCAGGCTGCATAAAGCGCGTAGTTATCATGGATGCGCAGATCGTTGCGCATCCAGACCAGGTGGGTGGCCATAGCTTTCCCTGTAATTAATGGCCGTAACGCAGACGAAGCGCTTCCGGATAAGGCTCAAAATAGCGTTGCTGGGTCAGGTAAGGATCGGGATATTCCGACATATAGTGTTTAAGCAGCGTCATCGGCGCCAGCAACGGTTGTAAGCCCTGGCGATAGTGTTCGATCAGCGAGGTCAGCTCCTCGCGCTGTTTAGCATTCAGCTGCGGTCGGAAATAGCCCTGTACGTGCATCATCACATTAGTGTGGTTGCCGCGCGTGGCTTTATGCCTCAGCAGATCCATCAGGCGCTGACGGTACTCAAAGGCAAAGGCTTCCAGGGAAGACCACTGCTCGATAGCCGCCACAAAGCGACCTATCTCGCGATACGCCGGCTGTGAATGCGCCAGCAGCGTCAGTTTATAGCGGCTGTGGAAAGCAATAAGCTTGCCGCGCGTCAGGCCGCTGCGCCACAGCTGGTTAAATTCGTGCAGGGTGTAAATGCGCTCGACAAAATTCTCGCGCAGCACGGGATCGTGCAGCCTGCCGTCTTCTTCGACCGGCAGCCACGGCATTTGCTTCATCAGTTCACGCGTAAAGATGCCAACGCCTTCTTTACGGTTGTTGTTATTTTCTGGCTGGTAAACGCGCACCCGCTCCATGCCACAGCTGGGCGATTTGGCACAGACAATGTAGCCGCACAGGTGGTGCAGGCTGGCGATTTTTTTTTCGGAAAAGCTTTGCATTTCCTGAGTCAGCGGCTCGCCTTTCCCGTTGCTGAAGCAAAGCTCAACGTTATTTTCAGCCGTTTCGGTCAGGCGCAAAGCCGGGCGTGGCGTGGACAGGCCAATCGCCATTTCCGGGCAAACCGGTTCATAACGCATAAAAGGCGCCAGATCTTCGGCGGCAAAGGCGCAACGTTTGTGGCCGCCATCAAAACGGACACTGTCGCCAAGCAGGCAGGCACTGATGCCTACCGGAATTTTCTCACTCATACCTTTCTCCCCTTTGCTACTTTCATCATTAAGTGTAGCGGTTAAATCTGTACAAGACAAAACAAGTTGTACAACTTTGCAAAAAGAATTGCTACCGGTGATTTATCGAAAAAAGCCGATCGACGAAAAGCCTTACGGAACAAGGCAAAACGACAGGAAGAAAAGAAAAATGCCCCTGAAACGGGGCATTAACAGCTATCTAAAGGCGGCGGAAAGAAAAGAAACATGCACCGACACCACAGCACGAAGAAAAGGCGGCGGCAAGAGGATAAGGCGGCGCTAAAGCGTGCGGACGCGATTAATAAAAATCGGCAGCGGCCCTTTCCGCCTGTGCCAGCCACACGGGCTGCGTGCTGGTTTTACACCAGCAGCGATGCAGGTAGCTATAGAAGCGCGAGCGGTCGCGATAAAAAAGCATAAAAGGTAACGCGACAAGACCGACCACAAGCGTTGCCAGCCGACGCAGCAGAAGATGAGGCAGCGAGTATTGATGATAGAGATTCATACGCCCTCCGGAAAGATAAAGTTCTGGCTAAAATAATACCGTTCTGGCGATATATTTACCACTCATCCGACCAGATTAAATTAAAAATTATTCAGATTAAGGCAACAAGTTAAATTAACGTTAATTTAAATTAAATGAATAACAATTGGGCTACATTGCAGCTGTTTAAATGAAACCACAACCTCGCGCCACGCTATTGCAGCACGCCTGTAGCCGCATGGCGTCGACCTGAAGGGAGATTAATCAGTTTTGTACAGAGTAAAGGCATTATTGTACAACTGTTTAAAGCTGGTGCTGTTGCACCCTGTTTGTTGCCTCACTCTCTGAACAGACGGCCCGGGTATATGGTTAAAGGCGGTTAGCAGCTTTAAAATCGGCTAAATTATTCGGGACATTGCGAAAAAAGCAAAATTTGAAAATAAAAAAGGCGCTAATAAATTAGCGCCTTTTATTTTCAGCCCTGATATCAGGCGTTTTTCAGTACTTCGCTAACAATTTCTACCGCTTCTTTTTCAATCTTCTCGCGGTGCTCGGCACCCAGGAAGCTTTCGCAATAGATCTTGTAGGCGTCTTCCGTACCGGACGGACGCGCCGCGAACCAGCCGTTCTCGGTCATTACCTTAAGGCCACCGATTGATGCACCGTTTCCTGGCGCTGCCGTCAGGCGAGCGGTGATAGGATCGCCCGCCAGCGTATCGGCGCTGACCATTTCCGGCGACAGCTTCGACAGCGCCGCTTTTTGCGCGGAGGTCGCAGAAGCCTGCAGACGGTTATAGCTTGGCGCACCAAAGCGCTCCGCCAGCTCGTCATAGTGCTGCTGCGGATTTTTACCGGTTACCGCCGTGATCTCGGCGGCCAGCAGGCACATGATAATACCGTCTTTGTCCGTCGACCACGGCGTGCCGTCAAAGCGCAGGAAGGAAGCGCCCGCGCTCTCTTCGCCGCCGAAGCCGAAGCTGCCGTCAAACAGGCCGTCAACGAACCATTTGAACCCTACCGGCACTTCCACCAGCTTACGGCCGATGTCGTTGACCACGCGGTCGATCATCGCGCTGGAAACCAGCGTTTTACCGACGGCAACTTCTTTGCCCCACTGCGGACGATGCTGGAACAGATAGTTAATTGCAACGGCCAGGTAGTGGTTTGGGTTCATCAGGCCCGCAGGCGTAACGATGCCGTGACGGTCATAGTCCGGGTCGTTGGCAAATGCCAGATCGAACTTATCACGCAGTGCCAGCAGGCCCGCCATCGCGCTTTCGGATGAGCAGTCCATACGGATCACACCGTCTTTATCCAGGTGCATAAAGCGGAACGTCTGGTCGACCGAATCGTTAACGATAGTCAGATCCAGGTTGTAATATTCTGCGATACGCTGCCAGTAGGCGATGCCGGAGCCGCCAAGCGGATCGACGCCGATTTTCAGGCCCGCTTTCTGAATAGCCGGAATATCGATGATCTGTGACAGACCTTCGATATAGGGTTGGATCAGATCTTTTTCCTGCAGATGGCCGCTTGCCCAGGCTTCGTCCAGCGCCATGCGCTTAACATCTTTCAGGCCGTCTTTAATCAGCTGGTTAGCGCGATCTTCCACCACTTTAGTGACGTTAGTATCGGCCGGACCACCGTTTGGCGGATTGTACTTGATGCCGCCATCTTCCGGTGGATTGTGCGAAGGCGTGATAACGATGCCGTCAGCCTGTGCGCCGCCAGCTTTGTTGTGCTCAAGGATAGCGTTAGAGATGGCAGGGGTCGGCGTATAGCCGTTGTCCTGCTGTACAATCACATCCACGCCGTTCGCCGCCAGCACTTCCAGTACGGAAATAATCGCCGGTTCGGACAGCGCGTGCGTATCTTTACCCACGTAGCAAGGGCCGGTAACGCCGTTCTTTTTGCGCTCTTCCGCAATCGCCTGCGCGATAGCCAGAATGTGCGTCTCATTGAAGCTCTGTCGGCCTGCGCTACCGCGATGGCCGGACGTGCCGAATTTCACCGCGTGTTCCGCGTTGCCTGTTTCCGGCTGCAGGACATAATACTGCGAGGTCAATTGTGCAACGTTAATCAAATCGCTCTGCTGTGCTGGCTGCCCGGCACGGGGGTGACTGGCCATTGGCGCTTCTCCCTGACGCTGTGTTTAGAGTGTACCGCAAACCTTGTCCGCCAGTTCCGTCGGGAACTGCATGGACGACATGATATGTTCAATCATGCTGCGTTTACGGCCTGTGTTGGTGTTGGTGATCACCCAATACGGCGTGCCGGGAATATGCTGCGGCTTGGTATGGGTGCCGTTCTGTACCAGGGTTTGCTGATTGCCTGCAAAGTAGACGCGCGTACGACCATGCAGTGATTCGGTCGCCGCGGCAAATGCTTTGGGATCCAGATTGTATAAAGTCGACAGGATCAGCATAAAACGGTTTACCGCTTTTTTCTGCTCCGCGTACTCGTCCGACAGCAGCAGCTCGCGCACGGCGCGAACGCGGTCCTGCGGGCGAGACGTCTCTTTCACCACGGTTTCCTGTACGCTGGCGACAGGCGCGGGCGCAGCCGTAACAGCAGGCACCTTCGGCGCTGCCTGACCAGCGGAAAATTTCAGCATACGACGTAAAATGTCGGAGGCGCTTTCACCAATATGCTGAGTGTGGCTGGCGATATAACGGTAGAGCTCTTCGTCGACTTCAATAGTTTTCATCTTGATCCAGTACGATTATTGCTGATAAGAGCCGGTTAGCGACCTGTTTTACCCAGGCGCGGACGGACCAGCTCTAACACGAGGATTATAAAGTTAAATCCTGCCGGGTTGTAGCGCCAGCCCCAATTGCGGACAAAAGTCGGAATATGCCGTAAAAGATCGGGTCTGTCGCCGCGGCAGAAAATCGCTGTTTTATGATAACCTAACCCCTCGTTTCCTCCGTAAGAAGTTTGCCATGAAATTGAATTTCCGCCTGCAATCTGAACAATCGACCGTTTCTGACGCGCCCGTGGTGCTTATTCACGGCCTTTTCGGCAACCTGGATAACCTTGGCGTGCTGGCGCGCGACCTGAAGGCGGATCGCCGCATTATTCAGGTGGACGTACGAAACCATGGCCTTTCGCCCCGGTCGGATGAAATAAGCTATGCCGCGATGGCACGCGACGTGCTGGAAACGCTGGATGAGCTTGATGCAGACCGGTTTGATATTATAGGTCATTCCATGGGCGGAAAAATCGCCATGACGCTGGCTTCCCTTGCGCCGAACCGTGTCAGGCAGCTGGTGGTTATCGATATTGCGCCGGTGGCCTATCGGGAGCGCCATCACGACGCGATTTTCGCCGCGCTGGCCGCCGTTAGCAAAGCGGGCATCACCCGCCGTAGCGAAGCCGCCGCGCTGATGCAGCAGACCATAAAAGAAGAAGGCGTCATCCAGTTTCTGCTTAAATCGTTTCAGGACGGCGAATGGCGTTTCAACGTGCCGGCGCTCTGGCAGCACTACGATCGGATTATCGGCTGGGAAACGCTGCCCGCCTGGCCGCATCCTACGCTGTTTATTCGGGGCGAACATTCGCCTTATCTCCAGGAAGCGTATCGTGATGCGCTGCTGGCCCAGTTCCCTGCCGCCCGCGCGCACGTGATTACCGGCGCGGGTCACTGGGCGCATGCTGAGAAACCTGATGCCGTTTTGCGCGCCATCCGCCGTTTTTTTGCCCTGTGAAAACAAATGTTTCAGTAAAAGGCTAAATAATTGTCGTCGCGACTTTCACTGGGGTATGATGGCGCGCTAAAATTTGTCGACGGCACCGGCCGCAAACGCTAACGGCTCAATCCATCAGAACTCCAGCCTTCAGTATCACGATTCTATGGCAAAAGAAAACACGGACCGCACCACGATCGATCTGTTCGCAGACGAGCGTCGACCGGGACGACCCAAAACCAATCCACTGGCACGTGATGAGCAGTTGCGCATTAACAAACGCAACCAGCTTAAGCGTGATAAAGTGCGCGGGCTGAAGCGCGTAGAACTGAAAATGAACAGTGACGCGGTTGACGCCCTGAACCAGCTCGCCGAGCAGCGTAATATGAGCCGCAGCGAACTGATAGAAGAGATGGTCATGGCGCAGTTAGCCAGGCCTGAGCGCTAAAGCACGCGCTACGGTAAAGCACAAAGCGACAAATGCAGGCGGATTAGCCGTTTATCCCCCTGTTGCTGTCTGCTATTATTGCCCTTAACATTTTCAGGCTAGCCGCCGCATATCATTAAGTTTCAAGAGGTTATTAAACTCATGGCAATCGTAGGCATTTTCTTTGGCAGCGATACGGGCAATACGGAAAACATTGCAAAAATGATCCAGAAGCAGCTCGGTAAAGAGGTGGCTGAAGTTCATGATATCGCTAAAAGCAGCAAAGAAGACCTTGAAGCCTTTGATATTTTGCTGCTGGGCATCCCGACCTGGTACTATGGTGAAGCGCAGTGTGACTGGGATGATTTCTTCCCTACGCTGGAAGAGATCGACTTCAACGGCAAGCTGGTCGCGCTGTTTGGCTGCGGCGATCAGGAAGACTATGCGGAATATTTCTGCGACGCGATGGGCACCATTCGCGACATTATCGAGCCTAACGGCGCGGTGATCGTCGGCCACTGGCCGACGGAAGGCTATGATTTCGAGGCTTCTAAAGGCCTGGCGGACGATACCCATTTCCTTGGCCTGGCCATTGACGAAGATCGCCAGCCGGAGCTGACCAACGAACGCGTTGAAAAGTGGGTCAAACAGATTTCTGACGAGCTTCAGCTCCAGGATATTCTCGAAGCGTGATAGCATTGGCCCGCGGTACGTATCCACAGCGGGCCAATGGTTTTTTCTATAGAAGTGATAGATACATATTTGTAACTTTTACCGTCAAAACGGTACAATAGCACTGCTCCGCCTCCGCTTCTGCGGCGCCGAAAATCAGGCAGAGCGAACTGACAACCCAGCGTAAATGGGTGCTTGCTTTTCCGGACGTAACGACTTCTTATCCTTACATCCCCTGATGGTTTTGCATCTCCGCTGTGGTTTCTTCAAGGCATCGGTTCTATAATGAGACGCTCAGCTTTTGCGTCGACCGATGCTCGCGGCTTTTCAGCCACTTAGTGACCAGCAAAGTAACAGGACAATATCCGCATGACTGACAATAACACCGCATTAAAGAAGGCCGGCCTGAAAGTCACGCTTCCTCGACTGAAAATTCTGGAAGTGCTTCAGGAACCAGAGAGCCATCACGTCAGTGCGGAAGATTTGTATAAACGCCTGATCGACATGGGCGAAGAGATTGGCCTGGCGACGGTTTACCGCGTTCTGAACCAGTTTGACGATGCGGGGATCGTGACCCGTCATAACTTCGAAGGCGGCAAGTCCGTGTTTGAACTGACCCAGCAGCAGCACCACGATCACCTTATCTGCCTGGACTGCGGCAAAGTAATTGAATTCAGCGACGAGTCTATTGAATCCCGTCAGCGTGATATTGCGACGAAGCACGGTATCAAGCTCAGCAACCACAGCCTCTATCTTTACGGCCACTGCGCTACCGGCGACTGTCGTGAAGACGACACGCTGCACGATAAGTAATCGATTTCAATAAAAAACCGGCGATCGCTCACCGGTTTTTTTTGCCTGCGCCCCGACTATTTCAGGCTCTCCACGCGGCTGAAGCGCTTGCCGTCGCTACTGACGGCGCGGATCAAGACCTCACCGGAAACCGACGGACGGGCGCTGTCATGATAGCGCTGCCAGCTGTTGCCACCGTCCAGCGAGTAGTCGATAGCCACGCCAGGCAGTGCAATATTGGCCTCCAGCCTGCCCGCGACAATACGTGCACCCGGCTGCGGCAGACGATAGTTGATCCCGGCTTTATCCATTTTCGGCAGCTCGCGCTGGCCCAGCAGGTTTGCATAACGCTGCCAGTCCCTGTTCAACGTCGCCCGATCGACATGCCTTGTTTCGCCGCCTTTATACTCATGTCCGGCCTGGTAAGTCTGCTCCCAGGCGGCACGATGCCAGCCGCGCTCCGCCACGGCCAGAGCGCGTGGGAAAATCATCCACTCCATCTGCTCGTCGGTACGTACGGTTTCGCTCCAGAGCTGGGCTGAAATCCCATACACGCCCGGCCAGGGCTTATCGGATTTAGCATCAAAGAAGTTACCGTCGCGATCCACCGATGTCTCTGCATTCTGCGGCATATTGTCCGGCGCGAAGCTGAACATTTTACGCTCGTCGTTGAAGCGGGTACCCCAGTAATAGCCCCTTTCCAGCGGATTAACCTCATAAGGGAAATCCATATAGAGATAGTCCGGGCTGGAGACGGTGACCTCATAGCCTTTGTTAGCCCAGTCGTTAACGCTGTCAAAGCCGCCCCAGAAAAGCGTGTCCCAGAAATTAACCCCCATGCGTTTGGTCGCAAAGTCTTTAGCGCCCTTCGCGTCCTTCAGGCCATCCTGCCACGCCTGCATCTTTTCTATACCGTGCGCGTTTACCCGCTCGCTGACCTTTTTGCCAAAGTAGCTGGGCAGATGATCCATATCCGCGACCTTGCCCGATTTCACCAGTGCCTGACAAACCTGCGATTTCGACCAGGGTTTATCTTCCTTGCTCAAATCGATCCTGCCCTTGCCCACTTCGGGATTGGCCGCATCGGTATAGCCAGCGCCCAGGCGGATATTTTTCGCCTCGTCGCCGCCAAAGTGCCAGGTGGTTAACGGCACGCCGGCCGCCTGATGCATTGCCTGGATTTCGCTAATCACCTTATCAACAAAACGCATGGAGGAATCCAGGCAGGGATTCAGATAGCTGGTACGATCGTAAAACTGCACGGAAGTCGTGTTTGAAGTATCAGTCGGATCGACCAGACGGTACTCGTTTGCCTCTTTGGCCTTACCTTCTTTCATCAGCCGGTTGTAGCGGGCTTCCATAGCAATAACCGCCGCCCTGGCATGAGCGGGCATATCGATTTCCGGGATGACTTCGATGCCGCGCGCTTTGGCATAGCGTAGAATAGTAATGTAGTCGTCGCGGGTCAGATAGCCATTGCCCTGGGCGTCAGCGAAAGGCCCGGATCCCAGCTGCGGCAGCAGACAGCGCTGCTCCGTCAGATCGTGGCAGCGTCTGGCCCCGATCCCGGTCAGCTCCGGCAGGCCGGGGATCTCAATACGCCAGCCTTCATCATCGCTCAGATGAAAATGGAATTTATTGAGTTTAACCGCCGCCATCTGATCCAACAGGCGCAGCACCGCCTCTTTGCTGTGGAAGTTACGGCCGATATCGAGAAAAATACCGCGATACGCCATGCGTGGTGCATCGGTGACGTCCAGAGTAGCGATCTTCTGTTCGCCGCTGGCCGGCAGCAGCGACAGAATGGACATCATGCCGTAATAGATCCCCGCCTCGTCAAAACCTTCCACCCGCGCTTCCTGCGCGCGGACGCTCAGCCTGTAGGCGCCGGAAACCGCCTCGTTGCCCGTGAAAACGGCGGGCGCAAGCTTGCTTTTGATAACATAACCCTGCCCATTTTCTGCCAGGCCAAGCAGCGCAAAACGATCCCTTACCGCTTCTGCGGAATCGGCGTTAAGCCCGGTCAGCTCGAACTGCACGCCCCGGCTTAAATCGGCATCCTCCGCATGGAGAGTAATATGCAGCGGCGTCGGCAGGATCTGTCCGCGCAGCGCTTCGGCAGCGAGCTGTGGCGTATCGCTGTTTTTTTCAAAGCGGCTGACGGGCGTCATCAGCACGTTGCGATCGTCGGCCGTCCGCTTCCAGTGGTTATCCATCGGCGAGACAAACGAGGTCAGATCCTCCGTATCCGTGCTGGCGATGATTTTAGGCTGCGCGTTTTCGGAAGTAACGTACCAGCGCGGCATCACGTCCGTGATAAACAGCTGCCAGTATTCGTTAACGATGGGAATATCCACCGATTCGCCGGCGGCGAAACCGGTAAACTTTTCGGTTGGCTCCAGCCGCGTCAGATCCCCTACCACGTGCACCATGCGGAACTGGTCGTTGTCCACCCGCAGCGTCTGACGAATATTGGGCAGCCAGATAGCCCAGTTTTTACTGGTTAGCGCTTCGCCGGGGTTAGTTAAGGTAATCGTTGCCCTGTTGCAGGAAGCCCAGTCAGCCCCCAGCGCCGCACAATCAACGCCGTGCAGCGCGGCATGGTTATCGTTAACGGTATACTTTACGCCAAACCGGCTGATTTGATCGACGACGCGTTGATCCGCAACGGCGCTGCCGCTGGCCATCATCAGTGCTGTCGCCACAAGTGTTACTCTCAATTTTTTCATTTCTTTCCTCGTCCGCTATTTAAGTTTTTCTGCCGTCAGCAGAAAAAAGCGTCTTCCCCGTCCGATGCGCTTTTGCCGCGGCCGGGTCTGGCAGCACAGGGCATCAAAACACGGTGAAAGGCGCGATCACGGTCAGCCTCACGTCCTTTTCGTCCTGAAACATATTGCCGTAGCCGTTGCTGAAGCTGGGAATATCAGAATGGTTTTTGTAACGGGTATAGTGCAGGTTGACCTGCGTATCTTTGGCGCGACCATGCTGTACCGTGTAGCGCAGATCCATATTCCAGGCAGACTCGCTGCGGCGCATGCTTTGATCGTAAATCGGATCCGTGGATGGACGGGCATCCCAGCCGTAAGCATAAGAAGTGCCTACCGCCCAGCCCGGCATTTGCCAGCCTTTCAGGTCGTACATCACGCCGCCATACAGCGCCTTCTGCCCGTTGGCGTTAAAGTCGCTGCGGGAATCCCACCAGACGTCGTTACGCCCGTTGGAGGTCGCCCCTACCGGCGTCATGCGCGCCAGAAAAAAGCCCTGGTTGCCGTGGGCTTTTACCATGGTGCCCTCAACGCGAAAATCAAACGGGCCGGTTTTGTAGTTCAGCGTCACGGCCTGCAGCCAGGCCAGGCCATCATAAACATTATTGATATTGTTTACGCCGCCCTGTTCCTTATTACGCGCACCGTAAAATTGCCAGCTGGTATGCAGATCGTTGCCGGCAACAGGAAACGCCCAGGACACTTCGCTAAAATACTGCTCCATATAATTTTCTGCCTGACCCAGCGCCCCTTCCAGCACCAGCTTGTTTTTAAAATCGTACTTTATGCCGAGGGAGTGAAGATATTTTATTTCCGTTTTTAAATCGGGTTTACGAAAATTATACATTTTACGATACCACGGCGCTTTATATTCATCCGTCCACATATATGAGAGGGAAAGCGCGCCCGCATCATCAAAATCATAAACCGAGCCGACTTCAAATCCGCGATAGGTGCCGGGTACAAACCCCCATTGCGGCACAATTAGCGTTTGTCCCTGAGGCTGTATATAACCTGCTTTTAACCAATAATTATCATGCTTCAGCTTAACAGCCGCTTTATAAAAGGAAGCGCCGTCGGCGTCGCCATCGAATCTTTCGTCCCAGCGTTTTTTTGCATTGCTGAAAGCGATTTCATTCGGCGCGGCAGGCCCGGTTCCCGCGAGCTGCAGTGCACCATGCACGCCCAGCTCTATACCGATAAAATCCGCCGCATAGCCTGAAGAGAAATCGAGGCTGCCGTTAAAAGTGGCATGATGAAGATTTTCCGTGTACTGGCCATACTTATTATGAACCGGATCCATTTCTTTTCTGTCGCGTTGCCGCTGCCAGTAATAAATCCCGCCGGTCAGCGTCGAGTCATCAATAAAACCGTCGGCGGAAGCAGCAGGAACATAAAAGCTGCCGACAAGGGTAGATCCGCAGGCGACAGCTATCGCCAGCGCTTTCCGCGCTAAATTGACAGAGTGCATTTAGAAATCCTTCTCGAAAGAAATACAAAAAAAATAAATAATCTTAAAATATAAAAAATAACAAACAGTAATTAACCGACCACGCGCCAATTATATTTACTGGTCAGGTGACTGGCAATTAATAACAATTATTGTCGTCGTAAACTATGATGTAAAACAGGTTGTCTTATATTTGTTTTTCAGCCGTTAAGCAGTTAAATACATTATCCAAAAAAAAAGCAGCCTAAAGGCTGCTTTTTTGTTAAATCACGACCTATTCACCGCTTTTAGCCCAGGTATCGCGCAGGCCGACCGTGCGGTTAAACACCAGATGGCTGCTGCTGGAGTAAACGCTGTCCGCGCAGAAATAGCCTTCACGCTCAAACTGGAACGGACTGGACGCTTCCGCGGCCTTCAGACCCGGCTCGACAAAGCCCTGACGGATAACCAGCGAGTCCGGGTTAATCGTGGTCAGAAAATCCTCGGCGCCGCCAGGATTCGGCACGCTGAACAGACGATCGTAAAGACGGAACTCGGCCGGCAGCGCATGCTCGGCGGATACCCAATGGATCACGCCTTTCACCTTGCGTCCGTCAGCCGGATCTTTACTCAGCGTATCGACGTCGCAGGTGCAGAACAGGCAGGTGATGTTGCCTTCTTCATCTTTAGCCACGCGCTCGGCTTTAATGACGTAAGCGTTACGCAGACGAACTTCTTTACCCAGCACCAGACGCTTATAGTGCTTGTTGGCTTCTTCACGGAAATCCGCACGATCGATATAAATCTCACGGCTGAACGGCACTTCACGCGTTCCCATCTCCGGCTTGTTCGGATGGTTCGGCATGGTGATGATTTCTTCATGGTTGGCCGGCAGATTCTCAATCACCAGCTTAACCGGATCGAGAACGGCCATAGCACGCGGCGCGTTTTCATTGAGATCGTCGCGGATACAGGATTCCAGCGACGCCATCTCAACAATGTTGTCCTGCTTGGTAATGCCAATGCGACGGCAGAACTCGCGGATCGAGGCGGCCGAATAGCCGCGACGGCGCAAACCGGAAACGGTCAGCATGCGCGGATCGTCCCAGCCTTCCACGATTTTTTCGGTTACCAGCAGGTTCAGCTTGCGCTTGGACATGATGGCGTATTCAAGATTCAGGCGCGAAAACTCGTACTGGCGCGGATGCGTCGGGATGGTGATATTGTCCAGCACCCAATCGTACAGGCGACGGTTGTCCTGGAACTCCAGCGTACAAAGCGAATGCGTAATGCCTTCCAGGGCGTCGGAAATGCAGTGGGTGAAGTCATACATCGGGTAGATGCACCACTTATTGCCGGTCTGGTGATGTTCGGCAAACTTGATGCGATAGAGTACCGGATCGCGCATAACGATAAAGTTAGAGGCCATATCGATTTTGGCACGCAGGCAGGCGCTGCCCTCGGCGAATTCGCCGTTGCGCATTTTCTCAAACAGCGCCAGGTTTTCTTCTACGCTGCGATCGCGATACGGGCTGTTTTTACCCGGCGAGGTCAGGGTGCCGCGATACTCACGGATCTGCTCCGGCGACAGCTCATCTACATAGGCCAGACCTTTATTAATCAACTCAACGGCATAATGATGCAGCTGGTCAAAATAGTCAGAGGAATAACGGACCTTGCCGCTCCACTCGAAGCCCAGCCACTGTACGTCACGCTTGATTGATTCGACATACTCCAGATCTTCTTTGACCGGGTTAGTGTCGTCGAAACGCAAATTGCACTCGCCCTGGTAATCCTGAGCAATACCAAAGTTCAGGCAGATTGATTTGGCGTGACCAATATGCAAATAGCCGTTCGGCTCCGGCGGGAAGCGAGTATGCACGCTAGTGTGCTTACCGTTCGCCAGATCTTCGTCGATGATCTGACGAATAAAGTTAGTTGGGCGGGCTTCAGCCTCACTCATCTTAATATCCTCTGGAATACTGTAGTGCGTGAAATAACGGAGTATGATCCACAAAGCCGTTCAGGGAAACAACCGTTTGTTAGCGTATCGCATAAAAAAGGGCGGGAATCGCTTCCCGCCCTCGTTTTTTTACCGCTGCCCTCAGCCGGTAATTTCGCAAAGTGGACTTTCGCCCGCAATGACGGTATCGCCCGCAACCAGCCTGATGCCGCTAAAATCTTCAATATTGGTGACCACGACCGGGCTGATCATCGATTTCGCATGGCTGTTAAGCCAGGCCAGATCCATCTCCAGAATCGGTTCACCCGCTTTAACCTGTGCGCCCTCTTCTACCAGCCGCGTAAAGCCCTTTCCTTCCAGCGCGACGGTGTCGATGCCCATATGCACCACCACTTCCAGACCTTTCTCCGTTTCCAGACAGAAGGCATGGTTGGTGTTGAAGATTTTCAGTATGGTACCGCTGGCAGGCGAGACCACCGTACTGCCGGTTGGCCTGATGGCTACGCCCTCGCCGACCGCCTTGCTGGCGAAAGCCTCATCCGGCACCTGCTCCAGCGCCACAACTTCTCCGCTTACCGGCGCCAGCAGCGTTTCAAGCACGCCCTTCGCAGCGGCGGCCGGTGCAGGCGGCGTGGTTGGCGCAACGGTCGCGGCGACGGCGCTGACCGCAATCGGCGCGACCGGCCCTTTGGCAATGATTTTTTTCATCGTCTCCGCCACGGATTCCGCTTTGGCGCCGATAATAACCTGAATAGTTTGCTTGTTCAGCTTCACCACGCCTGATGCGCCCAGACGCTTACAGGCCGCATCGTTTACCTGCGCGGCATCTTTGACGGAAAGACGCAGGCGGGTAATGCAGGCATCAATAACGTTCAGGTTTTCCGACCCGCCGACGGCGGCAATATAGTGGCGCGAAAGCTGTTCCAGCCCCTCTTCCGTGTTGCTGTTAGCCTCTTCCTCCGGCTGCATGGTCGCCTCCTCACGGCCCGGCGTTTTCAGATCCATCATGCGGATAACCGCGCTGAACAGCGCAAAGTAAACCACAAATGCGATAGCGCCCATTACCAGCAGTACCCAGACATTGCTGCTGGCCGCCGGCAGGTTATACATCAGCACATAGTCGATTGCGCCCGCAGAGAAAGAGAAACCGGCATGGATACCCAGCGCCGTCGCTACATAAAGACTAATGCCCGTCAGGATGGCGTGGATCAGATAAAGCATCGGCGCCAGGAACATAAACAGGAATTCCAGCGGCTCCGTCACGCCGGTCAGGAAAGCGGTGACCGCTACCGAAAGCAGCATACCGCCAACCATAGGACGACGCGCTTTCGGCGCGGCCATATACATGGCCAGCGCCGCGCCGGGCAGGCCAAACATCATGATTGGGAAGAAGCCGGACATAAACATGCCCGCCGTGCCGTCGCCCGCATAGAAACGGTTGATATCGCCATGGAAAACGGCGCCGGCGGCGTTGGTGAAATCGCCGATCTGGAACCAGGCGATGGTATTCAGTACCTGATGTAAACCCGTTGGGATCAGCAGACGGTTAACGAAGCCAAAGACGCCCGCGCCAAACGCGCCAGCTGAGACAATCCACTCGCCGCCCGCATGAATGGCGTTTTGCACGGGCGGCCAGACGTAGCCAAACACAGCGGCCAGGATCAAACAGAAGAAGCCGGTTGCGATAGGAACGAAACGCTTGCCGCCGAAAAAGCTGAGAAAATCGGGCAGTTTGATATCCGCCCAGCGGTTATAGGTGGCACCCGCCACCAGGCCAGTGACGATCCCCGCCAGCACGCCCATATTGATCGCCGGATTAATGGTGATCATGGCTTTAGTCAGAATAAAGTAGCCTACGGCCCCTGCCAGCGCGGCTGCGCCTGCGTTGTCTTTAGACCATGTAGAAGCTACCCCGATAGCGAAGATTAACGCCAGATTGTCAAAAATCGCCCCGCCAGCCTGCGCAATAAACGGCATATTCAATAGATCAGGCTGACCAAAGCGCAACATCAGCGCCGCCACTGGTAATACGGCTATCGGTAGCTGTAAGGAGCGCCCCAGCCTTTGAAAGAACCCTAAAATATTCACTATTCCCCCTATGAGAGCCGCCAGGCGCCCGTTGTGCAGTTTTTATTGAGCGGACTGCTCTGAATGACACTAATCATTATTCGACGCAGTGTAAGGAAAAATTAATTCGCTGCGCAAATTAAAACCATAGCATTTGTGATATTTATCACCAAAGAAGCTATTTTGACACGGTTTATGCTGGCGAACCCCGCCCACTTATTTTATGATAAAAAAAATGATCCTGATGCTGTTTCGCGCCGGTTACTGATTATGCAGATTACGCTTATTACAGTGAAACCGGTGTAAAATACTTCCTTAAATTGCTTATAACGAGGTTAAAAAAATGAGATTGATCCCGCTTGCGACGCCAAACCAGGTCGGTAAATGGGCCGCCCGCCACATTGTAAACCGTATCAACGCGTTCCAGCCAACCGCAGAGCGCCCGTTTGTGCTGGGTTTACCCACGGGCGGCACGCCGCTGGAAGCCTATCGTCATCTCATTGAAATGCATAAAGCGGGCCAGGTCAGCTTTAAACATGTCGTTACGTTCAATATGGACGAATATGTCGGCCTGCCGAAAGAGCATCCGGAGAGCTATCACAGCTTTATGTATCGCAACTTTTTCAATCACGTTGATATTCAAAGTGAAAATATCAATCTTCTTAATGGCAACGCGCCTGATATTGACGCAGAATGTCGCCAGTATGAAGAGAAAATCCGCGCTTACGGTAAAATCCACCTGTTTATGGGCGGCGTAGGTAACGACGGGCATATCGCTTTTAATGAACCCGCGTCATCGCTGGCTTCCCGTACCCGTATCAAGACGCTGACGCACGATACGCGCCTGGCGAACTCCCGCTTTTTTGACGGCGACGTCAGCCAGGTACCGAAATATGCGCTGACCGTTGGGGTGGGCACGCTGCTTGACGCGGAAGAAGTGATGATTCTGGTGACGGGACACCTTAAAGCCCAGGCGCTACAGGCTGCCGTCGAAGGCAACGTTAATCATATGTGGACCATCAGCTGCCTGCAGCTGCATGCCAAATCGATCGTGGTTTGCGACGAGCCAGCGACGATGGAACTGAAAGTGAAAACGGTTAAATATTTCCGCGAAATGGAAGCGGAAAATATGGAAAATCTGTAACTCATCTGCACAAGGCTATCGGCGCTGGCCGGGAGAAAATTATGTATGCTTTAACCCATGGCCGTATCTTTACCGGCTACGAAGTACTGGATAATCATGCCGTCGTCATCGCCAATGGCCTGATTGACCGTGTTTGCAGACTGGAAGATCTGCCTGCGGATATCACCCGGCGCGATGTAAACGGCGCCCTGATTGCTCCCGGCTTTATCGATTTGCAGCTTAACGGCTGCGGCGGCGTGCAGTTTAATGATGATATCGCCGCTATCAGCGTTGAAACGCTGGCTATTATGCAAAAAGCTAACGAGAAATCGGGCTGTACCAGCTTCCTGCCGACACTGATCACCAGCAGCGACGAGCTGATGAAACGCGCAGTGGAAGTGATGCGCGCTTACCTGGCGCAAAATGCTAATCAGGCGCTCGGCCTGCATCTCGAAGGCCCCTGGTTAAATCCACTCAAAAAAGGCACGCATAATCCGGCACTGATCCGTCCTGCGGAAAAAGCGATGGTCGATTATCTGTGTGAAAACAGCGACGTTATTGCCAAAATCACCCTGGCACCGGAACAGGTTGATTCTGCCGTGATCCGCCAGCTGCATCAGGCCGGTATCGTCGTTTCCGCTGGTCATTCCTATGCCACCAGCGAAGAGGCGCGCCAGGGTATAGCCGCCGGCATCAGTTTCGCCACCCATCTGTATAATGCTATGCCACCGCTGACCGGCCGTGAGCCGGGCTTAATCGGTACGCTTTTTGATTCGCCAAACGTCTACTGCGGCATCATCGCCGACGGTTTACACGTCAACTACGTTAATATTCGTAATGCAAAACGCCTTAAAGGCGACAGGCTAATCCTGGTCACCGATGCCACCGCGCCGGCGGGTGCGCAGATTGACCAGTTCATTTTTGCAGGAAAAACAATATACTATCGGGATGGACTCTGCGTTGACGAAAACGGCACGCTCAGCGGCTCTGCGCTGACCATGATTGAAGCTGTCGCGAACAGCGTCGAACATGTCGGCATTGCGCTGGATGAGGCGATCAGGATGGCAACGCTGTATCCAGCCCGCGCTATGGGTGTGGAGGATAAGTTAGGTTCCGTCGAAGCTGGAAAAGTCGCGAACCTGACGGTGTTCACCCGTGACTATCAAATAATCCAGACTGTCGTTAATGGTGACGAAGTCTTAAGCGAGTAGAAACTGAATGACCACTGGCGGCCAGGCTCAAATAGGAAATGTCGATCTTGTTAAGCAACTCAATAGCGCGGCCGTTTACCGGCTTATCGATCGGCAAGGCCCTATATCGCGCATTCAGATTGCCGAACATAGCCAGCTAGCGCCCGCCAGCGTCACCAAAATTACTCGCCAGATGATAGAGCGCGGCCTGATCAAAGAAGTGGATCAGCAGGCCTCTACCGGCGGCCGCCGCGCTATCTCTATTGTCACCGAAACCCGTGGCTTCAATACTATCGGCATCCGCCTGGGCCGCAATGACGCCACGCTTACCCTGTTCGACCTGAGTGGAAAAGCGCTGGCGCAAGAGGACTACGCGCTGCCGGAACGCACTCAGGAAACCCTGGAGCATGCGCTGTTCAACGCTATCGCCAGCTTCTGCGAGCAGCATCAGCGCAAGCTGCGCGAGCTGATCGCCATCGCCGTTATCCTCCCCGGCCTGGTCGATCCTAATAACGGCGTTATCCGCTATATGCCGCATATCGCGGTTCATCACTGGCCGCTGGTCGCCAATCTGCAAAAACGTTTCAACGTCACCAGCTTTGTAGGGCACGATATCCGTAGCCTGGCGCTTGCCGAGCACTATTTTGGTGCGTCCCGCGACTGTGCTGACTCGATTCTGGTGCGAGTGCACCGTGGTACGGGTGCAGGCATCATCACCAATGGTCATATCTTTTTAGGCAGTAACGGCAACGTGGGCGAGCTGGGCCATATCCAGGTTGATCCTTTGGGCGAACGCTGCCACTGCGGCAATTTTGGTTGTCTGGAAACCCTGGCGGCTAACAGCGCGATAGAAAATCGCGTTCGTCATCTGCTTACCCAGGGTTATCCAAGCACGCTGACGCTGGATGACTGCCTGATGCCGAAAATTTGTAAGGCCGCTAACCGTGGCGACGCGCTGGCGGCGGAAGTGATAGAATCCGTCGGGCGCCACTTAGGCAAGGCGATCGCTATCGCCATTAATCTGTTCAACCCGCAAAAGGTAGTGATTGCGGGTGAGATCACTGAAGCAGACAAAATTTTGCTGCCCGCTATTGAAGGCTGTATCAACACTCAGGCGCTGAAAGCTTTCCGCCAGAATTTACCGGTGGTGCGTTCTGAGCTCGATCATCGCTCTGCCATAGGCGCTTTCGCACTGGCAAAGCGTGCCATGCTTAACGGCATCCTGTTACAACATTTAATGGAAAGTTGATGAGCGCTCTAACCCTGAACGACAGCGAAAAAATGGCTATCAAAAACGTCATCTGCGATATCGACGGCGTTTTGATGCACGACAATACCGCCGTACCCGGCGCTAACGATTTCCTGCAGCGCATCCTGGCTAAAGGGATGCCGCTGGTGGTGCTGACCAACTACCCTTCGCAAACCGCGCTGGATTTGGCTAACCGCTTCTCTTCGGCGGGCATCGATCTGCCGGAAAGCGTGTTTTATACCTCAGCGATGGCTACCGCCGATTTTTTACGTCGTCAGGAAGGTAAGAAAGCCTATGTGGTGGGCGAAGGGGCGCTGGTGCATGAGCTTTATAAAGCCGGTTTTACCATTACCGACATTAATCCCGATTTTGTCATCGTGGGCGAAACGCGCTCGTTTAACTGGGATATGATGCATAAGGCCGCCTATTTCGTGGCGAACGGCGCGCGTTTTATCGCAACCAACCCCGATACTCACGCCCGAGGCTTTGTGCCGGCCTGCGGCGCGCTGTGCGCGGGTATTGAGAAAATATCCGGCCGGACGCCTTTTTACGTGGGTAAACCCAGCCCGTGGATTATGCGCGCGGCGCTGAACAAGATGCAGGCCCACTCCGAAGAGACGGTGATCGTCGGCGATAATCTGCGTACCGACATTCTGGCTGGTTTTCAGGCCGGCCTTGAAACTATTCTGGTGCTGTCCGGCGTATCCACCCTGAGCGATATTGATGCCATGCCTTTCCGGCCCAGCTGGGTCTTCCCGTCGGTCGCGGACATCGACATTATCTGAATCGCCAGCCCGGCAAACACGCCGGGCTTTTTTATCCGCCTTGCCTGTCTGTTTTTTGACCGATTTTTAATATTTATTATCGATCCCACAATAAATAGCGTCATATATTGCATAATCCTCAAACTTAAGCGTGATGCAACAGGCTATTTATCAGCAAACAGCTAAAACGCTTGCACACTCTCTCAATCTGGCGCATTTTCTTATCTATCGGGCGAAGAAGTCGCCGTTAATTATGCAATTTTCCATTAATATCACCGTTGCGGTTTGTCGTTAGGGAGTTAGCTATGTGTTCTATTTTTGGCGTGTTGGATCTCAAAAGCGATCCGGTTGAACTGCGTAAGAAAGCGCTGGAGCTTTCCCGTCTTATGCGTCATCGCGGCCCGGACTGGTCAGGCGTATATGCAGGCGACAACGCGATCCTTGCCCATGAACGTCTTTCTATTGTGGACGTCAACAACGGCGCGCAACCTCTCTACAACGCAGCCCACACCCACGTGCTGGCGGTAAACGGTGAAATCTATAACCATCAGGCGCTGCGTGCAGAGCTGAGCGACCGCTATGCCTTTCAGACCGAATCGGATTGTGAAGTTATTCTTGCGCTTTATCAGGAAAAAGGCGTCGATTTTCTGGACGACCTGCAGGGCATGTTCGCCTTTATCCTCTATGACAGCGTAAAAAACACTTACCTGATTGGCCGCGATCATATCGGCATCATTCCGCTTTATATGGGTAACGACGAACACGGCAACCTGTTTGTCGCTTCAGAAATGAAGGCGCTGGTGCCGGTATGTAAATCGATCAAAGAATTCCCGCCGGGCAGCTATCTTTCCAGCACCGATGGCGAGATCCGCCGCTACTGGCAGCGCGACTGGTTCAGCTACGAGGCGGTAGAGCACAACAAAACTGACGCGACGACGCTGAAAGAGGCGCTGGAAGAGGCCGTGAAAAGCCATCTGATGTCCGATGTGCCTTATGGCGTACTGCTTTCCGGCGGCCTGGACTCCTCTATTATTTCCGCCGTGACCAAAAAATTTGCGGCCAAGCGTATTGAAGATCAGGACAAGAGCGAGGCCTGGTGGCCACAGCTGCACTCTTTCGCGGTAGGTCTGGAAGGATCGCCGGATCTGAAAGCGGCGAAATCCGTCGCTGAACATCTGGGTACGGTGCACCACGAGATCCACTTTACCGTGCAGGAAGGCCTGGATGCGATCCGCGACGTTATCTACCACATCGAAACCTACGATGTGACTACTATCCGCGCCTCCACGCCGATGTATCTGATGTCGCGTAAAATCAAAGCGATGGGCATCAAGATGGTGCTGTCCGGCGAAGGCGCCGATGAGGTCTTTGGCGGCTACCTTTATTTTCATAAGGCGCCCAACGCTAAAGAGTTTCACGAAGAGAACGTACGTAAACTGCTGGCGCTGCATATGTTCGACTGTGCTCGCGCCAACAAGGCGATGTCGGCCTGGGGCGTGGAGGCGCGCGTGCCTTTCCTGGATAAAAAATTCCTCGACGTGGCGATGCGCATCAACCCGGCGGACAAAATGTGCGGCCCTAACGGCAAAATGGAAAAGCATATCCTGCGTGAATGCTTCTCATCTTATCTACCGGAAAGCGTTGCCTGGCGCCAAAAAGAGCAGTTCTCCGACGGCGTAGGCTACAGCTGGATCGATACGCTGAAAGAAGTCGCGGCAAAACAGGTCAGCGACCAGCAGCTGCAAACGGCGCACTTCCGCTTCCCGTACAACACGCCGACGTCGAAAGAAGGCTATCTGTATCGGGAAATTTTCGAAGAGCTGTTTCCAGTGCCTAGCGCAGCCGAATGCGTGCCGGGCGGTCCATCCGTCGCCTGTTCTTCGGCAAAAGCGATTGAATGGGACGAAGCGTTCAAAACAATGGACGATCCTTCCGGTCGTGCGGTAGGCGTCCATCAGTCCGCCTATAAATAACTTACGGCTTTTATTCACAAAACGGGCCGCCAGCGGCCCACAACTGTTTAAAAAAACGCTGACTTTGCTGAATTAGTCGCCATACTGGTTATAAGCCAGACAAACGAATCATTTCAGCGAAAAAACGGGAAAAAACTTGTTGACGCTTTCAGGGCAACTTAGCATAATGCGCCCCGCAACGCCGATGAAGGTAACGCGAAAAAAGATGGCTACTTAGCTCAGCTGGTTAGAGCACAGCACTCATAATGCTGGGGTCACAGGTTCGATTCCCGTAGTAGCCACCATCTTTTTTTTAGCGGGAGTGGCGAAATTGGTAGACGCACCAGATTTAGGTTCTGGCGCCGCAAGGTGTGCGAGTTCAAGTCTCGCCTCCCGCACCATTTCGAAGCATTGCACGGATGGGGTATCGCCAAGCGGTAAGGCACCGGTTTTTGATACCGGCATTCCCTGGTTCGAATCCAGGTACCCCAGCCAGTTTGTTCTGATGGTTTTGTGACTTGTGTACGGACATTGGGATATCGCCAAGCGGTAAGGCACCGGTTTTTGATACCGGCATTCCCTGGTTCGAATCCAGGTATCCCAGCCAGTCAGAATGTAGTATAGTTGTAACGCAGTAAAATTAGGCTACTTAGCTCAGCTGGTTAGAGCACAGCACTCATAATGCTGGGGTCACAGGTTCGATTCCCGTAGTAGCCACCAATTTTATTGGGGTGTCGCCAAGCGGTAAGGCACTGGTTTCTGATACCAGCATTCCGGGGTTCGAATCCCTGCACCCCAGCCAATAAGTAAAGAAGCCCGCGCAAGCGGGCTTTTTTACGTCTGCGATCTGCCTGACGTTTATCTAAAACTTTTGCTACTTTTTCGGCTATCGTTTTAACCAGCTCAGACAGATGTTTGCCTGGTCAGAGCACATTGAGAAGCGATGCCCGTAACCTGTGACATCGCCGTGCCGATCCAGATGAAGAAACCTATAAGCCCAACGCGTAGCGCAACGCCTGCCGCTTCAGCACGCCCGACCTCTCCGCCGCCATCAGGCCCAGATTACGCAAAATACGCAGAGGCGCCGCCTGCGTACTGAACGCGAAATAGAAGAGATCCATGCCGCTCTGCATCAGCAGATTATCCGTATGGCGTGAGCGCTGGTAGCGCAGCAGTACTCTTTCCGACGCCCAGTCTTCCGCACGCTCGCGCGAGGCGGTCAGCGTATCAATCAGCGCGTCCACGTCGCGATAGCCTAAATTCACGCCCTGCCCCGCCAGCGGATTAATGGTGTGTGCGGCATCGCCAACCAGCGCCAGCCCTGGCAGCACGTAGCGGGTAGCATGCCGGCGCACCAGCGGAAACGATCCTGCCGCTACCGGCGTCACTTTGCCCAACCGCGCCGGGAAATGTGTTTTGATCTCCTCCGCCAGCTGCGCCATGCTCATAGCCTGTAGCTGACGGATCCTTGCCGGGCTGTCGTACCACACCAGCGACGCCCAGCCGTTAAACAGCGGCAAGAAAGCTTTCGGCCCCGTTGGCGTAAAGTGTTGCCAGGTGCAGTCGCCGGCGTCGTGCTCGCAGCGCACGCTAATCAGCATACAGGACTGCGCATAGTTCCAGCCGCGAATGCCAATGCCTGCCAGCTGGCGTACCTGTGAACTGGCGCCGTCGGCGCCTACTACCAGCCTGGCGTGCAGCTTTTCGCCGTCCGCCAGCGTCAATGCCCAACCGCCGTTACAGGCCTGCAGCGTTTGCAGCCGCGCAGGCGTTTTCAACGCCACTTCCTGCTGCTGGAGCCGTTGCCAGAGTGCACGCTGCAGTACGCTGTTCTCCACCATAAAACCCAGCTCCGGCAGGCCAAGCGAAGCAGCGTCAAAACCAACCTGCGCCGTTTGCCACTCCCACGTCTCCAGCTTGCGGTAAGGCGCACTGCGCATTGCCTGAACGCGAGGCCAGACGTTCAGCTGCTTCAACAGGTCGACCGATGAGGCGCCCAGCGCGGAAATGCGGATATCCGGATCGCTCCCGGCCGCGAATTCAGCTGGCTCCTGCTTTTCCAATACCGTCACCTGAAAGCCCTGAGCCGCCAGTCCGCTGGCCAGTGCCGCGCCTACCATCCCGCCGCCCACGATAGCGACATCCCATTTTTGCGTTATTTCTGTCATCATATTTTCCTGTCCAGTGGACGTCCGACGGGCTAATTCTGTTACCCTAAGTGTACCGGATTTTTAGCGGCCGTTGAGAAAACGGCGCGGTGCTGGTCACCACAGCAGCAAAGCTTTACAATACGCGCCCTGCATTCTCTCCTGCATGATAAATGGCAACCAGATGACGAAAAAACTTTATATCAAAACCTGGGGCTGTCAGATGAATGAGTATGACTCATCCAAAATGGCTGACCTGTTAAACAGCACCCACGGCTATTCCCTGACGGAAGTGGCGGAAGAGGCGGATGTGCTGCTGCTCAACACCTGTTCCATACGTGAAAAGGCCCAGGAAAAAGTTTTCCATCAGCTTGGGCGTTGGAAAACGCTGAAGGATCGCAATCCCGATGTGGTCATTGGCGTGGGCGGCTGCGTGGCGTCGCAGGAAGGCGACCATATTCGCCAGCGCGCGCATTTCGTTGATATCGTTTTCGGCCCGCAGACGCTGCATCGCCTGCCGGAGATGATTAATACCGTGCGCGGCTCCAAAAGCCCGATTGTTGATATCAGCTTCCCGGAGATTGAAAAATTCGACCGTCTGCCGGAACCCAAAGCAGATGGCCCGACGGCCTTTGTTTCTATTATGGAAGGCTGCAATAAATATTGTACTTTCTGCGTGGTGCCTTATACCCGCGGCGAGGAAGTCAGCCGTCCATGCGACGATATTCTGTTTGAAATCGCCCAGCTGGCGGCGCAGGGCGTGCGTGAAGTCAACCTGCTGGGTCAGAACGTCAATGCCTATCGTGGCGAAACCTTTGACGGCGAAGTCTGCACCTTTGCCGACCTGCTGCGTCTGGTGGCGGCAATTGACGGCATCGACCGCATTCGCTTCACCACCAGCCATCCGATTGAGTTCACGGACGATATCATTGAAGTTTACCGCGACACGCCGGAGCTGGTCAGCTTCCTGCATCTGCCCGTCCAGAGCGGCGCAGACCGTATTCTGACGCTGATGAAGCGCGCCCATACCGCGCTGGAATATAAAGCGATTATTCGCAAGCTGCGTGCGGCGCGACCGGACATTCAGATCAGCTCGGATTTCATTATCGGCTTCCCTGGCGAAACCCAGCAGGATTTCGAGCAGACCATGAAGCTGATCGGCGAGGTTAATTTCGACACCAGCTACAGCTTTATCTATTCTGCCCGTCCGGGTACGCCTGCCGCCGATCTGCCGGACGACGTGCCGGAAGAAGAGAAAAAGCAGCGTCTGTGGATCCTCCAGGATCGCATCAACCAGCAGGCCATGGCATGGAGTCGTCGGATGCTGGGCACCGTTCAGCGTATCCTGGTGGAAGGCACCTCGCGTAAGAACGTGATGGAGCTGTCCGGCCGTACGGAAAACAACCGCGTGGTGAACTTTGAAGGCACGCCAGAGATGATCGGCAAGTTTGTGGATGTTGAGATCGTCGATGTCTATACCAACTCGCTGCGCGGCAAAGTCGTGCGCACCGAAGAGGAAATGGGCCTGCGCACTATCGAGTCCCCGGCTTCCGTAATTGCGCGCACGCGCAAGGAAAACGAGCTGGGCGTTGGCCTGTTCCAGCCCTGATCCCACCGAATTTTTGCGGCGAATTTCACAGCTTCGCCGCCTGAAAACGCGTACGCGGCTTGCTTTCTGCGCACTGTGCCCAAATATCTTCACCTGCGCTTGCGCATTAGGGCGCAGCCATAAATAATTCCCTTATGGTCACGGCGTTACCGGCGTGACCAGCCTGTAAAAAGCCATCCTCAACCTGGCCCTGAGCGACCCAAAGGATTAGTTTGAATATTGAAACACGCGAAATCACCTTAGATCCTGCTGATAATCATCGTCTGCTGAGCCTGTGCGGCCCGTTCGATGACAATATCAAGCAGCTGGAACGTCGGTTAGGCATTGAGATTAATCGTCGCGATAACGCCTTTAAGCTGACGGGCAAGCCCCTGATTGTCGACGCTGCCGTTCGTATTCTGCGCGACCTTTATGTCGATACGGCTCCCGTACGTGGCCATATCCCGGATATCGATCCCGAACAGATCCATCTGGCGATCAAAGAGAGCCGGGTGCTGGAACAGTCGGCGGAGAGCGTGCCGGAATATGGCAAAGCGGTTACCATCAAGACCAAACGCGGCGTCATCAAACCGCGTACGCCTAACCAGGCGCAGTACGTGGCAAATATGCTCGATCACGATATTACCTTTGGTGTCGGCCCGGCCGGTACGGGGAAAACTTACCTGGCGGTAGCAGCGGCGGTAGATGCGCTGGAACGTCAGGAAGTGCGCCGTATCCTGCTGACGCGTCCGGCGGTGGAAGCCGGCGAAAAGCTGGGCTTTCTGCCCGGCGATCTGAGCCAGAAGGTCGATCCTTACCTGCGTCCGCTGTATGACGCCCTGTTTGAAATGCTGGGCTTTGAGCGCGTGGAAAAGCTGATTGAGCGCAACGTGATTGAGGTCGCGCCGCTGGCCTATATGCGCGGCCGCACGCTGAACGATGCCTTTATCATTCTGGATGAAAGTCAGAACACCACCATCGAACAGATGAAGATGTTTTTGACCCGCATCGGCTTCAACTCCAAAGCGGTCATCACCGGTGACGTCACGCAGATTGACCTGCCGCGCAACCTGAAATCGGGTCTGCGCCACGCGATTGAAGTGCTGGCCGACGTGGAGGAGATCAGCTTTAACTTCTTCCACAGTGAGGACGTTGTGCGTCATCCGGTGGTCGCCCGCGTGGTGATCGCCTATGAAGCCTGGGAAGCCGCCGACCAGAAGCGCCGCGACGCGCTGGCCGAAGAACGTAAACGCGAGGCGCTGGCGCTACAGCAGGCCGCGCAGGAGCAGAAATGAGTACCGTAATACTGGATTTACAGCTGGCGTGCGCGCAGCCGGAAGGTTTACCGGCCGAAGCGGATTTTCAGCGCTGGCTGGAAGCGGTGCTGCCGCAGTTTCAGGAAGAAAGCGAAGTGACGATCCGCATGGTGGACGAGGCGGAAAGCCGTGAGCTGAACCACACCTATCGCAGCAAAGACAAACCCACTAACGTGCTGTCGTTTCCTTTTGAAGCGCCGCCGGGCATTGAGCTGCCGCTGCTGGGCGACCTGATCATCTGTCGCCAGGTGGTCGAGCAGGAAGCGGCAGAGCAGGAAAAGCCGCTGCTGGCGCACTGGGCGCATATGGTCATTCACGGCAGCCTGCATCTGCTGGGCTATGATCATATCGAAGATGATGAAGCCGAAGAGATGGAGGCGATCGAGACCGAGATAATGCTTGCTCTTGGTTATGCCGACCCGTACATTTCGGAGAAAGAGTTCTAACCCGCGTCCCTTCCCCATCGGAAGGGACACCCCTAATCTCAGCAAGAGTGACAGAAACAAAAACGCCATGAGCGATGACCATTCACAGAACAATGACAGTCCCAGTAGTAAAAAGGGATTTTTCACCCTTATCCTCAACCAGCTGTTTCACGGTGAGCCTAAAAACCGCGACGATCTGCTGGAGCTAATCCGCGATTCCGAGCAGAACGAGCTGATAGACCAGGATACCCGCGACATGCTCGAAGGGGTCATGGATATCGCTGAACAGCGCGTGCGTGACATCATGATCCCGCGCTCGCAGATGGTGACGCTGAAGCGTAACCAGTCGCTCGACGAGTGCCTGGATACGATTATCGAATCCGCCCACTCCCGCTTTCCGGTTATCAGTGAAGATAAGGATCATGTCGAAGGCATTCTGATGGCGAAAGATTTGCTGCCTTTTATGAGCAGCGAATCCGCCCCGTTCAGCATCGAAAAAGTGCTGCGTCCGGCCGTAGTGGTGCCGGAGAGCAAGCGCGTCGACCGGATGCTGAAAGAGTTTCGCTCGCAGCGCTACCATATGGCGATTGTGATTGATGAGTTCGGCGGCGTATCCGGCCTGGTCACCATTGAAGATATCCTGGAGCTGATCGTCGGCGAAATCGAAGACGAATATGACGACGAGGAAGATCGCGATATTCGCCAGCTGAGCCGCCATACCTATACTATCCGCGCCCTGACGCCGATTGAAGATTTCAACGAGGTCTTTGAAACGCACTTCAGCGACGAGGAAGTGGATACTATCGGCGGGCTGGTGATGCAGGCGTTCGGACATCTGCCCGCGCGCGGCGAAAGCATCGAGATTGAAGGCTATCAGTTCAAGGTCGCCATGGCCGACAGCCGCCGTATCATTCAGGTGCACGTCAAAATTCCGGAAAACGCGACGCAACCGATACTGGAAGAATAATTTCCCTATGGCTATTGCCTCCTTATACCAGCGCCAGCGGGTTCGCCTGCTTTTAGCGCTGCTGACGGGTGCCGCTGGCACCCTGGCGTTTTCGCCCTATGATTTCTGGCCTGCCGCGCTGGTTTCGCTTTGCGGCCTGCTGGCGCTGACCCTTAACCGCACGACGCGCCAGGCAACCGCCATCGGTTTCGTCTGGGGCTTCGGCCTGTTCGGCAGCGGCGTTAACTGGGTCTACGTCAGTATCGCCACGTTTGGCGGTATGCCTGGCCCGGTCAACGTTTTTCTGGTGATCCTGCTGGCGGCTTACCTTGCGCTCTACACCATGCTGTTTGCCGCGCTGCTGAACCGGCTGTTCCCCAAAACCTCGCTAACGCGGCTGGCGCTGGCCGCGCCCGTGCTGTGGCAAATCACTGAATTTCTGCGCGGCTGGGTGCTAACTGGCTTCCCGTGGCTGCAATTTGGCTACAGCCAGATTGACGGGCCGTTAAAGGGGCTGGGGCCGCTGACGGGCGTGGAGGGCATTACCTTTGTCCTGACCATCGTTGCCGGGCTGGTGGTCTTTGCCGCGGCAAAACGCAGCTGGATAGCGGCCGTCGGCGCGCTGGCGCTGCTGCTGCTGCCCTGGCCACTGCGCATGATTAGCTGGTATCAGCCGCAGCCCGGACGCACGGTAAATGTCGCGCTGGTGCAGGGCAACATTCCTCAGTCGCTGAAATGGGATCCCAACCAGCTTATCAACACGCTGAAAACCTATACAGCGCTGACGCGGCCTTACGTTAATAAGACGCCGCTGATTATCTGGCCGGAGTCGGCTATTCCCGATCTGGAAACCAATCAGCAGCCTTTCCTGCAAACCATAGACCGCGAGCTGCGTTCCCAGGGCAGCAGCCTGATCACCGGTATTGTCGATTCGCGACTGGAAAATAATCGCTATCACGATTACAACTCGATCATTGTGCTGGGTGATAAGCAACCTTACAGCTACGAAAGCGGCAGCCGCTACCAGAAAAACCATCTGGTGCCGTTTGGCGAATTCGTGCCGCTGGAAGCGTTATTGCGTCCGCTGGCGCCCTTTTTCGATCTGCCAATGTCTTCGTTTAGCCGTGGCGCCTATCGCCAGCCGCAGCTCCAGGCGGGCGGCTATAAGCTGACGGCGGCAATCTGCTATGAAATCGTGCTGGGCCAGCAGCTGCGGGATAATTTCCGTGCCGATACCGATTTTCTGCTGACTGTCTCTAACGATGCCTGGTTCGGTCATTCCATTGGGCCGTGGCAGCATTTCCAGATGGCGCGGATGCGCGCGCTGGAGCTGGGCCGACCGCTGCTGCGCGATACCAACAACGGCGTGACGGCAGTAATTGATGCGGACGGCAGCGCGGAAGAGATGATCCCGCAATTTGTTCCGGCTGTGCTGGCAACCAGCGTTACGCCAACCCGTGGGCTTACGCCGTACGCGCGTTTCGGCAACTGGACGGTATGGATGGTGACAGCGCTGTTCGCTGCGGCCGCCCTGTTTACCGGCTGGCGGAACAGACGCTGATAGTCAAAGCGCAGGGATTTTTGCCGACCCCCTGCGCTTTATCTCCTCCTTGCCCTTCACATCCCGTTTTCTGCTTTCTTCCGAACCTTTCCCGCGTAAAAACCACTCACAACAACGCCATACGAAAAATATGGCATGGCGATTGCAGTTTATTTCCTGGCTACGCTGAAACGTCGACAACAGCGACCCGCAGGCCGTAAATGCACCATGACGGCTCGTCCTCTGCGCCACCAGCGGGCAGCCCCTCATGCAATGCATTATTTTGGTGCGGCACGCTTCGCAAAACCGAAACTTTATTGTTTCTTACCGTTAACATTCAGCTATGTTAAGGCTATCCGGCGCGGCCCTGGCGCTGAAAATACAACAATAAGCGGCTACAAACACAACATCACAATCGGCGCACCGTTATGGCGCTTTACAACGAAGGAGTTGGAGATGAAATTTCGGAAAACTGGACTGTGTCTGCTGGCACTGGCTGGCCTGTCCTCCGCCGTGGCTCACGCAGCCGATGCCCCGCAAAGCACGCTGGACAAAATTGCCAAAAACGGCGTTATCGTTGTCGGCCATCGTGAGTCTTCCGTTCCTTTTTCTTACTATGACAACCAGCAAAAAGTCGTCGGCTATTCGCAGGACTATTCCAATGCCATCGTGGCGGCGATCAAAGCCAAACTGAACAAGCCCGATCTGCAGGTGAAAATGCTGCCGATCACCTCGCAAAACCGTATTCCGCTGCTGCAAAACGGCACCTATGATTTTGAGTGCGGCTCTACCACCAATAATGCGGAGCGTCAGCAGCAGGCGGCCTTCTCCAATACCGTCTTTGTTATCGGTACCCGTCTGCTGGTGAAGAAAGGCAGTCCGATTAAGGATTTCCCGGATTTAAAAGGCAAAACCGTAGTGGTCACTTCCGGCACTACCTCTGAGATCCTGCTGCACAAGCTGAATGACGAGAAGAAGCTGGAGATGCGTATCATCAGCGCTAAAGACCACGGCGACTCGTTCCGTACGCTGGAAAGCGGTCGCGCCGTCGCCTTTATGATGGACGATGCGCTGCTGGCGGGCGAACGCGCCAAGGCCAAAAAACCGGATAACTGGGAAATTGTAGGCACGCCACAGTCGAAAGAAGCTTACGGCTGCATGTTGCGCAAAGGCGATACCGCCTTTAAACAGCTGATGGATGAAACCATCGCCAAAGCACAGACGTCAGGCGAGGCGACCAAATGGTTCGACAAATGGTTTACCCAGCCTATTCCGCCTAAAAACCTGAATATGAACTTCGCGCTCTCTGACGATATGAAAGCCACGTTCAAAACACCGAACGATAAGGCACTGAATTAATAACAAAAATAAGGGCGGCGTGCCGCCTTTGATTGTTGAAAACGGGCAAGGACAGACAGCAGCCTGAAAAGTTCGGCACCCACAAGCCGACGGTCAGGCTGACGTTTGCCGCGGTTGTTCCCCACGGTAAACACGCCTCTCATCAATCTTCAGGGTAGCGCTGCTACCCTTTTTTCTACCGGAGTGACTTATGTCTATTGATTGGAACTGGGGCATTTTCCTGCAGCAGGCCCCGTTCGGTAATACCACCTATCTGGGATGGCTGTGGTCCGGCTTTCAGGTCACCCTCGCCGTCTCCGTCTGCGCCTGGATCATCGCCCTCTGTGTTGGATCGCTGTTCGGTATTTTGCGTACCGTGCCCAACCGCTGGCTTTCTGCTCTTGGCACCTGCTACGTGGAGCTGTTCCGCAACGTGCCGCTGATCGTGCAGTTTTTTATCTGGTATCTGGTGGTGCCGGAGCTGCTGCCGGAAAGCGTCGGCATGTGGTTTAAGTCAGAGCTGGATCCCAATATCCAGTTTTTCACCTGTTCCGTACTCTGCCTGGGCCTGTTCACCGCCGCTCGCGTCTGCGAACAGGTGCGTGCCGCTATTCAGTCGCTGCCGCGCGGTCAGAAGAACGCCGGCCTGGCGATGGGATTGACGCTGCCGCAAACCTACCGCTACGTGCTGCTGCCCAACGCCTACAGGGTAATTGTGCCGCCGATGACTTCGGAAATGCTTAACCTGGTGAAAAACTCCGCTATAGCCTCGACCATCGGGCTGGTCGATATGGCGGCGCAGGCGGGTAAACTGCTGGATTATTCCGCGCACGCTTACGAATCCTTTACCGCCATTACCCTGGCCTACATCGCCATTAACGTCGTAATCATGCTGCTGATGAGTCTGGTCGAACGCAAAGTGCGCCTGCCCGGCGGCACGGGAGGCAAATAATGTACGAGTTTGACTGGAGCACCATTGTTCCCAATCTGCCCTACCTGATTAACGGCATGATTATCACGCTGAAAATCACCGCTATCGCCGTGGTGTTCGGCATTATCTGGGGCACGCTGCTGGCCGTGATGCGGCTGTCGAGGTTTAAGCTCGTCAGCTGGTTCGCCAAACTGTACGTTAACCTGTTCCGCTCCGTCCCGCTGGTGATGGTGCTGCTCTGGTTTTATCTGGTGGTGCCCAGCTTTTTACAGCAGGTGCTGGGGGTTTCCCCTAAAACCGATATCCGGCTGATCTCCGCAATGGTCGCCTTCGCCCTGTTCGAAGCCGCCTACTATTCGGAAATTATCCGCGCGGGCATTTTGAGTATTGCGGGCGGTCAGGGCAAGGCCGCACTGGCGCTGGGCATGACGCAGTGGCAGGCGATGCAGCTGATTATCCTGCCGCAGGCGTTTCGCGCCATGGTGCCGCTGCTGCTGACTCAGGGCATCGTGCTGTTTCAGGATACCTCGCTGGTGTACGTTCTCAGCCTTGCCGACTTCTTCCGCACCGCCGACACTATCGGCATCAATAACGGCACCGAGATCGAAATGGTGCTGTTTGCCGGCGCGGTTTACTTTGTTATCAGCCTTAGCGCTTCGCTTTTGGTGAGCTATCTGAAGAAAAAAAGGACGGTTTAAATGATTACCCTGAAAAACGTTTCTAAGTGGTATGGTCACTTTCAGGTGCTGACCGACTGCTCTACCGAAGTGAAAAAAGGCGAGGTGGTCGTGGTCTGCGGCCCTTCCGGCTCCGGCAAATCGACGCTGATCAAAACGGTCAACGGCCTTGAACCCGTTCAGCAAGGCAGTATCGCCGTCAACGGCACGGCGGTAACGGAGAAGAAAACCAATCTGGCGCAGCTGCGCGCCAAGGTCGGCATGGTTTTCCAGCACTTTGAGCTTTTCCCGCATCTGACGATTGTAGAAAACCTGACGCTGGCACAGGTTAAGGTGCTCAAGCGTAATAAAGAAGAGGCTCGTCAGAAAGGCCTGAAGCTGCTGGAGCGCGTAGGGCTGTCCGCACACGCTAACAAACATCCCGGTCAGCTTTCCGGCGGTCAGCAGCAGCGCGTGGCTATCGCCCGGGCGCTCTGTATGGATCCCGTCGCTATGCTGTTTGATGAACCCACTTCCGCGCTGGATCCAGAAATGATCAACGAAGTGCTGGATGTAATGGTGGAGCTGGCGAACGAAGGCATGACCATGATGGTGGTGACGCACGAGATGGGCTTTGCCCGCAAAGTGGCGAACCGGGTGATCTTTATGGATGAGGGCAAGATTATTGAGGATTCGCCGAAAGACGATTTCTTTAATAATCCCAAATCCGATCGCGCTAAGGATTTCCTGGCGAAAATTCTGCACTAACGCTGACAGGGCGATCCCCTCGCCCTGGTAAACGCTGTCTGACAATATATTCTCCGATAGATATACCTGGCCAGGTAACGTAATGACAGGCCGGCCTCGCCTTATACCGATCAAAATCAAAAAACAATCAAAGAATTTAATAAATCAATCGTAATTAATGTAAAAATAATTTATGTTTTGCGACGGGTTCACGGAGTATAAAAGCCCGTTCGCAATTATTTAATCAAGGAGATAAATTATGCGTATTTTAAGTAAAGAAGAAACACAGCAAATCTCTGGCGGGGCTGGTGGTTACTACTCCAGCGCTAAGTGGAGCACTTCAAATCACAGCGCATTTTCAAACAGCTGGTACAATGCGGGCAGAAGCGCCTATAACAACAGAAGCGCTGGCCGCGACTACGCCTGGCGGAAATAATTTTCGTCATCTTACTTAAAAATCTTTTGCTTTTATGGGCTAAAGGGCAACTTCACGTTTATGTTGTTGCCCTTTTTAATAAAATGTCCTTTTATCATCTGGACTGATGAATACTCAACGATTCAGGCCACGGCGCGTTGATGCGCTTTACCTTATAATCGTATCCCGATAAGGCTCATTGACAGCATTTTCACGCCGCTGAACGACACATGCGGCCGAAGCGATCCTTTCAGAAAAAGCGTAACTCATTTGCAGCCGCTCTGTGTGCGGCGAACAAACGGGCATTACGCCAATTTTTTCCGCGCCAGCGATATAGCCAGACTGGCGATTTTTATGTTAGGGGAGAGGATTATTTCGATGCCGAGGTAAAATTGACAGCCACGGAAAAACTTGAGGTTGATTGAACATGATATTGCGCTTAAAACAAAAACACGGTTTGTTGAAATACAGACCGCTTTCTGACGCTTAATCGGCGGCCGCAGGTAAAAAGAAATAAACGGAAGCCTTTTTGAGGGCAGATTTGGCTATGCCATGCTGGCTGCACCTGCAGGTTCAGAAAAGGTTAGAAAAACTGTTGTGACAGATTAACCGTGATTTTTATAAAAGCTGACAAGGATCCGGGATTTATTCAGAAAGCGAATGCGTTTTAATTCTACTCCGTATACGAGCGCATCTTATATATTCCAAAATTTTTTAGTGGAAAATAAAAAACCTTAACCATCTTATAATGGAAAAAGCGACGGGGTCGCTTTTGGGAACACTTATAGTAAAGGGCGACGGGAGAGCGGTGCCGCAGGTAAGAAATTACAGGGTCAGTTTCAGCTGGCGCAAAATATTATGGCTGTCTGAATTCCCCTTCTGGCCTGGTAAAGCACCGCTCGCGTACTTTCTTGACCCGCTTAGCCTTTGCCCCTCTTTTTTGCTTGTTTAAGGAAAGACGCAGCGTCACGCCGGGCCTGGCTAAGGTTCAAAAGCCTGACGCTGAAACTGATCGTTACCGCATTCCGGGCAGCGCGTCAGCGTTTCCGGCGTATAGATAGCTCGGGTAAACTGGCATTTTTCGCAGACCAGATTGCCCAACCCGACCACCTCGCCGCTCTGATAAACGCCGTGATGGTTTAAATCCTGGAAAACCTCGCGCCACTCCAGCTGACTCTTGTCGGTAATATCCGCCAGCTCTTTCCAGACGCTTTCCCGAATAACCCGCATAAAAACGCTGTCGCCGCTGTCCGCCTGATTTTCGGTATAGCTGCGGGCGAACTCTTCCAGATCGCGGCGCACGGCGCGGGTAACGTCGTCAATCTGACCGCGAGTCAGTTCGCCGCGATTATTCATGCGCTGCCGGGCGGCCTCCACCAAAGCATCAATATCATGCTCGCCTTTATTAATTCTCTCGGTCAGAGAGGAAACCAGTTCACGATAATACTGAGCGACCTTGTTCATTTTATCTCCTGAGCATGCCTGTATATGCTTTATTCAGTTTAGCGCTAAACGGATTATTGCAGCGGGACGGCGGTGAAATTTGCCTGCCATCTTCCAGCTTGCAGAGAAATGCCCGTTGTCAGGGCGGTTACTGTTGTTGCGCCGGGGGCGGATCAGCTATGCTATGCGGATCTGAACGAACATTAAGCCCGGCGCGACTCACCAGGTGCCCGGCGCTATTTACAAAGGACCACTGGCCGCCATGCAAGAGCAATATCGCCCGGAAGAGATAGAATCCCGTGTTCAACAGCACTGGGACGAGAAGCAAACCTTTAAAGTCACCGAAGAGGAAGGCAAAGAGAAGTACTACTGCCTCTCCATGCTGCCCTATCCTTCTGGCCGCTTACATATGGGCCACGTGCGTAACTACACCATCGGCGACGTGATCTCCCGCTATCAGCGCATGCTAGGCAAAAACGTGCTGCAGCCTATCGGCTGGGATGCGTTTGGTCTGCCTGCCGAAGGCGCCGCGGTCAAAAACAACACCGCGCCGGCGCCGTGGACCTACGACAACATCGCCTATATGAAGAACCAGCTTAAGCTGCTGGGCTTTGGCTATGACTGGAGCCGCGAACTGGCGACCTGCCAGCCGGAATACTACCGTTGGGAGCAGTGGTTCTTCACCAAACTGTATGAAAAAGGCCTGGTCTACAAGAAGACCTCCGCCGTTAACTGGTGCCCGAACGACCAGACTGTGCTGGCCAACGAACAGGTTATCGACGGCTGCTGCTGGCGCTGCGACAGCAAGGTCGAGCGTAAAGAGATCCCGCAGTGGTTTATCAAAATCACCGCCTATGCCGACGAGCTGTTAAACGATCTGGATACGCTGGAAAGCTGGCCTGAGCAGGTCAAAACCATGCAGCGCAACTGGATTGGCCGCTCCGAAGGCGTGGAAATCACCTTTGACGTCAAGGACAGCGAAGAAAAGCTGACCGTCTATACCACGCGTCCCGACACCTTTATGGGCGTGACCTACCTGGGCGTTGCCGCCGGTCACCCGCTGGCCATCCAGGCCTCGATGAACAATCCGGTACTGGCGGATTTCATCGCTGAATGCCGTAACACCAAAGTCGCTGAAGCTGAAATGGCGACGATGGAGAAAAAAGGCATGGCGACCGGTCTGTTCGCCACGCATCCGCTGACCGGCGAACAGCTGCCGGTGTGGGTCGCTAACTTCGTGCTGATGGAGTACGGCACCGGCGCGGTGATGGCCGTGCCGGGTCACGATCAGCGTGACTGGGAGTTCGCCACCAAATACGATTTGCCGGTGAAGCCGGTTATCCTCAATGCGGACGGCAGCGAGCCGGATCTGAGCGCGGCAGCGATGACGGAAAAAGGCACGCTGTTCAACTCCGGCGAATTCAACGGCCTCTCCTATGAAGAAGGCTTTAACGCCATCGCCACCCGCCTGGCAGAGAAAGGCGTGGGCGAGCGCAAGGTCAATTACCGCCTGCGCGACTGGGGCGTTTCCCGTCAGCGCTACTGGGGCGCACCAATCCCTATGGTGACGCTGGAGGACGGCACGGTTATGCCGACGCCGGAAGATCAGCTGCCGGTGATCCTGCCGGAAGATGTCATCATGGATGGCATTACCAGCCCGATTAAAGCCGATCCCGAATGGGCGAAAACCACCGTCAACGGCCAGCCGGCGCTGCGTGAAACCGATACCTTCGACACCTTTATGGAGTCATCCTGGTACTACGCGCGCTATACCTGCCCGGATTTCGACAAGGGGATGCTGGATCCAGCTGCGGCCAACTACTGGCTGCCGGTCGATCAGTATGTAGGGGGCATCGAGCACGCGATCATGCACCTGCTTTACTTCCGCTTCTTCCACAAGCTGCTGCGCGACGCCGGTCTGGTCAGCTCCAATGAGCCAGCCAAACGCCTGCTCTGCCAGGGCATGGTGCTGGCTGACGCTTTCTACTGGCTGGGTGCCAACGGCGAGCGCAACTGGGTGTCGCCGGTTGACGTAACCGTCGAGCGCGACGAAAAAGGCCGCATCGTGAAGGCCACCGACGAAGCGGGTCACGAGCTGGTGTACGCGGGCATGAGCAAAATGTCCAAGTCGAAAAACAACGGTATCGATCCACAGGTTATGGTCGAACGTTACGGCGCGGATACCGTGCGTCTGTTTATGATGTTCGCTTCTCCGGCCGAAATGACGCTGGAATGGCAGGAGTCCGGCGTGGAAGGCGCTAACCGCTTCCTGAAGCGCGTGTGGAAGCTGGTCTTTGAACACACGGCGAAAGGCCCGGCTGGCGCGCTCGACCTGAACAGCCTTAATGAAGATCAGAAGTCGCTGCGTCGCGATCTGCACAAAACGATTGCTAAAGTCTCGGACGATATTGGCCGTCGCCAGACCTTTAACACCGCCATCGCCGCCATTATGGAGCTGATGAACAAACTGGCGCGCGCGCCGCAGGAAGAGCCGCAGGATCGGGCGCTGATGCACGAAGCGCTGCTGGCCGTTGTGCGTATGCTCTATCCTTTCACTCCGCACGCCTGCTTCACCCTGTGGGAAGCGCTGGGCGGTGAAGGCGAAGTGGACAACGCGCCGTGGCCGCAGGCTGACGACGCCGCAATGGTAGAGGATTCTCTGCTGGTGGTAGTGCAGGTAAATGGCAAGGTTCGCGGCAAGATCACCGTTCCGGCGGATGCGACCCAGGAGCAGGTGCAGGCGCGTGCCGCACAGGAACATCTGGTCGCAAAATATCTTGATGGCGTAACTATTCGTAAGGTGATTTACGTTCAGGGCAAGCTGCTTAACCTGGTCGTGGGTTAATGTCAGGAGGAAGCGTGCGACAGATTATCTCTTTGCTTATCGCCGGGCTGGTGTTGCTTACCGCCGGCTGTGGCTATCACCTGCGCGGAACCACGTCGGTTCCGCACGAAATGAAAACCATGATCGTGGATACGGGCGATCCATACGGGCCGCTGGCGCGTGCCGTTCGTGAGCAGCTGCGTCTTAACAACGTGACCGTGCTGGAAAAACCAGGCCTGCGCAAAGACGTGCCGTCGCTGCGTCTGGGTACGGAGAGTCAGGGGCGCGACACCGCGTCTATTTTCCAGGATGGTAAAACCGCCGAGTACTCGCTGGTGATGACCGTTAACGCGCAGGTATTGATCCCGAATAAAGGCATCTATCCGCTGAGCGCAACGGTTTACCGCTCCTTCTTTGATAACCCGCTGGCGGCGCTGGCGAAAGATTCCGAGCAGGACATTATCATCAGTGAAATGCGCGTGCAGGCTGCCCAGCAGCTGGTGCGTAAGCTGCTGACCGTCCACGCCGCGGAAAACGACAGCTCCGTCAATACGCTGGGGAATTCACCGCCCGCGATTGACCAGACTTCATCGCGCGCTGTTTTACCCGATAGCTCTTACGCCAGATGATCAGGATCTATCCTGAACAGCTTGTCGCGCAGCTCCGTGAGGGGCTGCGCGCCTGCTATATTCTGAGCGGTAATGAACCGCTGCTGCTGCAGGAGGCGCAGGATGCCGTACGAGCCGGCGCCCAGCAGCAGGGCTTCACCGAACATTTCAGCGTCGCGGTCGATCAACAGACCGACTGGGACGCCATCTATGCAACCTGTCAGGCGCTCAGCCTGTTTGCCAGCCGCCAGACGCTGTTATTATCGCTGCCGGAAAACGGCCCGAACGCCGCGATAGCGGAAAAGCTGCTGACGCTCTCCACGCTGCTGCACGAGGATATACTGCTGCTGCTGCGCGCGCCGAAACTGACCAAAGCCCAGGAAAACAGCGCGTGGTTTAAAGCGCTCAGCGTTAACGCGGTTGTCGTGCCCTGTCAGACGCCCGAGCAGGCTCAGCTTCCTCGCTGGGTAAACGCGCGCGCGAAAAGCATGCAGCTGACGGTAGACGACGCGGCCGTGCAGCTGCTCTGTTACTGCTACGAAGGCAATCTGCTGGCGCTGTCGCAGGCGCTGGAACGCCTTTCGCTGCTCTGGCCGGACGGCAAATTAACGCTGCCCAGAGTGGAACAGGCGGTTAATGACGCCGCCCATTTTACGCCCTTTCACTGGGTGGATGCGCTGCTGGCAGGCAAAAGCAAGCGGGCGCAGCATGTTTTGCGCCAGCTGAAAGCGGAAGAGAGCGAGCCGGTGATCCTACTGCGTACGCTGCAAAGAGAGCTACTGACGCTGCTAACGCTGCAGCGGCAAATGAAGCAGGTACCGCTGCGCACGCTGTTTGACCAGCATCGCGTCTGGCAGAACCGTCGCCCGCTGTTTACCGAGGCCCTGCAGCGGCTGACGGCGAAACAGCTGACGCAGGCAATAAGGCTGCTGACGCGTATTGAACTGACGCTTAAGCAGGATTATGGTCAGGCTGTCTGGCGCGAGCTGGAAACATTGTCTCTGCTGCTCTGCACCACTGCTTTTCCTGAGACCTTCTGCGATGACTGAGCCGACCACGCTCCAGGCGCTGTTTGGCGGCACCTTCGATCCTGTCCACTACGGCCATCTTCGCCCGGTGGAAACGCTGGCCGCCCGGCTTGGCCTGCAAAAGATCACGCTGTTGCCCAACAACGTGCCGCCGCATCGCCCTCAGCCTGAAGCCTCTCCGACCCAGCGCGTAAAAATGCTTTCTCTGGCCATCGCTAATAATTCACTTTTTGATATCGACCAGCGCGAATTACAGCGTCAGACGCCCTCGTGGACGATTGATACATTAATTGAGCTGCGCCAGGAGCGCGGAGAACAGCAGCCGTTGGGATTTATTATCGGTCAGGATTCCCTGCTGACGCTGCATAAATGGCATCGCTGGCAGGAGCTGCTGGATTATTGCCATCTGCTGGTTTGTAAACGTCCCGGCTATGCAGAAAACATGGCCACGCCAGAACAGCAGCACTGGCTTGACACGCACCGCACAGAAGATATTTCGCGGCTGCATCATTTTCCCGCCGGATCGGTTTTTCTTGCCGATACTTTGCTGCTGCCGATTTCCGCTACTGAGATCCGCCAACGCCGCCACGCCGGCCTTTCCTGCGACGGGATGCTGCCAGAAGAAGTGATTAACTGGATAAACCGGCAAAATCTTTATCCGCCACAAAAATAATTATTTTTGCTCGTTACGCTGCTTTATAGTCCTTAAGTAAAGCAGCCGTTTCTGGTAAGAAGGGTGATTTTTTAATAAATTTTACCTTTCTACAAAGCGTTTTTTCAACAGCTTTTCTGGCGAAAGTGAATTTCATTATAAGCGCGACAAATAATGCCCGCACAATAAACCCTGCCCGTAATTAATTATTATTGATTTGCTAATCCAGAGCGACAATTTAACTATTTCCCGGGACCCCACGGATAGCAGCCATATCTTTCATGCTGCTGAGGGGGGAATAAAAACTGGATATCCGGGAAATCAAAATGAAAAAACAAAAGAAGCTGGTTAAAAAGCTGCTGCTGGCAAGCTGTATCGTTCTCTCTTTCAATGCTTTCGCTTATGACTTATATAATCCGCAACACAGCTATGCTGCCGGCTCGTACGTCACGCTGGACGGTAAAACCTATCGCGCCAAATGGTGGGTCGGCGCGGGTCAGCGTCCCGATGCTGTAGTAGAAAATCCGTGGGATACGCCGTGGGAGCCGGTGGCCGACAGCGGCTCGCCGGACGTAAAGCCCGATCCGTCCCCGGCACCGGAAATTAAAACGGAGCCTACGCCTGACCCGGAAGTTACGCCCTCTGACTATCCACCGTACGTTGCCGGCACCGCGTACAAATCGGGTGATATTGTCAGCAACGCCGGTAAAAATTATATCTGTCGTGAAGGCGTAGCCGCCTGGTGTAGCGGCAGCGCGCTGGCCTATGAGCCTGGCGTGGGCTACGGCTGGGGATCCGCATGGGCGATCCATACGGGCAGCGGCACAGGCAATGATGATGCCAGCGACACGCAGCCGGAAGCCGTGATGAAGATTTCCCGCGCCGGGCTGGAAAAAACCGAAGCGCAGCTGACCAGCGGCGGCCTGATGAGCGACGTCATGGCTTCTATTACCACGCTGGATAACGCAGCGGTTGAAAAAATCACCGCTGGTGCCGTCAGCAATCCCGCTAACGTAAAGCGCGTAGAAAAAATTATTGATGCGAAACGCTGGGATTACCTTTTCCCCCGCCGCGACGCTGCCTATACCTACGACAACTTCCTGAAGGCCGTTGGTAAATTCCCGCGCCTCTGCGGCGATTTTAATGATGGCCGCGACGCCGAAGGCATCTGCCGCAAAACGCTGGCGACCATGTTCGCACATTTTGCACAGGAAACCGGCGAACACAATGTGCATGGCGACGTAGCGGAATGGCGTCAGGGCCTGCACTGGGTACGTGAAATGGGGTGGGCAGAAGGTCAACCTGACGGCTATAACGGCGAATGTAACCCGGATACCTGGCAGGGCAAAGCCTGGCCGTGCGGCAAAGATAAAGAAGGCCGCTATCTGAGCTACTTTGGCCGTGGCGCCAAACAGCTGAGCTACAACTATAACTACGGGCCCTTTTCAGAAGCGATGTTCGGCGATGTCCGCGTGCTGCTGGATAAACCTGAACTGGTCGCGGACACCTGGCTTAACCTTGCCAGCGCTATCTTCTTCTATATCTATCCGCAGCCGCCTAAGCCCAGCATGCAGTTTGTTATTGACGGCACATGGCAGCCTAACGCGCAGGATAAAGCGGCTGGCCTGGTGCCTGGTTTCGGCGTCACGACGCAGATTATCAACGGCGGCGTCGAGTGCGGCGGCAGCGTTGAGGTCGCGCAGTCGCTGAACCGCATCAAATATTATGAGGCCTTTGCGAAAGAGCTGCATGTGCCGATTGCCTCTGGCGAAGTGCTGGGCTGTAAAAATATGAAGCAGTTCGCCGAAGGCGGCGCCGGCGCCCTGCCCATCTACTGGGAAATGAACTGGGATTACAACGAAAAAAATCCGGGCGGCAAAAGCTACGCCTGCAAGCTGGTAGGTTATCAAACGCCTTATAGCGCCTTCAAAAAAGGCGACTATGCCGAATGCGTTAAAAAGCATTTCCCCGATCTGGTAATAACCGATAAATAACCGTTAACAGCATAAAGCTAAAACTTCGTTAACTCAGGCGGAAGAGCCGTTGCGCGCTTCCGCTTTTTTCTTTCTGCCGACGACCGTACCCGCACGGTCGGCATCTCGTCCACGCGGCAACTATCGGCCCGGCAGCCATTGACTCTCAGCCGGGGGCTGTTATTCTCCGCTGCCATGTTTTTTACCCGGCGGCTACATAAGCTCACAATTATTCGACTCAGGAACGTGGATCTTCCGCGCCGACGTGGGATAATAGCGCTTCCGCCTGGCGGATTTACATCTCATTCAACCTTATTCAGAGGGGAACCTTTTGCAAGGTCAAGCACTCCAGGAATTCGTCATCGATAAAATTGACGATTTGAAAGGCCAGGATATTGTCACTGTTGACGTACAGGGCAAATCCAGTATCACCGACTGCATGATTATCTGTACCGGTACCTCAACGCGCCATGTCGCCTCTATCGCCGACCATGTGGTGCAGGAATCGCGTGCGGCGGGTCTGAAGCCGCTGGGCGTTGACGGCAAAGCCGCCGCCGAGTGGGTGGTAGTCGATCTGGGCGATGTGATCGTTCACGTGATGCAGGAAGAGAGCCGTCGTCTCTACGAACTCGAAAAGCTCTGGAGCTAATCCGTGAAGCTGCAGCTGGTTGCCGTCGGCACGAAAATGCCTGACTGGGTGCAAACCGGATTTATGGAATACCTGCGCCGTTTTCCCAAGGATATGCCGTTTGAGCTGACTGAAGTGGCGGCCGGCAAACGCGGGAAGAACGCCGACATCAAACGCATTCTGGAAAAGGAAGGCGAAATGATGCTGGCGGCGGTGGGTAAAGGCAACCGCATCGTGACGCTGGATATTCCGGGGCAGCCGTGGGAAACGCCGCAGCTGGCGACGCAGCTGGAGCGCTGGAAGCAGGACGGCCGCGACGTCAGCCTGCTGATCGGCGGCCCGGAAGGCCTGGCGCCCGCCTGCAAGGCCGCCGCCGAGCAGAGCTGGTCGCTCTCCACGCTGACGCTGCCTCACCCTTTGGTGCGCGTGCTGGTGGCGGAAAGCCTTTATCGGGCATGGAGTATTACCACTAATCACCCTTACCATCGCGAATAGCCCTTAACTGGACAGATTAACGCAGCGGATGAAATTACAACGTAACGCCTTTCGTGACTATACCGCCGAGCAGACGCTGTTTGTTCGGCGGGCAATGATCGCTTTTTTCGGCATCTTACTGCTTTCCGGCATCCTGGTAGCTAATCTCTATCATCTGCAAATTATCCGCTACACCGATTACAGTACCCGCTCCAACGAAAACCGTATCAAGCTGGTGCCCGTCGCGCCGAGTCGCGGCATTATTTACGATCGTAACGGTACGCCGCTGGCGCTGAACCGCACTATCTATCAGATTGAGCTGGTACCCGAGAAGGTCGAAAACCTCGAAAAAACGCTGCTGGCGCTGCGCCCGGTGGTCGACCTGACCGATGAAGATATCGTCGCCTTTGAAAAAGAGCGCAAGCGTTCGCGCCGCTTTACCTCTATCCCGGTCAAAACCGGGCTGAATGAGGTACAGGTCGCACGGTTCGCGGTGAATCAATACGCTTTTCCCGGCGTGGAAGTCAAAGGCTATCAGCGCCGCTACTATCCTTACGGCTCCGCGCTGACCCACGTGCTGGGCTACGTCTCCAAGATCAACGATCGTGACGTTGACCGACTGGATAAAGAAGGCAAATGGCCTAACTACGCGGCCACGCACGATATTGGCAAGCTGGGCATAGAGCGCTACTACGAGGATATCCTGCACGGCAAAACCGGCTATGAAGAGGTCGAGGTCAATAACCGCGGCCGCGTGATCCGCCAGCTACACGAACAGTCGCCGCAGGCGGGTCAGGATATCTGGCTGACTATCGACCTCAAGCTGCAACAGTATATCGAAACGCTGCTGGCGGGCAGCCGCGCCGCCGTGGTGGTCACCGATCCGCGCAGCGGCGAAATCCTGGCAATGGTCTCCATGCCCAGCTACGATCCGAACCTGTTCGTCGACGGCATCAGCAGCAAAGATTACAACAAGCTGCTGAAGGATCCGAACCGCCCGTTGATTAACCGCACGACTCAGGGCGCCTATCCGCCAGCCTCCACGGTAAAACCCTATATTGCCGTTTCGGCGCTTTCCGCCGGCGTGATCAATAAAAACACCAGCCTGTTCGATCCAGGCTGGTGGCAGCTACCCGGCTCTGAAAAGCGCTTCCGCGACTGGAAGCACTGGGGCCACGGTCACCTTAACGTCACCAAATCGCTGGAAGAATCCGCCGATACCTTCTTCTATCAGGTCGCCTACGATATGGGCATCGACCGGCTTTCCGAATGGATGGGTAAATTTGGCTACGGCCATCTTTCCGGTATCGATCTGGTGGAAGAAACCGCCGGCAACATGCCGACCCGCGAATGGAAAATGAAGCGCTTTAAAAAACCCTGGTATCAGGGCGACACCATTCCGGTAGGCATCGGCCAGGGCTACTGGACGGCCACGCCGGTGCAGATGAACAAAGCGATGATGATCCTGATTAACGACGGCATCGTGCGTACGCCGCATCTGATGATGGCCAACAAGGTGAATAACGTCACCGTGCCGTGGAAGCAGCCGGCGATCCCGCCGGTCGCCGATATTCATTCCGGCTACTGGGAAATCGCTAAGGATGGCATGTATGGCGTGGCCAACCGTCCTAACGGCACGGCGCGCAAAAGTTTTTCCGACGCGCCTTATAAAATCGCCGCCAAGTCAGGAACGGCGCAGGTATTCGGCCTGAAAGAGAACGAAACCTATAACGCCCATAAAATTTCCGAACTGCTGCGCGACCACAAGCTGATGACCGCTTTTGCGCCTTACGATCATCCTCGGGTAGCGGTGGCGATGATCCTGGAAAACGGCGGCGCGGGACCAGCGGTTGGCACCATTATGCGGCAAATTCTCGACCATATTATGCTCGGGGACAACAATACCAACCTGCCAGACGCCGCTCCGGTGCCGTCTGGCTATGAAGGCGAATAACCATGAACGATCGGCACCAGAAAAGCACCATCTGGACGAGGATCCACGTCGACCCGACCTTTTTTATTTTGATTTCCGCCCTGCTGGTTTACAGCGCGCTGGTTATCTGGAGCGCCAGCGGCCAGGATCCGGGCATGATGGAACGCAAGCTGGGCCAGATTGCGATGGGCGTGGTGATTATGCTGGTCATGGCGCAGATCCCGCCGCGCGTTTACGAAGGCTGGGCGCCCTATCTTTATATTCTTTGCGTGATCCTGCTGGTAGCCGTGGACGCTTTCGGCCATATCAGTAAAGGCGCGCAGCGCTGGCTGGATCTGGGCGTGGTGCGTTTTCAGCCCTCGGAAATAGCCAAAATAGCCGTGCCGCTGATGGTGGCGCGTTTTATCAACCGCGACGTTTGTCCGCCCACGCTTAAAAACACCGCGATTGCGCTGGTGCTAATCTTTATGCCCACGCTGCTGGTGGCGGCGCAGCCCGATCTGGGAACGGCTATCCTGATCGCCTCCTCCGGCCTGTTCGTGCTGTTTTTATCAGGCATGAGCTGGAAACTGATCCTCGTGGCCGTGATGCTGGTCGCCGCCTTTATCCCGGTGCTCTGGTTCTTCCTGATGCATGACTACCAGCGCGATCGCGTCATGATGCTGCTGGATCCGGAAAGCGATCCGCTGGGCGCGGGCTACCATATTATTCAGTCCAAAATCGCTATCGGCTCCGGCGGCCTGCGCGGCAAAGGCTGGCTGCACGGTACACAGTCGCAGCTGGAGTTTTTACCCGAGCGCCACACCGACTTTATCTTTGCCGTGCTGGCCGAAGAGCTGGGCCTGGTCGGCGTGCTGGTGCTGCTGGTGCTCTATATTCTGGTGATCATGCGCGGCCTGCTGATGGCGGCCAGAGCGCAAACCACCTTTGGCCGCGTGATGGCAGGTGGCCTGATGCTGATCTTCTTTGTTTATGTCTTTGTGAATATTGGCATGGTCAGCGGTATATTACCCGTGGTTGGCGTCCCGCTACCGCTGGTAAGCTACGGCGGCTCCGCCCTGATTGTTCTGATGGCCGGGTTTGGCATCATTATGTCGATCCATACCCACCGTAAACTGTTGTCGAAAAGCGTTTAAGAGGCTTATATGCGTAAGGATTGGCTCTGGATTAGTCTGGCAGCGGCGCTGCTGGCAGGCTGTGTTACTGAACAACAGCAGGCACCGGTTACACAGCAACAGCAAACCTATAACGGCCCGGTAGTTGAAATCGGCGGCGTCGAGCCGCGCTACGAGCCGCTAAGCCCTGAAGCCAACCAGGATTATCGGGTCAACGGCCAGAACTACCGCATCGTCACCGACCCGTCAAACTTCAGCGAAACGGGGCTGGCAAGCTGGTATAGCGAGTCGGCCGACGGCAGCCGCACGGCGATCGGCGAGCGGTACGATCCGCAGGCGCTGACGGCGGCGCACCCTACTCTGCCGCTGCCGTCCTATGTGCGCGTCACCAACCTCGCTAACGGACGACAAATCGTGGTGCGGGTCAACGATCGCGGGCCTTACAAGCCGGGCCGCATTATCGATCTGTCTAAAGCGGCGGGCGATCGCCTGAATATTTCCAATAACTCCCGCGTGAAGGTGGACTTTATCAAGGTCGCACCGGACGGCTCGCTTTCTGGCCCCGGCACCATCGGCACCACGGTTGCGAAACAAAGCTACGCGCTGCCGCCTCGCCCGGATCTCAGCGGCGGCATGGTGGTGATGGGCGGCGCAGCGGCGGCGCAGGGCCTGACAGGCGCTCAGGAGAACACCGGCGCCCCGTCTTCTGCACAAACCCCGCCTGACGTCCGGCCCGTGGATAACAGCACGCTCAGCAGCGATGACAACCTGGGCGCGCCGGTACGCAGCAGCGGCTTTTTAGGCGCGCCGCAGCCGTTGGCCAATGGCGTGCTCGAAGGCAGCGAGCCTGCGCCAGCGGAACCGGCACCGACTCAGCCAGCCCCGGTGCCAGCGCCGGCCGCAGCGACTTCGGCACCGGCCGCAGCCGGAACGGCTTTTACGGTACAGGCGGGCGCGCTGAAAGATGGCGCACGCGCGCAGCAGCTGGCGGCCTCGCTGAGCAAACAATTTGGCGTGCCGGGCAGCGTTGACGCGCGCGGCGGCGTTTATCGCGTGCAGCTGGGGCATTTTGCCTCGCGTCAGCAGGCGGCAGCGCTGCAGCAACGGCTTGCCAGCGAAGCCAACCTCACCTCTTTCGTGACCACGGCAGCTGGCAAAATGTGATAACGATCCGGCATTCCGTCTTTACCTGGCGTTACGCTGTATGAGCCAGGTAAAGACGGATGCCGCTCCGAAATGCATTTGCTATAGTGAGTCACTTTTTTTAACTTAGCCATGGATGTTGTTGTCCCCGACATGAATACTCTGACCTCTTCCCAACTGTTCAAACGCCTGACGGCAGGTTCGCTGATCGCCCTCAGCCTTACCGCCTTCGCCCACGCTGAAGACGTGAACATCAAAACCATGATCCCGGGCGTGCCGGATATTGATGCCGAAGCCTATGTGCTGATCGATTACAACTCTGGCAAAGTGCTGGCGGAGAAAAACGCCGACGCGCGCCGCGATCCGGCCAGCCTGACGAAAATGATGACCAGCTACGTGATTGGCCAGGCGGTCAAAGCGGGCAAAATTCATCAGGACGATATGGTCACCGTGGGTAAAGATGCCTGGGCGACCGGCAATCCGGTGTTTAAAGGCTCTTCGCTGATGTTCCTGAAGCCGGGCGATCGCGTGCCGGTTTCGCAGCTGACTCGCGGTATCGTGCTCCAGTCCGGCAACGACGCCTGTGTGGCGATGGCCGACTATGTGGCAGGCAGTCAGGACACCTTTGTCGGCCTGATGAATAACTACGTTAAGGCGCTGGGCCTGCAAAATACCCATTTCCAGACCGTACACGGCCTGGACGCCGAAGGTCAGTACAGCTCGGCACGCGATATGGCGCTGATCGGCCAGGCGCTGATCCGCGACGTGCCGGATGAGTACTCGGTCTATAAAGAAAAAGATTTCACCTTTAACAATATCCGTCAGACCAACCGCAACGGCCTGCTGTGGGATACCAGCCTGAACGTTGACGGCATTAAAACCGGCCACACCAGCGCGGCAGGCTACAATATTGTCGCTTCCGCGACCGAAGGCCAGATGCGTCTGATTTCAGCCGTGCTGGGCGGACGTACTTTTAAAGGCCGCGAAGTCGAGAGCAAAAAGCTGCTGACCTGGGGCTTCCGCTTCTTTGAAACCGTGGCGCCGCTGAAAGCCGGTAAAGAGTTCGCCTCTGAGCCGGTGTGGTTCGGCAACAGTGACCGCGTGCAGCTGGGCGTGCAGAAAGACGTTTACCTGACTATCCCTCGCGGCCGCATGAAGGATCTGAAAGCCAGCTACACGCTGAGCAACACCGAACTGCATGCGCCGCTGGCGAAAAACCAGGTGGTAGGCACCATCAACTTCCAGCTGGACGGCAAAACCATCGAGCAGCATCCGCTGGTGGTGCTGAACGATATGCCGGAAGGCGGATTCTTCGGCCGTATCGTTGACTACATCAAGCTGATGTTCCATCACTGGTTCGGCTAAATCTGTCGCGTTCCGCGCTTGATTTCGGCCTGATTGGCCCGCATATTGATATTATCTGTAGGCTCCCGCTGTTGGCGGGAGTCTTTGTTTTAGCGTTACCGGAGCCCCTATGAAAACCAATCTTAAAGAACTGCTCGAATTTCCTACCCCGTTCACCTATAAAGTGATGGGTCTGGCGCAGCCGGAGCTGGTTGATCAAGTAGTTGAAGTCGTACAGCGCCATGCGCCTGGCGATTACTCTCCGGATGTAAAACCCAGCAGCAAAGGCAACTATCACTCTGTTTCTATTACCATTACGGCGACCCATATCGAACAGGTGGAAACGCTGTATGACGAGCTGGGCAAAATAGAAATCGTGCGGATGGTGCTGTAGCCATCACCGATCGGGGGCTGACCACGGCCCTCGTTCGGCGTTATACTCCCTTCTTTACTCCCTGACCGGACTCTCCATGCATCAGGATACCCTACTCGTTCGTCAGCTCGGTTTGCAGCCCTGGGCGCCCGTCTCTCAGGCCATGCACGATTTTACCAATCAGCGCAGCGCGGAAACGCCTGACGAGATCTGGCTGGTGGAACACCCTCCGGTATTTACTCAAGGCCAGGCCGGTAAAGCGGAGCATCTGCTGATGCCGGGCGATATACCGGTTATGCAGAGCGATCGCGGCGGACAGGTCACCTATCACGGGCCAGGCCAGCAGGTCATGTACGTGCTGATAAACCTGAAACGTCGCAAAACCGGCGTGCGGGAGCTGGTTACCGCCATTGAGCAAACGGTGATTGCCACGCTGGCGCACTACGATATCGAAGCCGCCGCCCGGCCGGATGCGCCCGGCGTTTACGTCGAGGGCAAAAAAATCTGCTCGCTGGGCCTGCGCATCCGCAACGGCAGCTCTTTTCACGGGTTGGCTTTGAACGTGGATATGGATCTTGCGCCTTTTCTGCGCATCAATCCCTGCGGCTACGCCGGGCTGGAAATGACGCAAATCAGCGCTTATCAACAGGGCGTGACGCTGGCCGACGTGCAGCCTTTGTTGATCACGCACTTTGCCCGCGAGCTGGCGATAGCCGACGTAAAGTGGCTGGACGAGCGGACGCCATAAATTTACAATTCCGTCACATTTTCTCCTCTGCCCTGGCTGAAACCCGCGCCGCGAGGTGATATAATTTTTGCGCTTTTCTCAAAAAAATTTGAACGTCACGCGGCTGATTAGCGCATGCCAACCTGGAAACAGCAAGATTATGAGTAAACCTATTCAGATGGAACGCGGCGTTAAGTACCGCGACGCAGATAAAATGGCGCTGATCCCGGTCAAAACCGTGGTCACCGAACGCACAGAGATTTTACGTAAGCCGGAGTGGATGAAAATCAAACTCCCTGCCGACTCCAGCCGCATTCAGGGCATTAAAGCCGCCATGCGTAAAAACGGTCTGCACTCCGTCTGTGAAGAGGCTTCCTGCCCTAACCTTGCAGAATGTTTTAACCACGGCACCGCCACCTTTATGATCCTGGGCGCGATTTGTACCCGCCGCTGCCCTTTCTGCGACGTTGCGCATGGGCGTCCCGTGCAGCCTGACGCCAACGAGCCGGAAAAGCTGGCGCAGACCATCGCCGATATGGGCCTGCGCTACGTGGTCATCACCTCCGTTGACCGCGATGACCTGCGCGACGGCGGCGCGCAGCACTTTGCCGACTGCATCAGCGCTATTCGCGCCAAAAACCCGACCATTAAAATCGAAACGCTGGTGCCGGACTTCCGTGGCCGTATGGATCGCGCGCTGGATATTCTGAACGCCACGCCGCCAGACGTGTTTAACCACAACCTTGAGAACGTGCCGCGCGTATACCGCCAGGTTCGTCCCGGCGCCAACTATGAGTGGTCGCTGAAGCTGCTGGAGCGTTTTAAACAAGCGCATCCTGAGATCCCGACTAAATCGGGCCTGATGGTAGGTCTGGGCGAAACCAACGCGGAGATCGTGGAAGTGATGCGCGATTTACGCCGTCACGGCGTGACCATGCTGACGCTGGGGCAGTATCTCCAGCCAAGCCGCCACCATTTACCGGTGCAGCGCTACGTCAGCCCGGCAGAATTTGACGAAATGAAAGAGGCGGCAATGGAAATGGGCTTTACCCACGCGGCCTGCGGCCCGTTTGTGCGCTCTTCCTACCATGCGGATATGCAGGCGAAAGGCCTGGAAGTGAAATAACTCTTTACATATTTGCAACAAAAACAAAAACGGATGACCGCGTCATCCGTTTTTTTATCGCTTAACGCGGGCGTTACTCTTTATGAGCAACCTGTTCAGCCGCTTTTTCTTCAGCGACAGGCGCTTTCTTCGCGGAGGTGTCATCGTCGCTCATCGCCTTTTTAAAGCCTTTGATCGCCGAACCCAGATCGCCGCCCAGCGAGCGTAACTTGTTGGTTCCAAAAAGCAATACAATCAGAGCGCCAATAATCAGCAGTTTGGCAATACTGATACCTTCCATACACACCTTCTTTATTTAACCGGACCGGTAAAGGTCAATAAGCATAAAGTGTATTAACGCGCAGATTGTCGGTCAATACAAACTGCCATCTGTAACAGAGTAATATCTGCACAGCGGCCTGCGAAATGATATCAGATAAAGCGGCTCAGGAAAGCCCGAAATCATGGATGTCAGGGTCTGGCGTACCGCAATGTGTTATTAACGCCACACGATTGCTTCATAGCGGTATGGTGATATCGCGCAGTGCCCGCTCTCCCGGCCGTTCCTCGTCCACTATGCCAGCGGAAGCTTTTGCGAGCTGATAAGTTCAGGATAAGCGAAACGGCGATTCTCAAGGACCGGCAGCACGCTACGCGCATGAGCGACACGGGCTGGATCCAAATCGGCGAAAAGCAATATCGGTGCTTCAGCCGCCCTGGCTATCGCCACACCCAGCGGATCCACCGTCAGGCTGCAACCAATACTACGCGGGCCGCAGTCGCCGACGGCTACCATATAACAGGTGTTTTCCAGCGCGCGCGCCGTCACCAGCACCTCCCAGTGCATCTCCTTCAGTGGCCCTCTTACCCAGGCGGCCGGCAGCACCAGCACTTCCGCGCCGTCCAGCGCCAGACGGCGAGCCAGTTCAGGAAAACGCACGTCGTAGCAGGTCATCAGGCCCACTTTCATACCGGCAACGTCCACCAGCGGCGGCACCTCGTTACCGGCGGTGACGCTGCGGGATTCCTGCATGGTAAAAGCGTCGTAAAGATGCAGCTTGTCGTAGCGGGCAATGAGTTCACCGTTGCGAATGGCGATAAGCGCATTCAGCGCTTTGCCGTTATCGGTCGGCACGTGTACGGTCATTATGGTGGTTAACCCGTTGCCGCGACTGGCTGCATGGATCTCGCTTAAAAACGGCCCGTCCAGCGGCTGAGCGGCTTTCAGCACCAGATCCGGATCGGTGATATCACGAGCCAGCACGGCTTCCGGTAAAACGAGCAGATCGGCACCGCCAGCCAGCGCTCTGGCCATTAAGTCCGTACAGGTTGCCGCGTTCTCCTGCCAGCAGCGGCTGACCGCAAACTGTCCTGAAGCCACTTTCATTATGTCTCTCCGTGAGGATAAAAGGCGTGCGCATCGAGATCTTTAATCAGGTAGCGGGGAGCCTCGCTATAGCCTTCCCGCTTATAAAAGGCATTAGCCTTGATGCGCTGCTCATGGCAGTGGACTTCCATCCGATCGCAGCCGTGCGCTTTCGCCAGCTTCTCGGCGTGGCTTAACAGCCGATGCCCTACGCCTTCGCTACGCTTGCCGTCCGCAATACAAAAATAGCTGATGCGCGCGAAATCCCCCGCCAGCGCCAGCTGCGGAATAAAATGTAGCGAGAGAAAGCCTAATACGGTGCTGCCCTGCTCGGCAATCAGCAGCTGTTCTGCCCTGTCGTCGATCAGCTGCGCCAGACGACGCTCAATAAAAGTTTCGGTATTGGCATAGCCCAGTTCGGTTAGCAGGGCGCTCAGGGCAAAACCGTCGTGCATATTCGCCAGTCGGATCCTCATTCTCTCTCCTGTTAATTGCGGCCCGCTCAGGGCGTCAGCGCTTTTCTTCTACAGGTTATATAGCCTGCCTGACACGATAAGCAACCCGACCGACGCCGACGCCTGTTACAGAATAAGCCGTGTTTGGGCTTCACAGCCCGCAAAACAGACATCCGCCCCCGGCACGGTTAACGCTGACCGTTTCGGTTGTTATGTTTTGGCACACTCTTTACGCCAGCAGGAAGAAGCGCTGACAGAATAGAATCTTTGCGCATCTAAGCCCGGAGGGGTACTCCCGGACGGAAACCTGCGCGATATCGCACACGGCAGCACGGGAAACTTCGCAACGGCCGCCTGGCTTACAGGCTCAGCTGACCGGGTATTCCATCGGGACGAGGCATCCCTCAGGCGAAAAAAAACCCGCCATAAGGCGGGTTTTTAGAATTCTGTCTGATAACTTAAATAGCGGCAACGTTAGCAGCAGATGGGCCTTTGGCACCGTTGGTGATTTCGAACTCTACGCGCTGACCTTCAGCCAGAGTTTTGAAACCGTTGCTCTGGATGGCAGAGAAGTGAACGAACACGTCTTTGCTGCCATCTTCAGGAGTAATGAAACCGAATCCTTTGGACTCATTAAACCACTTAACGCTACCTTTGATCTTAGACATCTATATTACCTTTACATGAAAAATGGACACTAAACTGTGTCGAGGGTTAGTACAGCAATTGCTGAGCCTTTTGTCCAGTAGCCTTTCACGAAAAAGTGATAAATATCGCTTTTTTTACCCATCAATTTTAATTTTAAGGCGCGCCCGTTGTTAAAACTGCCAGCGCAGCCAGGCAAAATAGACGTTGCCGTTGTTGTAAGTCCCCGGAATATAAGTCATCTGGAAGGTGGCATCACGAAAACCTATTGACGCAAGCGGCAAAACCGCCGGAACCGGAATATATTTCCAGTTGTCTCTTGCCGTTACCCCGGCGGTGTAGCCCAACCCCAGCCGAAAATCTTTATTGCGCAGCGGCTGCCAGATTTTTTCCCAGCCGTAGCCACCGAAGGGTTCCCATTTGTTAAACGAGTCCTTGAAGGCCATCACATAGAGGCCGTTCCAGTTGCCTTTTTCGTCATAGCGCGACATGCCGCCGCCTGCGCCCCACGGACGCTCGTTGTATTTATCAATATGAGCCTGGTCATAAGTCCAACGGTTGTGCCAGGTGATAGCCGGCACATAAAGGTCGTAATGCTGCGGCTCGTTCCAGGTCGTGCTGACGCCGTCGCTGAAATTTTGCCAGGCGCCGGAGAGCGCGGCGCCCAGTGTTTTTGCCTGGGCAGCAACGGACAGGCTTCCTGCGCCTGCCAGGCTCAGGAAAAGAAGAAAAAAGCGAAAAAATGTCATTTTAATCTACCGCTCACCGGTGGTGCTGTTAAAAAATCTCTGCCGTTGCTGTTTAAAAACGGCAGGCCTGGTCATATTGTTAATCCGGCCACTATTGTAATTACCGCCGTTAAACGGTTCATGAATGCATAGCGAACAAATTTTCAACTATGAAAATTTTTTTAAAGTTAAACCGGGTGGCATGGCAGTTATGCAAAGCTCTCTTTTTTTTGATTAGAAACGGGGCGAAATAATGCGCTGATGGTGTCAGTTGCAATCATGAATTGTTTTAATAGAGTTTGATCTGGATCATTTATTTAGCGCAATTAATGCTTATTTAACCAAAAAAAGAAATAAAGTTGCCCAAAGTAACAATATTCATCGTCTCGCTATTGTAAATAAAAGGAAAGAACTGGGTTATCTCTTTTGAATCATGTTGTTATGAGTTAATATCAATTCACGAAACTGATAAATATTATTTATCGATCCATGCACATTTTTTGGTAAAATTAATTTTGGTTAACACAGAAATTTAAGGAGCCGATGTGAGAATACGATGCGGGAGATGTGGGCACGCGGAACTCATTTTCACGACTCGCGGCGACCGCTTTGGCGATCATCACGGGGCGATATGCGCGTATTGTTGGAAACCCATCACCTTAAAAGATTGCCTGTTTCGTCAGGCTATAGCGGTAACAGAGCAGGACGAGGCCGACGTATTCCATCAGTTGCCGGATAAAAAGGAAAAAACGCTCGCGGCGTCCGCCTTGGCGAAACCGGCGGGCAAGAGGTGACAATACGCGCGTATTGTCACCTGATGACTAATCAGAAAAGTACTTTAAAGACGCCGGTTAACGTCAGCAGGCCGACAATAAAAATAATCGCAATAATCCAGAGAATAATCTTCATTCCATTTTCCTCAGCCAGATAAAAAAATTACTACTGTGTAGCCACTTGATTATAGAAGAAGATTTTTGTTCTGCCGTTTTCGCCGTCCGTTTTTTCTGCCCACCTGCCGTTACAAAACCGCTTCCGTCGCTTTTCATAATGGCCTTTTACCGCTTCGTTCGCAGACGTTCCTGACCTCTGCCGGCAATTTAGAGCCATTTTTTACTTTTTGCTCTTAACTCATTGTGATTTCAGGCATCTTTACAGCGCTTAAATAAAAGAGCATAAAAATCAGACGGTTAATTAAATATCCGGTAATGTATTTTTTAAGCGACAGCGATCGCACTCTGCGCTTTCTTTACAGAGGAATCTTAGCGCGCAGGCAGGTGCTGGCTAGACTTAACAGGGCTTGCGATACCAATCCCTGACGGTAATAAGGAGATCTTATGAGCACTCTGGACAGCAGCCTGGGTCGATACAGCCTGAAGGCAAAAAACGAGGGCGATCATATCCACGGTTCAATTGCCATTAATGACGAAGGCGGCTCGCCGCTGACGCTGCAGGAGTTCGATGAGCATTATCTGGATGATGTAATCAATAACGTTATCTATCCTGTCACTGGCGGCAATCGTGCCATTACCAACGCCTTCAAAGAAGAGCTGATGAAGGCCGGGTTTAAACAGCCGCACTGACAGCGTAAGGGCCAGCTTCCATGGCCCTTTTTTATGACGTGCTTTTAGCTGGCAGGGTCAAAAAGCGCTGCATGCTTTCAGCCTGTGCGATAAAGCGTTCAAACAGCACCAGCAGCTGGTGCGGCTCCAGTAAAATAAAAGGCTTGCGAGTCCACTGCAGCACGCTTTGTTGCTCCGGCAGCATCACTTTCGCGTCATGGCGGGTGCGGTGGCTGGCGCCAGAAGAGGTACCAAAAAGATTAAAGGGCATAATTTTCCATCTGGTAAAAATCTTTAGCAGTAAATGGCGTAACAACACCGGAAGTTCCCTCAGGCGGAACCCATCCCGTCGGCTGACCACTAATCATCACTATTCCCTGGTCTACGCTTAAGGAAATTCATCATGACCCCCATTTCTTCCGCTAATGCTTTGCCGCCGACGATCCCCGGCCTGGATAGTTTGTTGCCGCCTGGCGAAGATTTACCTGGTCCGCTTAATGAAAAACACCAGGCCTCGATTAATTTCGCGCAGTCAGGCAGCCAGGGCACCTCGCTGGAAAGCCTGCTTGATAATAACGGCAACGACACGCAGCAAAACAGCGACCTGTCACAGCAGGTATCGCAGCTGATATCGGAAATCATCAAGGCCGTGCTGCCGTTGATCCAGCAGCTGCTTCAGGGCCAGCAGGCCAGCGGCGGCGAAAACGGCGCTACCGTCTCAGGCAGCACCACCGCGCCAATAACGTTCGAAAACAGCGGTAATTCAGCGGAAAACGGTGGAGCGCAAACCGCTGCCCCAGCGCTGTCCGCAGCCCAGGCGAGCGCGGCGTCAGGCAGCTCTCCGGCCCTCTCCATCGGCGGCAGCGATCTTCATCTGCCCGACTCGCTCAAGCCTTTTGAGGCCGATATTCAGGGTGCGGCGCAGGCTACCGGCGTGCCTGCTAACGTGCTTGCCGCGCAAATCTGGCAGGAGTCCCGCGGCAGCCTGGGCGCGGCAACGGTTAACGGCGGCAACGGGCTCCGGGATGCCGGTTTGATGCAGGTCAACAGCAATACCTTTGCCGATCTGAAAAGTAAAAATCCGGATTTGCTGGGCGCCAACGCCAGCCCTGATAACGCGCATGACAATATCATGGCGGGCGCGCTCTACATGAAAGAGCAGCTCGGCGCGTTCGACGGCAGTATGGGTGCCGCTCTGCGCGCCTATAATTCCGGGCCGAACAACGTCAACATCGCTGATTTAAGCGATATTTCCAAAACGGGCACGGGGGATGCGACCTATGTCGATAAGGTAATGGATTTTGCCAATACCATTGCTACCGGCAAAGGCACGCTGCCAGCCTGATAAAAAAGGGCGATCGACGATCGCCCTGGAAAGGTATGCCGGATAACCTATTTGCTTTCGCCGCCGCCCTGCGCACCGGTGCCGCCGGAAAGGGCCGAAAGAATGGCGCCCAGGCCCAGCATCTGCAGGGCACCGCCCAGCTTAGCGGCCAGTCCGCTGCTGCCCTGCTCGTCTTCGGCTCCCTTACCACCCTGCGTTGCGCCGCCCGAGCCGCCTGAGCCACCCTGGCCGGATGCGTTGGCGCCTTCAGAAGGCTGCCCCAGCATCTTTTTAATCATCTCCATCAGCTGAGTCATGATATCACCGCTGCCGGCTGTTTCCTGAGCGCCGGACGTTCCGTTGCCAGCGCCCGAAGAGCCAGCGCCCGAAGAGCCAGAGCCGGTTTTATCGCTGTTCGCCTCGCCGCCTTTCAACAGCTCCAGAATGGCGTTCAGCAATTGCGTAATACTGCTTTCGTTGCCTGTCGACTGGCTGCTGCCGTTACTGCCGTTCCGGGCAAGCGCCTCTTTGCTGCCAAACTGTACGCCCTGGCCGCCACCGCTGTTTAAGGCCGAAGTAGCAAAATTCAGGATATTACCCAGTCCCGGACTGCCCTGACCGTTATTTTGCTTGTTGCTGAGTGGTAGCTGCAGACCCGCATCGCCCCCCGTTTTGCCGCCGCCAATCGCGCCGTTTACACCACCGCCTATTTTCATGCCGCTTCCTCTGTTCAGTGAAATGATCGTCACGAGTCCACCCGTCAAGGCTTCGTCTCCGTGTTGGGTGGCGATCGGGTCGGGCATGTTCCATTGGCGCTGGTAAAGTCTTAATTACGGTAAATTAAATTACACATTCTTAACGTTTTGTAATCTAAATAATGTGCTTATTTACATCAGCTTACCGCTGCGCTGCGAAATTTATGTAGGGATTTCCCTACTTTGCCCCACGGAGATCCCCACAACAACTTCAGAGGAAACTGATAGCCTCTCAAGGCCGCGCTAGTAAATAGTAAGCGAATATTGAGTGTTACCCCGAGCAGCCCGCCGCTGATCCCATGTTGTTTTCGCTTAAGTTGCAGCAGATTGCTAACTGCATAGTCCGAGGGTAGACAGGAGAAAATATGGTAACGGGTAGTGAGAAAGAGTCAGGCAGTATCCGTCACGATAAAGTCACGGCTTTCCTTACCGAGCCTGGCGCAGCCAGAACGGATATCCACGCCAGCCTGCATCCGCTGATCGACAACCTTGCGCCGCTGAAAGTCGATCTGCTGCTGGAAGGTGAAACCGGCACGGGTAAAGATACGCTGACCCGCCGCATCTATCAGCTTTCAGGCGCGAAAGGGCCGCTGATTTCAGTGAACTGCGCGGCCATTCCGGAAAACCTGGCGGAAAGCGAACTGTTCGGCGTGATCGCCGGCGCCTATACCGGCGCCACGCATTCCCGGCCGGGCTACATTGAAGCCGCCGACAAAGGCATTCTGTTTCTGGATGAAATAGACAGCATGCCGCTGATATTACAGGCGAAGCTGTTGCGCGTGCTGGAGACCCGCGCCATTCACCGGCTGGGTTCCACGCAGCCCGTGCCGCTGGATCTACGCGTGATCGCCGCTTCCCAGACGCCGCTGATTGAGCTGGTGGACGCAGGACGTTTTCGCCGCGACCTCTATTTTCGGCTTTCCACCATCAAGCTGGAGACGCCGACGGTGCGTTCCCATGCCGAACTGATTATCCCGCTGTTTCGCCGCTTTACCCAGGAAGCGGCCATGCGGCTACAGCAGCCTATTCCGCCGCGTTCGCTGGCGCTGGACGAAGCCCTGCTGCTGCACAGCTGGCCCGGCAATATTCGCGAGCTGAAAGCCGCGGCGGAACGCCACGTGCTGCATCTGCCGCCGCTGTGTAATATCACGCCGGGCGAAGGCGAAGCGACACTATTAAAAGATCGCCTGCGTCGCATTGAGCGCAGCCTGATTAAAGAGTGTCTGCATCGTCACGGCCATAAGATTGATGAGGTGGTGCATGAATTAGGTATTCCGCGCCGCACCCTTTATCACCGTATCAAATTGCTGAATATTGTTGCCTGATACCTTTATAAAAATAATTTATTTTCTTTGGAACCCTTTTTGCGCCGCACCCACTTAATAAACGATTACGCTGACAATCAAACTTTCTTTTAATCAGGAGTCACACTATGTCTTCAATATCTAACGGTATTACAAGCGCAGCTACAACTGCAACGAAAATTGAAAGCGCAACTGACGGCGCAAGCTTTATGTCGCAGATGCAGGATGTTCAGAGTAAGATGCAGCAGAATATGGTCGATAAAGCCGAGCTCGACGCAAATAATGCTGAAATGAACAACTACGCTGACAGCTCCAGCAAAGCTGCTTCCGCCGCCGCTCAGGTAAAAATCCAGTACTAGCCTGATGATGCGGGCCTGTTTCGACGGCCCGCGTCGCTTTCCGTCCTGCTATTCCGTGCGAGATCGTTATGAAAATAAATTCCTCACCGGCAGATTTAACCCAGCTTCCGCCAATAAATAATACGGCAGAGCCGCAGCAAAGCGACATCGATTTTTTTTCCGCCCAGCTAAAAGAACCCCAGGTTGAGAAAGTTTCGGCACCCGCCGAAGTAACCCATTTTCTTTCCGGTATCGCCAGCTCGTTAAATAATAATGAACGCCAGCGAAAAGAAACCTATCAGGATTTACAAACAGCTTCACGCTCCTCTAATTTATTAGAATTTAGCCAGGCCAATGCCGCCTTATCGAATTACTATATTGAAAGTTTGATGAATGCGAAAATCGTCGCCAAAGGCGTTCAGAGCATTGATAAACTGACCAACCTACAGTAAGCCTCTATGAAACTTTTGCTGAAATGGCTAATGATAAGCTCGCTGGCGCTTTTTTTGGTCGGCTGCGGTGATAAAACCGTGCTGTACAGCGGGCTGGCGGAAAGCGACGCCAACGATATCATCGCCGAACTGAATCAGCATCAAATTGCCGCGCAAAAGCTGATTGAAAAAACGGGCATTTCCGTGTCGGTCGATGCGGAAAATATCGAGCGCAGCGTAAAAATCCTCGACTCCGCCGGGCTGCCGCACAAGGCGCGCACCAATCTTGGCGAGGTGTTCCAGAAAAGCGGCGTGATTTCCAGCCCGATGGAGGAGCGCGCCCGCTATATCTATGCGCTTTCGCAGGAGGTGGAATCGACGCTGGCGCAGATCGACGGCGTGGTGGTGGCGCGCGTGCACGTAGTGCTGCCGGAAAGGCTGGCGCCCGGCGAGCCGGTACAGCCTGCTTCCGCCTCGGTGTTTATCAAATACCATAACACCCTGGATCCGGACAGCATTGAGCCGCGCATCCGCCAGATGGTGTCCACCAGCATTCCGGGCCTGGCGGGCAAAAGCGATAAGGATTTAGCGATCGTTTTTGTGCCGGCGCAGACCTATGAAGACAAAATCGAAGTGGTACAAATGGGGCCATTTCAGCTTTCGCCGGATGAGTACGGCACGGTGAAATGGGTATTCGCGATGTTCGCCATCGTGCTGCTGATCGCCTTCGCTTTGCTGCTGTTCAAGCCCGGCCGGAAAAAAGAAAAACCGGCCAGCGCCGCTGCGGCGACAGGAAAATAAGCCGTGGAGCAGGCTTCCATTGCGGACTGGCTGCACTGGTGGCAGCAGGGCTGGTGGCAACAGGCCGAGGCGGGCTGGACATCCGACTTTTTCGCCCTGCCGCTGGCGCAGCAGCAGGCATTGAGCTGGCAGCAGCCGCAGGCCGTCGCGGCCAGCTTCGGCATCGCCCCCGCTTTGCCGCCGGAACCGCCAGCGCGGATGCTGGCGCTGATCGCGTTCGACGACGAGCGCTGGCAGCGTCTGCTGGCGCTGCTGGCCGCCACCTGCGCCCCGCAGGCCGCGCCGTCCGGGATGGCGGGCAGCGATTTGATCTGGTGTCGGCGCCTGAGCAAAGGCCTGCGCTGCGGCAGCTGGCTGGATGCCGCCTGCTTCCATCCCTGGCCCATCGGCGGCCTGCTGCTGTTGCGCGCGCTACATCCGGAAAGCTGGCCTCGTTTACGGCTACGTTTTCCCCCTGAATGGGCCGCTCAGCTGGAAGAATACCCCACGTTAACGCTGCCGCACGCCAGGCTGGCGGCGCTTTACGACGCGGCCATCTGGCAGTGTCAGCAATCAGGAGCCGAGCCGCATGTGGATCACTAAAAAACTCGCTGTGCTGGCGATGCCCGCCGGGCCGCTGCTGAGCCGCGAAGCGCTGGTTGACCATCAGCAGGCGCTGAGCCTGCTGCAAACGGCGGAACAACAGGCACAGCAGCGGCTGGCCCGTGCCGCAGAAGAAGCCGATCGGCTGCTGGAAGAAGCCAGAACGCGCGCGGACGCGGCCGTTGCCGATCGTCAGCAGGCTTTTGTCGCGCAGGCGGAACAGTTTTTCGCCGACTGGCAGCAGCAGCAGCAGCAGTGGCAGGAGGCGCTGATACCCCATGCCGAGGCGCTACTGAAACAGGCAATGAACCAGCTGCTGGCCGAGCTGCCCGCCGAAGTGCGTCTGACCGCCATGCTGCGGCAGCTGCAACAGGCGCAGGGCCGTCAGGCTGCCGCTACGCTAAGCTGCGCGCCCGTTCGCCAGGATGATGTTGCCGCCTGGCTGATGCAACATCCGCTCGACTGGCAGCTGGTCAGCGACAGTTCGCTGGACGCCGATACGCTACGGTTAACCACCGATAACGGCGAGCTGAGCCTGAGCTGGACTCAGGTTTGCGCAGCGCTGATCCCCGCCTGACCGCCTTTTCTACGGCCGCAACAATTTTTTCGCCGCGCCGGAACCTGCCCTTTTTCTTAGCCACTTAATGGCAACCCCCAACCGGAGAGTAAAGCCATGAGCAACGACGATGCAATCCAGCGCCGCCTGTCCAACCAGGTGGCGCACGCACAGAAAGATATGACCCAGTTCTTGCAGGAAAGTCTGGACAAGCCGTTTAACGCTGGCGATATGTACGCTTTCCAGGCCGAATTGCTCGATGTCTCTAACGCTAACTGGGCCAGCTCGCAGTACACCCAGTACAAGCATGGTATCCGCAAGGCCATCATTGATGCCATCAACTGATGTCGCCGATCTGATTGAAGCCTGTCTGGATAAATCCAACGGCGAGCTGGCGCTGTGGATTGACGAGATGCCGATCGTGCTACAGCGCCTGCCCGGCGGCTGGTTTTTTTTTTGCCGAGCTACAGCTGCCTGTGCCTGTTAGCGATGCGCTGATGCAGCGGGCGCTGCGGCTGACCGACCCGGCACTGCATCATTTCGGCGATCTTACCGCTGCGCTTTGCCTGCATCCGCAGCGCGAAACGCTTTGTCTGCTGGCGCGGTTAAAAAACGACGGACAAGAGGCCGCCGTCGCGCTGTTAGAAAGTCTTTGTAATCAATGTGAAATCTGGCAGGACACCCTGCTGATGCTAATGCGGCCAACGAGCCTGTAACAAGGAGAGAAGCGTGCCTACGCCGTCTGCTTTTTTACCCTTTCGCCCTTTGCTGCTGGCTTTGGCGATCGGGCTTTCTGTCTCACACAGCTACGCCACTACACCGGAAGAATGGCGCGACGGTGCCTACGCCTATTCTGCCGATAATACCCCGCTCAGCGTGATCCTGCAGGACTTTGCCGGCAGCCACGGCGTGGATGCCAACGTCACCGGCCTGCCCGATACCTTTGTGACTGCCCGGCTGCGATCCGACAATGCTGAGGCTTTTCTGAACCGGCTGGCGCTGGAATATCGCTTTCAGTGGTTCGTCTATAACAATACGCTTTATGTCAGCCCGCAGTCGCAGCAGACCTCGCGCCGTCTGAAGATCAGCCCGGATGCCGCGCCCGATATCAAACAGGCGCTACAGGGCGTCGGCCTGCTGGAGCCGCGATTCGGCTGGGGCGAGCTGCCCGACGACGGCGTGGTGCTGGTCACCGGGCCGCCGAAATATGTCGATCTGATTGCAGATTTCAGCAAAAAATCCGAGCCGGAAACCAGCGAAGACAAGCAAATGATGGCGTTTCCCCTGAAATATGCCGACGTGGCGGATCGCACTATCAAATATCGTAACCAGACGCTGGTGGTGCCCGGCGTGGCGACCATGCTTAACGAACTGCTGGGGCAAAACAGCAACGGTTCGGCAAACGGCGCAACCACTACGCAGAACGGTCGCGGCGGCAGCGACAGCCCCTATCAGGCGATGCAGAATGAAAACCGCAGCATCATGGAACAGATGATTAGCCGCAACACCCGGCTGGGCCGCAGCAACGACCCGCAGCCGGGCAAAACGCTGCAGGGGAAAGTCTCCGCCGACGTACGTAACAACACGCTGCTGGTGCGCGACAACAAAAAGCTGCGCTCGGAGTATCAGGAGCTGGTCAGGATGATCGACGTGCCGCAGAAGCTGATTGAAATCGATGCGGTCATCGTGGATATCGACCGCAACGAGCTGGCGCGTCTTTCCACCAACTGGTCCGGGCAGTTCGGCAACGTAACCGCCGGCGCGTCGATGCTGAACGGGGCCAGTACCCTGTTCGTTACCGATTTTAACCGCTTCTTCGCCGATATTCAGGCGCTGGAAGGTGAAGGCACCGCGTCGATTATCGCCAATCCGTCGGTGCTGACGCTGGAAAATCAGCCTGCGGTGATAGACTTCAGCAATACCGCCTTTATCACCGCCATCGGCGAGCGGGTTGCGGATATTCGGGAAGTGACGGCGGGCACCAGCCTGCGCGTCACGCCGCGTTCAATCGGTGACAATCCGGAAAAAGCCGCCGTGCAGCTGGTGGTGGATGTGGAAGACGGCAAGCTAAATAAAAGCGAAGACGGCAGCGCACAGGGCACCGAAAACGGTGTGATCAGTACGCAGGCGCTGGTACAGGAAAAACGGTCGCTGGTAATGGGCGGTTTTCATACCAAGCAGAGCGGCGATGACGAAGAGCGCGTGCCGATCCTCGGCAAAATTCCGCTGCTGGGCAAGCTGTTTACCTCCAACAACCGCACCACTTCTCAGCGCGAGCGGTTGTTTATTATTACGCCGCACCTGATCGGTGACCAGGTCGATCCTTCCCGCTATGTGGATGCGGAAAACAGCGCGCAGGTCAACGATACGCTGCGGGATATCAACCGACGCCATCAGTCTGGCGACATGAAGCGCACCATCGAAAACGCCATGCAGGATCTGGCCGAAAGCCGTCAGCCGGGCGGTTTACAGCCCAGCCAGACGGGGCTGCCGCTCGGCTCGCTCTGTTCGGTGCCGCTGACCTTCCGCGCCAGCGCTCGCCAGCAGTGGTACGGCAACGACGCGATGCAGATTTCGGTAGGCGTGATCACCAACACCAGCGGAAAAGAGGCGCGCTTTGACGAGGCATCCTGCCGGGGCGATCGCACGCTGGCCGTGGCCGCCTGGCCGCATACCCGCCTGCAACCGGGCGAATCTACCGAGGTGTACGTGGCTTACGATACGCAGGCGCCGGCCAGACCTGGCCGTGTATCGCTGCTGCAATCGGCGCCGGTGTCGCTGTCCACCAGCGGCGTAAAAACGACGCGCCTGCTGTCGCGCTAATGAGGCTGATAATGAAAAAACCTGTTCTGATCCTGCTGATGGCGATGCTGCTTACCGCCTGTGCAAAGCCTAAGTTCGCGGGCTGTAGCGAGATGTCGTGCCGCCCGGTGTCGGACGACCGGGCGGTCACCATCTGGTGGCAGCCGGATATGCGCAACGGGCCTTTTGACTATTCACAGGCTTCGGTTAATCAGTGATCCGCGTCGATTCCCAGCGCGCCTTTCTGGCCGCATGGCTGCGTGGCGAGGCGTGCAGCTGGTGCGATCCCGTCGGACACGAGCTGCGTTTTTATACGCAATCCGGGCCGACGCTCCAGCTGCTGCCCGCCCCTTTTTCCTCTTTCCGGCTGCGTGAGGCGCTGATGCGCCGCTTTCTCGCGCCCGGCCGTTACGAAGGCTGTTATCTTTCCGCTACGCCCGAAGGCGCGCCGCTGCTGATGCTCCAGCTCACGGGCAGCGAAGTGCCGCAGGATGCGATCGGCACGCTGTATTCGCTGGCGGATATGGCGTAGCCAGCAGGCCCCGACATAAAACGGGGAAACGTATAATATACAAAAGCGTACCCCCGTTAAGGCTACAGATTATCTGGCACTACATTTCTTTGAGCAGTTTCCGTAGCGGAAAGGTTTCCGTACTCCGGGAAATAAACCGTGAATGGCCATCTTCAAACGGCAACCCACAGTTAATGTATTGATTTAAGTGATATAAATTCATTTACTCAACTTTATGAACTGACTAAAAATGACATCACAAGCGTGCTCAGTAAAGCGGCCCAGGCATCGCAGGCTCTGTTACTCTTCGATTTCCAGCACCTCATCCAGCTGCTGATCCTCCAGCTCTTTCAGCAGCCGATAGACCTGGGCGACGGCCTTCAGCGTTTCTCGCGGGATATAGTCGCCTTCATTGACCGTTCTGAACAGCGTGCGGGTCAGCCAGACGAAACGGATCACCGGCATCTGCCGGTTTTTGGCTTCCTCAATAATATCCCGGGCATCCAGGCCTTCCGCCTTAAACAGCAGGCGCGGCAGCGGCGTTTCTCCGGCGCGGTAGTAAAGCCCGACGGCAAAGTGCGTAGGGTTGACCAGCACCATATCCGCCTCTTGCACCGCCACTTTTCTTCTGGGCTTAGGCTCTTCGTTCAGGATCTGATGCGACAGCGATTTGCGATGCCCTTTCATATGCGGATCGCCTTCGCTCTGCTTAAACTCGTTGCGGATATCGTCATGGCTCATGCGCTGCTGCTTGAGGAAAAAATATTTTTGCAGGCCGAAATCGAACGCGCTCAGCACCAGCAGCAGCGCCAGCGTTTCCCGCACGATTTTTATAAACAGCGACAGCACCGCCTGCCAGAAGCCATTGAGATCCTCTCCGTAGGCCAGCTGCGCCAGCGGCCCCAGGTCGGGTTCGATCGCCAGGTAAAAAATAACACCGATGGCGACCGCCTTCAGCACGCTGGTCAGCAGCGTGCTCAGCTGTTTGCCGGAAAACATATTCTTCAGGTGGCCGACCGGATTGATGGCGTCGAACTTTGGCGCCAGCGCCTCGGTAGCGAACAGCGGGCCGAACTGTAGCCAGCCGCCGATAATGCGCAGCAGAAATATTAGCGCGCAGACGATGCCGCAGAAATAGCAAAGCACCATCACCCCGTCCAGCATCACTTCCTGCATGGCATGGCCGAAAGGATCGTTCAGGCGGGCAAGCGGCAGCATAATCATCGCCTCCAGCCGCTGCATGCCGCCGCCGACCAGCGCGAAAATCGTCTCCATCACGCCCACGCAAATCAGCAGCTTGGGAATATCCGGCGTCTGGGCGATCTGACCCTTTTTGCGCGACTCCTTGAGCTTTTGGGGCGTGGCGTCTTCGGTTTTTTCCGCCATCAGCGTGCCCCTTTAAACATGTCCGCCAGCTGCGGCACCAGATCTTTTAAATCAAACAGCCGTTCGCCCGCAACGTAATTCAGGATCGGCAAATAGAGCACAAAAAACAGCATGCCCAACAGGCATTTGGCGGGCATCGCCAGCACGGTGGCCTGGAGCTGGGGGCTGTAGATGCTGAGGATGCCGACGCTAAAATCCACCAGCAGCAGCAGCGCTACCAGCGGCCCGGCGTAAAGCACCATATGCGTAAATATCCCGCTTAACAGATCCAGATAGACCTTCAGCCCCGCTTCGCCCGGCAGCGGCAGCCACTGCATCGGCGGCCAGAGGCTATAGCTGTCCCAGATAATCTGCGTAATGGTCGACAGGCCCAGCCCGACTACCAGCAGCAGGATAATCGACTGCTGCATCAAAAAGCCAAGCGGCGTGGCGTCCGGCCCGAGCTGCGGGTTGAGCTGGCCGCCCGTCAGCGCGCCGCGCTGGTTATCAAACAGCGCGCCCACCGACTCGAACAGCCAGAACGGCATCGCCATCAGCAGGCCGATCGCCACGCCGATAATCACCTCTTTCAGCGCCAGCGCCGCCAGCAGAAACAACGAGGGATCGTCCGCCGCCAGCTGCTGCTGGATCATTGGCGCCGGGAACAGCGCCAGCGCCAGCACGATACCGGAACGCAGGCCGCCTTTAATGGCGTTGAACGAGAACACCGGCGACAGCAGCAGGCAGGGAAAAATGCGCGCCATCGCCAGCGTCAGCGCAAGGATAAAGTGGTAGCCATCAAAAAGGACGTTGTTCCACATATTGTTAAATCTTTTGGGTTGTCGTTTATAGCTGAGTGGCAGAAAACAGCGGAAAGTTCACTAAAAAAGCTATACGGATACAGGGGTTACTTAAAGGTGGTAAGCGCCTGCTTATCTTCATTATAGATAAGATTATTCCTGCAACTTATCCCGAAAAAAACTATCGCCAGCAGCCCCTTGCAAAAAATAAAAAAAAGCAACCAATGCTCTGAAAGAGAATATTAGCGATTATCGTAAAAAATGATATTCGTAACGAATTCCCCATGTTAAAAAAGAAAACAGGCGCGATTAAGACCTTTACAAGGCAGCATAATATTAAATGAAACCGGATATTTAAGATTAAATAGCCAATGGATTGATCCGCCTGATTAATTAAAAAACTTTTTCCACTGGAGAAGAAAATGCCTACTACTACTGTTAATGACGTACATACAAAAAGCGTTGCCACTTTTAACGATCTGCGCAAGCTTGCCCCTGCTTATGAAGGCGAAAGCGTGCTGCTTCGCTGTCACACCGCCCCTGGTGAGGCCATTTATAAAGGCATCGGCGGCGGCTGGTTTGTCGGCTCGCTGACGGCAGCGACGGACGATGGCGGTACCATTGCCAATACCACCGGCAACGCTTACCACTGGCGTCGACAAATCAATAACCTGGCAGATTTAAACATCGGCGACTTTGGCGCCGTACCGGATGGTAAAACGGACGCTATCGCCGCGGTTACAGCCATGTATAACTTCACGTTTAAGCATTCAGGCGAGGCATATAAAGCCTGGATTACTTTCCCTGAAGGTAATTATGCCGTATCGAGCCTGAATATTTCTTCTGTTTATCTGCGAATGCTGAGAATTAATGGTCCTACCGTCGCTTATGGCTACTCGCCTGTGGCAAAACTCACGCTTATAGGAGATGAAGGCAGTTTTGTTTTTAACACGAATGCTCGCCGCACTGAAGTTTCCTGCCTGGAAATTTATGGTCAGTATGATTTAGCAAAAAATACGCGCGGCTTTATGACGAATAAATGCGCCGAAGGACAGTACTATCAGTGCGACAGGCTTAATATTAGCCAAACGGGCGGTATCGTATTTAATATGATCGATACGCTGGATACGAAGTTCAACAGCTTTTACACCAGCCATACTTACGATTCTATTTTAAAAGGCCGTCCGTCTTATCAAAATTCATGGAATCATCTTACCGCTATCGAACTCAGTAACTTTAACGTGCAGGAAAGCCACTCTACCACGCCGGCCTTTGATTTACCGCGCGCCACCCAGTGCTGTATCTACAACGGCTGGATGGAGAAATGTAACTATCCGATGGATATCAGTAACGGCGAGTGGACCATTGACGTGTTCAGTATGGAAGGCGCAACGGTGCCTGCCGATATCACCTTTACAAAAGCTATTTTGCGCCATATCAATTTGCAAAACGCCACGTTTAACCGTAACAACGCCACGGTAGTGCGCTACCTCGGCGGTTACGATATGGGCTACCGCCGTGAAGAATCTTTTGGCACCACGCTGGCCGGATCCATGGCGGCTAACTGGTACAGCTCGAATCTGCGCTTTAACAACGCCACCGAAGCGCCGGTATGGGTTTACGTTGGCGACTATGTCACCACGGCCGAAAGCGATCAGGTTACCGTGCGCTTTTTAGGCGCCCGTTCTGAGAGCCCGGCAGCAAGCGGCGCCATTAATAATCTGACCAATAACTTTGGCGGCGGGGAAGCTATCCTGCGTATGCGCCGCGCGAAAGGTGACGATACGGTTAAAGCAGTGGGCGCGGTGGAAGTCAGGGGATCGAGCCCGGTAACCGATATCCGGCTAAACCGGCCCTACGCTAATAATGTGAGCATTTATGTGAAGCTGCCCGCCAACAGCGGCTACGTTCACGTACAGGTTGAAAGCACTACCGACAGTCGTTTTCACGGCGGCAAGTGCTTCCTGTGGACACCGCGTGGCGAGGTCGTGGCAGAGACGGTGGTCGGCAAGCTGAGCTCTCCGTGGACCCCGGTTGATGCCGCTGCTTTTGGTACGCTAAGCGGGCACGGCATCGCTTTTGATACCGACGGCACCCTGGTGCTGACCACGAAAGCACTGCCGAAAGACAACAAGCTGCGCGTGCGCATCAACGGTATTAACTATCGTATTCCGTTGGAAATCGATTCCTGACTGTCAGCCCGGTTTTTATGACCGGGCCAACATCAATGGCGCTACGGTAAAAGGCAGCGGCAGTAAAGTTCATGTTGAGGACGAGCTGCAACAGCTACTTACGCACACTTCGTTCCCTGACGGCGAAGCTGTCGCGGCGCGCCAAATAACGGCAATGAAGCTGCTGACAGAGGCGTTCACAGCGTCTGATGACCAGAGCAGTCGCGTGAATAAACCTGGCTTTTACCCTGTAACAACAACCCGCCAATCCGGCGGGTTTATTTTTTTTAACGTTAGCTTCTTAGTACCTTACGTTAGGCATCATGGCAAAGGCGCTTTGCGTGAGTTCGGTCAGCTCCACGCCGATCCAGCGGCCGGTCAGCGCCAGCGCGACGCCCACCGCCACCAGCTTAATGGCGAAAGGCAGCGTCTGATCCTGAAGCTGCATCACCGCCTGCAGCAGCGAGACGATGACGCCGACGATCACCGCCACGATCAGCGGCGGCGCGGAAAGGATCACCACCAGCAGCATCGCCTGGCGGAAAAGGGTCAGGATATCCATTTTTCCCTCACAGATAGCTGTAAAACAGGCCGTCGAGCAGCCGCGTCCAGCCGCTGACCAGCACAAACAGCAGAATTTTCAGCGGCAGCGAAATGGTCATGGGTGACACCATCTGCATCCCCAGCGCCAGCAGCACGTTGGAGACGATCAGATCTACCACGATAAAGGGGATAAAAATCAGAAAGCCGATTTTGAAGCCGTTTTGCAGCTCCGACAAAACAAACGAGGGGATTAGCAGCAGCGGGCTGTCGTGAGATACCGTGGCCGACATCTCTTTTGGCCACATGCGCTGCGCGTTTTCCTGTAGGTGGATCAAAATATCCGGGTCAGTATTCTTCACCATAAAGCGCTTCAGCGGCTCCGCGCCGTTGCTGACCGTATAGTCGAGCCGCTCCGCGGACTGAGTGTCAATCGGCACCGTTTTTACCCGCTGGCTGATTTCATTGAAAACCGGCGCCATTACAAACAGCGAGGCGGCCAGCGCGATACCGTAAATCGCCATATTGGGTGGCACCTGCTGCACGCCCATCGCGTTGCGGGTCAGCATCAGCACCATAGAGATTTTTAAAAAGCAGGTGCAGACAATCATTAAAATCGGCACCAGCGACAGCGCGCCAAGAAACAGCGCCAGCGTCATCGGGTTCAGCGATAAAGCATCCATGCGTTTACCGCGCCAGCGGGTTGTGGCCCGGCAGCATCCGGGTGATTTGCAGGCCAAGGCGGCCCTCCACGTCGACCAGCTCGCCTTTCGCTATCGCATAGTCGCCGTGGCAGAGCAGCGCTTCGCCGGGCGTCACGTTATCGATCATCACCGTCGCGCCCGGAGCGAGGGCAGAGAGTTCTCCCAGCGTCAGCTGCAGCTGGCCGCAGCGTACCGACAGCGCCAGCGGCAGTACGGAGAAATCCGTGGCTTCCGTCGTCGATCCCTCGTCCCACTGGGGATCGGGGGTGATCGGCTGCTCAAACTCGTCAGGGGGCAAAGTCACGTCATCGTTCTCCATCTCGCTAAGATAAAAATGAGCCGTCGTACCGGGCGTTATCCGCAACTCTCCGTGCAGCAAACGCCCGGCGCAGCGGATCGTTCCACGCCCGTCCGGGGCAAAAAAAGGCTGCGGCGGCAGCACCACATCACCGCGCTTCAGCGCGCCTGGCGACAGCTCGACTTCGCCGATAATCAGCGGCAAAGCCAGTGGTAAATCGGACGGCAGCGGCATGGCCTCTCGCTGCCAGCCGGGTTTGCTCAGAAGACGCGACAGGGTGTCGGCAGAGAGCGCCAGCAGGCTGCGCGCCTCTCTGTCTCCCCATGTCAGCGTCATCACCAGCAGAAATTCGCCCGCTGCTTTTTCTTCCGTTACAGCTATGTGGCCGAACAGCGCCAGAAGTTCGCCAGAAAGTTGACTTTGCCACCACGGCCAGTACCAGCTTTGTTCCGGCGCGGATGCAGGCAGGGCAAAAGTAGGCGTGGCGGCCATCAGCGACAGCACCGCCTGCGCGTCGGTCAACGCCAACGTGCCAGCTTCGCACTGCCAGACGCTCATTTCGCCGGGCTGATAGTCGTCAGCCAGCGCCAGACGCAGCACGCCGGGTTCACCGGCCAGCTGCCAGGGATAAAAACAGCCCGCGCCAATTTGCCCGCGCAGCCGCGTGGCCTGTTTACTGAGTTTTTTTAGCGACAGCCTGTTCATGCTTCCGGCTCCGACGAGCGTCGTTCAAAACGCAGCCGTACCTGACAGGCCATGCGCTGACGCAGCGACAGACGGCAGCGCTCCTGATGCGGCAGCAGGACGCGCCAGGCGGCGGGCTGCAGCTGCAGGGCGATATCCCAACCGCCTGCGGCCAGCGCGGAAAAGCGGGCGTCGACGTGGCCCAGCTTCGGCAATAGCAGCGTCAGCGTCATCTCAGCGGGCGGGCGCTGCTCCGTGGCGGCGAGCAGATCCGTCTCGATTTCCTGCCACATCGCCATTGCGGGCGGTGCGCCGTAAGCGCTGCTTTCATCCAGCTGCGCAAAGCCCTGCTGCTGAGAATCAGACTGGCTGAAAGGCGGCGGCGTAAACGGCCTCTCGCCCTCTTCCAGCAGTTCGCTGAACAAGGCATCTTCTTCACGCGAGGGCCTGCGCGGCTCGCGGCGTAGCGCAACCTTTTCACCGTCGTCGGCAGGCTTCTCTTTACGCTGCGCGATGCGCGCTTCGCCGCGCTGCTCCCTGTGACGTTCCGTTGTCTGGCGCTGGAGATCGTGCTGCTGTTGCAGCCGCGCCGCCTGTCTCTGTGCGGAAAGGGTAATCATTCGCTTACCTCCTGCTGTAGTAAAAATTCCAGTTTCTCCACGTCGCGCTGTCGCTGCCGCGTCTCCTGACGCGCCGCCTCGACGCGCTGCTGCTGGTCATGCTGAGCCTGGGTCAGCTCGTGCAGCTTCAGCTGTCCGCTGTGCACCTTTTTCAGCGCCTGCTGCTCCTGTTCGAGGGCGCGTTCCAGCAGATAGCAGGCCTGACGGACGCCGCAGTTTTGCGCCGCGAAACCCGCTCTCAGCTGCTGATAGCCCTGCCGCCGCTCGTTCAGCTGTTCGCCGGCCCGATCCGTTTGCGTCTCCAGCTGGCGCAGCGTCTGCTCCTGCTCGCGCTGCTGTCTTTCGCTGCGGTTCAGCCGCTGACGGCGGATCGGCAGCAGCAGATCCAGCGTGCGCCGCAGCTCAACGGCGGCGACGTCGGCAACCGGCTCCGGTTCCGGATTAACGTGACGGCGCATAGCGGCTCACCTCTGACAGCTGAAAACAGGTCTGCTCGAAACCGGACGGCGCGCGCATCGCCTGCTGCAGATAGCCGTTGATGGCCGCCTGCGCCTCTACCGCCGCATCCGTCAGGCTGTCGTTGCCCGGCTGGTATTCGCCCAGCCGGATCAGCATTTCCACCTGCTGCCAGGCCGCCATCAGCTGGCGCACGGAAGTTGCCTCTTTAATCTGCTGGCGCGCCACCACGTTGCTCATGGTGCGGCTGAGGCTGGCAAGAATGTCGATAGCCGGATAATGACCGCGCTCCGCCAGCTTGCGCGTCAGCACGATATGGCCGTCAATCAGCGAGCGCACCTCGTCCGCGACCGGATCGTTCATCGAATCCTGCTCAATCAGCACCGAATAGAGCGCGGTGATCGCGCCGGTAGTGGTTTGTCCGGCGCGTTCAAGCAGGGTTGGCAGCAGCGTATAGACCGAGGGCGGCAGGCCGCCGCGTCCCGGCGGTTCGCCCAGCGCCAGGCCGATTTCACGCTGCGCACGGGCGAAACGGGTCAGGGAGTCCAGGATTAGCAGCACGCTTTTGCCCTGGTCGCGAAAGGCTTCGGCGATGGCGGTAGCGGTAAAAGCCGCGCGGGCGCGCTCCATGCTGCTGCGATCGGAGGTGGCGCACAGCAGCACCGTGCGGCTGCGCAGCTCGCTATCCAGCTCATGGTCAAGAAACTCACGCAGTTCGCGGCCGCGCTCGCCTATCAGACCAAACACAATCACGTCGCACGGCGTATTGCGCGCCAGTTCGGCCAGCAGCGTGGTTTTGCCGCAGCCTGCGCCCGCGAAAATACCCACGCGCTGGCCGACGCCCAGCGTCAGCAGCCCGTCGATGGCGCGCATCCCGGTCGGCAACGGCGTGTCGATCCTGGGACGGGCCGTCGGCGGCGGCGCATCGCCCAGCACCGGTTTGACATCGTCCGCTTCGCCCGGCAACGCAAACGCGCTGACGCTGCCCGCTTCAATCGGGCGACCAAAGCCGTCCAGCACGCTGCCCAGCAACTGCTGCGACACGCGGATGCTGTGCGGCAGAAACAGCGGCGTCACGCGGGCGCCCTGGGCGATGCCGTCCAGCTGGCCTAAGGCGGAAAGCAGCGTGTGCTGAGGGTTAAATCCCACCACTTCCGCCAGCACCCGCGTATTGTTTTTGCCCTCAATCTGGCAGAGATCGCCAATGCGGGCGCCCGGCAGGCTGCTCTCCAGCAGAATGCCGCTGATGCCGGTGATGCGCCCGTAAATAGCCACCGGCGAGAAGCGCGCCAGCCGCTGCTGATGGGCGGCAAACCAGTCGTCAAGCAGAGGAAAATCAGACTTCACCAGTTCACCTTTATCTTTTCCCGACCGGCGAATTCAACTTCGCTGGAGGTGATCGCCACCAGCCGCAAATCGCCAACCTGATCGCCGACAAACAGCCGCTCGCCGCCGTCCGTCACTACGTTAGCCCGCTTGCCGGTGGTGATCTGCACGATGCGGAAAGGCAGCTTCGCGCTGCGCAGTCGCGTATGGTTAACCAGCTGCGGCAGCACGTTATACTGCGCCTGAAAGCGCGTCAGCATCCTGTCGAGGATCTGTAACCGCTCTTTGCTCAGCTCGCCGTTGAGGATTAGTCGTCCTTTATCCATATCGATTTTCACTCCCGGCGTCAGGCCCCGGTCGCGCAGCATCGCCAGCAGCGGCGGCCGTACCTCCTGTAAGGTTTCCAGCATTTTGCGGCTGGAAGGCGTGGTGGAGGTCTGCGCCACGGTGGGCTGAAGGATCCAGCTGATAATCGTGAAGCTCAGCAGCAGGATCAGGCTGACCGACAGCACCTGGATACCGCGAGAAAAAAGGCGCGAAGGCGCGGGCGCGGATGCGGCAACCGGTGCGGCGACGGCCGCAGGCGCGACGGGCAGCGGCGGCGCGCGCATCGCTTCCCAGGGCTGCTCCGCCGGCGCCAGACAGAGCCAGACCTCGCCCAGCGCAAAAGGCGTATCGGGCGACAGCGGATCCAGCAACGTCAGCGGCTCACCCTCCGCCTGGCGCAACTGGCCTTCAATGCCGTGCAGCTGCCAGCGCTCGTCTTCAAAACACAGCGCGGCGTGCTGAGAAGCCACGCCGTCGTCAGTTAATTGCAGATCGGCCTCTTCGCTCTGGCCCAGCGTCCAGCGCCCGCCGCTGACCGGCAATGCCGCTCCCTGATGGCGGCCCGTGAGTACGCGTAGCTCAAACATAATCCGCTCCTCAGGCATCGAAAGCGTCGATGCCCTCCTCCAGTTCAAGACGACCGACAACGTTAATCGCCAGGTTGGTTTGCAGCTCGGCAAACGACAGCACCGGCACCTGATGGAACTCATCCTGAATCAAACCGCGCAGCGGACTGCGCAGATCCTGCGCCACCAGCAGCACCGCCAACGCCCGCTGTTCCGGCATAAAGGCGCTGCGCAACTGGGTCAGGATGGCCATCGTTTGTTCCTGCGGCAGCGCGAAAAAGACCTCGTTCTGCGTCTGGCGCAGCGCGTCGCGCAGCTGCTCTTCCATTTCCGGCGTCAGCAGCCAGACGTGCAGGCCATCATCCTGCGCGTACTGATAACAGATGTGTTCTTTCAGCGAGATACGCACCAGATCGGTCAGCAGGCTGATATCCCGCTCGTGCTGACCGTGTTCGATCAGCGCTTCAGCAATGGCGCGCACCGAGCGCAGCGGGATGCGTTCCGCCACCAGGTTTTGCAGCACGTTAGAGAAACGCGCAATCGGCATCACCCGCTGGAGCTCCTGCGCCAGCTCGGGCTGTTCGCTCTCCAGCCAGCCCATCAGCGCGCGCGTCTCCTGCAGACCGATAAAGTTGGGCGCGCTGGCATGGATGGCATTTTCCATTCTTTTCATCAGCAGCTCGTGAAAACCCCAGCGCGGCACGTTTTCGTCCTGAAGCACCGCGTGATCGGCAGGCAGCCACAGCAGCGTCGTTTCTTTTCTGGCCTCCGTGCCGGGCTGCACGCCCTCCTGCCCTGCCAGCGCTTCATGCTCGCTGCGGCTGACGGCAGGCGTCGTTACGCCAAAGGTGCCGATAACGCGCGGGATCTCGTAGACCGAATAGCGAAACTCATCGGCGGGCTGCTGCTCCTGAAACTCGATATCAAAAGCGGGCAGCGTAAAGCCGTAGTTATAAACGATGCTGTTGCGCAGGCGACGGATCGCCTGTACCAGCTCCAGCGTTTCCGCCGTGCCGCGCGCGTTGGCCGGAAATTGCAGCAGGTAGGGCCGCGTGGGGTTGAACTGGCGTAAATCTTCCGTGCCGTTGAGCTCGGGCGGGATCACTTCGTTTTCCATCTGCGGCTGGCTGGCTACCAGCTCTCTTTTTGTGCGCCAGACCTGAAAACTGCCCGAGGCCAGCGTCAGCAGCGCCAGCACGATAAAGACGCCGGTCGGCATCCCCGGCAGCAGCGCAAAACCGAACATGCCGAGGGAGGAAAAAATCCAGGCTTTGGGCTGGCTGGTGAGCTGCTCCGCAATTTCCCGGCCGATATTGTTATCCATGCTGCTGTCGCCGTCGGACGAAACGCGGGTGATAATCATCCCGGCCGTCAGCGAGATCAGCAGCGCCGGGATTTGCGCAATAAGGCCGTCGCCGATAGTCAGCACCGAATAGGTGTGCATCGCATCGCCTGCCGGCATTCCCAGCTGCATGACGCCAATGCTGAAACCGCCGATCAGGTTAATAAAGAGGATAACTAACCCGGCGATCGCATCGCCTTTTACAAACTTCATTGCGCCATCCATTGCGCCGAACAGCTGGCTCTCTTTCGCCAGATCGACACGTTTGCGTTTGGCGGTATTCACATCGATGATGCCCGCGCGCAAATCGCTGTCGATCGACATCTGCTTGCCCGGCATCGCGTCCAGCGTAAAGCGCGCGGCCACTTCCGCTACCCTTTCCGATCCTTTGGTGATTACCAGGAAGTTCACCACGGTCAGGATCAGGAACATCACCATCCCCACCGCAAGGTTGCCGCCGACCACAAAGGTGCCAAAAGCGGCCACGATATGGCCTGCGTCCTGCTGCACCAGGATCTGTCGCGTGGTGGAAATCGATAGTGCCAGCCGGAACATGGTGGTTAGCAGCAGCACTGCCGGAAAGCTGGAAAACGCCAGCGGCTTGGGCAGATACATCGCCAGCACCACCAGCAGCGAAGAGAGACAGATATTGACGGCAATCAGTGCGTCGATCAGCCCCAGCGGCAGCGGAATAATCAGCATAAACACGATCGCCAGCGCAAACATCGCGCCGATGATCTCGGAGCGCTGCATGGCCGCCAGCGCGATGCGGTTGAGGATCAAAAACAGGTTGTTCATACCGCTCCCTGACTTCCCGCGCGGTTCTGCTCATTAACAAGTTTGGTGATGGTAGCGCGCAGCAGCGTCGCTGCTTCCGGCTGATTTTTCTGATCCCGCCACAGCTTTGGCAGCATATCGTTGACCAGCGGCAGCAGCCCGTTCAGAAAGCGCATCCGCGCCTGCGGCAGTTCGACCGCGAACTCTTTCAGGATGGCGGTGATATCGCGCGGCTGTAGCCCCATTTCCGCGATGCCCAGCAGACGTCGGGTCATCGCCAGGCCGTCAAGCGCAGAGAGCGGAATTTTCCCGCCGCTGCGTAACCGGTTAAGCATCTTGTCGCTGCGAGCGATCATCTGCGTCAGCTGCCCCGCCTCGCTCAGGGCAACATGGATTTTGTGCAGCGAGCGCGAAGAGAGTGAAGGCGTCAGCGAGGCAATATCCTCCGCGAGCGCGCGCTGTAGAGTACGCAGCCCCGGTACAAACTGTTCACGGCCAAAACGCTCCAGCAGGCTGTCCAGCATGACCGCCGCCGACTGATGCTTAACGATGCCGTGATAGTAGAGATTACGTATCGCCTGCTTTTCCGTGGGATCGGTGGTAAAGCTGGCAATGGCCGGAGCCGTATTCAGCCCGGCCCTTACGCTTTCGCCGTACTGCTCGTCGAGTTTGTTCAGCGCCTCGCCAGCGGCGTTGGCGGTGGCGATATCGCCGCTGCGATCGGCTTCGCGCAGCGTCATCCGCAGCAGCAGATCGCAGCGCGCCGGATCGTTGTCCACAGAGGCCACCAGCTGCTCCGCATCCGGCTCCCGCTCCAGCACCCCTTTCAGTGCACCAAGCCGTGCCTCCAGCTTCTCCTGCTGTTCGTCGTCCAACATCTGGTAGAGTTCGCCAAGCCGCTCGATGCGCTCTACCGCGCCGCGATTGCTGCGCAGATGCTGGGTATTAATCTGCCGACGGTTCAGGCCCTTGGTTTTTTTCTCTACTTTTTCGCTGAACATCATGCCGATCTCTTCCAGCGAATCGGTTAGCGATGCTGCCGCCAGCGGGGTGTTTACCGGTCTTGCCCGAACCTCCGCGCCCGTGCCGGTACCCGTTGCTGCCGGACGCGATATATCCTGCTTTAACACCGTTTTGGCCAGCGCCTGTTGATACTGAAGAGAAGATTGGACTTTTATCATCCCGGCCCCAAAGGTTGATTTCGCGATGGGATTAAGTGGTAAAAAAACCAAGCCGGTTCCCCAATAAATAAAAGTAAAAAAAAGACGACCTGCTGAAACTTTCAACCTCCGTTATTAGTGTAAAAACTTGCACAACTCTTTTTGCTTTTTTGTCGACATTTGTCTCAGATGATTCTTAGTTAATTCAGAACAACCGCGCTATGACTGCTATTTCATCTTTTTTTTGGCCTGGCACACCCTTTGCAATAACAACGTATCTGAATAATGCCTGGAGCAAAAAAATGTTAACCGCCACGCCAATTGAAATGTCATTTACCCCTGAAGCCCCGGTCACCGTTTTATGGCAGGAAATTCTTTGCCAGCAAAATCGCAAGCTGCATAATTTTATTCGCAAGCGTGTTTCAAATCGGGAGGACGTGGAGGACATTGCGCAAATGACCTGTGTGGAAGTGCTGCGCAACAGCCATAAATTTTTAGGCGCATCGCGGCCGGAAACCTGGCTTTTTGGCATCGCTGCCAATCTGATCCGCAACTACTACAAAACGCATCAGAACCGTTTCCTCTTTGACAGCATCAATGAAGACAACGTGCTGGAGCTGATTCAGGAATGCGATCCCAGCGATATTATCGCTAACGATCAGTTACTCAGCGTGATGGCCGCGTCGATCGATCGCCTGCCGGAAGAGACGCAGCGGATGCTGACGATCCTGGTGGAGCGCAACGGTAGCTACCAGGACGTGGCCACCTCGCTGAATATACCATTAGGCACGGTAAAATCGCGCCTGTCGCGCGTTCGTGAATCGCTGAAAAGCACGATAGGCTGAGGAGCAGGATTTTTGCAGGCTGATGCGCATAATAATTAATTATTTGCGATCCGTCACCATTTTCAGAGTCAGGTTAATGGTCACCTGACAAAATATTTGCTGTACTGAGTCGGTTAGGAAATTTTTCTGAGCTGCACGATAAGCTGTAATAATTTATGCTTATTATCCCTTTTTCATTAAACAGAGAGAGAAATGCTTTCGTCTGAGATATTTAGCCTTAACGTCAGTAAAGAGCCTTATAATGGCCGCGCCATTCTGCCCGACTTCGCGCTTGACCGCGTTAACGACGCCATCTATTTGGTGCGTCAGAATGCCCAACTGGCTTATATCAATAATAAAGCCTGCGAAATGCTCGGTTATAATTACCAGGCGCTTATTCGATTAAGCTATTCCGATATTGAAGGCGAGTTGCAGGATCCCGACGTCGCCGCGCTGTGGTGGAAACTGAGCCTGCGGCCGGAAGGGATCCGCTTCACCTCGCAGCACCGTATGCATAACGGCGAAATTATCCCGGTCGAGGTTAACTCCAGCGCCTGGGAGCACGAGGGCGAGATGCTGGTGCTGTGCGTGGTGCGCGACGTGCGCGAGCTGAAGCAGCGCACGGAGCGCTATTTGCAGCAGGAGCAGCAGTTTCGCTCGCTGGTGGAAAACTCGCCGGATCTGATCGCCCGCTTCGATACCGATCTGCGCTGTCTTTATGCTAATCCGCGCGTGCTTGATTTAATCGGCTGTAGCGAAGAGAAGGCGCGCGGCTGGCGGCTTACCGACAGCATTCCGTTTGATGAGCCCGGTATGCAGCTGTTTCGCCTGGTTTCCAATACGCTGGCAAGCGGCGAAAAGAGCGAATCGGAACTGGAGGCGCGCTTTGGCGAGCGCGCGATGGTGCTGCACGTGCGCTGCGTACCGGAATACGATTTGAAAGGCGAAGTGGTAACAATCCTGGCCGTGGGCCGCGATATAACGCGGCTGCGGGAAGTGGAAAACGAAGTGCGCGCCGCGCATCATCAGCTGCGCCTGCTCGCCAGCAATCAGCAGGAGCGCACCGAGCAGGAGCGCAAGCATATCGCGCGGGAAATCCATGATGAACTGGGCCAGCATTTAACCAGCCTGCGCGCCGGGCTGTCGGTTATCAGCATGCAAAGCAAAAATCCTGCTCGCGTTTCCAGCCAGGTGAATTACCTGATGACGCTGATCGACAGCACTATCCAGGTGGTGCGCGACGTCTCCACGCGGCTGCGCCCCAATATGCTGAATATGGGGCTGATGCCCGCGCTGGAATGGCTGCGCGACGAGTTTGTCAAAAACGGCGGCTGTAGCTGTATGCTGATTGTTCCGGAAGGCAAACCGATAGCGCTCTCCGATCAGGTGGTGACCACGGTGTTCCGCATCGTGCAGGAGTCGCTTACCAATATTTCCCGTCACGCCCGTGCCAGTAAGGTCTCTATTATCGTCCAGACCACCCGCGATGCGCTGGTGATCCAGGTACGCGATAACGGCCGCGGTTTCCAGATGCACTCCGTGCGTCACGACGCTTTCGGGCTTTTAGGGATCAAAGAGCGTGTGGATATGCTGAATGGTCAGGTGACCATCACCAGCCGTCCCGGCGAAGGTACGCAGCTGGAACTGACTCTTCCACTGAAAAACCAGCCTTATTTTCCGTCAGCAACCAGGGATGCAGGATGAATGATGTCATAAGATTAGTGATCGCCGACGATCACGCTCTGATGCGTGAAGGGCTGAAACAGATATTTGCGCTCGACGACCATATCACCGTCGTGGGCGAGGCTGGTGACGGCGGTCAGGTACTGGAAAGGCTGCGTCTTGGCGGCCTCGATCTGCTGCTGCTGGATATCTCGATGCCCGGCATCAGCGGCGAAGATTTAATTAACCGTATCCGCTCGCAGTATGAAGATCTGCCCATTCTTGTGCTGAGCATGTTTAACGAACCGCAGATTGCCCGTCGCGTGCTGAACTGCGGCGCGGGCGGCTACATCACCAAGGATAAGGATCCGGACGCGCTGCTGGCGGCGATCCGCAGCGTGGCGCGCGGATCGCGCTATATCGACCATGATCTGGCGCAGGAAATTGTTTTTGCCGAGTACCAGAACGGCAACCGCGCGCTGCACGAGACGCTGACGACCCGCGAACGCCAGATCCTGCTGATGCTGGCGCACGGCGAAACCATCAACGCCATTGCCGAGGCCCTGGCAATCAGTAATAAAACCGTCAGCACCTATAAGTCGCGCATGATGGAGAAAATGCAGTTCAGCAGCAACGCCGATATCGTCAGATACGCGATCAGCCACCGCCTGGTGCAGTAGCTTCGGGCGTTTTGACTTCCGTTTCTTCCACAGGCGGCGTCTCTGCCGCCTGTGGTTTCTCTGGCTGCCAGGCGCGGTGATGGCGCTTGCTGACCAGGAAAATCGGCGTGGCGATAAACAGCAGCAGACTGCCCGCCATGCCGCAAACCAGCAGGCTGATGCCGCCCGGCCAGCCCGCGCCGGAGGTTAATCCGGCCACGACCAGCGCCAGGATAAAAAAGAAGGAAAGCGTCAGGCTGACCGGCCAGATATTAGTGATATCCATATCGCTGAGCGCCATTTTCACCGGTTTCACCGCGCGCTTCTCGGCCTCTTTCTCTGCCCGGATCCTGCCTTTTACCGCTTCCAGATCGATGCCCGGCGCAATAAAGTCGCCCAGCTGCTGCGGATGGTACAGCTCGTCAAAGACGCGCGCGACGGGCGGGAAAGTCAGCGGCCAGCTGGCGCTATGCACGCCGTAGGCGGTCAGCGCGGGCAGGGTAATGCGCGGCAGCTGCACGGGTTGCAGATAGCGGTTGTTGTAAACCACCCAGCTCTGGCGCGTTTCACCCCGCATGACGTGATAAAGCCGAAAGCGATCCGCCGGCGGGTAATGCAGATGACTGACGCGCGCGCGTATCGTGGGAATATGATGGTAGCGACAGTAGTTGACCCGACCCTGTCCCTGGGCGGCCAGCAGCACGCCCAACGCAGGTAAAAAATACCAGGAGGTACCATCCGCCGCGAACGGGCCATTAAGATGCTCAAGAAACCTTGCTTCGCTGCTGCCGTTCAGGTGTTCAGGCCACCAGCGCCAGCTGCGCCCAATCACGCGTTCGGTCGGCACGTTAAATACGCCCATCGGCTCGGTTTCCGCAGGCAGAATGGCGAAAGGAAAAATCTTGCTGAAAAAGGTCAGCGCGTCATCCGCCCCATCCCATTCACCGCCTGCTTCCAGGCCATGCAGATTTGAGGTCAGCTCCGCCCAGCCGTTTTTACCCAGCAAATCGACCTGATATTTGGTATCCGCCAGCCTTTTACCCAGCCGCAGAATCGACGACGGAATGCCGTCCAGCGGCAGATCGGGCACCTGGAAAGCGATGTCTGTTTGTTCTTCCATACTGCAATAATCCCCAAAGGCGAGCGCCGGCCCATTCGGTCAGATAATAAAAAGCAGCCACAAGGCTAAATATGAAAAGCTGCGTCAGCGGCCGACGGCAGCCCCGCCAAAAAATTTGGCTTAAGTTAAAAATTCGCGATAATTCAAAAGATTATACGTACCAGCCTTGTTATCTGGCAACCCATGAAATAATCTGCGACAAGAAAAAGAATGAAGCTTACCGCGCCAGGAAAATAGTCGTTAAAAAAGAAAAGGTAAGCGTAGACTGTTAATCCACAATTAAAGTAGCAGAATAATGACAGAGATCGATTCGGCAGAATAACTCTGCTTAAGTTAAATTGGCGGTAACAATAACTTTTGTTTTTTTCCACGTCGACCGATGCTTTCTGATAGCCAGACGAGCTGATGCGGCTCGCAAATCACGCCAGCCTTGTTTCATGCATTTTCATTATTTTATTCGCCGTTATCCAAAGCTAAAAAGCGATACCCTTCTGCGGCCAAAAAGCGCCTGTTCGTTATTGCCGGAAAAAATGAGAGGCATAAAGTTGATCCGCACCGCAACAAAGCGGCACTGGCCTGAAACACCAGCGCGGCAGCACTCAGGAGAGGCAAAACGACAAGGTGAGACAGCATGGTAAACGCGGATCATCCCGGCTTGCGGGCCGGTCATTTCAGCAGGAAGCAACGCAAAAAGAGAAGGCATGAAGGTCAAAATCGCAAAACCTGAATCTGACGTGGATAACATCAAAAACTATATCAGCGATATCAGAACGGATATGCGGGAGATGCGTTACGATATCGACAAATTAAACATCAATCTGCGTCTGGAAATGAAATCCGACTTTCGGCTGATATTTGCTGTGCTTATTGCCTCGGTGTTGGGGCTGGCGGCGCTGATGGCGAAAGGGTTTTACTGGTTTTGAACCGGCACAGGGCAAACCGGCGCAGCCGTTGCGCTTACGCCAGGCCTACCGCAACCCTACGCACAGCATCACAACCTTTATCGCTCTGCTTCGGGCTGGCCGCCACTCTCTTACCGCAATGCCACAGTCAGAGGACAGAAAGGGCTGACCGGATAAGCGGACCGTTTGGCGCATGGACGCGCCAACCGAGCCTCCAGGGAAGGATGCACGGCTTGTCCGTGTTCCGATCTGCCCTTTCCGCCTTACATCAGGCTTGCCGCGACTTCAACTCCACAGCTAAATTAAAAATGCTTAAAGCGCCATCTGTAACAGCAGGCAGCCTGCCAGTCCACATACCGCAATAATCGTTTCCAGCACTGACCAGGAACGCAGCGTCTCTCCGATGCTCAGGTTAAAGTACTCTTTAAACAACCAGAAACCCGGATCGTTAACGTGCGAGAAAATCACGCTGCCGGAACCCACCGCAATCACCATCAGCTCCGGGCTGACGCCCGTGGTGACAATGATTGGTGCTACAATCCCGCCTGCGGTGATCGCCGCAACCGTAGCCGACCCCAGCGCCAGACGCAGCGCGGCGGCAATAGACCAGGCCATCAAAATAGGCGATACCGAACTGCCCTCCATCAGGCTGGCGATATATTTGTCCACGCCGCTGTCGACCAAAACCTGTTTAAAGGCACCGCCGCCGCCGATAATCAGTAGCATCATGGCAATAATTTTGATGGAATCGCCCAGCGTGTCCGTAATTTGCTCCATGGTGCGGCCACGATTCAGCCCAAACGTAAAGATGGCAATCAGTACCGCAATCAGGGTGGCCATAATGGGGTCGCCGAAAAATTCCGCGTACGGTAGCAACACATGCCCTTTTGGCAGCACCATCTCCGCCACCGCGCGCACCGCCATCAGCACTACCGGCACCAGCGCCGTCCAGACGCTGACCGCAAACGTCGGCATCTCCGCTTCGCTAAAGCTCTTCGGGTTATACAACCCCTGCGGCACCGGCTTATCAATGCCTTTTAAAAAGCGTGCAAACACCGGCCCGGCAAGGATCACCGTCGGGATCCCCAGCAGCGTGCCGTACAGCAGCGTTTTGCCCATATCGGCATGAAACAGCGTTGCTATAGCCGTAGGGCCTGGGTGCGGCGGCAGAAACCCGTGCGTCACCGAAAGCGAGGCCGCCATCGGCACGCCAACAAACAGCAACGGCACGCGGGCAGCCGCCGCGATGGACAATACCAGCGGCAGCAGCAGCACAAAGCCAACCTCATAAAACAGTGCGAAGCCGACGGTAAAGCCAGTCAGCACCACCGCCCACTGAATGTGATCCTTGCCAAACTTATTGATAAGCGTAGTGGCGATGCGCTGCGCGCCTCCGCAGTCCGCCAGCAGCTTCCCCAGCATTGCGCCAAATCCCATAATCAGCGCCAGGCTGCCCAGCGTACCGCCAACGCCAGCTTTTATTGAGGTAATAACTTTATTAACGGGCATTCCCTGCATAACGCCCACCGCCAGCGCCACGAGGATCAGCGCGATAAAACCGTTTAGCTTGAAACGAACCATCAGCAACAGCAGCAGCGCTACGCCGATGACGACAAAGAGTATTGGCATGATGTTTCTCCGGCAGCCTGTGGGCCGCTTCTGTTTTTCTGCCGGATGCGGCAGGCGTAAGTAGGGGAACAACAAACAGGTACTGACCTGCTGCTGGCATGTTAACGGTAACATGGCGCAACTAAAATGGTCTGCCGCAGTGGAATTTACAATTTGAGATGAAGATCAAACTTTTGTTACTACCGTTTTTTTACGTGAAGATAACAACATTGAGAAGAAACCGGCCTGACCGCAAGGCCGCTCCAGCTTTAAACAGCGGTCTGGCTTTTGATCAACATACCGATATCGGCAGCGTCGCAAAAGAGCGCAAAAGCTGCCTCAGTCAGACAGAGCGTCCAGATAGATCCGGGCGGCCATAACCGTTGAGAAAAAAAGCGTGCGGCTGCCGAATATCAGCACGCCCGACGCAGAGAGCCACTCATAATGCCAGCAGTCGATGCCAGCGTGGGCCAACTGCCCTGCCGCATCCCCACGCTCATTATGGCTAAATTGCCTGCGCCAGCGCCGTGGAAGTCAGATACATCAGTAATAATGTTAACAATATGGCCCTCATCTCCCTTTTTCTGTGGCACATCCACACACATACTTTTCAGCCCGCTTACTTGACCTGCAACAAGCAAATTTGACTTAAAGTCAAAGATAATGTAACAAAATAATTCTGTATGCATCAAAATGCGTTTTTCTGGTTTAACATTTACATTGCTTTGCGTAGAGATGATTGCTCCCGGTAACTATCAGCCCGGCGATAACAATCATTCACGCAATTTTTAAACCTCAGAAATCCTAATGGCAACATAAAGATAACATTAGCTTCTGTAGGGGCGTTAATCGGCAGTTTAATTTCCAATTTGTGCGCTTATTCGCGGGATTGATATTCTGTTAAGTTTCTGTGCTACGCGCTATTATAAAAAAAAGATAAGTTTCCTTTTTTATTGACTCATCCGTTCACAGGCGTGAAAACGTAATGAAAACGTTTTCACACGCTGAAAAGTACATTATTTTTACACAAATGTAGCAAGAGGTAATTATAGTTTAACAATAGGAGTCAACAATTTAACGCAGCGGTGAAACAATTCATCGCAAAGATCCATGCTGTTATATCTGAGATTCCTATTACTGTTGCTACTCCTTCTCCCGATTTGGTCTCAGGATCAAACTTCGTTGAAATAACCGCATAAACAGGGCCTGCACTGCAGCTCTATTGTTAACGTGCGGTAAATAAAAAAGAAAGGCAGTTTATGTTAGATCGAGGTCAGCAATGTTTGGATTAGATGCGTTCCACCTGGCGAGGATACAGTTCGCGTTTACCGTTTCCTTCCATATTATCTTCCCGGCTATCACCATCGGGCTCGCCAGCTTCCTGGCGGTGCTGGAAGGTCTGTGGCTGAAAACGAAAAACGAAGATTATCGCGACCTGTACCACTTCTGGTCGAAAATCTTCGCCGTCAACTTTGGTATGGGCGTGGTGTCCGGCCTGGTGATGGCGTATCAGTTCGGCACCAACTGGAGCGGCTTCTCGCAGTTTGCGGGCAGCATCACCGGTCCGCTGCTGACCTATGAAGTGCTTACCGCGTTCTTCCTTGAAGCTGGCTTTCTGGGCGTGATGCTGTTTGGCTGGAACCGCGTGGGGCCGGGCCTGCACTTCTTCGCGACCTGCATGGTCGCGCTGGGCACCATCATCTCTACTTTCTGGATCCTCGCCTCTAACAGCTGGATGCAGACGCCGCAGGGCTATGCCATTCAGGATGGGCTGGTCGTGCCGGTAGACTGGTTTAAGATTGTCTTTAACCCGTCCTTCCCGTTCCGCCTGCTGCATATGTCCACCGCGGCTTTCCTGGCGAGCGCCTTCTTTGTTGGCTCTTCCGCTGCCTGGCACCTGCTGCGCAAAAACGACACGCCAGCAATTCGCAAAATGCTCTCTATGGCATTGTGGATGGCGCTGATCGTATCGCCAATTCAGGCGGTGCTGGGCGATGCCCACGGTTTGAATACGCTTGAGCATCAACCGGCGAAAATCGCGGCGATCGAAGGCCACTGGGAAAACCCGCCGGGTGAACCTACCCCGCTGATCCTGTTCGGTATCCCGGATATGGAGCAGGAAAAAACCAAATACGCGCTGGAAATTCCTTATCTGGGCAGCCTGATCCTGACGCACAGCCTGGACAAGCAGGTACCGGCGCTGAAGACCTTCCCGAAAGAGGATCGTCCTGACTCGCTGATCGTGTTCTGGTCATTCCGCGTGATGGCCGGCCTGGGAATGCTGATGATTACGCTGGGCGTGGTCAGCCTGTGGCTGCGTTATCGCAAACGCCTGTACACCTCGCGTCCTTTCCTGTGGTTCGCGCTGCTGATGGGCCCTTCCGGTCTGATCGCGCTGCTGGCAGGCTGGTTCACCACCGAGATTGGTCGTCAGCCGTGGGTGGTTTATGGCCTGCTGCGTACCAAAGACGCGGTATCGGCGCACGGCGAGATGCATATGAGCATCAGCCTGCTCGCCTTTATCCTGGTCTATATGTCGGTGTTCGGCGTGGGCTATATCTACCTGTTTAACCTGATCAAGAAAGGACCGAAACAGGGCGAAGGCCACGATGAACCTGAAGGCGGCCCTGGCACACGTCATACTCAGGCGCGTCCTCTGTCTGCCGTGAAAGAAAAGTTAAACGCGCCGGAAAAGGATAAATAACGTGGGCATTGATACTTCTATTATCTGGTTCACCATCATCGTCTTCTCGACGCTGATGTACATCGTGATGGACGGATTCGATCTGGGTATCGGTATTCTGTTTCCGTTCAATAAAGACGCCGCCGAGCGCGACATGATGGTCAATACCGTCGCGCCAGTGTGGGACGGCAACGAAACCTGGCTGGTACTGGGCGGCGCGGCGTTGTATGGCGCCTTCCCGCTGGCCTATGCGGTGATCCTGGATGCGCTTTCCGTGCCGCTGACCCTGATGCTGATTGGTCTGATCTTCCGCGGCGTGGCGTTTGAGTTCCGCTTTAAGGCGACCGAAGTGCACCGTCCGTTCTGGGACAAGTCCTTTATCGTGGGCTCGTTTCTGGCGACCTTCAGCCAGGGTGTGGTGCTGGGCACCTTTATCAACGGTTTTGAAGTGACTAACCGTGCCTACAGCGGCCCTGAGCTGCTGTGGCTGACGCCGTTCTCGCTGTTCTGTGGCCTGGGTCTGGTCGTGGCGTACGCGCTGCTGGGCAGCACCTGGCTGATTATGAAAACCGAGAACGAGCTGCATCGCAAAATGACCGCGATCACTAAGCCCCTGCTGCTGGTGCTGCTGGCGATTATCGCTATTGTCAGCGTCTGGACGCCGCTGGAGCACGCCGACATTATGCATCGCTGGTTTACGCTGCCTAACCTGTTCTGGTTCCTGCCGGTACCGGTACTGGTGCTGCTGGCTTCCATCGCGCTGTTGCGCGCGCTGAAGCGTCATGCGCACTATTCCCCGTTCCTGCTGACGCTGGCGCTGGTTTTCCTGGGCTTTACCGGTCTGGGCATCAGCGTGTGGCCAAACATTATTCCGCCACACATCACCATCTGGATGGCGGCATCGCCACCGCAGAGCCAGGGCTTTATGCTGGTTGGCGGGCTGCTGATTATCCCGGTTATTCTGTTCTACACCTTCTGGAGCTACTACGTGTTCCGCGGGAAGATCAAACCGGACGAGCATTACCATTAATAACGGCTTATCGGAGGATAGTATGGTTGAAACTCAGCAGGCGCCTAAGCTCCCGGTGTGGAAACGCATCCTGTGGCTGGCCGTCATTTATGCAGGCAGCGTGCTGGCGCTTGGCGTTGTCGCGACGCTGTTTCGCTTTATGATGACCGCAGCTGGCATGAAGTCACACTGATACTCTGATTGCCGGTTGTTTGAAAGCCCACGCCCGCGTGGGCTTTTTTTATGCCTGGCGTGCCTAAAGCGCGTGAGGCCAGGAACTATCTGAGCCATTTACCGTTTTTTCTTTACATCATTCATAAATTTACACACAACCGCAGCGGCAAGCCTTCACTGATGGTCTATGCTTTAATTTCTCATGAGGAAATCATGTCATCAAGAAGGAGGCACTATGAGTCTACTAGATAAAGCTAACGATAAAGCCGAAGAAGCGCTGGGCAAAGGCCAGGAGCAGTTTGGTAAGGCCGCCGAGTCTCCGGAGCATGAGTTCAAAGGCAAGGTTCGTCAGGGCGCTGCCAAAGCTTCTTATGCCGTTGACGATGCGCTGGACTGCGTGAAGACCAAAACGCAGGATTCCCCTTTCGTTTCGCTGGCGATTGCCGCGGGCGTGGGCTTCCTCGCCGCGAAGATTTTCGGTCGCCGCTAGTCGCGCAACGTTGCTGCATCAGGGCCGGTTATCCGGCCCTTTTTTTTGTCCTCACTTCGTCATCCTCTCCGTTTTTCGTTCCGCCCTCGCCTGCAGATACCCTGTAAAGCGTGATCCATGCCGCTTTTTTCGCAAAACCCGAACTTATTCAGCACTATTTATAACAATATAATTCCGAATTAGTGCTTTCATTCTGCCGCACAGGCCATCGCTCCCGCCTTTAGCCAGCCATTTCCTCCTTACTGTACGCATTGTGCCGGAGATAATGCTGATAAAAGCATGATGGCCGCGACCGCGTTTCCGCCCGTGGAAGCGCAGCGCTATCACTAAAACAGGGTTTCCCAATATGAAAAGCGAATCCACCTTGAAAAGAACAGTGGCGTTCTGTGGTGTTGGATTACTGCTGGCCTCCGGCCAGGCGCTGGCGGACTACGCACCGCTCAGCATCGACTCGCCTTACGCCTTTGGCGACTGGGGCGGCAACCGTAGCCAGCTTGAGCAGGACGGCGTGCAGTTTCAGGTGAACTACACCATGGAATCCGCCAGCAATTTCTCCGGTGGCTATAACCAATCCACGTCGGCACGCTATACCGATCAGTGGGGCTTTGGCACCACGCTGGATCTGGAAAAGCTGCTGAACTGGACCGATACCCAATTTCAGGCAACCGTCACCAGCCGTAACGGCCAGAACCTGACGGACTATATCAACGATCCGCGCTCCGGCGGCCTGTCATCGGTGCAGGAAGTCTGGGGACGTGGACAAACCTGGCGTCTGACGCAGTTCTGGATCAACAAAGGTTTCTTTGACCACGCGGTGGAAGTGAAAGCGGGTCGCGTAACCGTAGGTGAAGACTTCGACAGCTGGCCAAGCAAGTTCCAGAACCTGGCGTTCGGCGGCGGTCAGGCGGGCAACTGGCGTGGCGATCGCTGGTACAACTGGCCGGTTTCCCAGTGGGGCGGCCGCGTGAAATTTAACTTTACGCCGGAAGTCTTTCTGCAGGTCGGCTTCTATAACCAGACGCCTTCCAACTACGATACCGGCAACGGCTTCCGCCTTGACGGCAGCCCTACCGAAGGCAATCTGGTGCCGGTCGAGCTGGGCTGGCAGCCGACGCTGGGCGCGGATAAGCTACAGGGCAACTACCGCGCGGGCTTCTACTACTCTTCGGTAAAAGGTGATAACTACAGCTCTTACCGCAACGGTCAATACGGCGAGGACAACCACTCTTACGGCGGCTATCTGCTGTTACAACAGCAGCTGTTAGCGATGGGCGGCGATAATAAGCGCGGCCTGAGCATTGTAGCCCAGGGCGTAATGAACGATCACAAGACCTCAAAAACCGACAATTATCAGTCGCTGGCGCTGGTCTGGACCGGGCCGTTTGACTCCCGTACGGAAGATGAAATCGGTATCGGCGCGGCGCGTATTCACGTTAATGACGACTACAGCAAAATGCTGCGCCAGACCAACCGGGAAAACGGCGTAAACGATTATGATAATCCAACTTACCTGCCTATCCAGAGCGGCTCGGAATATAACTACGAGATTTATTACAACGCTCACGTCACTAACTGGATGAACCTGCGTCCTAACCTGCAATACGTTGCTTCGCCAGGTGCAGTCAGCGAAGTGAAAGATGCCTTTGTTGGCGGCATTACCGCAACCATCAACTTCTGATGTTGTTCAGGCGGGCTTTACGGCCCGCTTTTTTCCCCCGCAATGCCTCTTCCCTTACGTTATCAATCCACACAAACGCCGTCGTTTACTGCTGCGCATAGCTGAGCGTGACGGGCGCATCAGGCAATTTAGTAAAGCGGGTAATAATCTGGTGGAAATCGGCGGTGGGCTCCAGCTTGCTGAACGCCTGTGGATAAAGATCGCGCGCCAGCATTTCCATCCCGATAATATTATACGGGTGATTGTAGAAATGATGGTAAATCCCGTACACCCTGCCCTGCTGCACTGGCGCAATTTGCTGAAGGCCACTGCGGTTGACCAGCGTGGTAAAAGTCGCTTTCACTTCCTGCGGCGAAACATTATAGCCAAACGGCAGCACATTTTTATTCGGCCGTTTCGAGCCTGTCATAATATAAACGTCCGGTTTCATGGCGATAACTTTCTCCAGCGCGACAAAGCCTGAAGCCCCGGGCAGCAGCGCCGAGCCGATGTTTTTACCGCCGACGGCTTCTACCAGGCCACCCCAGCCGTTATGGCCGTGCGTAAAGCAGCAGCTGTCCGAGTTGCCCGCTATCGGTTCGATAAAGACCCTGGGCTTTTTAGCCAGCTGGCTGATGGTTTGCTGCATGGCATCAAAACGCTGGTGATAAAAATCCGTATAAGCCTTCGCGCGCGGCTCCTGGTTCAGCACCTTGCCCAACAGGGTAATGCTGTTGGCGGTGTTCTGGGCCGGATGCAGTTCATAATCGATAAACATGACCGGGATATGCAGGCGCTGCAGCGTATCCAGCACGCCGGTTTGCTTCAGTGCCGCTTTGGCGCGCAGCTGAGCGATCATCAGATCCGGCTGCTGTGCCACCACGCTTTCCAGGTTCACCTGTCCCTGGTCATTAAAGCCCATATCAATGATCTTAGCTGCCTGCGGCCAGGTTTTACTGAGCAGCGCCCAGGTCTGCGGATCCTGCTTTTTCGGCAAATTATTCCAGGCTACGACGCGATGAAAAGGGTTCTCCCGATCGAGCAAGGCCAGCGCCATGATGTCACGACCGTCCTGCAGGATGACATGCTGCGGCTCTTTGGCCAGGGTGATTTTTTGATTATCCATATCGGTAATCTGTAGCGGATAGGTAGTCGCGGCGGCACCCGCAGACACAGCCAGGGAAGCCAGTAACAGCCAGCGGCGGATCATTGCATCTCTCCTTTAAAAATAAGCGAGGCTGACTATACCGATAATCATTGCGCATTGCTTCTCTTTCGGCGGCGTTCCTGTTGCGCAGGGACAGGCTTTGCGCTCTGTCGCCGGCCCATAAAAAAAGGGCAGCCCGAAGGCTGCCCTTGTTATTCGTCAGAAGCCAGCGGCTTCAAACTTATTTCTTCGCATCGTCCGGCAACGCATAAGCAACGATATAGTCGCCCAGCTTGGTGCCGAAAGAGCCGTGACCACCTGCCGCGATCAGCACGTACTGCTTGCCGTTCACTTCATAGGTCATTGGGGTTGCCTGGCCGCCAGCTGGCAGACGCGCTTCCCACAGTTTTTCGCCGTTGGTGACGTTGAACGCACGCAGATAGTTATCTGCCGTTGCGCCGATAAACATCACGTTACCTGCCGTAGAGATTGGGCCACCCAGCATAGGCATACCCATTTTGAACGGCAGCGGCACCGGCGAGCTGTCACGAACGGTACCGATGCGTTTTTTCCACACGATATCGTTGGTTTTCAGGTCAACCGCAGAGATGTAGCCCCATGCTGGCTGCTTACAAGGGAAGCCCAGCGGAGACAGGAACGGGTTCAGGGTCACGCCGTACGGCACGCCGTACTGCGGCTGAACGCCAGTCTCGCTGCCGCTGCCGCCTTTGTCGTTCTCATCCGGCCACATTGGGTTGTTTGGACCACGTGGGATCAGACGGGAAACGAACGGCAGCGCCATTGGGTTGGTAATGGCAATCTGACGGTCGGTGTTCACTGAGATACCGCCCCACTCGAACATGCCCAGGTTACCCGGGAATACCAGGGTGCCCTGCTCTGACGGCGGCGTGAACGGGCCTTCATAACGCAGGCTGTGGAACATCACGCGGCAGATCAGCTGATCGTAAATCGTCGCGCCCCACATGTCCGCGCCAGACAGCTTGTCTTTTGGACGATAGGTCAGCTCAGAGAAGTGCTGAGTAGGAGACAGACGGTCGCCTTTTGCCGGGCCCTGAGGCACTGGCGTTTCTGGCGCAGGAACGACTTCTTTACCGCTACGACGATCCAGAACGAAGATGTCGCCGGTTTTGGTTGGTACATAGATAACCGGAACGGTGCTGCCGTCTTTAACGGTAATGTCCGCCAGCGTCGGCTGGGCCGGCACGTCCATATCCCACAGATCGTGGTGAACGGTCTGGTAGAACCAGGCCACTTTACCGGTAGTCGCGTTCAGCGCCAGCATACCTGTCGCGTAGCGCTCCATTTCCGGCGTGCGGTGACCGCCCCAGATATCCGGCGTAGCTACGCCAATTGGCAGGTAAACCAGATCCAGTTTGGCATCGTAAGCAGCAGGCGCCCACGAGTTAGGTGAGTTAGCCACATAGTGCTGCTCGCCTTCCGGCACCACGTTCGGATCTTTCGCGCCCGGATCGAATGCCCACAGCAGTTTACCCGTGTTGACATCAAAACCACGCACCACGCCAGAAGGCTCTTTGGTGGAGTAGTTATCGGTTACCGCACCGGCCACAACGATAGTGGTATCGGTAACGATTGGCGGAGAAGTGGGTTCGTAAGCACCAGCACGTGCGTTAGGCATATTCTGCTGCAGGTTCAGCTTGCCGTTTTCGCCGAATTCCGGGCACAGCGCGCCGGTTTCCGCATCCAGCGCGTACAGGTGACCATCGTTCACCGGCAGGATAACGCGACGTGCGCACAGCGCAGGCTTGCCGCCAGCCGGCACATCGGCCGCCGCTGGGGTTTCATGATAGGAAACGCCACGGCAGGTTACGTGCTGGAAGGAAGGATCGGTTTTCAGCTGCGGATCGAATTTCCACTTCTCTTTACCGGTAGCCGCATCCAGCGCAAACAGGATTTGGTGAGGCGTACACAGATAGAGGGAATTGCCGATTTTGATCGGGGTGACTTCGTCAGTCATTTCGCCCGGATCGGTTGGGCGCTTCATATCGCCGGTACGGAAGGTCCACGCTTCTTTCAGCTGGCCAACGTTTTTATCGTTGATCTGCGTCAGCGGCGAATAGCGAGTGCCGGCCTGGGTACGACCGTAAGCAGGCCAGTCGCCGGCAGCGATGCCGTCAGCCGATTTTTCCGCGTTCGCGGCCTGTTCCGTACTGAGCGAGCCGTTGATTTCCTGCGGATCGTTGAGCACGGCGTAAGCCAGGGCGATAACCGTAACCACCAGCACCGCGCTCAGTGCGCCGCGTGCCGCTTTGCCCTGAGACAATCCACGGTAAACGAAAGGCAGCACCAGCCACAGGCCGAGGAAGAAGGTCACGTCCAGACGCGGCGTCAGTGCCCAGAAGTCTGAGCCGACTTCCCACAACGACCAGATAAGCGTTGCCAGAAGGAATACCGCATACAGCATCAGCGCTGAAGAACGGCGACGGAACAGCAGCCAGGCGACAACCAGTTCAACCACACCGGCGATGATGTAGTAGAACGAGCCGCCGAGTTTGGCCAGCCAGATACCGCCAATCAGCAGGTATAACCCGCTGAGTGCGGCAAATACAGCCGTAAGGATCACGAGAGTTCGTGATAACGGTGCTTTACTTTGCATAGTATGGACCTTACCAAAATTTAACGTCTTCGATTAGGCAGCAGCCCAATCGTAAAAAAACACCCGGTTACATACAGCTTATCCATCCCGGTGCTTTGAACCTGCCGCCAGGCTTACGCCCGACGGCTGGCTGTTCTGGATTAGAGTTTACATAAAGGTATAAGTGAGCGTCGCGCCGACGCCGTAATTCCGTCCCGGCGCCGGTTCGTAGTAACGTCCGTTGCCTTCGTTAACGATGACCGAGCCGACGTACTCTTTGTCAAACAGGTTATCGACGCGGGCAAAGGTATCAAGCGACCACTTATCCCAGTTAAAACGATAGCCGCTATTCAGGCTGGCGACGGTATAGGATGGCGCCTTAGCGTCATTTTCATCGTCGGCCTGAACGCTGCCCATATAGCGGACTTCCGCGCCCGCGTGCCAGCCCTGTTCCGGCAGCCAGCCTAAAGAAGCGTAGCCCATATTCTTCGCCACACCCGGCAGGCGATTGCCGGAAGGCGTGCAGCTGCCGCCGCTATCGCAGGTTTCGTTGCGGTAGGTAGCATCCAGCAGCGTCCAGGCCATTTTCAGCTGCCAGTTTTCGGCGAACTGTTGATCGAGCGCCAGCTCCAGGCCGCGACGACGGGTTTTACCCGCGTTTTTATACACGGCGCGACCGTTGCTGCTTTGCGCCACCACCAGCTCGTTATCGGTGTTGGTCTGGAACAGCGCGGCGGTAAATAAACCGTAGCCGATGCGGGTTTTGCTGCCCAGCTCGAAGGTGTCGCTGGTTGACGGCTTCAGGCCCAGGTTCAGCCCGGTCTGGCTGCCGCTGATGGAGCGGTAGGAAAGCTCGTTAATCGTCGGCGTTTCAAAACCGCGACCGGCAGAGAAGTAAAGATTGGAGGCATCGGTCAGCGCATAGTTCAGCGAGCCCATCGGCAACAGCTTGTGATAGCGCTTGCTGCCGCTGTCGTCCCCGTTGCCGGTGGTCATATAATAGTCGGTGGAGTCAAAGCTGACGGTGCTGTAGCGCAGTCCGGCATCCAGCGTCCATTTTGAGGTCAGATCCCAGCTGGTTTGCAGATAGGGATCGAGATTCCACATCACGTTCTTTTCGTTGCGGCGCAGACTGCCCTTCTCGCCCAACAGCGTGCTGCCGTTATCGATACGATAATTTTCAAACCCCTGACGACGTTCGGTCAGGGTTTCATAATCCAGGCCGCCGATCAGGCTGAACGGCACGGAACCGAGCCGATCGTCGTGCTGCCAGCGCGTATCCACGCCGGAATATTTACGTTCCAGCACGATCACGCCGCCTGGGTAAGCCGGGTTTTTCTGTACGGCAACGGGGATCGACTGATACTGCGTGGTGTGACGCTCGCCGTGCCAGGCCGTAAGCGTAAGCCGATCGCTATCGCTCATTTCGCGCTGATAGCGCAGGCCCAGCTGGGTCTGGTCAAGACTCTTACGAGTATTGTAGGCCTCCCCACGCGGCGACTGGCGAGGGTTCGCTTTCCACTCGTCGCGGGTCAGGCCGCCGGGATCGTTGGCATCCACCGACACGCTGTTAAACATCAGCGTTAGCGTGCTGACATCGTCGATGCGCACGCCGAATTTGCCGTTGCCCAGGTTTTTTTGCGTGCCGCTCTGGTCGCGGAAACCATGCGTGGTGAAACGCGCCCCGGAAATCATATAGTTCACGTCGCCCGCATGCGTGCCGTCGCCGGTTGCACCGCTCGCTTTAACGCTGTTGCGCCAGCTACCGTAGCTGCCGTAATAAGTGCCTGCGGTTAAGGTGGTCGGCTGGCTGCCGGTTTCGCTGTCGATGTTGACCACGCCGCCGGAAGCGTTGCCATAAAGGGCGGAGTAAGGGCCGCGCAGCACTTCAACCTTATCAACCGAATTGATATCTATATTAGAGGTCTGGCCCTGCCCGTCCGGCATCGTAGAGGGGATGCCGTCAACGTAAACGCGCACGCCGCGCACGCCATACATGGCACGACTGCCAAAGCCGCGAACGGAGAGCTGGAGATCCTGTGCGTAGTTCTGTCGGTTCTGAATTTGCAGGCCGGGCACGCTGCCCAGCGTTTCTGACAGATTTACCTGCGGCACGCTGCTGCGCAGCTGCTGACCGCTGACCACGCTGACGGCGGCTGGCGTATCCAGTTCAGAAAGCCCGCTGCGCTGTTTGATGACCATCAGCGAGTTCTCCGGCGAGGAGGCGGCATCCTTCTGCGCGGCGGCAGGCTGTGCATGGCTGGTCACAGGCTGAAGCAGGAGCAGCGGCGTCAATAAAAGAGCAGATTTTCTATTCACAGGATTGGTTCGGTTGATCAATTCGTTGTCAGAATGCGTGCAGCCTGACGCCCGATAAAACTTCTCTGCTGTCGATAAAAACGCCAGCGCAGAAAAAGTATACAAGCTGTTTTGAAACTTGCCTGCTAATCCCCTGCAAAATAAGGGTAATTGCGCCTTCCGCCCGTGCCCGTGCGCAGGCTGAGAATAAGATGAAAGTATCAAAAACGTCCGGATTGTAGCACTCAATAACCTGTTTGCAACCGTTGTTAAAGATTTGGCTGAACTGATTCAGCAATAAGCCACAAAATGATAATAGGTTTGTTACATCCCCGCGCGACGCGGCTTGACCACGCTTTTTGTGCGGTTTTGCGCTTTTACAAAGCGGATCCAGAGCGAAGGCTATACTTAGGCCATTATCCGTTGTTAAGGGAATATCATGCGCTGGCTGGATCCACTAAAACTCTCCGACCTTTTCCCCGCGACGGCTTTACTGATTGCGGCTCCGCTGCTGCTGTCTGCCTGTTCATCCGACAATAATGGCATGGTTTGCGAAGGTAAAGTCGAAACGCTGAGCGGCCAGGTTCTGGGTAATACCGAAGGTAAAATTATCGACCGCTTTACCTCTTTTCACGTCACTATGGACAAGCTGAAGCTGGAAAGCGGCGAGCTTTACTCCAGCAACCCACAGCAATATATTCCTTCTGCCGTGACCAGAGAGGGCTGGCTGGCGCAGCGGCTTTCCGATACCCGCTTTAGCGTGATCAACGAGCAGCAGGACAGGATGATCACCTTCAGCTGCCCTGCGCGCGCCATCTGAATGCGCAAAGCTGTTTTTATTTTAAGTGCCGAGGGACAGAAATGATGGTCAGTCAGATAGCAAACCGACAAACCTTTTTCGGCCGTGGCAGCCTGAACAAGCTGGTGCCGCTGCTAAGCGAAGATCCGCAGCCGACGCTGCTGTTTTGCGCCAATTCGTTTTTACAGGGCGAAGCCTGGCAAAAACTAAAAGCCGAGCTGGAGCCGCTGTCGATCGGGATTGAAGTGGTGCGCCACGAGGCATCGCCTGAAGAAATCGATGGCTGGGTGGCGCGCTGGCGCGATCGGGCCGCGCGCGTGGTGGCAATTGGCGGCGGCAGCGTGCTGGACGCCGCTAAAGCCTTTGCCGCCGTGAGCCAGCATCCGCTAAATACCCTGCGCTATCTGGAAAAGGTGGGCGATACGCCGATAAGCGGCAACACGCTGCCGGTGATTGCGGTACCGACCACGGCCGGAACCGGCAGCGAGGCGACGCAAAACGCGGTGGTGACGGATAAAGCCGATATCAAAGTGAAGGCTTCGCTGCGTCACGCCAATTTTGTGCCGCACGTTGCGATCCTCGACCCCGATCTGCTGCGCGGCGCGCCGGACCGCGTGCTGGCCTGCTGCGCTATCGACGCTTTCACCCATCTTTTTGAAGCTTATCTGTCTGCCAAAGGCAATCTGTTCAGCCGTCACGCTGCCCTTAGCGGCCTGCGCGCTTTTCTCAGCGCATGGCCTTATCTGAACGACCCTGGCGAACAGGGCGATTTGGCGCGCGAACAGATGATGATTGCTTCGTGGCAGGGCGGGCTGAGCCTGAGCATGGCCGGGCTGGGCGTAATCCACGGTATTGCAGGCGAGCTGGGCGCGATCAAAGACTATCACCACGGCGAAGTGTGCGGGCGTCTGCTGCTGCCGTTCTTACAGCTGCTGAACGACAGCGACAATGCGCAACAGCAAAAGCTGATGGACGAGCTGGCCGTCGCGCTTTTTCCCGGTTTTACGCTGCCGCCCGCGCGTATGCTGGCCTCATGGCTACAGGATAAAGCCATCACGCCTTTCTGGCAGGATCCGCCGCCGCTCACGCAGGCCGAGGCCGAGTGGATCCTGGCACGCGCCAACAGCAAAAACGCGTTGATCGAGTACAGCGAGGCGCAGCAGCGCTTTATGCTGGAGCAGGCGTTCCATATCGCCTGATATTTGCCAGGATCCCGCTTTACCGCCGCGCACGGGAAGCGCGGCGGGCCCGATACGGCCCTTTGCAAGAACGAGCTTTGCCGCTCGTGCCCGACGCAAGCGGCAAAGCCTGTCAGCTTTCTGCCTGCAAAGCGTAAATTAAGTGTTAAGCCCCTGCTTCTTAAGAATAATGATATTGTTAAGCGCCCGCCAGCCCTCCAGATTAACGCCATCGACCAGAAAAAATCAGACCCGCAAGGAAATGAAAATGAAAAAGTCAGGCGCTATTGCCCTCTCCACGCTTTTGTTAGCCACCAGCCTGAGCGCGTTTGCCGAAGGGCCACGACAGGACGGCCAGCCGCCGGTTAAGCATGAGCAGCAGCACGGCAATCCGTCGCACGGCAATGCACAACCAGAACAGCATCGCGATCCCCAGCACAATGCGCATCCGGCAGAGCGCCATCAGGCAGCGCATCCGGAATTCCGCAAGGGCCGCCCGCTGCCGGAAAAATATCGCGGCGAAGGCTATCAGGTAAACGACTGGCACAAACGCGGACTGAAAGCGCCACCGGCGGGCCATCGCTGGCAAAACATTGACGGTAACTATGTGCTGATTGCCATCGCGACTGGCGCAATCGTCTCGGTGATCGCGCATCACTAACGGCAGTTACTCTGCCTTGCCAGACCGATCGGGGCTGTCTTTTTTGGGCAGCCCTTTTTTATCCCTGTTGAGATGGTCAGGATAAGCGCATCAGCATTAACCGACCAACAAGAGTAAGCATAGCCTTGCCACGTAGGTTCGATGCCCGTTTAAAAGCAGCCTGCCCATGTCCGCCCTGCTGCCTGCTAAAAAATCAGCACAGCCACGCCCAACCCCACGCCCGGCATGATAAACAGCGCGGCGATTAGCCAGATGGTTTGCATGTTGAGCGAGGAATGTAGCTCTTTTCTGACGCTTTCTATATCGACTTTCGTGGCCCGGTTCGCTTTGATAACGGCAACGTCAATCAGCCGCGTCTCGACCTTCCCTTCCAGTAGCTTCATCTTTTGCTCCACTTTTTTATCCCTTCAGCCTAAGCCAGCCTTGATGCGATCGTAGAGCGTGAACAAAAAACACCGGCTATTTTTTGCGAGGAAAATGCGGCAATGCTCTGAAATATTCATGAAAATTCCTGCAACAAAGAGAAGGGATTGCATCAGTTGGACAGCGGATAGCAGGATTCAGGCAGCGGTCTGCTTTGGTGAAAGGCACAAAAGCAAACGGGTGAAGTGCGTGAAGTGCGTGAAGTGCGCGAAACTATGCCGACACCCTGCGATGTCGGCAAGTGACTTTAGTGGAAAGCGCTGTTCAGCAGAATAGAGGTGATGACGCCTGTCGCAGCGGCGATCAGCACATAGTTACCGTCGATATAGGCCCAGCGCTCGCCGCGCGGCGGCTCATGCAGACCGCGAGCATGCCAGTCGTTTACCCGGTAATCGTCACCGCGGAAGCGAGGCGGCAGCGGCTGGCCGCGATGGAATTCATGCCCCTGCCAGGCAAAACGATCGCGCTCTTCAAAATGGCGATCGGGGCCATGACCTCTGTGACCTTCGAAATCGGGGCCGCGATCCGGGCCACGCCCAGGCCTGTCACGATCGCCCGGGCCGCCGTGTCCTTCATGTCCGCCCTGATGGTGCCACGCCTGTCCCGGAGGGCCATCGGCCTGAGTAACGGTTGAGAAGAGCGAGCTTGCTGAAAATACGGCAATCAACAGCGCCAGGGTCGTTTTTTTCATGGTTATATCCTCGATTTGCTCACGGCTTTTGTCGCACCGTTAAACGACACTATCGTCTAACCCTGGCCTTAAAAATATCGCTAACTGTCTTAAAAAATCTTTGATTACGGTACTTTACCTCGTCCTGACCCTTTCTTAACACTGTGAATGAATTGTGGATCCGCCGACCCGCAATAATTTGCGTTAAGTCAGGCGGCGTGATGACTTTCGGCCAAAAATTCGCCGACCTCGTCCGCCTGCACAATAAACGCATCCAGCGCTGCGCTAAAGCCTGTGACGTTCAGAGCGGCCAGTGGCAGCTGGCTGCAAAGCCGCAGAACGTCGTCGCCATCCATCGCCAGCCAGCAGCCGCGCATCGCATTCATCTCAAAGTTTAGCGCCAGTAGCGTGCGCAAGTGACTTTCCGAAGTGCTTTGCAGATCCTCCAGCCTGCGGTGGAAAATCACGCAGTCGCTGTCCGGCGGCAGCTCGATAATGGCCACCTCCTGCCGGTTGCGCATCAGCGCGCACACGCCGTTTTTCAGGCCCAGGCTAAGATTGAGGCGACGGCCATACCCGGCCAAAAAGTGATTAAGCTGCTCTGTTGCGTTCATGCCTGTCTCCGTTAGCTTTTAAGCACAAAGTGTTGTTCCTGCCCCCGACGCAGCGCGCCGGCAAGTTCCGTCGTGGCTTTGGCGATACGCCCTTCCAGCGCATAATTGACCGGCTTATCCTGATTTTCGCCGTAGCTGAAGTTGATTTTCCCGAGGTTACGCTTCATGGAAACCGAAGCGCTGTTGGCACCGCCAAGCAGAAAAGCGGGCGTGGCGAAGCCGTCCGTTTTTACCTGCGACTTGGTGAAAGCGATGGATTTAAGCCGCAGGTTATCGCGGTTGGTCAGCTCGGCCCGCATCTCTTCCGGGCTGTTACCCTGCTCCAGCCAGCGCTGCTCCAGTCTTTCCCGTACCTCATCCTTCAGCTCCAGCGTAACGGTGGCCTCGGTGCTGACGTTGTCCTGTAGCGCTGCGATCAGGCTTTGCAGCTGACGATCGTCCTTCATCAGCTCGCGCATTTTATTGGCGTTGCTGGCATTAAGGCTGCCGTCGAGCAGATGCGAAAGCTGATGCCACAGCCCGTTGCTGTCAACCTTGCTCAGGTTGGCATAGGTTGTCTGGTATTCGCCGCCCTGCAGCAGTTTTTGCCCCCGCTCCGCCGCGCTTTGCTGCCGCAGATGCTTATCAAGATCGCGCAGCGCGGCCTGCTGTTCGTTGCTTTTCTCGCGGAGTTCGCGCGGCGAAAAATGCGCGTCCAGCTTGTCCAGCTTCTGCCGGGGCGTCAGCGGTATTTCATCATCTTTATCTTTCAGCGACGCGATAAGCGCCGCCGTAGCCGGATCGCTGAATTTTTTTCCCAGCGTTTCGGTTAGTTTGTCGATATGCACTTCCGCCAGCGGTCGGGCCGTTTTGGTTTCTATTGCCAGGCTCTGCTTTGTCCTGTTATCTATCGAAAGCTGCACGCTGGCGGCCGGCCCGGCGAACATCGGCGTCCGGCCCGTTTCGCCCTTAATCAGTACGCCGGTCGGCAACGCAAAGTTTACGCCCACGCTGGCTTTGTTCAGGCCGCGCGGGCGGTTGTTACTGCGGCTAATGGCGCTGCTGCTTTCTTTAGTGGTTCCGCCTCTTTCCCGCGTGCCGGAAAGCACGTTAACACCTGCATAAGCGCCGCCGCCCACGCGGAAGCTGGCAGGCGTATCCTTTTCATCTTTGCTGGTCAACGGCACACCCGCCGAAGCCAGCGCCGCGGCATTCGCGTCCAGGCTGACGTTCAGCACTTCGCCATGCTTCACGCTGTGATTTATTCCGCGGTTGAGCAGCGCCAGCGGATCGAGCGTGCCCTCCGTCAGCCCTTTGATAAAAGCGGGCAGTTCCGCTTCGGTAATATCGAAGCTGACGCTGTTTTGCTTTTTTAGATCCAGCGGCGTGACGGAGAAAACCCCGCCCAGCCGAACGGCAGGCGCCAGATTGCGCTGCTGATCGACGGCGACATCGTGCGCCGGATCTTTCATATAGCCGGTCAGCAGGTTGTAGCCCAGGCCGGTAAAGGCTGTTAACGCGCCGCCGCCGTCGCGCCCGAAGCTGACGGTCACGCCGCCTTCGCCGCGCGTCAGGCTCATGCTGTAGCCACGATCCAGACTGCCTCTGCCGCCTACGCCCGCAATGACCTGTGAACCCGGCAGCGCGCTGATGGTGGTTGCCGCGCCGTAAGCCCGGCTGAAAGAGAGGCTTTCGCCCTTATCCATGTCCAGCACCGTGGTTTCCAGCCTGCGGGCAAGCAGCTGCTGATCCTCGGCCTGCATCACGGTGCGGGTAGTGACGTTCATCGCGTGGTTCGCTTTGCTGAACGCTTTGGTCATGGATTTGATGGCGTCATAGTTGGCCTCCAGCCTGTCGTTCCCGGTAAATCCCTGCCCGGTGAGTTGTTTAAGGGGATTGCTTTCCCACTCATCATCCCGCAGCTCGCGGAACTCTCTCCCCAGCGCCTGCAACGCTTTTTCACGGGGTTCTCCCTGTAAATCCAGCGCGTGCGTCAGGCGCGTTGTTAAATCATGCATTTTGACGTTGGTCAGGCCGTCGAGGATCAGGCGGGATTTCGTCAGCCCCATCGGATCGTGCTTGTCGCGGTTTATCCCTGCCGGGATCGCCTCCGTCGGCTTTTGCCAGGAAAGCGTGACGCTGCTGTCGCGCATCGCCGCCAGGGCAAGCTGCGCGTGATTGCCTTTGCCGCTGGGATGTAAAGCGAAGAGCTGTTGCAGTTTGTTCAGCAGATCGCCGCCCTGACTGCTGGCCGGATTCAGGCTGCCGGTCAGCTTATCAAGCCGCCTGCCCGCGCTGCTCTGCCCGCCATAGTGTTGCCGCAGCAGGCCGGCCTGATGCGCGGCGCTGTCTGCCAGTACCGTATTGAATTTTTGCATTTCGCCGAACCAGCCGGGCAGATCTTCCCGCGCGGCCAGCGTTTTCAGCTTCAGGCTGAGCGGCTCTTCCGCCCTGCCCTTCGGCTGACGTTTAAGATGCTGCGTCAGCGCCGCCAGCTGCTGCGACTGCTGCTGATAGATCGCCGTCAGGCCCTGACGACCGCCATGTGCATGCTGCACAAGATTGCCCAGGTTTTTTAGCGGGCGCGGCGTCTCCAGCGTGGGACGGAACACAAAAGTGCTGAGACGCGTGCGAAAAGGCGTATGAACTTTGTGCCCGTCGTGACCGGATTGCCCGAAGGTGTTGACCTCGCGCTTGTAGGTAAGACCGGTTTTACCCAATTTGGCATCGCGCGTGGCGGCGCTCAGTCGTTCAAAATGCCGATCGGCCTGATTGTCCGTATCGTGCACGCCTGCAGAAATATCGGCGGAAACCGGATGCCAGTCGTGCTCGTCTCGCGTCAGTACCTGTTTATTATCCCTCTCCAGCAGCAGCGTGCCTTTCTGGTTGCCAAAAAATTTAACCGGCAGCGCCTCGGCGGCTTCGCCAGGTTCATCTTTCAGCGGCGCAGGCAGCCGCTCCGCCTGCATATCGGTAACTTTTCCTTGCTGCCAGCTCTCGGCAGGCAGACTGAAAACTTTGCCTTTATCGCTCAATATAAACAGGCGATTTTCCGGGCCGAGCACCATATCTTTGGCTTTATGCTCAAGCTGAACCTCAGGAAGACGGCTCAGCACCGCACCGGCCTGATTCATCGCCTGGCTCAGCGCCTGACGCGAAAGCGTCTGCGGCAGCCGCTTGTTACGGCGGCTTTCCGTATCAACGTGATGAAAATGGATATCGCCCTGCTCTTCCAGCGTGACAAAACGCCCGTCGTCCAGCGCGCTGGCCGCGACGGTTTTCTGTTTTTTATCCAGGCCGGGCATTGCCAGCTCCTCACTGACGCTTTTTTTCACCTGGTGCAGTGCGAAGGTATTCTGCTGAAAATTGATTTTGTTGCTGGCTACGTTGACCTTCAGCCTTTTCAGCTGGTTATCTTTCAGCGCCCAGGCCTGGCCGTCCTGCCCGGCACGCAGCTGGTCGGCTTTGACCTCCGTCGCTTCCCAGCTGCTGGTTAGTTCGTTAAAAAACTGTACCTTGCCGTCGTGCAGCGCCAGCTTGCCGTTGGCACCGATGGAAACAATGTCGGTACGGGCCGGCGTGGGTTTTGGCAGGCCTTTCTGGTAATCCACCACCAGGCTGTCGCTCAGGTTCCAGCCGGAGGCCATCTGCGGCCTGTCCGCATCAGGATTTAGCGCGATAGCATGCTGCCTGTCCATGCCGTCTTTTACCACCGCATGCAGCTGGCCGTCTTCGCCGCACAGCAGGCTCTGTACGTGAAAGCGGTCGCCGATAGCGTCGGCGATTTGCTGATGCAGCGCGTCGCGCAGGCTCAGGCTTTGCGCGTCGCCAAAATTAAGCTCGTTCGCCTCGCCGGGGCGGTTTGCCACCAGCAGCCGGCCCTGATGATCGGCGGCGATAACCAGGCTGTCGGTCTGCGCCACCGCGGCCAGCGAGGTTTTAGCCGGTATCGGCTGTAGCGTACGGTGCTGCGTTTGCGGGCTGTCGATGCGCGGCAGCAGCTTGATGCTTTGCTGTTTGCTCTCTTCGCTGGCAAGCAGCACGATTGCCTGACCATCCGCCGCCACGGAAGCGCCACCAATCTTATCGGCAAAGCGCACGCTCTGCGTTTGTGTCGATAAATGATGCAGGTGATAATCATCATGGATCAGATAAAGCGAGTTATCGCCCTGACGTGACAGCTTCGACTGGTCTTTACCGTCGTCGAAAAGGTCGATCTTCTGCCAGCCTTCTTCATGCGAAGCCAGCTGATAAAGTTTGTTGTCGCTGAGGCGAAATGCGCGGCTGCCGTCCGGCGTCGCCTGATGATGCACGCCGGTAAGCTGGCTGAGCACGGCGGCATCCGGCAGCTTTACCTCGGCTGCTTGTCCGCCGGGCGCATCGCTACGCCGAATTTGCACGCTGTTGCCGTCCTCGCTGAACGTCAGCTGGTGGTCAACGACCTCTGCCGCTTTACGCCGGGGAAACGCGCTGCCCGGCGTCTCTTCTCTTGCCCAGGCCGGTTTACTGTGGGCCACGCCGACCAGCGTATCCCGCGATGAGTGCAGCGATAACAGCTTACCTTCGTCGCTCAGCAACGCGTGCTGCTGGTCGTTTTTATTGGCCGCCACGCTTTGATAGTGCATTTTGGGATGGCCGACGGTCTGCTTAAGCAGCGCGCGCTGAGCGTCACGGCCCGCCGGCGCGGCGATAGCGGCATTGCGCTTTGCGGTCAGCTGCACGCCCAGCGAGCCTTTCTCCTCCGGCTGATGCGCCAGCCGGTCGGCCAGCGTTGTCATAATCTCCTGCTCCAGCGCGCCTTCGGCTATAGAGGGAATGGCAACGTCCAGCGGGTTTAGCGGACGCAGCGGATGGCTTTCCGGGTTGGCTATCGTCGCGCGGGCGTGGTTTTTCTTAAACAGCGGAAGATGGCTAAAGGCGCGAAAACGTCCCTGGCCGGGCGCACGCGCCGCGCTGCCCTGCTGCAAACCCGCGGAGTCCGGTGGCACGCTGCTTTGTAGCGTGCCACCGCCGCGCTGGCTGGGCGAAGCATCCTGCTGCCGCAGCATGTCATGACGGGTTTGCGATGAAGTGGTGCGCTGTGCGCTGCTTGATGCTGATGCGAAAGCTGTTCTAATCCCCGATAGCACGCTATATCTCCTTAGCCGGTACGTCTGATTAGCCGGAACGTCTGATACCCGAGCTAAGTGGCGGAAAATACAGTGGAGTTCCCGATGTCATGGATTATTCATATTGATGATTGACGCAAACAATGCAGCCTGGCGCTCGTTATTAACTAATTGATATATAAATTAAAGACGTCAGTTGGCTAAGTACGGAGAAGTGGTCTGCATAACGTTAGATTTTTTTCTGATATAACGGGAAAGGCGGTTCAGGCATAAAAAAGGAGAGGCGTTGCGCCTCTCCTGTTACCGCTAGTGCTTCAGCGTTTCGCGCACTTTTTTCACCTCGTCGGCTTTCACCGCAGCGGCTTTATTGCTCCAGCCCTGACGGATAAAGGTAGCCAGCTGCGCGACCTCCTCGTCGTTCAGACGGGCAGCAAAGCCCGGCATCGCCAGCGTGGAAGGCGCTTTCGCCGTTGAAGGCTGCTGTGCGCCGGCCAGAATGGTATGGATAAGCCCCGTCGGATCGCCTGCGTTAACGATAGTGGCCTGATCCAGCTGCGGGAAGACGCCAGGCGCGCCCTTGCCCGTCACAAAATGGCAGGCGCCGCAGTTATCCAGATAGAGGCGCTCGCCGGTGGTCAGGTTTTTGGCCGCCGTCAGCTTAGCCTCCGTCGCGCCTGCCGCTTTATCGTCACCGGCAGGCAGTGAAGGATTGCCGCCCAGGAACTTCAGATAGGCCGCGATCGCTTTCAGATCTGCCTCGCTCATATAAGAGGTGCTGTGCTCCACCACCGAGGTCATCTCGCCGCCTACCGCTGCCTTATCGTTGCGGCCCGTCGCCAGGTAATCGATGGTTTCCTGCTCCGTCCAGCGCGGTAAGCCGCGCAGCGAAGGCACTTCCCAGTCGTTCAGGCTGCCGCCGGCAAGGAAATCTTTGTCGCCGCTGTCGAGCGCCTTTTCGTTCATACCCAGTCCGCGAGGCGTGTGGCAGCTGCCGCAGTGGCCCAGGCTTTCGACGATATAGGCACCGCGATTAACCTCGGCTGAGGCGCCGCCGATCGGCCGGAAAGGCTTATCGGAAGCAAAGGCCCAGTTCCAGAAGCGCATGCCCCAACGCTGGCTGAACGGAAAGCTGAGATCGGTTTCCGGCGGCTGTTCCGCGCTCGGCTTCACGCCCTGCATAAAATAGACGTAAAGCGCGTGCATATCCTGGTCGCTGATTTTAGCGTAATCAGGATAAGGCATAGCCGGATACAGCCGCTTGCCGTCAGGCAGCACGCCTTTACGTACCGCGTCGGAAAACTGCTGTTCGCTGTAATTACCGATCCCATGCTCTTTATCCGGCGTGATATTGGTCGAATAAATGGTGCCCAGATTTGACTCGATCGCCAGGCCGCCGGAAAAAGCCGGTTTTCCGGGCAGCGAGTGGCAGGCGCTACAGTCGCCCAGGCGTGAAAGGTACTCGCCCTGTTTAATCAGCTCGCCGTTGTCTGCCGGAGCCGCCAGCGCCGAACCGGCACTGAGCAGCACGGCATTGGCGAGTAAAAAATGTTTAATCTTCATCGTCGCTTACGCCTGTACCATTGGACCGGGATTTTTCAGATAGATATCTTTGATTGCCTGCGCCGCCATCAGCGTTAGCGCGCCAATGGTATCGGTCGGGTTCGCCTGGAAGTTTTGCGGGAAAGCGTTGCCGCCCGGCACAAAGACGTTATGCACATCCCAGCTTTGCAGATACTTGTTCAGCGCCGAGGTTTTAGGGTTATCGCCCATTACCGCACCGCCCACGTTATGGGTCGAGACGTATTTGGTCAGGTCAAAATGCGCGTCCATCGGCAGGAAGCTTTCGCTGTAGCTGTCCGGGTTCAGCTCTTTGGTGATGTTACTGACCACGCCTTTCAGATACTGCTGCAGCTTCAGCTCGTTCTGTTTCCAGTCGAAGGTCATCCGCAGCAGCGGATAGCCGTATTCATCCTTGTAGTTCGGATCCAGATCGAGATAGATATCGCGATAGGACTGGCAGGTGGTGGTAATGCTGATTTTCATCGAATGGCCGTACCACTCTTCCAGCCCCTCTTTCCAGCCGGTTCCCCACGACGGCGTGCCTTTCGGCAGCGCGGTGCTGATTGGCGTGCCGGTAGCCTGCGAACTGTGAATTTTCGCGCCGCCGATAAAGCCCAGCGACGGGCCGTCAAAGTTGCCTGGCGAAATATCGTTAATCATCTGGCCGGTAGCGCCAGCCGTAGCGAACGGATTAAAGTTTTTGTCTTTGAAGAACAGCGTGGCGCCGCCGTTGCTCAGGAAAGCGTAGTTACGACCAATCACGCCCTCTTCGGTGATAGGATTGTAAGGTTGACCGATGCCGGACAGCAGCATCAGGCGAACGTTACAGAACTGGAAGCTGCTCAACACCACGATTTTCGCGGGCTGGAAGCACTCGTTGCCCTGCGCATCGATATAAATCACGCCCTTAGCCGTTTTCTTATCGTCATGCAGCACCACTTTCATCACGTTGGCGTGCACTTCATAAGAGAAGTTATCCATACGCTTAAGCGCATCCATAACGGCGGTCTGCGGCGAGGCTTTGGAATAGTTCAGGCACGGGTATTTACTGCAGTAGCCGCAGTAGTTACAGGGCGCGATCTGGTTGCCGTAAGGGTTGGTCCAGGCACGGGAAACGCAGGCGGACGGGTTCGGGAACGGATGATAGCCGAGCTTTTTCGCCGCTTTCGCAAACATGCTGGTATTAAGCGTATCTTCCAGAGGCGGCAGCGGGTAAGGCTCTGAGCGCGGCCCTTCAAACGGGTCGCCGCCTTCCAGGATCTGCCCGCGCAGGTTGCCGGTATTGCCGGACTGGCCGCAGATATTTTCAAATTTGGTGTAATACGGCTCGATTTCATCCCAGGTGAACGGGAAGTCCATGATGCGCATATCTTCCTGCAGGATGCCTGGTTTGTAGGCCTGATCCGCATAGGTTTTCAGCTTCAGATCGGTTGGCGTTGGACGGATCAGTACCGCCGTCCAGTGCAGGCCGGAACCGCCCACGCCGGTACCTGGCGCAAATGCGCCCCATTTACGCGTCGGCAGCGCCGTCTGGCTCATGTTGTAACGCACGGTCACCGCTGCTTCCGCCGGGGTCGCCATCACTTTATTACGCACGGCGTAGGCGTATTCATCGGCCGGCTTAGGATAGGCGAACTCTTCATATCCCCGATCGCCGCCGCGTTCCAGCGCGCGCACTTTTAATCCGGCCATCGCCAGCTCGATGCTCATCAGCGAGCCAGCCCAGCCCAGGCCGACGACTACAACGTCGACTTCTTCTTTATTGATTGTTGCCATTTTTAATCCTGCCAGTCTGTAATCAGAGAAAAACTCAGGCTCGCTCGCCTTTAATGCTTATCGGGCCCAGCGGATACGGCACGTTGTGCTGCTTCACCCATTCCAAATAGCTGGCGCGCGCGCCGGGGAAGCCAATGGCAATCCAGGCTTTCATCCCCTTATTGCCGCCATACATCGGATCGGAGAGGTAGCCATGCTTGGTATTGGAGAGTAATTCACTGAAGAATTGCGATCCCTGCAGGGCGCTTTCGCCCAGGTCGGCAAAGACGATCTGGTTTTTCTGCACCTGAGTCAGTACGGCTTCACGATCGGCTACTTCCAGCTCGTGAAACGCTTTCTGATGCTGCTGCTGGCACCAGCTGTTGACCAGCCGAATACCGGTTTGCAGGATTTGCTGCGGACGGAACGGAATTTGATAACCCATGGTGGCCGGCGCATGAGGGTTGAACGGCCCCTGCATATAGATTTCGCTGCCCATATCGCCATGCATTTGCTGATCGATAAAAATCGGCACGTTGGTTTCCAGCGCGCCAGGCGCCTTGCCTTTGCCACCGGCCGGGATCAGGCGATCGCAGGCGGCCATCACGAATTGCCATTCGTCGGCAGAAAAAAAGATGGGTTTATAATCGAGCAGATCGGGTGCGGCCATTTCAGCAGCCTGCGCCGCCGTTAATCCTTTAAAGACCAGCTCGCCGAGCGGTAATGCTAACAGCGACCCCAGTAAAAACTTGCGCCGGGTAGTTTCTTTTTGTAGCAACATAACATTACGACTCTCACATGATAATAAAATGTAATTTGAGTTAATAGATTTTGTTATCGACCAGAAAAAAAGTAATGTTATGGATAAAAGTATTTCTGAATGTAAAAATTAAACTCTAATTATTTTTAGTTAAGCTTTATAACTTTGTTATAAAACTGCAATAGAATTGATACCCGAGTGTTGTGTACAAAAAAGGCACTTCGCCATTACTTTCCTGCCCGATTAAGGCACTATTTCCTTATAACCGCTTAAAAATAATTCAGATAAGTGATAATGCCCGCGCTGAACAGACGGAAAAAATTATTCAGTGGTGATGAGAATGAGAATGAATCGATACCACATTATTGCTTCCGTTCTCTACCTCTGTGCTATCGGGAGCGAACCGGGCGTTATAGCGCAGGCGAAATGCGTGCATTTCCTGCACGTCCGGCTCCAGCTCGCGCAAAAACTTCAGCGCCAGCCGAACATGTTCGCTGGAGAGCCCGGTCGGCAGCCAGGCTTCGCGCAGTACGCCACGCCAGAAGGCAATATTTTCCTCGGATTCATCCACCAGACACAGCTGCCAGATTAGCAGCACGCTTGCCGCATTGCTTAAATGCGCCTCGTTATCGCGAGAAAGGTAGGCGACAAACTCTTCTCCGGCCGTTGACCCCATCAGGCTGAGCAGCGATTCAACGTAGACCGGATCGATATTCAGCCGCTTCGTCAGCGCGCTGGTCGCGCGGCGGGATTGTGAATTCAGCACGCGAAAGCCAATAATAAAAACCACCACCAAAGTCACAAGCATCAGCCAGATCATTTTATTTACCGGGAATTGCGGGCACAGGGGGCGTCAGAGTAACAGCAGCATTGTGGCGAGGCAACCGCGTAGAAAAGCTGCCCGCAGGCAGCTTAAGCGCTACTTTTGCCAGCTGGCGCGATGGTCGACGCAGGCCGCGACCGCCAGCCTTAACGCCGCTTCGGGCGTTTCCTCCGCCAGCGGCACGCTCAGCTCGTCTACTTTCGTCCAGACGGCCCAGGACAGCTGCCCGATTTGGTGCTGCAATGAGATATGCACCAGAACCAGCGCGGCGCGTCCGGTTTGATCGGCCAGAATATCGTATTTGAGAAATTCACCCTGCTCATCATTAAGATAAAGAACTTTTATTTGTTCCAGCATTGTCATCCTGATCTCCTTATGGTCTGACAGTGGCTGAATAATAAATTATTCCTCCTGCTTTACCTATAAATAACGTTCCGGCGCGTCTTTCGGCATTTACTGACGTTAATATGAAATTTAAAGAAGTAACATTTTTTCATTTAGCTTTATCAGCACGTCATTGTTATCAGGCGGCCTGTTAACCGCCGAGGATAAAAAATCAGTTACCGGCTTCTTCCAGTACTTTGTGGATCACGGCGGAAAGTTCGTTGATCTCAAATTTAGCTACGTAGCCATTGGCGCCGACTTTACGCACGTGGTCTTCGTTAGCGCTGCCCGAAAGCGAAGAGTGGATTACTACCGGGATATTTTTCAGACCCAGATCGCTTTTAATATTGCGCGTTAAGGTAAAACCATCCATTTCCGGCATTTCAAGATCGGTTAATACCATCGCGATTTTATCGTGAATGGAAACGCCTTCCGTCATCGCCTGTTGCGCCATCAGCTTGATTTTTTCCCAGGCTTCACGGCCAGTGGTGTGCATAACGGCAGGGATGCCCATCACTTTTAGCCCCTGCTCCAGCATCTGGCGCGCGACCTTAGAGTCTTCCGCTACGATAGCAACCGATCCGGGCCTGATATTAAACTCTTTCACCTTAACGTCTTCGGCTTTAACGTCGCGTACGGAAGGAATAACGTCATGCAGGATCTGCTCTACGTCCAATACCATCGCCATGCTGTTGGTTTTATCGTCCAGGCAGGCAATGCTGGTGATATTGCGGCTGCTGATACCGGATTCCGCCGTATGGATCTGGCTCCAGTTCAGGCGCACAATATCGTCCACGGATTCCACGGCGAAAGCCTGCGTGCTGCGGGCATATTCGGTAACCAGCAGCAGGTTTAAGCCTGTTTCCGGCGTGCAGCCCGCAACGGCGGGCAGATCGATAACCGGAATAAACTGGCCGCGAATATTTGCCATGCCCAGCAGAGGTGATTTCATGCCTGCGGCTTTGGTGATAATCGGCATTGGGACGATTTCGCGCAGCTTAAACACGTTAATACCGAAAAGTTCTGATTTCGCATCGTTCTGATCTGAGCCTAAACGGAATAACAGAAGCTCAAACTTGTTGGATAAGGCGAGATTCGCTCTCTCATCAATCTCTTTCTGGAAATTATCCATTACTACCTCTGGGTTGCCTGACTGTTTGTACGCTGGTAAGCGGCGCACAACGGCACGCGGCTTATCACTCTGTGAGTGTTATCGGCACCGGTGAAGAAAAGTACAGGGCAACAGCAAAAGGGTGAGTCGAATTAATTACCAGGCGTAAAAGTCAGGCAGCCGCAGCGCAGGGCATCAATGTCGGGCCTGGCTGCTAATTAACTGATAATAAATGAATCACGGCTGGCTGACCGAGTCATTTTATGTTGTGACGATGACGTATAGGGTACGGGTTGATAGCGCCGTTAGCTAACGATTGGTTCGACAGCAGTCCGCGCCGTTTTTTAGCGCATTGTATTTTCTGAAGGCGGCTGGCGGCTTATGGTATTTTTTAGCAAAAATGCGGGTAAGCTCCAACACGATCCGCCGGATAGCGCTGGCCACGGCTGGCATTGACAATTTCCGCTTACGCAATCTGCAGCATATCTGGGCGAGCTGGTTAGCTCAGGCCGGAGTACCGGTATCTGCGCTGCGGGAAATGGGTGGCTGGAAAGCATTGAGGTGGTACAGCGACGCTCATCTGGCACCGAACCACTTGACCGGGCAAGTACGCCGTATTGACGCAATTTTCCGGGTGTCTGTCGCAAATCTGTCCCGCACAGAAAATTTGAAGACAGGAGAAGGAGGGTAAATTTTTGATAAATAATGGGCCTACAGGATTTAAACCTTCCAACTAGTCTTCTGTTCTGTATATAATTTTTTCATTTCAATTTGTGACCTGCTCCCAAAAATGCCCATTAACAAAGTGACCACTCCATGACTGTGGTTCATTACTGAGTGCTTATGTGAGCTTGAATGACTCTTAGCATAGAAAATGTTAAGAAAATTCTCAACCTACCTAATAAACAGAAAATGTATAATGCTTAATCATTTGCCTGAAAGGGATTGATTTTGAATGAAAGGAATCGAAAAAAATAATCATGGTTTGTTCTACAGAGGGCTAAGCATTTTGCTCAAAAGCCATTTTTCACAAATCTCGAAGCCACTATAACATTGACAGGAGAGAACAATGTTTAAATATAAAAGGATTGGAGCAATTCTAATTTTTTTAATAACAGCATACTGTGTATGGATTGCTATAAGGCCAACCAAAATAGTCAGAGTTGATAATGGTGCAGTTTTTGTAGAACACTTACCAATGACTACTGAAGGAAAACTAAATTGGTGGTTGAAAAACAAAGATTCAATTCAGAAAAAATATCATATTATCAACACCCCAGATAACTTCACAGTGATCGTCATGAATTTCGGCGGTTATGAAAAATTACCAACAGGAAGCAGAGATGGTTCAATTGATGACTATACCTGCTTTGATGATACTAATGGCGAGCATAATAAATGTGTATATAACAGCATAGCATTAGTTGTAAGAGGGAGCATCGATGGAAAAGCATTTATAAATATAGGTGATAAAACGTATATTCAGAGCTCAGATGGCAGGGTGTCCTTAATATGAGAAAATGATGCTTTGCATAAAGCGCATTAGAGTTTAAATAATCCGTCTTACAGTTTAATGGCATCGTATTCATTGAGCAATTCTCAAGTCGATGCCCCTCAGAACATTGTCGATGTGCTCTGGTTAGAAAGCACCTTGTAATGACCTCAGCAATCATCATCCGGCTGAGCAACCGCCCGGCAGCCATACATGCAGGCATGCTGCATTGCTGTTTTGGCTTGGGCAATCCAGCGCTGATCTGCGCCAGTTTCTTTAGACGTCTCCAATAGGTTCAGGAAGTGGCGGCTTACATCTTTCAGCCGGTTCATTACCTCAACCTCAAACAGGGAAAGTTAATATACGATGGGGTCGAGCGTTTAAGCTGGTATTTTTCGTGTTTAACAGAAAATTATCAGGATGTTTGTAAAAAACTACAAAAAGAAGATCTAAGGTTTATTAAGGCTTTATTTAAAACCCTTCCATCCCGCTCTGTGAAGTCTCGCAACTTTCCGCCTAATAACAAGTCTATAAGATATAGTATTTCAAACATCCGCATTAAAGAGGATGTCATAAAATACATGCTTGAAGTTTACACTGAAAACATATTTGGTGATTTATCTATAGAGAGAAAAAAATATTGAGCGTATTCTTATAAAATACGGCGCGGGATTTTCTTCAGCGGGTTTTATGAGTCGCTCTCCAGGTTATGCAGTGGCGTCCGCCATATACATGAGTGCAGGGTTAAGAATAACGCTGGATGCAACATTAACAAGAATAACAACATTCGGCGCACCCGTTTTGGGCGCATATGGTTATGCCAAGGCCGCAGCAGAAGCAGCTGAACGGCTAAAAATCCTCAACCCGATTTTTTACACAGCACTCTATAACGCCGAAATAGAAATGCTCTATTTTTAATAGAACCAATAACCACTCGAATAGATGTTAAGTCACGATTTTCATTAACTGACGAGTAAATAGCAGTAGATATTATAAGGCTCATACAATGAAAAAAATCTTTAAATATTGGTGGCAAGATTTCCTGTGGGAAATATTCTGTGTGCGATTGCCTTTAATGTTAACGCTCGCTTTTGCTTTTTTTGTCGTCACATACTGGTATGAGTATGCACTATTGAAAATAGTATCGTTCTTAATCATCACATCTATAGCCTGCGATCGCCTATTTAAGAGAAAAAGGTAATTACGCCCGGCTTTCGCTGGGCCTTTCGCTACTTCAGCAACTGCAACGCAAAATCCGCAGCCAAATCAGGTTCGCCAGTGCTCAGCTCCTCAATCGCTCCCGCCTGGCTCTCGTTCGTGACCTGCCGCCCCTCTGCCACCAGTTGATAAACCGCCTTGCCGTACAGCTCACACTGCCGCCCGCGCCTGTTCTGTAAAGTCAGTCGAAGAGTTGAAGCCAGCGTTTGAAGAAGCGTGGCGAACTCTACGCGGAACTGAGCAGCAAGCAAAAGCCAAAGACGTCTACGACATTCGCAAATCCGAGCTGGAACCGGCGCCGCGCCGAATAACCTACAGGAACACCCATACCGCACAACAATTTTCACCAGAGGGTCGCATCGTTGCGCCCTAAACCTGAGCGCGAGCGCCAGCAGGAAGCTATTGCCGCTGATTGTCTGGCGGCATGGCAAGCGGCTAAGGACGGCGAGCAACACCATCGACACTTTAGCCTGGTGCAAAGTCGCGGTGGTGCCGAGACGGCCCGCATGGCGAGTGAGGCAGCTCATTATCCGCAGCTGCCGCAAATCCTGATGCCTGAGCCATTCAATAACACCCCCGTTTACCACGATTACACGATACGTATTCATGGCGCCGGCCGTGCTGAAAAGCAGGAGTGGGTATGAAGAAAATCGCAATGTACCGGCGCGGCCGCGATGGCAAATGATGAACCGCTCACCCTGGCGGAAGCCGCCGCATTTCTTAAAGTCTCCTCGTGCACGGTCAACAACATGATAAAGCGTGGCGATCTGGTCGGCCGGCAGACTGGCGGAACGTCCGGAAAGTACCTGGTACTCCGTTCTGCCTGTATTGATTATCTTTCCAATCCACCTCAGAATCGCCCGGCGAGCATGGGTGATAGCGCCAAAGGAGTAGCACTATGTCAATCACCCTCAGAGGCGGAGTATGGCACTGTCATTTCTTTACCCCGGCAGGCAAAAGAGTTAGGCGCTCGCCTGGCACTGCGGACAAGAAGCAGGCCTTAGAGCTTCACGACAAGCTAAAGGCAGAAGCCTGGCGGGTCGATGAAATTGGAGATTTACCGACACGGACGTTTGAGGATGCCTGCCTGCGCTGGCTGGACGAAAAGGAGCATAAGCGCAGCCTTGACGATGACAAGGTAAAGATGGAGTTCTTCGTCGGGCATTTCTCGGGCCGTGACATATCCACCATCACAAGCGAGGAAATACAGAAAATCGTCAGCAAGATGGTGAACCGTAATCACCGTAGAAAATGGGAAGTTCAGCATGACGCGGCACTACAGGATGGGAGGCCCGTGCCGGATTTCAAGGACAAGCCGGTCAGTGCAGGAACCAGAAGCCATTACCTTTCATTCATGCGCTCGCTGCTACGCGCGGCGGCAAATGAGTGGGGGTGGATAAAAACGGCACCGGTTATCAAAACGAAGAAGCCGATCAGCAAAAGGATACGCTGGCTGATGCGGGAGGAAGCGAACAGGCTGATTGATTGTGCGCCGGACAGCATCAGGCAGGTAATCGTGTTTGCGCTTTCTACCGGTCTGCGCCGGTCAAACATTATCGATCTGGAATGGACTCAGGTGGATATGCAAAGAAAGGTCGCCTGGATAAACCCAGAGAACGCCAAAGCGGGCAAGGCTATTGGCGTGGCTCTGAATGCTACGGCGTGCAGGGTGCTGAAGAAGCAGACAGGGAAGCATTCCCGATGGGTGTTTGTGCACACCAAAGCGGCCACCAGACACGGTGGAACGAAAACAGCAGCCGTCAGGAAGATGCGGCGTGATGATAACACGTCATGGCGCCTGGCACTCAAGCGGGCCGGGATTGAACATTTCTGTTTTCACGATCTGCGTCATACCTGGGCAAGCTGGCTGATACAGTCCGGCGTTCCGCTTTCTGCTTTACAGGAAATGGGTGGCTGAGAGTCGATAAAAATGGTGCGCCGGTATGCGCATCTGGCACCGAACCATCTGACCGAACATGCGCGTAAAATTGACTCACTTTTGGGGAGTGACGACACAAGTACAACACAAGGCGGAAATCAGGTGGGATTAAATCTAGCGTAATCTATTGAAAAGTAATGGTACGCCCTACAGGATTCGAACCTGTGACCTACGGCTTAGAAGGCCGGTGCTCTATCCAACTGAGCTAAGGGCGCATGGGGAACAGGGTCGGATTATACGGCGCGAAGCCGTCGAGTCAACGATTTTGCTTACCAGGCCAATCTGTTGCTGCACTATTGAACAGCCAGCGCCGAATCTGTGCCTGACAGCGGCGCGCGCTTCTGCCAGAATAGGCGCCATCTCCCGTTTCAACTTAACACAGATGGATCCTCTCTCTGATGGCAGCAAAGATTATTGACGGTAAAACGATTGCGCAGCAGGTGCGCCTTGAGGTTGCAGAAAAAGTGCAGCAGCGTCTGGCCGCAGGTAAACGCGCGCCTGGCCTGGCGGTGGTACTGGTAGGCGAGAACCCGGCTTCGCAAATCTACGTGGGCAGCAAACGTCGCGCCTGTGAAGAAGTGGGCTTTATCTCCCGCTCTTACGATTTGCCGGCCTCCACCAGCGAAGCGGAGCTGCTGGCGCTGATTGATAAGCTGAACGACGACAGCGAAATTGACGGTATTCTGGTGCAGCTGCCGCTCCCGGCAGGCATTGATAACGTTAAGGTGCTGGAGCGCATCTCGCCGTCAAAAGATGTCGATGGATTCCATCCTTATAACGTTGGTCGCCTGTGCCAGCGCGCGCCTAAGCTGCGTCCCTGTACGCCGCGCGGCATCGTCACGCTGCTTGAGCGTTACAGCATTGACACCTTTGGCCTGAACGCCGTGGTGGTTGGCGCGTCCAATATCGTTGGTCGTCCAATGAGCATGGAGCTGCTGCTGGCAGGCTGCACGACTACCGTTACCCATCGCTTTACCAAAAACCTTCGTCACCATATCGAACATGCCGATCTGTTGGTGGTGGCCGTAGGTAAACCAAACTTTATTCCGGGCGACTGGATCAAGCCCGGCGCGATCGTGATTGACGTGGGCATTAATCGTCTGGAAAGCGGCAAAGTGGTTGGTGACGTAGATTTTGCTGCAGCTTCCGAGCGGGCAGCTTATATTACGCCGGTTCCAGGCGGTGTTGGCCCGATGACCGTGGCCACGCTGATTCAGAATACCCTGCAAGCCTGCGAAGAATTTCATGATGGAGCAGTACAATAATGGCAACTTTTTCTCTGGGTAAACATGCCCACGTCGATTTATGCGATCTGCTGAAGCTGGAAGGTTGGGTGGAAAGCGGCGGTGCGGCAAAAGACGCCATCGCGGACGGCCAGGTTATGGTAGATGGTAAAACAGAAACCCGTAAACGCTGTAAAATCGTTGCGGGCCAGACCGTGAGCTTTAACGGCAACAGCATCACCGTTGCTGAGTAAAGTCGGCTACCGTCGGCATTTTAAAAGCCGAGCGGTCGTTGAAGAAAGTCAAAACCATTCAGGAGCCAGTCGGCTCCTGAACTTTTTTAGCTTATTTACGACGCCAGCTGGTTCCCTGCGGGCCGTCTTCCAGCACGATCCCCATCCCGACCAGCTTGTCACGCGCCAGGTCAGCCTGAGCCCAGTTTTTCTCTTTACGCGCATCCAGACGCATTTTGATCAGCGCTTCAATTTCGGCGACCTCATCATCGTTACTTTGCGCACCGCTTTGCAAAAAGACTTCAGGATCCTGTTCCAGCAGGCCCAGCACGCCAGCCAGCTGGCGCAATTTGGCCGCCAGCCCGTTTGCGGCCGCCCTGTCTTCGGTTTTCAGGCGGTTAACGTCGCGCGCCATATCAAAGAGCACGGAATAAGCTTCCGGCGTGTTGAAATCGTCGTCCATCGCCTCGCGGAAACGGGCTTCAAAAGCCTCGCCGCCCACGGCTTCAGCCTGCGGATCGGTGTTGCGCAGCGCGGTATAAAGCCTTTCCAGCGCCGCGCGCGCCTGCTTCAGGTTATCTTCGCCGTAGTTCAGCTGGCTGCGATAGTGGCCCGACATCAGGAAGTAGCGCACGGTCTCGGCATCGAAATAGCTCAGCACATCGCGCACGGTAAAGAAGTTGTTCAGCGACTTGGACATCTTTTCACGATCAACCATCACCATGCCGGAATGCATCCAGTAGTTGACGTAGGGGCCGTCATGCGCGCAGGTAGACTGGGCAATTTCGTTTTCATGGTGCGGGAACATCAGGTCGGAACCGCCGCCGTGAATATCGAAGTGTTCGCCAAGCTGCTTGCAGTTCATGGCGGAACATTCAATATGCCAGCCCGGACGCCCCTCACCCCACGGCGAAGGCCAGCCCGGCTCATTGGCCTTGGACATTTTCCACAGCACAAAGTCCATAGGATTACGTTTAACATCGGCGGCCACCTCAACGCGCGCGCCGGCCTGGAGCTGTTCCAGATCCTGACGCGACAGCAGGCCGTAATCGGCATCGCTGGCAACAGAGAACATCACGTCGCCGTTGCTGGCGACGTAAGCATGGTCGCGCTCAATCAGCTTGCAGACCAGTTCAATGATGTCGGCGATATGATGCGTAGCGCGAGGTTCCAGATCCGGCGGCAGAATATTCAGCGCGGCGAAGTCAGCGTGCATTTCCGCGATCATCCGATCGGTCAGCACGTCGATAGTTTCGCCGTTTTCGTTGGCGCGCTTGATGATTTTGTCATCAATATCGGTGATGTTACGCACGTACTTCAGCGAGTAGCCTGAATAGCGCAGATAGCGGGCGACGACGTCAAAGGCAATAAAGGTGCGCCCGTGACCAATATGACAGAGGTCATAGACGGTGATGCCGCACACGTACATGCCGATTTGCCCGGCATGAATAGGCTTAAATTCCTCTTTTTGACGACTCAGGGTATTGAAAATCTTTAGCATTGAGACATTCCGTTTTTAACGTGTGCGATCGTGATAGTAACAGGCATATTCTGCCGTATTGTTAACGCAAGCGCCACGCAAAGCAAGGTCAGGTACGCTTCCGTTTATGCGGCAGGGCTGACTCGTCATCACATTTTGTGATATAAGAGCCCTCTATTTTATCGCCTGTCAGCCTGATTATTCCGCTGACGGCAGCTAAATCCACCCCTTCAACCTTTACAGGATGAGAATATGGTCACTTTCCAGACTAACCATGGCGATATCGTTATCAAAACCTTTGACGATAAAGCGCCTGAAACTGTTAAAAACTTCCTGGATTACTGCCGTGAAGGTTTTTACGACAACACCATTTTCCACCGTGTTATCAACGGCTTTATGATCCAGGGCGGCGGTTTTGAGCCTGGCATGCAGCAGAAAGCCACCAAAGCGGAAATCCGTAACGAAGCCAATAACGGCCTGAAAAACACCAAAGGTACGCTGGCGATGGCCCGTACCCAGGCGCCACACTCCGCAACCGCGCAGTTCTTCATTAACGTGGCGGATAACGACTTCCTGAACTTCCGTGACGAAAGTCTGCAGGGCTGGGGCTACTGCGTCTTTGCTGAAGTTGTGGAAGGCATGGACGTGGTTGAGAAAATCAAAGCCGTTTCTACCGGCCGCAGCGGAATGCATCAGGACGTGCCGAAAGAAGACGTCGTGATCCAGAAAGTCACCGTTAGCGAATAATGTCGCATACGCTGTTTATCGCAGATTTGCATCTGTGTGAAGAAGAACCGGCAATCACTGCCGGTTTTCTTGCTTTTTTGCGGCGTGACGCGCGTCAGGCCGATGCGCTGTACATCCTCGGCGACCTGTTTGAGGCATGGATTGGCGATGACGATCCCAATCCGCTTCACGCCAAAGTCGCCGCCGCGCTTGATGAGTTAAGGCTGGCGGGCGTTCCCTGCTACTTTATTCACGGCAATCGCGATTTCCTGCTCGGTCAGCGCTTTGCAAAATCATGCGGTATGCGGCTGCTGCCGGAAGCGCAACGGCTCGAGCTGTATGGCCGGCCGCTGCTGATTATGCATGGCGACACGCTGTGTACTGATGACGAAGGCTATCAGCGCTTTCGCCGTAAGGTGCATCGGCGCTGGCTGCAAAAGCTTTTCCTGTCGCTGCCGCTGGCGCTGCGCCAGCGTATTGCTCAGAAAATGCGGGCTGGCAGCAAGCAGGCCAACAGCAGCAAAACGATGGCGATTATGGACGTCAATGAAGAGGCCGTTACCCATACGATGAGCCGCTATCAGGTGCAGTGCCTTATTCATGGCCATACGCACCGCCCCGCCGTTCACAGGCTCACCGTTAACGGTCTGCCCGCCGAACGCGTGGTGCTGGGCGCCTGGCACACCGAAGGATCGATGATCCGCGTGACCTCATCCGGGGCAGAACCGATCGCTTTTCCCCTGTAAACTCCTTACGTATTGCCCTCTGTCAAAACACGTGCTGCCTGCGCTACGCCAAAGGCTCCCCGGCTTAACGCGCCGGCGTCTGATGCAGGGGCTTTAAGCCTGCTGCGGGTAGGCTGACAGGCGCGAAGTTCCCTGTTCCGTGACGCGATTGAACCGACGCAACCGTTTTCCTGCCCGATGAGTCATGCTATTCTCTCAGCCCTTCCTGTCTGGCTGACCGACCAGCTTTCAGACACTGTTTGTATAATCACAGGAGTCACACCCGCATGTCTTCTACTGCCGCACCGGCCCGCATCGCCATTGTAATGGGTTCTAAAAGTGACTGGGCAACCATGCAATTTGCCGCGGACATTCTCACCAGCCTGGCCGTTCCTTTTCATTGTGAAGTGGTTTCAGCGCACCGTACGCCGGACAAGCTGTTCAGCTTTGCCGAACAGGCCGCAGAGAACGGTATCCAGGTTATTATCGCCGGCGCTGGCGGCGCGGCGCACCTGCCCGGCATGCTGGCGGCGAAAACGCTGGTGCCCGTGCTGGGCGTACCGGTGCAGAGCGCAGCGCTGAGCGGCGTTGACAGCCTTTATTCCATTGTCCAGATGCCGCGCGGCATCCCGGTCGGCACGCTGGCTATCGGTAAAGCAGGCGCGGCTAATGCGGCCCTGCTGGCCGCACAGATCCTGGCGCTGCACGATGCACAATTAAACCAGCGTCTGTCCATCTGGCGTCAGAGCCAGACTGACGAAGTTCTGAATAATCCGGATCCACGGGAGGAAGCATGAAGCCAGTCTGCGTATTAGGAAATGGTCAGCTGGGGCGGATGCTACGCCAGGCGGGTGAACCGCTGGGAATAGCCGTTTATCCTGTCGGGTTGGATGCGGAACCGGAAGCGCTGCCTATCCAACAAAGCGTGATCACGGCGGAAATCGAGCGCTGGCCGGAAACGGCGTTGACGCGCCAACTCTCGCATCACAACGCCTTTGTAAACCGCGATATTTTTCCGCTGCTGGCCGATCGCCTGACGCAAAAACAGCTGTTGGATCGGCTGAACCTGGCAACCGCGCCCTGGCAGCTGCTGAGCGATGCCGCGCAGTGGCCCGATGTTTTCGCCAGGCTGGGCGAGCTGGCTATCGTTAAGCGCCGTACGGGCGGCTACGATGGTCGAGGCCAGTGGCGTTTACGCCAGAACGATGTCGCTTCCCTGCCTGCGGATTGCTATGGCGAGTGTATTGTGGAACAGGGCATTAATTTTTCCGGCGAGGTGTCTCTGGTTGGCGCTCGCGCTCATGATGGCCGCACGGTTTTCTATCCCCTGACCCATAATCTGCATCAGGACGGTATTCTGCGCGCCAGCGTCGCGTTACCGACGCCGGATGCGGAACGTCAACAGCAGGCTGAAAGTATGCTGGCCGCTATTATGAACGAGCTGGACTATGTGGGCGTTATGGCAATGGAATGCTTTGTAGTGCCGGAAGGACTGCTGATTAACGAGCTGGCGCCTCGTGTTCACAACAGCGGCCACTGGACGCAGAACGGCGCTTCTATCAGCCAGTTTGAGCTGCATCTGCGCGCCATTCTGGATCTGCCCTTGCCTGCGCCCGTCGTCAGCACACCTTCGGTCATGGTTAACCTGATCGGCACGGCGGTTAACCTTGCGTGGCTGGAGCAACCGCTGGTTCGCCTGCACTGGTATGAAAAAGAAGTGCGTCCGGGACGGAAGGTAGGGCATCTGAATCTGTGCGATACCAGCCATGAATCGCTTCAGCAGGCACTGACCGCGCTGGCTCAGGATTTACCTGCCGATTATGCTGAAGGCATCGTCTGGGCAAACACCCATCTGAAAAAAGACAGTGCTTAACTGTACTTAAGTATGGCTATTAATTTGTTAGTGAAAGTCGTATTGTATTGGCGAACAAAACAATAAATACATAATACTATTAAGTAATTAGAAGTTTTTTTTGCCAACACCAAGGGAACCACTCTCAGATTTTCTGGATAAACACGTAAATTTTGCTTCATGATTGACGTGTCAGGGTCTGGTTTGGTTCTCCCCCCTCCCTTCTCTCATCAAATTGTGCCCTTGCGTCAACGTCCTGTTTCTTCAGCTTCCATAAAAAGTTACTATGATTTTTCGGCTGCGCCGGACGTGCTGAACATTATTCCGCCATTCACTTTAATGCCACTCATCTATGACAGCCTGTCTGAGCAGGGTGCATCGTTAGGTCAGGCTTTAAAAACATGGTAAAGTCGGCTATTGACGATGGAAGCCCCACTTTCTCAGGGAGATAATTACATGTCTAAATCATATTTTAGTAATCAGGTTATTAATTCCTCAATAAAAGATTACCTTGAGAGGAAACTGACTCAGTTCAGTAACGTTAAGTATGCCTATGCGATTATGAGTAAGCGCAACCCTGCAGATTTCTCCATAATTTCTAACAGGCCGGAATGGTTTCAGGTTTATGTCGAAAACAACTTTCAGTTTATCGACCCCGTTCTGATCACGGCGCTTTACCGCGTTTCGCCCTTTTCATGGGACGAAAACATCATGCTGAACAAAGGCGTCAAGGTTCCCAAGCTTTTTGATATGGCGCGTAACCACAATATCATCAACGGCTATACGTTTGTTCTTCACGACCATAATAACAATCTTGTCGTGCTCTCAATCATGCTGGACGAGCACTGTGACGATAATATTGAAGAAGTGATCCAGACGAATAAAAGCAAATTGCAGATGCTGCTGATTAACGCCCATGAAAAACTGACGGAGCTATACCAGGAGCAGGCAAGAAAAACTGACTTTGATGAAATGAACACGCGGGAAATATTCTCTAAGAGAGAGAATGAGATTATTTACTGGGCCAGCGTAGGCAAATCCTACCAGGAAATCGCGTTAATTCTGGGCATCAAGCTCACCACGGTTAAATACCATATTGGTAACGCGGTGAAAAAGCTCGGCGTTACCAATATGAAACACGCCATCAGATTAAGCATTGAGCTACAGCTAATCAGGCCGGTGCTGACTGACGGGGAATGAGAGCGGCCAGGCATCCAGGGCCATTGTTAACTCGGGTGCCTTAGATTTTACCAGGTCGATCAATATACGCTGGTTATCATCATCTACGGGCATAAAGATCAGAAATATTTTTTCTTTTTTCTCGGAAAGACTTTGTGCCTCTACCGAAACCTTCCAGCCAGAACGCTTAAAAATGAGATACATAGGATGGCTGACGATGGCGTATATGCCGTCATATTTATAGTGTCGGGCATAATTGATCATCGATAAAAACAGCAGCGCGCTGACGGGTTTCTCACGCAGCTTTAACTTCGTCATCCGTTCTTTATCGATAAACAGACGGCTGGCCTCTACGTAGTTCCCTTCGGGAAGCGTAAAATCTTTAAACCATGACCGAAACGTGCCGGTAATCATATTCGGGTGTTGGGTTTCTATAAAGCGAAGGCTACAAACGCAGTTATCCTGGTGGACGCCAAAAACATAGGTAGTTTGTTCATTATCATATTCATCGAACTCCATCTCATTCTGGCTGTTGACCATCCAGTTAAGTCTGTCTTTAAACACTCTTTTTCTTAAACTAAATAGCTCTGTTGACTTCATTTCAGAGAGATGACGATATTTTATATCCAGCAGATCCAACATTTCAGCTATTTCCCTATTCCACTATCTACGTTATTTATGACCTTTATCAAAGCCCGCAGGAAAGCAAAACCGCTCAGGCGAAACGATTCGGAGGTTCCCGGCCGCCTCAGAATACGAAAGAAAATAAATGATAAAGGCCGATACATATCGGCCTTTATTCTACGCTGCGTTATACCCTCTGAACAATGCCTTTCCTTTAAGTAACCTTATGCCTAACCAGCCGCCGCACAGCGACAGCAAACAGGTGCCGGCCAGAGGCAACGTTACCCACAGGAGATAGTCGGGCTGCCACGGGAAATCAAAGACCTTACGCTGCAGGCCCCACAGCGCCGCCTCGGCGCCCAGCGTGGCGGCGATGCCGGAGACGCAGCCCAGCAGCGCAAACTCGCACCATAGCGTCTGCCTCAACAGTTTTTTACCGGCGCCCAGCGTTCGACAGACCACCAGCTCCTGCCTGCGCTGATGCATCCCGACCTGTATCTGCGCCAGCAGCAGTAAAATACCGCAGGCGGTGACCAGCACGACCATAATTTCCAGCGCCTGGCTTACCTGCGCCAGCACCTGCCCTATTTGCCGCAGGATAGTGCCGATATCCAGCAGGCTGAGCGTAGGAAAGGCACGATTCAGCTGCGCCAGCAGTGCATTATCACCATCGAGACGAAAGCTGGTCAGCCAGGTCTGCGGCTGTCCATCCAGCGCGCCGGGCGGAAAGATAAAGAAAAAGTTGGGCTTAAGGCTTTCCCAGTCCACTTTGCGCAGGCTGGTGATTTTTGCGGAGAAGGTTTGCGTATCGCCGGTGAAGGTCAGCGTATCGCCAGGCTTAACGCCCAGCCTGTCTGCCAGCGCTCCCTCTATCGAGACTTCGCCCTGGCGGGGCGGCCAGCTGCCGGCAACCAGCGGATTATGGTCGGGCAGCTTTTCAAGCCAGGTCAGGTTAAGCTCGCGGTTCAGGGCGTTATCCAGCGACGGATCGGCAGGCTGCTGATTAATCGAGGTTAGCCGCGCTCTGACAATCGGATAAAAAGTCTGCGGCTGGATATGATGCTGCTCCAGGAAAGCCCGCACCGGCGAGATTTGCTCTCCGGTTAAATTAAGCAGAAAATAATTAGGGCTGTCGGGCGGCAGCTGTTGCTGCCAGCGATCGAGCAGATCGCCGCGCATTACCAGCAGCAGAGCCAGCAGCATAAAAGAAAGCGAAAAAGCAGCCAGCTGGCTGAAGGTCGCCGAGGGCTGACGCAGCAGTCGGTTAACCGCCAGCCGGAAAGCCAGGTTACGCACGCGCAGCCGCCGCAGTAACAGCAACGCGCCCCACCCCAGCCCGCCCAGCAGCAGCGTCAGCAGCAGAATACCGACGATCAGCGCCCAGAGCAGCCTGCTGCTGCCCACCAGCAGCGCAAGCAGAACCAGTATCGTCAGCGCCATTATTGGAAGATAAAATTTCAGCGGCCAGACGGAAGCGATGGCATCGCGTCGCAGCACCCGCAGCGGCTGAGTAGCCAGCAACAGCCGCCAGGGCCGCAGGCCAACCAGTAGAGAAATGGCAAACAGCGATCCCGTTGCCCACAGCCAGGGCCAGAAACTGGCCGCAGGCAGTTCGCCCGGCAATACCGGCCGCAGCATTTGCAGCAGCAGCGCCTCAAAGCCTTTCCCTATGATGCCGCCGCAAAGGGCCGCCAGCAGCAGCACAGCCAGCCACTGACCGACAATCAGTTTGCGCAGGGCCGCTCTGTTAGCGCCCAGCGTTTTCAACACGGCAACCAGATCGTAACGGCTGCGGCAGTAGTGGTTCATGGCGACAACTACGGCGGCAATCGCCAGCATCAGCGTCAGCAGCGCTGAAAGCAGTAAAAATTGCTGTGCGCGCCGCATCGATTTGCCGAGAGCGTCCTCTGAGTTTTCCACGCTGATCCAGCGCTGTTCAGGCTGAATACGTGCCGCAATAAAGCGGTCGTAGTTCGCCAGCTGCGAAGCGGTTCCGGCAAACTTATAGCGCCACGTCACCCGGCTTCCCGGCTGAATGGCGCCGGTTTTTGCCACATCCGCCAGGTTCATTAACAGACGCGGCGCGGTCTGAAAGGGATTAAACCCCGCATCGGGTTCCTGAATGACCTCGCCGGCTACGTGCAGCGTGGCATCGCCCACATCCAGCTTGCTGCCTGCCTTCACGTCCAGCAGCGCCAGCAGCCGCGGCGCGGCCAGCACGGTGCCCGCCACGGGACGCAGCCCGGCGGGTTCGGTAGCGAGCTGGCCGAACATCGGATAGCGGTCGTCCACGGCTTTTACGGCAGCCAGCTGCGGCGTGTCGCTGGCGAAGGTCATGGTCATAAACGTCAGCTGACGGCCCACCTGCAACCCTTCGCGGCGGGCCTCATCCAGCCAGGCTTGCGGCACCTCGCGCGAGCTTTGCAGCGTGCGGTCTCCCGCCATATAGTCCCGGCTTTGCTGGGTCAGCCCTTTCTCCATCCTGTCGCTGAGCGAGCCCAGCGCCAGTACGCAGGCCGCCGCCAGCGTTAGCGCCAGCCAGACGATCAGCAGCGAAGGCGATTTCAATTCCCGCCAGAACCAGCGCCAAATCATACTTCCTCCTGAAGCTTGCCATCGCGCATTCTTAAGCGGCGGTCGCAGCGGGCGGCCAGCTGCTCGTCATGGGTGACCAGGATCAGCGTGGTGGCAAAATCGCGGTTCAGTGAAAACAGCTGTTCAACAATACGTTCGCCCGTCTGACGATCGAGATTGCCGGTCGGCTCATCGGCGAACAGCAGCGCCGGACGTCCGCTAAAGGCACGAGCTAACGCCACACGCTGCTGCTCGCCGCCGGAAAGCTGCGACGGCAGATGGGTCAGGCGCGCCGAAAGCCCCAGCTGACCCAGCAGGTTTTTCGCCTGTTCGCGGCTTTGCGCGTCGCTTTCGCCGCGCAGCAGCGCCGGCAGCTGCACGTTTTCCAGCGCGTTCAGCGTCGGCACCAGCATGAAAGACTGAAACACAAAGCCGACGCTTTTAGCGCGCAGCGCTGCCCGCTGTTCCTCATCCATCTGATGCAAAGGCGACCCCAGCAGAAAAACTTCGCCTTCGCTGCCGTCGTCCAGACCGGCCAGGATCCCTAACAGCGTCGACTTCCCGGAACCGGACTCGCCGATTAGCGCGATGGTCTCGGCCGGTTTGACAACCAGCTCAACTCCGGTAAGGATGGAAAGCTGATGCTCACCCTGACCGACGGACTTACTAAGACGATGAACTTCAAGAATGTTTTCCGCTGGCATTACCTTATCCTGTTGTTTTTGGCTCTGACGACGCTGCGCGCGGCGGCGGCGGACAAATTGCTGGTGCTCGGCGACAGCCTGAGCGCAGGCTATCGCATGTCCGCCAGCGCCGCCTGGCCTGCGTTACTCAATGATAAATGGCAGAAATCTCCCGTCATTATTAACGGTAGCATAAGCGGCGATACGGCGGCGCAGGGTCTGGCCCGCCTGCCCGCTTTGCTGCAACAGCATCAGCCTCGCTGGGTGCTGATAGAGCTGGGCGGCAACGACGGGCTACGCGGTTTTCCTCCTCAGCAGCTGGAGCAGGAACTGCGGCAAATTATTCGCCTGGTGAAAACAGCCGGCGCACAGCCGCTGCTGATGCAGGTTCGCCTGCCGCCTAACTATGGCCGTCGCTACACCGAAGCATTCAGCGACGTTTACCCCAGACTGGCGAAAGAGTTTTCTCTGCCGCTGCTGCCCTTTTTTATGGAGCAGGTCTACCTGAAGCCGGAATGGATGCAGCAGGACGGCATTCACCCGAACCCTGATGCGCAGCCCTTTATTGCCGATCGGATGGCAAAAGTACTGGCCCCGCTAGTTAACCATGAGTAACCGAGATTGCAGATCGCGTACAGGTAAAGTTATGCAAAAAACAGTTGTTATCACCGGCTGCTCCAGCGGGATCGGCCTGGCCGCCGCCAACGATCTGCTGCGACGCGGCTACCGTATTCTGGCCGTCTGCCGTAAACCGGAAGACGTACAGCGCATGGACGAGCTGGGTTTTACCGGCGTCGAAATGGATCTGAACAGCAGCGAAAGCGTTATCCGTGCGGCAGAGCAGATCCTTGCTTTAAGCGATAACCGGATCTTCGCGCTGTTTAATAACGGCGGCTATGGCGTTTACGGCCCGCTTACCGCAATTAGCCGTCAACAGATGGAACAGCAGTTCGCCACCAATTTTTTCGGCACCCATCAGCTGACGATGCTGCTGCTGCCCGCTTTGCGCGCCAGCGGCGACGCGCGCATTATCAACACCAGCTCGGTAATGGGCCTGATCGCCACGCCGGGGCGCGGTGCCTACGCGGCCAGCAAATATGCGCTGGAAGCCTGGTCCGACACGCTGCGCATGGAGCTGCACGGCAGCGGCGTTCAGGTCAGCCTGATTGAACCAGGCCCGATCAAAACCCGTTTTACCGACAATGTGAATCAGGCCGAACGGGAGAAACCGGTAGAAAATCCCGGTATTGCCGCCCGCTTTACGTTGCCGCCGGAGGCGATCCTGCCGAAGCTGCGTCACGCGCTGGAGAGCCCGCGCCCTCGTTTACGCTATCCTGTAACGGTGGTCGCTCACGCCATCACGCTGCTGCGACGTATTTTGCCGGGCCGGATGCTGGATCGCATTTTGCGCGGTAAACCGGCGTAGACGCCAACAAAACCTTGAAGCCAAAGCATCCGCCCCAATAAAGTAAGAAACCCGGAATAAAGAGACGAATTCATGTCATCACAAGCTGCTATTGTCACTATTAACGAAAGCAACCTGCATCAGACGCTTGAGCAGTCAATGCAGATCCCCGTGCTGTTTTACTTTTGGTCTGCGCGTAGCCAGCACTGTCAGGAGCTGACGCCGCTGCTGGAGCGCCTGGCGCAGGAGTATGCCGGTCAGTTTATCCTTGCCGAGCTGGACTGCGACGCGGAGCCTGCCGTTGCCCAGCAGTTTGGCCTGCGCGCCATCCCTACCGTTTACCTGTTCCAGAACGGTCAGCCGGTAGACGGTTTCCAGGGCCCGCAGCCGGAAGAGGCCGTGCGTGCGCTGCTGCACAAGGTGCTGCCGAAAGAAGAAGAGCTGAAGGCGCAGCAGGCGATGCAGCTGATGGAGGAAGGTAAGCCGCTGGAAGCGCTGCCGCTGCTGAAAGAAGCCTGGCAGTTAAGTAATCAAAACAGTGAAATGGGCTTTCTGCTGGCCGAGGTGTTAATCAGCCTGAACCGCAGCGATGAAGCGCAGGCAGTGCTGGACGTGGTGCCGTTACAGGATAAAGATACCCGCTATCAGGGGCTGATCGCCCAAATCGACCTGCTGAAGCAGGCGGCCGATACGCCGGAAATTCAGCAGCTGCAGCAGCAAATTGATGCCGATCCCGGCAACGCTGAACTGGCGACCAAACTGGCCGTTCAGCTGCATCAGGTCGGCCGCAACGAAGAGGCGCTGGCGCTGCTGTTCAGCCATCTGCAGAAAGATCTTGGTGCGGCAAACGGCCAGGCGCGCAAGATCCTGCAAGAGATCCTGGCGGCGCTGGGCACGGGCGATGCGCTGGCCGCAAAATACCGTCGCCAACTTTATTCCCTGCTTTACTAACAAAGCTCCGGGCTGAATGGATCAGCCCGTTTTTAAACAACCCGGAGGTTATATGTTGACTGTTATTCCCGTTATTATTCTTGTCGCGCTGGTGATTGTCTGGTCCGGCATCAAAATTGTGCCGCAGGGCTACCAATGGACGGTCGAACGTTTTGGCCGCTACACCAAAACGCTGCAGCCCGGCCTTAACCTTCTGGTGCCCTTTATGGATCGCGTTGGTCGCAAGATCAACATGATGGAACAGGTGCTGGATATCCCCTCGCAGGAAATCATCTCGAAAGATAACGCCAGCGTGACTATCGACGCCGTCTGCTTTATTCAGGTAATCGACTCGCCGCGCGCGGCCTACGAGGTCAGCAACCTTGAGCTGGCTATCGTTAATTTAACCATGACCAATATGCGTACCGTACTGGGCTCAATGGAGCTGGACGAGATGCTGTCGCAGCGCGATAACATCAACACCCGGCTGCTGCGTATCGTGGATGAAGCGACCAACCCGTGGGGCGTCAAAATTACCCGCATTGAAATTCGCGATGTGCGGCCGCCGGCCGAGCTGATTGCCTCTATGAACGCGCAGATGAAGGCGGAACGTACCAAGCGCGCCGATATTCTGGAAGCGGAAGGCGTCCGCCAGGCCGCGATCCTGCGCGCGGAAGGCGAGAAGCAGTCACAGATCCTGAAAGCGGAGGGCGAGCGACAGTCGGCTTTCCTGCAGGCCGAGGCAAGGGAACGCAGCGCGGAAGCAGAAGCGCGCGCCACCAAAATGGTTTCAGAAGCCATCGCCGCCGGGGATATTCAGGCCATCAACTACTTCGTGGCGCAGAAATACACCGATGCGCTGCAGAAGATTGGCACCTCGCAAAGCAGCAAAATGATTATGATGCCGCTGGAATCGTCAAGCCTGATCGGTTCGGTCGCCGGCATCGCCGAGCTGCTGAAGGAAACCAAAAAAGACAGGCAAGGATGATGGCGAGCGAACTGTTCGCCAATCCTGCCTGGCTGTGGCTGACGCTGGGCGGCATCCTGCTTGCGGCAGAAATGCTGGGCGCCAGCGGCTATCTGCTCTGGAGCGGCGTCGCCGCCGTGCTGGTCAGCCTGCTGGTCTGGCTGGTGCCGCTGCCCTGGGAGTGGCAGGGTTTATGCTTTGCCATCCTCACTATTCTTTCCGCGCTGTGGTGGTACAGCTGGCTGCGCGGCCGGGATCGCCAACGGCCGCCCTCCTCGCTTAACCAGCGCGGCAGCCAGCTGATTGGCTCTGCACTAAGGCTGGAGGAAGCGCTGCACGACGGTGTAGGCCATATTCGCGTTGGTGACAGCAGCTGGCGCGTCCAGGCTACGGAAAATCTCCCTGCCGGTACGCCGGTTACGGTGGTGGCGGTAGAAGGGATTACGCTGCGGATCGTCAGGCGAGAGGCGGACAATGATTAAATGGCGTAGCCCGCCGCGCTTTTTGCAGGCCGCCCTGGCGATTTGCTCTACACAGGCGAAAGGAGCTTTAGTAATTTGCTGGCAAAGGCGATAAGTGAGCGGCCTAGCCCGTACAGTTTTTTACAGGCCGCCAGGATGCCCGGCGATTTGCCCTGATGAAAAGCGCCTTAGCAATCGGCCCTACGTAGGCGAAGCTTCCACCGCTTCGCCTCTCCGTTATTTTTCGCGCCGGCTTAAAACCCATTGCCCTCGTGGCAGCATCCCGCCAGGTTATTCATAATAGGGCAATCGGCGCCCTCATCGCCCGGACAGCTGGCCGCCAGCGCCAGCAGCCGCTCGCGCATCAGGTTCAGTTCGCTGATGTGCGCTTCGATTTCCGCCACTTTATTCAGCGTTCTGGCTTTTACCTCGGCGCTATGGCGCTGCGGATTGTGGAAGAGCAACAGCATTTCACGGCACTCTTCCAGGCTAAAGCCGACCTGGCGCGACTGGCGCAGCAGCGTCAGCTCCTCCAGATGTTTGTTCGTGTAGTGGCGATAGCCGTTCTCGCCGCGCGAAGGCGCGGTCAACAACCCTTTTTCCTCATAAAATCGGATGGCTTTGCTGGTCAGCCCGGTTTTTTTAGCTACATCGCTAATGTTCATATAGGGATCCGCCTGTCTGCTGTCGCTTAATTTTAACACTCTTCACGGCGGGACTAAAATTGTTCGTGCCGGGCAGAGACAAGCTTGACCCTCCCCTTAATGGAAGGTTTATCCTTAATCCTGACACTATTCCGACTAAGCAAAGGAGTTTTTATGTCACAAACAACGGTATTAAAACTGGACGGCCTTTCCTGCGGTCATTGCATAAAAAGAGTCAAAGAAACGCTGGAGAAACGGGATGATGTGGAGCAGGCCGAGGTATCTCTGGATGAAGCCCGCGTAACCGGCGACGCCGCACCACAGGCGCTTATCGCGGCGGTGGAAGAGGCAGGCTATCAGGCCGCGCTGACGGACGACGCGCACCCAAAGCCTGAACCGCTGACAGTATCAGATCCCCAGCCGGAAGCGCTGACAGCGGCCCCCTCTCAGCTTCCGGCAACCGATGACAGCTTTCATCTGTTAATTGGCGGTATGAGCTGCGCCAGCTGCGTCAGTCGCGTTGAGCATGCGCTGCAGCAGGTGCCCGGCGCGCATCAGGCGCGGGTAAATCTTGCGGAACGCAGCGCGCTGGTGATGGGCGATGTCTCGCCAGAGGCGCTGATTCAGGCAGTGCGCAACGCGGGTTACGATGCCGAAATTATCGAAGATGAAAGCGAGCGCCGCGAAAAACAGCAGCAAACGGCGCTTAAATCGATGCGTCGTTTTCGCTGGCAGGCGCTGCTGGCACTGGCGTTTGGCCTGCCCCTGATGGGCTGGGGAATGCTCGGCGACAACATGATGCTGACTGCCGATAACCGAGCCACCTGGCTGACGCTGGGCGCCGTGACGCTGGTCATTATGGTCGTTGCGGGCGGCCATTTCTATCGTAGCGCCTGGCGCAGCCTGCTGAACGGCAGCGCGACGATGGATACGCTGGTCGCGCTCGGCACGGCGGCGGCCTGGCTCTATTCCAGCGCGGTCACCCTTTGGCCCGCCGTTTTTCCGCCAGAAGCGCGCCACCTTTACTATGAAGCCAGCGTAATGATTATTGGCCTGATTAATCTTGGCCACATGCTTGAACAGCGCGCGCGCCAGCGCTCTTCGCAGGCGCTGGAGCGATTATTAGATCTCACCCCGCTTTCCGCCCGCGTGGTTATCGCCGGTGAAGAGAAAGCGATGCCGCTCAGCGAAGTGACGCCTGGCATGACGCTGCGCCTGACCACGGGCGATCGCGTGCCCGTTGATGGCGTCATCACCCAGGGCCAGGCCTGGCTGGATGAAGCGATGCTGACCGGCGAAGCGCTGCCGCAGGAGAAAAGCGCGGGCGACAAGGTTCACGCGGGCACGGTGATGCAGGACGGCAGCGTGCTTTTCACCGCCAGCGCGGTCGGAAAAAATACCACGCTGTCGCGCATCGTGAATCTGGTTCGCCAGGCGCAAAGCAGCAAGCCCGAGCTCAGTCGTCTGGTCGATAAAATTTCTGCGATTTTCGTACCCGCCGTGGTTGCTGTCGCGCTGCTGAGCGCGGCCGTCTGGTATTTCATCGGCCCTGCGCCGCAGCTGGTTTATACGCTGGTTATTGCCACGACGGTGCTGATCATCGCCTGTCCCTGCGCGCTTGGGTTAGCAACGCCGATGTCGCTTACCGCCGGGATGGGCCGGGCCGCCGAGTTTGGCGTGCTGGTGCGGGACGCGGACGCGCTGCAGCGCGCCAGCACGTTGGATACGCTGGTTTTTGATAAAACCGGTACGCTAACGGAAGGCAAACCGCAGGTGGTGGCCATCCGCTTGTTTAACGGTGCCGACGAGCAGCAGGCGCTCTCGCTGGCGGCCGCGCTGGAGCAAGGCTCGCAGCATCCGTTGGCCCGCGCCATTATCGAGCGCGCCGGTCAGGCTGCTTTGCCCGAGGTTACCAGCTTTCGCACGCTGGGCGGCCTGGGCGTCAGCGGCCAGATCCAGGGCGAAACCTGGCGGCTGGGCAATCGTACGCTGATGGCGCAACACAACGTGGTTGGGGAGGAAATGGACAAGGCGATCGCCTCTCAGGCCGGGAAAGGAATGACGCCGGTGCTGCTGGCGGTGGGCAGCCAGCTTAAGGCAATCTTTTTCCTGCGCGATGCTCTGCGTGAGGAAAGCGTCGCCACGCTGCAGCGGCTGCGTGAGCAGGGCTATCGGTTAGTGATGCTGACGGGCGACAATGAAATCACCGCGCAGGCTATTGCCAGCGAAGCCGGAATCGATGACGTTATTGCCGGGGTCTTGCCGGACGGGAAAGCCGAAGCGATTAAAAAGCTACAGCAGCAGGGAGCCAGCGTGGCGATGATTGGCGACGGCATTAACGACGCACCGGCGCTGGCGCAGGCGGATGTAGGTATCGCTATTGGCAGCGGCAGCGACGTGGCGATTGAGACGGCGGGGATCACGCTGATGCGTCACGATCTGCATGCCGTGGTGGCCGCGCTGGCCGTGGCAAAAGCGACGCTGCGCAATATGAAGCAGAACCTGCTGGGGGCGTTTATCTATAACGCCTGCGGCATCCCGATTGCGGCTGGCGTGCTCTATCCGTTAACCGGCACCCTGCTCAGCCCGGTCGTGGCCGGCGCCGCGATGGCGCTCTCTTCGGTAACCGTGGTCAGCAACGCCAACCGCCTGCTTCGCTATCAGCCGCCAAAGTGACGCACGGTCTTGTCTGAAAGCCCGGTCTCCGTCTGTCCTTCGGTGGGCTAAACCGTTAGCATAAGGGAAACTAACGGAGCGGAGCCTATGGGAAAATTACTGCAAAAGGCTGTCGCGCTGTGGCGCAAACTTTCGCCCATTAGCTATGCCTATCCGGCGCAGGATATGGCGCTCGGCGCCCGCCATCTGCATCTGGTGGGCAGTATTCATATGGGCACGCAAAACATGATGCCGCTTCCGGCGGCGCTGCAAAAAAAACTGGCGCGGGCCGATGCGCTGATTGTGGAGGCGGATATTACCTCGGGTGCTTCGCCTTTTAGCGCCAGTGAAATCTGCGCACCGCTGGCGGAGCGCCTTAGCGAGCGGGAGCGGGAGGAGCTTCAGCGTGTCTGCCGCGAGGTCGCTATTGACGCAGAAGTTATCGATCGACTGCCCGCCTGGCAGATAGCCTTAATGCTGCAGGCGCAGCAGGCTCAGCGTCTTGGACTACGGGCCGATTACGGTATCGATTTCCAGCTGCTGAGCGCCGCCAAAGCGCAGGGGAAAGAAATCATCGAGCTGGAAGGGCCGCAGGCGCAGCTGGATCTGTTGAAAGCGCTGCCCAATAACGGCCTGTCGCTGCTGCAGGATACGCTGCAGCACTGGCACACTAACGCGCGCCTGCTGCAAACGATGATTGGCTGGTGGCTGGAATCGCCCCCTGCGGACAGCCGACCGGCCCTGCCCGGGACTTTTAACAGCGCGTTAAACGAGGTGCTGATGCTGCAGCGCAACCAGCGCTGGCGGCAGGATCTGACGGCGTTGCCGCCAGGGGAGTATGTGGTGGCCGTGGGCGCACTGCACCTGTATGGCGAAGGCAATTTGCCGGACCTGCTGAAAAAAGGCTAAAAAAAAGGCCAATATTGCTATCGGCCATGAATATGATCTGTTTTATGATTTTAGTTCGCCTTCGACAAGGACCGAAGGGGCAAAGATTGTCGCCTGGATCCCACATTTTCGCCAGTACTTTTTTTCGCCAGTTGTTCCATGCGCCACCTGAGGAGAAGCGCCGTGACGCCAGCCGTAAAACTGCTTGAAAAGCAAAAAATAAAATTTCAGCTGCACAGCTATGAACACGACAGCAGCGAAACCCACTTTGGCGATGAAGCCGTACGGATGCTCAACCAGGATCCCGATCGGGTGTTTAAAACGCTGCTGGTTTCGCTGAACGGCGAGGCAAACACGCTGGCGGTAGCCGTCACGCCCGTTGCAGGACAGCTGGATTTAAAAAGCGTCGCCAAAGCGTTAGGCGTAAAGAAAGTCGAAATGGCCGATCCGCAGATCGCCCAGCGTATCACGGGCTACCAGCTCGGCGGTATCAGCCCGCTGGGGCAAAAAAAACGTCTGCCCGTCGTGGTGGATACGCTGGCACAGCAGTTTCCCACCGTGTTTGTTTCCGGCGGACGACGCGGGCTTGAGATAGAGCTGGCTCCGCAGGATCTGGCGCGACAGCTCAACGCCAGCTTTGCCGCTATCGCGAAGCGCGACCGCAGCTAGTTAGTCTGCGCCAGCAGCCGATCGATCATCCAGCGCCCGGCCGGTCCGGGCGGCGACAGCCGCGACCAGGCGACATCCACCGAAAGATTCTGCGGCCAGCCGTCGATCGGCAGCTCGCGCAGCACCTGATGGCCGAATTGCTCCACCAGCCAGCGCGGCAGTATCGTCCAGCCAAACCCCTGTTCGGCCATCTCCAGCAGCAGCAGATAAGAAGGCGCAGACCAGACGCCGTTGCCCGGCCGGGGGCGCCCCTTCTCTACCCACGTGTTCAGACAGAGCTGCCGTTCGCTTTTTAACGCTTCGCTGCTGACGACAGCCTGGCGCGTCAGCGGATGATCCTGATGCAGATAAATAGCCATCTGTGCTTTCACCTGGAGCCTTGCCGTGGCGATATCAGCCGGGTAATGCGGCTGCACGCGGATCACCCCAATATGCGCCCTTCCGGCCTGGATCAGATCGATAACGTCGGCATCTTCGGCAATCATGCATTCAAATTCAATCTGCGGGTAGCGATCGGCAAAGCGCCTCAGCAGCGATTCATGGTAATCCGCCTGCCAGAAATCGGAGATCGCCATGCTCAGGCAAGGTTCCACATCGCCAGTCAGGCGGATAGCTAACTCATCCAGCCGCTCGCTGGCCGCCAGTATCTCCCGCACCTGTACCAGCGCCCGCTGCCCGTTCTCTGTCAGTACCGGCGAGCGGCCGTCGCGGCTGAACAAGGTAAATCCCAAATCTGTCTCCAGGTTGGCTACGGCGGCGCTGACGGTGGACTGGCTTTTACGCAGCGCTCTGGCAGCGGCAGAAAAGGAGCCGCTTTCCACCGTCTGTACAAACGCCCGTAACGATTCCGGTGAATATCGCATTTAAGTATCGCTTTTTCCGATAGGTAATCATTTTATCTTAGCAAACCGGGCAGGCAAAATACCGCTCTGATTTTAAGGAGAACCAATGAGCCGTACACTGAAAGAACGTTTTTTCCACGCCCTGGGTTTTGAAGCATTGGCCGTGACGATAGTTTCGCCGCTGGCCGCGTGGGCAATGGACAAACCGCTGTTCCAGATGGGCGCGCTGGCTATTATGCTGTCGACCGTCGCCATGCTCTGGAATATGGTTTACAACGCCGGTTTCGACCGTCTTTTCCCGAACGGCCGTCAGAGCTGGCTGCTGCGTATTGTGCACGCGCTGGCTTTTGAAGGCGGATTTATTCTGATTGGGTTGCCAATCGCCGCCTGGATGCTGGACGTTTCGCTGTGGCAGGCGCTGCTGCTGGAAATCGGCTTTTTCCTTTTCTTCCTGCCCTATACGGTGGTTTATAACTGGTTATACGACACGCTTCGCGCCAAATGGCAGCGCAAAGCGCATCCTGTTTCTTCAGAACAGTGACGACCAGATCTGGCGCATAGCCAGTTCAACACGCGGCAGCCGCCACTTTTTCGGCGGCTCGTCGGCTTTTCGTTCCGTCACGGCGGCCTTCTGCTGATAAAGAATTTCGCCGTGCGGTTCAAAAGCGCTGGCCTTCAGCGGCGAGTGCTTCTCAATATACTGTTTCAGCACCTCGGCATCGACAAAGCCGGTGTTTACGTAGCCCGGCATTGAGGTGATAACAGGATAGCCGTCGCCACCGGTCGCGTTAAAGCTGAGCGTCGCCATGCGGTAGGTTTTGTCCGCCTGTAGCGGTTCGCCTTTGATTTTTACCTCATGAACGCTGCTGCCATCGGCCGTCAGGCTAACGTTGGCCAACTGCGCGTAGGCGCCGGAATCGACCTGTTTATTCGCCACTACCGCCAGATATTTTTCAACTTCGCTGCCCTTCATATCGACATAGACTACCGTGTTGCCAAAAGGCTGCACCTTCAGCACATCCTTGTAGGTGATGTCGCCGGGTTCGATGGAGTCCCGCACGCCGCCGCCGCTCATTACCGCGAAATCAGCGCCGGTTCGCTCCGCCTGCGCGCTCAGGAGCACACGGGCAAGATTGGTCTGCACAAAGCGCACCTTGCTGCGATCCCCCTCCAGATGCCCATCCACGCTGCCGATTTTTACGTTAAGCTGCGCTTCTCCCTTTTTCTGGAAAGGCGTCAGCAGCTTCATCATCGCCGGATTTTTGGCAATTTCCTGAGTGTAATTTACCCAGCTGACGCTACCGTCGGCGTTGGTCACCTTGTGCCGCAGGTTGATCGGCACCAGTTCGTAATGTTCCAGCGTCAGCTTGCCGTTCAGAAAGGTAAAATCGGCCCGGCCGATATATTTTCCCCATTCGTGCGCCTGAACAATCCAGGTGCCGTTTTGCCGATCCGGCTGGCACGGCGTGCCCGGCACGTAATTCGCCTGCCTGACGTTTTCCTTAGCCATACAGACCGGATCCTGAGAATGACCGCCCACGATCATATCCAGATAGCCTGCCGGCAGCTCCCGCGCCATCTCGACGTCGCCCGGCGCGTTGGAGCCGTGATTACCGTTATCGTAATGGCCCATATGCGTCGCTGCGATAATCACGTCAGGCTTTTCCTGCTGGCGCAGCGCTTCCACCACCGCCTTCGCTTCCGTCGCCGGTTTATGAAAAACGATGTCGGTAAAATTCTCCGGGTTGCCAATTTTTGCCGTGTCGTCAGTGGTCAGTCCGATCACCGCGATTTTCAGTCCCATCCGGTTAAATAATGCATAGGGCTGGAACAGACGCTGTCCGGTGCTTTTCTGATAAATGTTGGCAGAAAGCAGCGGGAATTTTGCCCATTTCTGCTGCTGACGCAGCACGGAAAGCGGGTTATCAAACTCGTGGTTGCCGATCGCCATCGCATCGTAGCCAATCAGGTTCATGCCGCGAAAGTCGGGTTCGGCGTCCTGTAAATCCGATTCCGGCACGCCGGTATTGATATCGCCGCCGGAGAGGATCAACACCGCGCCGCCGTGCGCCTGCACGTCGTAGCGGATCTGATCCATCATGGTTTTTTGCGCCGCCAGCCCGTACTCGTCATGCTCGTTTTGCCAGAAGCGGCCGTGATGATCGTTGGTATGCAGCACGGTGAACTTATAAACCCTGTCTTTAACCCAGGCCTGCGCGGCAAGCGGCGCGCTGAGTAAAGCCAGCGCTAATAGCGTCAGCGAGTTTTTTTTCAGTGAAAGCACAACGGATCTCCTTGTTGAAACACTTATAAGGCTGGCGTAACCAGCAATCTACTACAGGCGCGGCGAATGGCAAGCGGTGCCGTTTTTCAGCATCGCGTCGCAGGTCCTTAAAACAAGCGCGACGGCAAGATGAGTGCTAAAACTGCGGCCTTGCTGCATACGCATCCTGTTTAGCGCGATTGTTAGCAGCTGTGTCGCAAAAAAGCGGCCTGTGTTTTGAAAGATAACTGCATAATCTTTATTATCAGAGCAGGTATTATTCAGCCTTCCAGCCACTTAATACATTAAAACCACACGATCCTGTGTGTTTTTGCTGCCAGCGCTTTTTTTCACATTTTTACCTGAATAAGGCAGGCAGAATAGCCGGATATACCATACACTTTAAGCTTACATTCGGATACATTTGCACATACAAGGAGAGAAGCATGCACCACACTACCCCGCTTATCACCACCATTGTCGGCGGGCTTGTTCTCGCTTTTCTCCTGGGTATGCTGGCCAACCGGCTACGGGTTTCGCCTCTGGTTGGCTATTTGCTGGCTGGCGTGCTGGCTGGCCCGTTCACCCCCGGTTTCGTCGCCGATACCAATCTGGCGCCCGAGCTGGCGGAGCTGGGCGTTGTGCTGCTGATGTTTGGCGTTGGCCTGCATTTTTCGCTAAAGGATCTGATGGCAGTTAAAGCGATCGCCATCCCCGGGGCCGTGGCACAGATTGCCGTCGCCACGCTGTTAGGGATGGGGCTGTCTTCGCTGCTGGGCTGGCCGTGGATGACCGGGCTGGTATTCGGCCTTTGCCTTTCCACCGCCAGTACCGTGGTGCTGCTGCGCGCGCTGGAAGACAGGCAGCTTCTCGACAGTCAGCGCGGGCAGATTGCTATCGGCTGGCTGATTGTGGAAGATCTGGTAATGGTGCTGGCACTGGTGCTGCTTCCGGCTATCGCGGGCATGTTTGAGCAAGGCAACGCCAGCGTGAGTATGCTGCTGGTCGATCTGCTGGTTACCATCGGCAAGGTGGTGGCCTTTATGGTGCTGATGATGGTGGTCGGTCGACGCGCGGTGCCCTGGATCCTCGCCCGCAGCGCCGCGACCGGCTCCAGAGAGCTGTTTACCCTGGCGGTGCTGGCGCTGGCACTGGGCATCGCTTTCGGCGCGGTAGAATTTTTTGACGTTTCCTTTGCGCTGGGCGCTTTCTTTGCGGGCATGGTATTGAACGAGTCCGAGCTGAGCCATCGCGCCGCGCATGATACTTTACCGCTGCGCGACGCCTTTGCGGTGCTGTTTTTCGTCTCCGTCGGCATGCTGTTCGACCCGATGATCCTGCTGGAACAGCCGCTAGCGGTTGCGGGCGTGCTGGCTATTATTGTGCTGGGCAAATCGCTGGCCGCGCTGCTGCTGGTGCTGCTGTTCGGCCATTCCCGCCGCACCGCGCTGACCATTTCGGTGAGCCTGGCACAGATCGGCGAATTCGCCTTTATCCTCGCCGGACTGGGGATCTCGCTAAAGCTGCTGCCCGAAGAAGGCCGCAACCTGGTGCTGGCGGGCGCTATCCTTTCCATCATGCTTAATCCGCTGCTTTTCGCGCTGCTGCAGCGTTATCTGGGTAAAAAAGAGGCCGAGGAAGAGCAGCAACAGGCCGCAATAATGGAAGAGGAAAACCCGATCCCGGTTAACCTCTGTAACCACGCCATCATCGTCGGTTTTGGCCGCGTAGGCAGCCTGCTGGGCAGGAAACTGATTGAAAACGGCGTGCCGATTGTGGTGGTTGAGAACAGCCGAACGCGGGTGGATGCCTTAAGGGCGGAAGGGATCAGCGCCGTGTTGGGCAATGCTGCTCGCACGGAGACGATGGATCTGGCGCGTCTGGACTGCGCGCGCTGGCTGCTGCTGACCATCCCTAACGGTTTTGAAGCGGGCGAAATCGTCACCGCCGCGCGCGAGAAGCGTCCGGCGATTGAGATCCTGGCCCGCGCGCATCATGACGAAGAGGTAAACTACATTACCGAACGCGGCGCGAATCAGGTGGTGATGGGCGAGCGGGAGATTGCCAACAGTATGCTGAATATTATGCTGGCAGAAAAGGAAAGCGCGGCGCAACCCAGCCCGATCTGAAAGAGCTGCCTCCGTGAAAGAGGCGGCTCTCATCTTATCTTTCCCAGTAGGACTCTTCCAGGCTGTCTTCGCGCTCCGGCAGCCCTCGGGTCAGGCGCGGCGAGTGCTGATTCAGCACCTGATAGCTGACGCGGTTGGCGTATTTACAAACCTGCGCCAGCGAGGAATAGGTCAGGTAGCGACGACCATGTTTGCTGGAGTTCGGCACGTTCAGGCGGTGATAGTCGTTAGCGGTGATATCGTGCAGCACCGCCGCCAGCGCGCCGTCGCCCGCGCCGTTGGTGTTCATGATCTTCTCCGGGCCGCCCATATAAGGCGCGATATGCGAGAAAATGCGCAGCGGCTGCTCGCAGTCCTGGTGGCGCATCGCGCGGCTAAACTCATACTGGTTGAACTCCGGGATAGCGCCGGGCAGCAGCGGATGCTGCGTTTTGCGTTTGCCCTCTTCCTCGGTGTAGCCCGCCATATACAGGCCGTTCGGCCCGGCGGTGCACAGCACCAGATCCACCCAGTCCAGTGCCATATTCGCCGCCTGTAGCGGATCGCTGAAGCCGGTCAACGCCTCGCCCTCTTCCTCGTTCATCGCCACCACGGAAACGTGATCGCGCAGGAAATCGCGCCAGAACTGCGGATTGTCACCGATCACGTATTTCGTACCCAGCGTCAGCACCACCGGCACGTTATGCTTTTTCGCCCAGGCGATGGCCTGCATTGTTGCTTCCGCCATCGGTTCGCCCGGCTTGCAGCGCAGCAGATAAGAGGTCAGCAGCAGCGCGGACGCGCCCGCTACCACCTCTTCAGGAATGCTTTCCTTGCTCAGCTGGTTCATCATGCCCGGACTGATGGCGAAGGTACGCTCGCCGTGTTCGCCAATCAGCGTAAAGCAGCGGCCGATAGCGCCGTCGACGCCCTGCAAATAGTTCAGATCGGTACGGCTGGAGGTATTGCACAGGTAGCGATAGGCGTAGCTGCCGATCTGCACGTTGCTGCACATCACGCCCAGCAGCACCGAGCGGTCGTCGGCCAGCACCGAGTAATTGTGCAGCGTGTTGCCGATGGTGCCGCCCGCAAACTGATGGGTGATGAGGTTGTTCTGCGTCAGCTCTGCATACAGCGCTTCGGCAACCTCGTCTTCGATCACCAGCGAGTGGCCCGCACTCAGGCCGTAGCGCGCCACAAAAGCGTCATCCACCTTCGCTTCAATATCCACCAGGATCTGATCGATACCCGCTATCCAGCTGGTCGCGGTTTCGCTTTCCGGCTGTACGGGCTGGAGCAGCGGGTCGCGCGCGCTGACGGGAAAGTAGTGTTTGGATTTACGCTGGCCGGGAAATTTCATGTTGCTGACTTCAGGAAGGGATACAGGCAGGCAATGATAACAGGGATGCGGCTAAGTGCCCACACCCCTCTGTTTTAGTGCTGGCTGTTGACCAGCTCAACCATCATATCAATATGCAGCTCATCGTCGTTCAGCGCCGGGATATATTCAAACTTGGTGCCGCCCGCGTGCATAAAGAATTCGCAGTTCTGCTCGCTGATCTCTTCCAGCGTTTCCAGGCAGTCGGCGGAGAAGCCCGGGCTCATGACCTGCACATGCTTCACGCCCTTTGCCGGTAGCGACTGCATCGTTTCGTCGGTATAAGGCGTCAGCCACGGCTCGCGGCCGAAGCGCGACTGGAAAGTCAGCATCGCTTCGTGTTCGGCCAGGCCCAGCGCGGCAATCAGCGCCTCGCTGGTTTCCCGACAGCGCAGCGGATAATCGTCGCCCTGATCGGCAAAACGCTGTGGAATGCCGTGGAAAGACATCACCAGCAGATCCGGTTTGCCATGTTTAGCAAACGACCGTTCGACCGAGGCTTTCAGCGCGGCAATATAGGCCGGATGCGTGGCGTAATCGCGGATAAACTGCACTGAAGGCAGGCTGCGATAGCCGGCAAAGACCTCGGTAATGCCGTCCCACACCGCCGCCACGGTAGAGCAGGAAAACTGCGGGTACAGCGGCAGCACGATCAGGCGGGTTACGCCCTGCGCCATCAGGCTGTCAAGCGCGCTTTTCAGACTCGGATTGCCGTAGCTCATGCCCAGCTCCACAGGCATAGATAGCCGGGCCGCCAGCGCTTCGCGCTGCCGTTTGCTGTAGACCATCAGCGGCGAGCCGTCTTCCATCCACACCGATGCGTAAAGTTTTGCAACGCGCGGCGAACGGATCGGCAGGATCACGCCGTTCAGGATGGGCCACCACAGCCAGCGCGGCGTATCGACCACGCGCTTATCGCTGAGGAACTGTTTCAGGTAGCGTTTAACAGCAGGCGTGGTTGGCGCGTCAGGTGTACCTAGGTTCACCAGCAGCACGCCGGGTTTATCTTGCCTCATTGTTATTCCTTCTCTGGGCATGTCAGGTGATGAAAACGAGAATCATTCTAGCGGAAAATCAGGAAGGGGTAACCAATTGCTGTAGTAGGGCCAGCTTTTGCTGGCCCCGGAAGGCATTAACCGAAGATTTTTTCCAGTTCGGCGCTGACTTCAGACACTTTACGGGTGCCGTCAATTTTGTGGTAAGCGGTGTGGCCCGCTTCCGCTTCTTTGCTGTAGTAGGCAATCAGCGGCGCGGTCATCTGATGGTATTCCACCAGGCGCTTACGCACGGTTTCTTCCTGATCGTCTTTACGCGTGGTCAGCTCTTCACCGGTCACGTCGTCTTTACCTTCCACCTTAGGCGGGTTGAAGGTTACATGGTAAACGCGGCCGGATGGCGCATGAACGCGACGACCCACGATACGTTCAACGATCAGCTCGTCCGGTACGGCGAACTCCAGCACGTTGTCGATTTTGATGCCCGCTTCCTTCATGGCGTCAGCCTGAGGGATAGTGCGCGGGAAGCCATCAAGCAGGAAACCGTTACGGCAATCTTCCTGCGCGATGCGCTCTTTAACCAGGGCGATAACCAGTTCATCAGTGACCAGTTTGCCTGCATCCATCAGTTCTTTGGCCAGTTGGCCCAGCTCGCTACCGGCTTTAACCGCTGCGCGCAGCATGTCGCCCGTGGAGATCTGCGGAATGCCGTATTTCTCCATAATAAACTGAGCCTGTGTCCCCTTACCTGCACCCGGAGCACCGAGCAGAATAATACGCATTGCGTAAATCCCCTTGCGAATCGCTTTAATCAAGTTATGTAGGGCATGAACATACCATCATGCCCCTGTATCCACAAGGAACGCGGCCGTTAAGCCGGGTTATCGTCCGTTAAAGTTACCGGTAACACCAGGGGGTTTCGGCATTATTGACGCCGCTTTAGCGCTTTACGAGCGACGTCGTGTCGAAAGCCTCGTTTTCAGACAATTTCACCTCTTCGTCAGCAGGATCGCTACCGTTGCCGAACGTTGGAAGAACCGTCTTATTGTGGAGCGCGCTTGCGGGAAAGAATGGGGATGATAAGCAGCCGGGTTAAGAAACAGGCAAGAGGAAACTAAAATGGAAAGGCAGGGGCATTGCCCCCTGCCTTTGATCGATTAACCCAGCAGCAGCTGGTTCATGCGGCGGATAAACTGGTTAGGATCTTCCAGCGTGCCGCGCTCGGCAAACATCGCCTGATCGAGCAGCAGCTCAATCCACTCGCCGAAGCGGGCTTCGTCCTGCGTATCCGCAGCGCGTTTAACCAGCGCGTGCTCCGGGTTCAGCTCAAACAAATACTTCACTTCCGGCACCGGCTGGCCCGCAGCGGCAAACAGCTTCGCCATCTGGGTGCTCATGTCGTTGGCGTCGGTGGTGACGATAGCAGGCGTGTCGGTCAGGCGGTGCGTCAGACGCACATCCTTCACGCGCTCGCCCAGCAGTGTTTTCACGCGGTCGACAAACGGCTCCAGCGCTTTTTCCGCCTCTTTCTGCTCTTCGCTCTCTTCGTCGGCCAGCTTGCTCAGCGCTTCGTCCGCCTTGCTGACGCTCTGGAAGGTTTTACCATCGAACTCGGTCAGATAGCTCATCATCCATTCGTCGATACGATCGGAGAGCAGCAGCACCTCGATGCCTTTCTTACGGAACAGCTCCAGATGCGGGCTACTTTTTGCAGCGGCATAGCTGTCGGCGGTGATGTAGTAAATCTTCTCCTGCCCTTCCACCATGCGGCTGACGTAGTCTTCCAGCGACACGGTCTGCGCGGAGCCTTCGCTGCTGGTAGAGGCGAAACGCAGCAGTTTGGCGATGGTTTCTTTGTTGGCGCTGTCTTCAGCCGGGCCTTCTTTCAGCACCAGACCAAACTGCTGCCAGAATTTCTGATACTGCTCTTCGTCATCCTTCGCCACTTTCTCCAGCATTTGCAGCGCGCGCTTGCTCAGGGCGTTGCGCAGGTTCTGGGTAATGCGGCTGTCCTGCAGGATTTCACGCGAGACGTTCAGCGGCAGATCGCTGGAGTCTATCAGGCCGCGGACGAAGCGCAGATAGTTCGGCATAAACTGCTCGGCGTCGTCCATGATAAACACGCGCTGCACGTAGAGCTTCAGCCCGTGTTTGTGATCGCGGTTCCACATGTCCCACGGCGCCTGTGAAGGGATATACAGCAGGCTGGTGTACTCCTGCTTGCCTTCTACGCGGTTGTGACTCCAGGTCAGCGGATCGGCAAAATCGTGCGAAACGTGTTTGTAGAACTCTTTATACTCGTCGTCGCTGATCTCAGACTTATTGCGCGTCCACAACGCCTGCGCCTTGTTGATTTTTTCCCAACGGGAGGTTTTCTCTTCTTCGTTATGCTCTTCAATCTCTACCGGCAGCGCGATGTGATCGGAATACTTGCTGATGATGCTGCGCACGCGCCACGCGTCCAGGAACTCGTCTTCGCCTTCGCGCAGGTGCAGCGTAATTTCCGTACCGCGAGCATCGACGGTGATATCGGCAATGGTGTACTCGCCTTCGCCTGCGGATTCCCAGAACACGCCTTCATCCGCAGCCGCTCCGGCAGCGCGGGTGCGCACGGAAACCTTGTCCGCCACGATAAAAGCGGAATAGAAGCCGACGCCAAACTGGCCGATCAGCTGGCTGTCCTTCGCCTGATCGGATCCCAAAGACTCCAGGAAGGATTTGGTGCCGGATTTGGCGATGGTGCCCAGATTTTCAATGACTTCGTCTCGCGTCATCCCGATGCCGTTATCGCTCAGCGTCAGGGTACGATTTTCCTTATCAACAGAAACACGCACGCGCAGATCGCCGTCGCCCGCGTAAAGTTCCGGCGAAGAAAGCGCGCGGAAGCGCAGCTTGTCGGCCGCATCGGAGGCGTTAGAGATCAGTTCACGCAGGAAAATTTCTTTGTTTGAATAGAGGGAATGGATCATCAGGTGCAGAAGCTGTTTTACCTCTGACTGGAAGCCACGCGTCTCTTGTCCTTTCATGGTCATTGCTACCTCAGTTAACTTGGCGGTTTACATTGAGAAGTAGAATGGGGACGACTGGCGGGTTTTCAAGACGGCACGACGCATCGTGCCGTTAAATGACTAAAATTTAATCTTGTGGCGCCCGGCCAGAGAATGGGACAGCGTGGTGCCGTCCACCATCTCCAGCTCGCCGCCAACCGGCACGCCGTGGGCGATGCGGCTGGCGTCAACGCCATACTGACCGCACAGCTCGGCAATGTAGTTGGCGGTCGCCTCACCTTCAACCGTAGGGTTAGTGGCCAGGATCACCTCCTGAATCGCCTCTTTTTCCAGCCGCTGTTCCAGCCGGTCAAGACCGATATCGTTCGGGCCAATGCCATCCAGCGGCGAAAGGTGCCCCATCAGCACAAAGTAGCGGCCGGCGAACTGCCCGGTCTGCTCAATGGCATGAATGTCGGCCGGGCTTTCTACCACGCAGATAAGTCCCGTCTGCTGACGACGAGTATTAGCGCAGATGGTGCAGATTTCCTGCTCGGTAAAGGTGCGGCAATCTGCGCAGTGTCCAATTTCCGACATGGCGCGCGTCAACGCCTGCGCCAGACGCATTCCGCCGCTGCGATCGCGCTGCAGCAGCTGGAACGCCATACGCTGGGCCGATTTCGGCCCCACGCCGGGCAGACAGCGCAGCGACTCCATCAGGCTTTCAAGGAGCGGGCTGGTCTGCATCAGAACGGCATCTTGAAGCCAGGCGGCAGCTGCATCCCGCTGGATACCGCAGACATTTTCTCTTTCTGCGCTTCCGCTACGCGACGAGCGGCATCGTTAAATGCGGCAGCGACCAGATCCTCCAGCATATCTTTGTCGTCTTCCAGCAGGCTTGGATCAACCTCTACGCGACGGCAGTTGTGCGCGCCGTTGATGGTGACCTTTACCAGTCCCGCGCCCGATTCGCCCGTTACTTCCATGGCCGCGATCTCTTCCTGCACCTGCGCCATTTTGTCCTGCATTTGCTGGGCCTGCTTCATCAGGTTACCCAGTCCGCCTTTTCCAAACATAATTTTCTCTCTTAAGCAGGGCCGCACTCATGCCGCAGCACGGGTACAGCGTTTCAAAGGGGGCGAATACTCTCTTCATCCACGTCCGCGTCAAAAAAGCGACACAGCGTCTGAATATGATTATCCGCGATAATTGACTGACGCGCCTGCGCCAGCTTCTCTTCGTAGATTTTTTGTCGCCACTCCAGCGGCGTCAGCACCGTCGGATTATCGTCTTCAATCAGCGTCAGTTCAACCGGCTTGCCTACCGCCGCGCTCAGCGCCTCGCTCAGGGCTTTCTGCGCCGATGGCGAGTTCAGGTGACGCTGGCTGGAACGCAGGTGCAGACAGATACCGTTTGCCGTCTGCTCTTTCCAGGCGTTCAACGCCAGCTGCTGCACCAGCTTCGGCAGCGTCAGCCCGGCGATTTCCGCCGCCCAGGCGTCGCGCTGCTGCGATTCCGTGGTCAGCTTCGCCATCAGCTCCGGGGTTTTCTCATGTTCTAACGCCGTGCGCAAGGCTTTGGGCGTGGCTACCGGTTCCGGCTTCGCCTCGACGGTTTGCGCTTTCCAGCGATAGGCCTCCGGCTTTACCGGTTCAGTCGCGATAACGGCGCTTTGCCGCTTCTGACCACGCTCGGTCGCGGCAGCCAGCCGCTCCAGCGCCGAGCCTGCCGGCCGCGCATTGGGCGCTGCCGGCTCACTCTTTTTTAGTTTGGTCGCTCCCTGCTGGCGCAACCGCGTTCGCGCCTGCAACAGCTGGCTGGTGGTATCAGGCAGCGGCGCGCTGGCCTGCACGGTGTGCGTCGGCGCAGGCCCTGCCGGCGGCTGGCTCTGCGCTGCGGACGGCGACGGGATCGTTTCCTGCTGGCCCGGGGCCGAAGGCTGAGCCTGCGGCACCATCGCCGGACGCGCAACCGGCTCCGCAATCACCTGTTTGGGATGAAAAGCCAGCGCGCGCAGCAGCGCCATCTCTACGCCCATGCGGCGATCGGGCGCCAGCGGCAGCTCTTTGCGGCCGACCAGTAGCGTTTGATAATAAAGCTGTACGTCGGCAGGCGGCAGAACGCGCGCCAGCTCGCGCAGGCGCTGTTCGGCGGTGGCAAATTCTTCGCCCAGCGCGGAAGGCAGCAGCTGTATCATTGCCACGCGGTGCAGCAGCGTCAGCATTTCTACCAGCAGCGCTTCCCACTCGACGCCGCGTGAAGCGGCCTGGTCCAGCAAGGACATGACCTGCTCGCCTTCGGCATTCACCAGCGCTTCGATCAGCGCCAGCGGCTGCTCGTCGTCCAGCGTGCCAAGCATAGTGCTGACCGTGGCCGTGGTGATTTGCCCCTGCCCCATGGCGATAGCCTGGTCGGTCAGGCTTAACGCGTCACGCATACTGCCATCGGCGGCTCTTGCCAACAGCTGTAACGCGCGCGCTTCGGAAGCGATCTGCTCCGCTTCCAGCACGTGCTCAAGCTGGCCGCGGATCTGGCCAACGTCCAGCGCCTTCAGATGGAATTGCAGGCAGCGCGATAAAATAGTGACCGGCAGCTTTTGCGGATCGGTAGTGGCGAGCAAAAACTTCACGTGCTCGGGCGGCTCTTCCAGCGTTTTCAACAGCGCGTTAAAGCTATGCCGCGAAAGCATATGCACTTCATCGATCAGATAAACTTTAAAGCGGCCGCGCGCGGGCGCGTACTGCACGTTATCCAGCAGATCGCGGGTATCCTCGACCTTGGTGCGCGAGGCGGCGTCGATCTCAATTAAGTCGACAAAGCGGCCCTGTTCGATTTCACGACAGTTGTCGCATTTTCCACAGGGCGTAGCGGTAATGCCGGTTTCACAGTTAAGACCTTTTGCCAGAAGACGGGCGATAGTGGTTTTTCCCACGCCCCTGGTGCCGGAAAAAAGATAAGCGTGATGGATGCGGCCAAGCGACAGGCCGTTCGCCAGCGCGGTCAGCACGTGCTCCTGACCGACGACATCACTGAACGCCTGGGGACGCCACTTGCGGGCCAGTACCTGGTAGCTCATTCGTGATTCATCATTGATTTATGGAGAATAATTCATCTAAACACCGTTAACCCGTGTTTTAGCCTCGTTGCTGATTGCCGCTACAGTGTACCAGCACGGCCTGGGTCATTCCTATCACTTTGCGTAAAACCGGCGGCTAAATCCGCTTGCGGTCAGCGCCAGCAAAAACGCCGTTCAGATAGTGATAAAAAAAGAATAGCGTGAAGTCAGGCAGGAAATTACCTGTTGCAGCCAGAAAACCTCACCACCCGAAACTCAGTCACTTTTCCTAAAATGACAAAACAGATTTACCCTCCAAAAATTAACGTATTTAATAATAGCAGCCTAAAAAAAGGATTTATTAAACAATAGTTGAAGGAGTTGGATTTATTTAAGACTTAATTAAATTAAATAACATATAACCTCTTGAAAACAAAAAATTTTATAAGAAAAATTCATACAACCCTTGTCAAATAAAACTAATGGACTGGTAAAATGGAAAATAAGAAAAGGAAATTTCACCCTGAAAAAACGGGTATGCAGACTAAAAAAAGATGGCTCGGCGCTTTTAATGCGCTGGCGATCTTTATCTCGCCCGGCGCCGTTTTTATTCATTCAGCCCAGGCGGAAGATAATATTACCGTCGGTGCCCGGGGTGGAGATGGCGGCAGCGGCAGCACCGCCAGCCTGCCGGGTGAAGCAGGCACCGGCGGCAACGGCGGCAACGGGGCTAACGCGGCGGGAAACGGCAACGGCAGCAGCGGTAGCGACGGCGTGCCGGGCAGCAACGGCGCCAACGGTACGCCGGGCGTCGACGGCGCGATCGGCACCAGAGGCGCCGACGCGACTGGCTCATTGCATAATGTGAAAGGGCAGCTGGGCATACTGCAAATTGGCGGCGACGGCGGCCGTGGTGGTCTGGTGGGTGATGCCTCAGCCGGCACCGGCGGCGGCGCGGCAGGAAAAGGCGGAAACGGTGGCAGCGGCGGTAATACAGGCATGGGCGGCGACGGCGGTAACGGTGGCGACGGCGGCAGCGGCGGTAATGGCGCGAGCGGCGGCAGCGGCGGCGTCGCGGCGGCAGGCGGAAACGGCACGCTGACTATTAATCAAAGCGCTTTTACCAGCACGGCTCTGGCCGTCGGCGGTGACGGCGCCGCCGCCAGCGCAGGAGGAAACGGTCAGCCCGGCGGCAACGGCGGCAGCGGAAAAAGCGGCGGCGAGGCGGGCGTCCCCGGTTTGCAGGCGGCCGGAGGGATGCCGGGCAACGGCGGCAACGGCGGCGCGGGAGGCAAAGGCGGCAGCGGCGGTAACGGAGCCGATGGCGGTAATGGCGGCAACGGCGTATTAACCCTCAACGGCGCTACGGTGACGGTCAGAAGTACGCTGGCCGTCGGCGGCGCAGCCGGTAACGGATCGGACGGCGGCGCTGGCGCAAACGGCGGCAACGGCGGCGATGCGGGACACACTGCCGATCCCTATGTCGAAACCAACGTCACAGGCGAAACGGGCGACAGCGGCAACGGCGGCGGCGGCGGTAAAGGCGGAAACGGCGGGCGCGGCGCTAACGGCGGCAACGGTGGCGAAGGCAGGCTGTTGCTGAATAACAGCACCGTAAACGCGCAGACGCTGAAGGTTGGCGCTAACGGTGGCAAAGGCGCTAACGGCGGCAACAGCGGCAGCAACGGCCAGGCAGGCGCGGCGGATAGCGTTGCGGCGGCCGGAAAAGGCGCGGCTGGCGGCCAGGGTGGTGAAGGCGGCAACGCCGGACAGGCCGGCGCCGGTACGCTGACGGTGGAGGGCAGCACGATGACCGTGACCTCCGGCATCTATCTTGGTGGCGACGGCGGCAACGGCGGCAACGGCGGTGCGTTACAGGGCAGCGCCGTCGCCGGTAATGGCGGTAATGCTTCCGACGGCGCGGCCGGTACGCTGTGGTTTAACAGCGGTACGCTCAATAACGGCGGCACGCTACAGCTCGGTGGCCAGGGAGGCGATGCGGGCGATGGCGGCAGCAATAATGGCGCCAAAGGTCGCTCGGGCAACGGCGGCAAAGCGGGTAACGGCGGCAACGGTATCGCCATCTTCACCAGCGGCAGCGGTCAAATCGGTACGACCGTCCAGCTCGGCGGGGCCAGCGGTAGCCACGACGGCGTGTTAAACAGCAGCGCCTGGGCGCAGACCGCTGGCGCTGGCGGCACGGGCCAGCTGGAACTGCGCGGCGGCACCTTTACCGCCGGCACGCTGGCTATCGGCACCGCCACGGTCTGGAATGCGCTGACCGGCGTCGCGTCAACGGCGGACGGGCACTATTTGCAAAGCGGTGGGACTTTCCGGGTCAATAATACGGAACTGAACAGCGGTAGCCTGATCGTCAGCGGCGGCACCTTTACCAGTAAAACGCTGGAGGCGACGCAGGGAACGCTGACCGTCAGCGGCGACGGCTCGATCGTTCTTGGCTCTACGGAGCTGAACGCGCATCACTGGCAGGAAAGCGTGACGCAGCTTCAGCAGGCGCAGCAAACAAGCTGGAACGGCAAGCTGATCCTGAGCGGCGACGGCACGATCGATTTTGCCAGCAACGAGCTCGCCTGGCGGATCGGCGGCGATGAGACAACGCAGGGATTAGGATCCTCTTCGCTAACGGTGATCCATGCCCGATCCTACATAGATTCCGGCAAAGTCGCGCTGGCGCTGGGCAATGCGCAGATTGACAATAAAGCCAGCCTGCTGGTGCTGACGGATGATGGCGTAGCCGCCGGTGAAAGCTTTAGGGTAGCAACAGGAGCAAATCCCCTGACGACGCCCGGCTGGCAGCAGGCGAACATTAATACCACCAGCCGTCTGATAATGGTTACCTCATCGACCAATGCAGAAGGAACGCTGCTCACGCTCAGCAATGCCGATTACAGCACTGCCTTGCCAAAACTCTCTCCCGGCTCGGTAAAACTGCTTAAGGCGATGACTGCTGAAGTTGGGGTAAACACGGCTTCCGACAACGCTGCCCAGCAGTTCCTTTCACAAGCGATGGACGTGCGCTACGTTAGCGATGCCGCTACCGCTGCGCGCCTGGTGGGATCCGCCATTAACTTCGCCTCCGTGGCTAACGTTGCGGGCACCAGCTATCAGGTAATGACCGCCGCGACCCGAGCCCTCGCCCGCCATCTTTCTCAAAGCGAACATCTTTTTGACGGTACGCCGCCAGAAGAAGGCTTTAACCTGTGGACATCGCTGTTTTATGATAACGCCCGTCTGGAAGGCTATAGCGCAGGCGGCTTTAATAGTAAAAGTAAAACAGGTATGGGTGGCGCTTTTATCGGCGCTGAGGATACGCTGATTACGCAACAGGGCGCGATCCTGAAAACCGGCGTCGCGCTGCATACCGGTCGGGGAAAAAGCAGGACGAGCGGCAATCTCTATCCAGTGAAAAACGACCTGGATTTCTGGGGTGGCTCCCTGTACGGCAGCTGGTTAAACAATAACTGGGATCTGGTAGCTGACGTAGACTACTCGCGGGTGAGCCATGATATGAAGATGTCGCTTCCGGCTGCGGGCTATCCAACCCTCTCAGGCGAAGCGAAATCAAGTATCATAAGCGCCGGCCTGACGGCGGAGTATCTGTTCAACCTGGAATATCTGGATGTGATGCCGCATATCGGCCTGCGCTACACCCGCCTGAAAAACCATAGCTTTACGGCGAAAAGCAGCGGCAAATCCTTGTTCAATAACGCTGCCGCTTCGGCCTCGCTCTGGTCGGTGCCGCTGGGAGTCAGCCTGGCTCGCGAATTTCAGTACGAATCGGGCTATACGTTGAAGCCCAGAGTGGATCTTTCATTTATTGCCACGACCGGCGATACCACTCACGGTACCCGCGTCAGCATGGCCGACGTGAGCGGCACGGGCTGGAGCGAATCCCGGCTTGCCGACGGTTCGGCTTTCGGCTTCAGCACGGGCGCGGTGCTGCAAAAAGGCGATCTGACCTATGGGTTACATTACGACCTGCAAAAATCGTCGCATGAAACTGCTCAGGCGGTTACGGCCTCCTTCAACATAAAATTTTAAATAAAAAAAGGCTGGCAAGCGCCAGCCTTTTTTTTCTGCAGCGGCTTAGTGACCGGGGAAGTTCACCAGGCTGAAGCACGCCAGCCCCATAGCCTTCAGGCGCGCTTCGCCGCTCAAATCAAACAGATTGATGATAAACGCTGCATCTTTTACTTCGCCGCCTGCGCGACGGATCAGCTTGACGGTAGCTTCAATCGTCCCGCCCGTAGCCAGCAGATCGTCTACCACCAGCACTTTATCGTCCGGTCCGATGGCATCGCAATGCAGTTCCAGACAGTCCGTGCCGTACTCCAGCTCGTAGGTTTCAGCAAAGGTTTTACGCGGCAGCTTGCCCGGCTTGCGTACGGGCACAAAGCCTACGCCAAGCGCCAGAGCCACCGGCGCGCCAAACAGGAAGCCGCGCGCTTCGGTACCCACAACTTTAGTAATACCTGCATCACGATAGCGTTCAACCAACAGTTCAATGCTGAGTGCATAGGCTTTTGGATCTTCCAGCAGGCTGGTGACGTCACGGAACAGAATGCCTGGCTTAGGATAATCCTCAATGCTTTTGATACTGTTTTTAAGAAATTCAAGCTGCTGCGCAGTCGCGGTCATAGTGTTATGCCTGGTAAATACAAATCTGACTCGCGCAGCTTCGTTGCTCGGGCGAGGAAGTCGCAGAGCAAGACGGGAGTGTCCGGGGGAAGCCACGCACGAAAACGACCAAATCTATGCAAATCGTCCGACAATTGCAACCGTCAGAAGCAAAATCCACGTATTTGTTGCCCTTAATCAACCTGAGTCGGCCAGGAAAAAGCAGACCAGCGCACAGATCGATCAAATTAAGCGTATTATAGGCGCGGCTCACCAGGGGAGAGAGAGAAATGAAAAGCGCCCATTTGCTTGAGCAGTTGGAAACAAAGCTGGAAGAACTGGCGCAGACCATTGCGCCTCACGCTAACCAACGCACCGCAAAAGCGCGTTTTGACAGTCAGCTGTTTCACTGCCACGGTACGCGGCTTGCCGACTATCTACAGGAAGCGCGGCAAAGTATGGCCTTACTCAGGCAAAGCGTGAACGGCCACCGCACGGAGCGCGTTGCCTGGATGGCCGAACGCGTGGTGTTACAGATAAGCGCGCTACAGCGCGAGCTGGCGACACTAAAGCTGCGCAACAGCGAAACCAGACTGGAGCCAGAGCCGGAGAATCTTTACGAGAAGCTGGCGAAACATCAGGATTACGAGCGCCGCCTGCGCGCGATGGTCGCCGATCGGGAAAGCCAGCTTGCTCATCAGGAAACGCTGGCGCAGCAGCGGAAGCTGCAGCAGGAAATTGCGGCGCTGGAGGGGCGGTTACAGCGTTGTCTGCTGGCATTAAAAAAAATCGAGCGCGCAATTGAAAACCGCGACCGACAATGAGTACGCAGCGGCCAAGCTATACTTTTTGAAAAAGCTGACTGGAGATCGCAAATGGGACTTCTCTCCTGGATAATCATCGGGCTAGCGGTAGGATTCATTACCCGCTATGTATTTCCTGGCCGCCCCGGCGGCCTGATAGCTACGCTGGCGCTGGCCATCATCGGCTCGCTGGTCGGCGGCTATATCGGGGTCTTTTTTAATTATGGCAGCCTGGCCGTAGCGGAACCCAGGGCGCAGCTGATTGCGCTGGCTGGCGCGCTGCTGATGGTGCTGGTTGCGAAAAAACTTCGTATTTAAATCGGGAGAAAACTATGTCGCTGGAAAGCGCGCCAGAAGAAGTAAAGCTGGCTGTTGATTTGATTATGCTGCTTGAAGAGAACCAGATTGCGCCGCAAACGGTACTGGCTGCTTTAGCTATCGTTCAGCGAGATTTTGAGAAAAAGGCGCGCGGCGAAAATTCTGGCGCCCTTCCCTAGCAGACGGTCTTGCGGAGCGCCGGACTGTGCATGACAGTATCAAGCAGCACTTCTACCAGCTGCGGCGCATCCGAAGCCAGATCGAAGCTTTCCGGCATAAACAGCCAGTTCTCCATGATACCGGTTATATAGCCCCGCATTACAACGGCCGTTCGGCGCGTATCCAGCTCGCCCGGCAGCTGCTGCTGCGTCATGCACTGCCGCAATACATCTTCAATTTTGTCGTAACATTCCAGATATAACGTTTGCTGCATCCTTTGCAACGTGGTCATTTCCCCGACAAATTCGCACTTATGAAAAATAATCTCCATCAGCGCACGCCTGCGCGTATCCCTTACCGTGGCTTCAAGGACATAAGTTAGCATGGCGCGCAAAACTGAGAGTGGATCGGATGGGTATTTTAATTGATACTCAAGCTCTATATTCTCCAGTCCGGTCTCGGACTGCGCCCATATTTCATTGAGTAAATCGGTTTTGTTTTTGAAGTGCCAGTAAATTGCGCCACGCGTCACGCCAGCGGCGGCGGCGATATCGGCCAGAGAAGTTTTCGCTACACCATGCTCGGAAAACCTGGCGATAGCTGCGTCAAGGATATGATTTCGTGTTTCTAACGCCTGCTGTTTGGTTTTTCGTGCCATAGGGGGATGTTAACAACCAGGGTGCACTTACATACATTTGCGAATGTATGTACCATAGCACGACCATAATTTAAACGCAGCAATGGGTTTATGGATTTTGTGATCCATTGAACAATCGATATCGGACACTCGAGGTTTATTTATGAACAAAAACAGGGGGTTAACGCCTCTGGCGGCCGTTCTGATGCTTTCAGGCAGCCTGGTGCTAACGGGATGTGATAACAAAGACGCACAACAGGGCGGTCAGCAAAAAGCGCCGGAAGTGGGCGTGCTCACCCTGAAAAGCGCACCGCTGACCATTACGACCGATCTTCCGGGTCGTACTTCCTCGTTCCGTGTTGCAGAAGTTCGCCCTCAGGTTTCGGGCATCATTCTCAAGCGTAATTTTGTGGAAGGCAGCGACGTCAAGGCCGGTCAGTCACTTTATCAAATTGACCCGGCTCCTTATCAGGCGGCCTACGACAGTGCAAAAGGGGATTTAGCTCAGGCTCAGGCTAACGCTCAAATCGCTGCGCTGACCGTTAAACGCTATAAGCCGCTGATGGGTACCAAATATATCAGTCAGCAGGACTACGATAACGCCGTATCGACGCAGAGCCAGACCGCCGCAGCCGTACAGGTGGCAAAAGCCAGCGTAGAGACTGCGCGTATCAATCTGGCCTACACCAAAGTGATTTCGCCTATCAGCGGCCGCATTGGTAAATCTGCCGTCACCGAAGGCGCGCTGGTTCAGAACGGCCAGACCACTGCTCTCGCCACAGTTCAGCAGCTTGATCCTATTTACGTCGACGTCACGCAATCGAGCGAAGATTTCATGCGTCTGCGTCAGGAGCTGAACTCTGGCAAGCTGCAGCAGGCCGACGGTAAAGCAAAAGTGAAGCTGTTGCTACCGGATGGTAGCGAATTCGCGCAAAGCGGAACATTGGAATTCTCCGATGTGACGGTGGACGAAACGACCGGTTCCATTACGCTGCGCGCCGTGTTCCCTAATCCGGATCATTCGCTGCTGCCCGGTATGTTTGTGCGCGCTCGCCTGGAAGAAGGTACCAACCCTTCCGCGCTGTTAGTGCCGCAGCAGGCCGTTACCCGCACGCCAACCGGCCAGGCTACGGCGATGGTCGTGGGCGCGGACAATAAAGTGGAATCCCGTAATTTGACCACGGAACAGGCAGTTGGCGACAAGTGGCTGGTTACGGCAGGTCTGAAAGAGGGCGACCGTGTTATCACCACCGGTGTACAGCGAGCCAAAGCGGGCGCCACTGTGACTCCGCAGGAAGTAAGTGCAGACGACGTGACCAAAACGCAGTCTGACCAACCGAAGTCTTAAACAGGAGCCGCTGATACATGGCTAAGTTCTTTATCGATCGCCCCATCTTCGCATGGGTCATCGCCATCATTATTATGCTGGTGGGCGTGCTGTCGATTCTAAAACTGCCGATTGAGCAATATCCTAATGTTGCGCCACCGGCCGTACAGATTCGCGCCACCTATCCGGGTGCCGATGCTAAAACGCTGCAGGATTCGGTAACGCAGGTTATCGAGCAGAACATGAACGGGATTGACGGCCTGATGTATATGTCGTCAAACAGCGATTCATCGGGCACGCTGCAGCTGACCCTGACCTTCGAGTCAGGTACCGATCCGGATATCGCGCAGGTTCAGGTGCAGAACAAACTGCAGCTGGCCACGCCGCTACTGCCGCAGGAAGTTCAGCAGCAGGGTATCCAGGTACAAAAATCCTCCAGCAGCTTCCTGATGGTGGCAGGTTTCGTCAACGAAGACGGCACCATGACGCAGAATGATATTGCGGACTACGTGGCGTCAAATATCAAGGATCCTATCAGCCGTACTACCGGCGTAGGCGATACCCAGATATTTGGTGCTCAGTATGCGATGCGTATCTGGATGGACCCGCACAAGCTGAATAACTATCAGCTGACGCCGGTTGACGTCATCAGCGCTATCACCGCGCAGAACGCCCAGGTGGCCGCCGGTCAGCTTGGCGGTTCGCCGCCGGTGCCGGGCCAGCAGCTTAACGCCTCTATCATTGCGCAAACCCGCCTGACCTCTACTGACGAGTTCGGCAAAATCCTGTTGAAAGTCAACACGGACGGTTCTCGCGTACTGTTAAAAGACGTGGCGAAAATCGAGCTGGGTGGCGAAAACTACGAGGTTATCGCGCGCTATAACGGCAAACCGGCTTCCGGTATCGGTATTAAACTGGCTACCGGCGCTAACGCACTGGACACGGCGGCAGCGGTCAAAGCCGAGCTGGGCAAGCTGGAACCGTTCTTCCCGGCCGGTCTGAAAGTGGTTTATCCGTACGACACTACGCCGTTCGTTAAAATCTCCATCATGGAGGTGGTGAAAACGCTGATTGAAGCGATCGTGCTGGTCTTTATCGTAATGTATCTGTTCCTGCAGAACTTCCGCGCCACGCTGATCCCGACGATCGCCGTGCCGGTCGTACTGTTGGGTACCTTTGCCATTATCAGCGCCTTCGGCTATTCGATAAACACGCTAACGATGTTCGGGATGGTGCTCGCCATCGGCCTGCTGGTGGATGACGCCATCGTGGTGGTGGAGAACGTCGAACGCGTAATGGCGGAAGAAGGCCTGCCGCCTAAAGAGGCAACCCGCAAGTCCATGGGGCAGATCCAGGGCGCGCTGGTCGGTATTGCGCTGGTGCTTTCGGCCGTATTTATCCCGATGGCGTTCTTCGGCGGCTCTACCGGCGTTATCTATCGCCAGTTCTCCATCACGATCGTTTCCGCGATGGTGCTGTCGGTTATCGTCGCACTGATCCTGACGCCTGCGCTTTGCGCAACGTTACTCAAGCCGATTAAGAAAGGTGACCACGGTAAAACCACCGGCTTTTTCGGCTGGTTTAACCGCATGTTCGACAAAAGTACCAACCACTATACCGACAGCGTGGGCCACATCATTCGCAGCACCGGCCGCTATCTGTTGATCTATCTGGTGATCGTGGTTGGCATGGCTTATATGTTCGTGAAGCTGCCAAGCGCCTTCCTGCCGGAAGAGGATCAGGGGCTGCTGCTGGCGCAGGCTTCGCTGCCTGCCGGTGCGACCCAGGGCCGTACGCAAAAGGTACTGGATCAGGTAACGGACTACTTCCTGACCAAAGAGAAGGATAACGTGCGTTCGGTGTTTACCGTTAACGGCTTCGGCTTTGCGGGACGCGGCCAGAACACCGGTATCGCCTTCGTCAGCCTGAAGCCGTGGGACGAGCGCAGCGGGTCGGAAAACAAAGTAGAAGGCATTGCCGGTCGTGCCATGCAGGCTTTCGGCGCCATCAAAGATGCGATGGTGATCCCGTTTAACCTGCCGGCGATTATCGAACTTGGTAACGCCACCGGCTTTGACTTTGAGCTGATTGACCAGGGCAACCTGGGCCATGAGGCCCTGACCAATGCCCGTAACCAGCTGCTTGGCATGGCTGCCCAGCATCCGGATACGCTGGTGGGTATGCGTCCAAACGGTCTGGAAGATACGCCGCAGTACAAGCTGACTATCGACCAGGAGAAAGCGGAAGCGCTGGGCGTATCTATTTCTGATATCAACACCACGCTGGGTGCGGCCTGGGGCGGCTCTTACGTCAATGACTTCATCGATCGCGGTCGTGTGAAGAAAGTTTACGTAATGGGGCAAGCCAATGCTCGTATGCTGCCTGGCGATATCGATAAATGGTACGTGCGCGCCTCAAATGGCGAAATGGTGCCGTTCTCCTCCTTCGCCAGCGCGAAATGGCAGTACGGTTCACCGCGTCTGGAACGCTATAACGGACTGCCTTCTATGGAGATCCTGGGTCAGGCTGCACCAGGCAAAAGTTCGGGCGACGCCATGAACCTGATGGAAGAGCTGGCCTCGAAGCTGCCGAAGGGCATTGGCTACGAGTGGACGGGCATGTCCTACCAGGAACGTCTCTCTGGCAACCAGGCGCCAGCGCTCTATGCTATCTCGCTGATCGTCGTGTTCCTGTGTCTGGCAGCGCTGTATGAGAGCTGGTCGATTCCTTTCTCGGTCATGCTTGTTGTGCCGCTGGGTGTTATCGGTGCCCTGCTGTTCACCACTCTGCGCGGCCTGAGCAATGACGTGTACTTTGTGGTAGGCCTGTTGACCACCATCGGGCTGTCCGCGAAGAACGCCATTCTGATCGTCGAGTTCGCCAAAGATTTGATGGAGAAAGAAGGCAAAGGTCTGATAGAAGCGACGCTGGAAGCGGTACGTATGCGTCTTCGTCCTATCCTGATGACCTCGCTGGCCTTTATCCTGGGCGTACTGCCGCTGACCATCAGTACCGGCGCCGGCTCCGGCGCGCAGAACGCAGTAGGTACTGGCGTAATGGGCGGTATGGTGACGGCGACTATTCTGGCTATCTTCTTCGTGCCTGTGTTCTTTGTGGTGGTTCGCCGCCGCTTCAGCAAGCATAAAGAGGATCTGGAACCACATCATACGGATCGCCCTCACTAAGGCATCCCGCTTGATCTTTAAGAGGCCGCTTTTGCGGCCTCTTTTTTCTTCACCCAGCCGGTAAAGCCTGTTTTCCGACTGTCCTGCTGCTGGCGCACGCGCTGTCCGTGTGTAGTCCTGTCGGTTCCCGCTCCCTGTATCCCTTTGCCCTGCTCACTTTTTTCCTGTTCCCGAGTTCTCCTGCTCCTCGCTGTTTCCTTGTCCTGTTATCGCGGCCAGCTTCCGCCCTCTTCTACGCTTGCATTTTGAAATCGCAGCGCGCATAATTATTGTTATGTTATAACATACGATATCAGGGGGTTTCATGAAACCAGCTATCCATCCGGCTTACCGCACCGTCGCTTTTCACGACACCAGCGCCGACACCTTTTTTGTCGTCGGCTCTACCATTAAAACCGACCGCACTATCGAGCTGGACGGTAAAACACTGCCTTATGTAGCGCTGGACGTCTCTTCGGCCTCCCATGCCTACTACACCGGTAAACAAAAAGAGTTTGCCAAAGAAGGCAGCGCGCACCGCTTTAACCAGCGTTTTGGTCGTTTTTTCAGTAAGTAAGGAGCGAAAATGCAGGTGCTTAATTCACTGGCCTCGGCCAGAAAACGTCATAAAGACTGCAAAATCGTGCGCCGTCACGGCCGGGTTTTTGTGATTTGTAAAAGCAACCCGCGCTTTAAAGCGGTTCAGGGCAAAAAGAAAAAGCGCTAATGGTATGCAAGCGGCATTAAAGCCGCTTTTACCATAAGAATAACGTGCGCGTTCTCCCGCTCCCCTGTCCACCACGTACTCTTCCACCGATTAAATGCCGGGAAAAGGCAGCCGGCATAAAGTCTGCTTTTGCAATACAAAGCGCCTGAGAAATGTAGTCACCAAAAAGGCTACTTTTATCTGGTGGTGAAGGTTTATTCAGGCGGGCCGGCTATCGGCCCGCCTTTTTATTTCATGCTGCCCAGCATCGCCGTTACGTTATGACGAAAAGCCGCTTCCAGAGAATCGGCCGCGCCGCCTTTTTTCGTCAGCGCCTCCGGGTAAAGCTCGCCGCCGGGAAGTGCGCCGGTTGCCGAAGCGATCTGCTGTACCAGCCGAGGATCGGTCTGGTTTTCAATAAAGTAGCTGTGGATATGCTCATTTTTCAGCTGGGTAATCAGCCCCGCTACGTCGGCAGCGCTGGCCTCAGATTCCGTAGAGAAGCCGACTGGCGACATAAAGGTTACGCCATAGCGCTGACCAAAATAGCCGAAGGCATCGTGGCTGGTCAGCACTTTACGCTTCGCCGCCGGGACGGCCGCAAATTGAACGGCGGCCCACTCGTCCAGCTTTTGCAGTTGGCCAATATAGGCCGCGCCGCGCTGGCGGAAGTAGTTTGCATCCTGCGGATCGGCAGCAATCAATGCATTCATCACGTTGCTGGCATAGATTTCGCCGTTTTTCATGCTGTTCCAGGCGTGCGGATCGGTAACCGTTTTTCCCTCTTCCTCCATAGTGCGCGTCGTAATGTCTGCTGAAGCGACAACAACATGGCCTTTGTATTGCGAAGCTGAAATCAGGCGATCCATCCAGCCTTCCAGCCCCAGGCCGCTGACGAATACCACATCCGCTTTAGCCAGCGCCTGGCTGTCCCGCGGCGTGGGCTCAAAGCTGTGCGGATCGCCATTCGGCCCGACCAGGCTTTTTACCTCTACATGCTCGCCACCGACCTGCTTAACAATATCGGCCAACACGGTAAAACTGGCTACCGTCTCCAGCGTTTTTGCCATCGCCAGCGGCGTGGCACACAGGGCGGCCAGCGCCAGCACAAGGGGTAACTTTTTCATCTTTTCTCCTTATCAACAGTAAAAAAACGCGCGCGCAGTATCCCGCCGCATGGCCCCACTAAAATCGAGATAAAGAACAGCAGCGCGGCACAGAGCACTACGGCGGGCCCGGCAGGCAGCGCCAGGCAGAATGAGGCAGACAGGCCGCTGAAGCTGGCGATCAGCGCCAGTATCATGGCGGTGCCAATCATGCCGGGCAGTTCTTTACGCCAGAAACGAGATGCCGCTGCGGGCAGCATCATCAGCCCCACGCACATCAGCGTGCCGAGAACCTGAAAGCCTGCGACCAGGTTGGTCACAACCAGTATCAGAAAAAGCGCGTGCACCAGCGGTGCGACCCAGCGGCTCTGCGCGCGTAAAAAAGCAGGATCGAAGGCATCGATCGCCAGCGGACGATAAATCAGCGCCAGAGCCAGCAGCGTAACCGATGCTATCGCGCTGACCAGCAGAAGCGAGGGGTTATCAACGGCCAACAAAGAGCCGAACAGCACATGCAGCAAATCGACGCTGGAGCCGCGCAGTGAAACCAGCGTCACGCCCAGCGCCAGCGAACCGAGATAAAAACCGGCAAAGCTGGCGTCCTCACGCAGCGGCGTATAGCGGCTGACCGCGCCTGACAGCAGCGCTACCGACAGCCCGGCGATAATGCCGCCAGTTCCCATCGCCACCAGCGAAAGGCCGGAAATCAAATAGCCGATAGCCGCGCCGGGCAGCACCGCATGGGAAAGCGCGTCGCCGACCAGGCTCATGCGGCGCAGCAGCAAAAAGACGCCCAGCGGCGTGGCGCTGAGCGAAAGCGCAATGCAGGCAACCAGCGCGCGGCGCATAAAGGCGAATTCGATAAAAGGATGTAAAAGCGTCATGCTGACTCCAACACGATCGGTTCCGGCGTTGGCGTGATCCATTTTGCCTGAGTGGGCTCCAGCCGCAGGATCTGCGGGAAGGATTGCGTAACCATCGTCATATCGTGCAGCACCACGATCAGCGTACAGCCAGCCCGATGCCGCGCCTGCAGCAGCGCCAGCAGCAGACTGGTCGTTTCCGTATCGATGCCGGTAAAAGGTTCATCAAGCAGCAGTAGCGAAGCATCCTGTACCAGTAGCCTGGCGAAAAGTACACGCTGTAGCTGCCCGCCAGAAAGCGTACCGGGCTGCGCGGCGGCGAATTCAGCCATATTGACCTGTTCCAGCGCCGCCATGACCCGCTGCCTTTCAAAGCGACCGATAGCCCCAAACCAGCCGCAGCGTCGCCAGCAGCCCATCGCCACCAGATCGGCTACGCTGACAGGGAAATTTCTCTCAACCTCGGATTGCTGCGGTAACCATGCAGTATCCTGCGTCAGGCGCCTGAGTTGGCCGCTTACGGGTGGCAGCAAGCCCGCGAAGGTTTTTAGCAGCGTTGATTTTCCACAGCCATTTGCTCCCACCAGCGCGGTCATTGACCCTGGCTGGAACGTGCCGTTAAGACACGGGGTAACGGCGTTCCCGCTATAGCCGACCCGGAGATCCGTCAGCGTAATCATGAGGATATCGCCCACCCGTTCAGCGCCAGCAAAGCCAGCACGGCGATCAGAGCAAAAAGTAAACGTGTTTGTGCTGATTGCATCAGTAAGGTAGGACGAGAAGAAGCAGTAAAACTAAACATGACCGCACCATTGTTACGTTATAACATAACAATAGCATATTACGACGCTGCGAAACGTGCTGAACTAAAATGTATCTTTTTATTTCCACAAAAAGGAATAAAAAGAGATGTGGTTATATAAAATTTATTCATCTTAATCGGTTTTTTCTATCGCAGAAAGCGGGATCCTCTACTAAAATAATTAATAGTCAAATCATCAAGATAGTTTTTTCTCTATTTAGCCGACTTGATTATTTTAAAGCTAACAACAATTATCTGTATAAGCGTTTATTAACTCTGTGGAGAAAAAATGCGCAAACGTATTCCTGTCTCTTCAGTGCCTGATGAAGAAAATGAGTCTGAATGGATTAGCCTTATTCAGCGGATTATTCCCAAAATAGAAACCGAGTTAACTGGCTCACTGTTATGGTATTCACAAAATGCGCAGTATGTTCCGGGAAGTGTGAAAATTATTTCAGTTGAACAAACGGAGCCGTCGGGTTACAAAATGACTTACAGTTTCTGCTGGAACGTTTTCAACGCCTGTCTTGATATCGATGCAGATGAAACGACAATCCAGTCAGTAAATTTTGAAAGCCGGCCTGATGCGCTGATATTTGATTTCATTGATACGGAACGCGCCGCAGCCGCGGATGAATTGTAATTTTTAGTAATAGTAATCAAAATACAATTTAAGAGAGTTATATTTATTAAACCGCTCGCACAAGATTCAATATCGCTTCCTGGCATCCCGCTCGCAGAAAGCCTGCGGTATACGATTTTTCACTGGCTATGGAGGGGAAAAAGATGGACGAATACTCACCGAAAAGGCATGATATTGCCCAGCTGAAATTTTTGTGTGAAAACCTGTATGATGAAAGTCTGGCCACGTTAGGCGACAGCCATCACGGCTGGGTTAACGATCCAACTTCAGCAATTAATCTGCAGCTTAATGACCTGATTGAGCATATTGCTGGTTTTACCATGAATTACAAAATTAAGCATATTGAAGACAGCGAGTTGATTAGTCAGATTGATGAATATCTTGACGATACCTTTATGCTTTTCAGCAACTACGGTATTAATGGCCAGGATCTTCAGCGCTGGCAGAAATCAGCGAAACGGCTGTTCAACGTTTTTACAGAGGAATGTGCTGTCGTCACCGCACAGACAAGCCATTCATTTTAGTAACCTTTATTTTTCCAATGGTTTAATAATGACAGATAAACTACTTACGAAAACTGATTATCTGATGCGTTTAAGACGATGCCGTTCAATTGACACGCTCGAACGCGTTATCGAAAAAAACAAATACGAATTATCTGATAATGAGCTGGCCGTATTTTATTCAGCGGCGGATCATCGGCTTGCCGAACTGACGATGAATAAGCTTTACGATAAAGTGCCGGTTTCTGTCTGGAAGTTTGTACGATAAGAGATAAAGCGGTGAGGGTTCCCCGGAGGAATTGGGTGGGGGCCCTGCCAGCTACATCCCGGCACACGCGTCACCTGCTGCGGCTGCTTCCTTCCGGATCTGACCGAGTTCACAAGTTAGCATTGCGGGAGAACCAACCGGGCCCCCATTGATTGCCCCATGTAATGGAGCGAGGGCATTATCAATGAACCCCTGGGCAATTGCAAGCCCGCGCCCGACGACCGTTGTTTTCTTGCACAACATTGCCCTTTCCCCCGCTATTATCCGCCCCCCCTTCAGCTTAAGACCGCTTTCGATTACTTTATTTCCAGTAACGGGGAGCAGACCATGACTGAACAAGACACCTTTCCACGCCGTATCTGGCAAATTGTTGCCGCTATTCCCTACGGTAAGGTCACTACCTATGGCGATATTGCCCGGCTGGCGGGCTCGCCGCGCGCCGCGCGTCAGGTTGGCGGCGTATTAAAACGGCTACCGGCTGGCAGCAGGCTTCCCTGGCACAGGGTCATTAACCGGCTGGGTGAGATTTCATTAACGGGCAGCGATCTCGAGCGCCAACGACAGGCTTTATTGGCAGAAGGCGTGGAAGTGGATCATAACGGAAAAATCGCGCTTGAGCGCTACCGCTGGCAGGGATGAACCGCCCCATAAAGGGGCGGTAACCATTACAGTGAAGTTGGCGCAGGCACGGTTGAGGCCGGCGTCACCAGCGTAGGTGAAGTCGAAGGTACCGCTACAGGCGCGCGTTGTGCCGTCGGTAAGGCTTTCGCCGGCACGGCCTTCAGGTTAAGCGTCTGGTCTTTTGTACCGCCGCCGTTGATAACCGGCTTAATAGAATCGGCTATTAATACGACGTTGCGATCGACAATTACCGCTGCGCTCAGCAGGATCCTGGCGTTGGGCTGAATGTCCGCCGGATTGAAAGGCAGGATAAATTTGAACGGCGCCTGTTTGCCATCGGTCAGCACCACGCGCTGTGAAATCACTTTTGCCGGCGCGTCTGACAGGGAAGCATCAGAAAGCATCACGGTCAATGAAGCATCAGGCGGCAGGCGTACGTTGGCCGGTAGCGTAATGGTTCCGCTAACGTGCGGCTGGCGCAGCGTATCTGCTTCCCCCGCGACTTTGGAAGCCAGCGTCGGCGTGGGGACATCTCTACCTTTATCAGCACATCCGGAAAGTGCGACCGCCAAAGCGGCGCCGGTCAATACAGGCCAAAGTTTCATTGATTTATTCTCCTTGCGATCAATGCGGGACGTAAGGGACAGTCAGCCTGCCCCGTAAGCCTTAATTCTGGCACAGGTTATTGATTTTCGCCTGTAAGCCATATGAGGAACGCGTGCGGAAGAATATTTTTCCTCAACGTTGACGACAGCGGGTTCGGTTTCGCAAACTGAAAGGGAACCGACTATTGAGGAAGCCGCCATGAGTCAGGCACTGCAAGAACTATTAAATTTAATGAACCTGGAAAAGCTGGAAGAGGGTCTGTTTCGCGGCCAGAGCGAGGATCTTGGCCTGCGTCAGGTTTTTGGCGGTCAGGTGGTTGGCCAGGCGCTTTATGCCGCCAAGCAGACGGTCCCGGCGGAGCGCATTATCCATTCGTTCCACAGCTACTTTTTGCGGCCTGGCGACAGTCAGAAAGCCATTATTTACGATGTGGAAACCCTGCGCGATGGTCACAGCTTTAGCGCCCGTCGGGTAAGCGCCATCCAGAACGGCCAGCCTATTTTTTATATGACGGCCTCTTTCCAGGCGCCGGAAACGGGTTTTGAACATCAGAAACCGATGCCGGACGTTGCTGGCCCTGAATCCCTCACCACGGAAGGCGAAATCGCCAAACAGCTGTCGCATTTTATTCCTGAAAAGGCGCGCGAAAAGTTCCTGTCAGAAAAACCCTTTGAAATCCGCCCGGTTAAATTTCATAACCCGCTGAAAGGCCAGGTGGATGAACCGGTGCGCCATGTCTGGCTGCGGGCTAACGGCCCCATGCCGGACGACAGGCGTATACACCAATACCTGCTGGGCTACGCTTCGGACTTTAACTTCCTGCCGGTCGCGCTACAGCCGCATGGCAAAGGATTTCTGGAACCGGGAATGCAGGTCGCCACTATCGATCACTCAATGTGGTTTCACCGCCCTTTCGACCTGAATCAGTGGCTGCTCTATAGCGTGGAGAGCACGTCGGCATCCGGCGCCAGAGGCTTTGTGCGCGGCGAATTCTTTACCCGGGATGGGATACTGGTCGCTTCAACGGTGCAGGAAGGCGTGATGCGCCTGCGTCAGTAGCTGAAATAACAAACCCCGCAGAGCGCGGGGTTTGTTAGCGAGAGCAGCGGCGAGCCGGCTTACTGGTTATAAGCGTTTTCGCCGTGGCTGTTCACATCCAGACCTTCACGTTCGTGATCTTCGGTGACGCGCAGGCCAACTGTCATATCCGCTACCTTAAAGGCGATGAAGGCGACCACGCCGGTCCAGACCACCGTAATGCCTACGCTATAGAGCTGCACCCAGATCTGATGCCCCATCGTTACGCCAGAGGCATAGCCTACGCCGCCCAGTGAAGAAGAAGCAAAAACACCGGTCAGGATGCAGCCCACAATACCGCACACGCCGTGCACGCCGAATACGTCACAGGGATCGTCAACGCGCAGCCATCTTTTCAGCACGGTGACGCCCCACAGGCCCGCCAGACCGCCGATAATACCGATAACCAACGCGCCGCCGACGCCAACATAGCCACAGGCTGGCGTAATCGCTACCAGACCCGCGATCGCCCCGGAGCAGACGCCCAGCAGCGAAGGCTTGCCGCGCAGCGCCCACTCGCCAAACGTCCAGCTCAGCATCGCGCCTGCGGTCGCCATAACGGTGTTCAGGAATGCCAGCGCCGCGATTTCGTTAGCCGCGCTCGCCGAACCGGCGTTAAAGCCGAACCAGCCGACATACAGGATCGCCGTGCCGGTGAAGACCATCGGCAGGTTATGCGGTTTAAAGGCTTCTTTGCCAAAACCCGCGCGTTTGCCGACCAGGTAAGCGCCGACCAGACCGGCAACCGCAGCGTTGATATGCACTACGGTACCGCCGGCAAAGTCCAGCGCGCCGTCCTGCGCCAGCAGCCCGCCGGACCAGACCATGTGCGCGATGGGCAGATAGGAGAAAGTGACCCAGATAGCCACAAAGATCAGCACCGCAGAGAAACGGATACGCTCGGCCAGCGCGCCAACGATCAGGCCAACGGTAATGCAGGCAAAGGAAGCCTGGAATGAAACGTGGATATATTGGTAGAAGGTACCAACCAGCGCCGTCAGCTGAATGTTTTTCAACATCGCCATGCTGAAGTCGCCAAAGAAAGCGTTTCCCGTGCTGAAGGCCAGCGAATAGCCGTAGAGCATCCAGATAACGCACACCATCGCAAAGGTCACGGAAACCTGAGTCAGCATGGACAGTACGTTTTTGGCCCGGATCAGGCCACCGTAGAAAAGCGCGATGCCGGGTAGCGTCATAAACAGCACCAGCGCGGTGCAAATCATCATAAAGGCGTTATCGGCCTTGTCCGCCACGGCTGGCGGCGCCGCCATCGCAAGCGAGGGCAGCAGGCTGAGGCTGGCGAGGCCGAAGGTAGTCATTTTTCTCATTTTATCCCATCCCATCACAATTCTTAGCCCCGAGATCAGAGTGCGGCTTCATCCGCTTCGCCAGTGCGAATACGGATAACCCGCTGCAGTTCAGCGACAAAAATCTTACCGTCGCCAATTTTGCCGGTATAGGCGGCCTTGCTGATAACGTCGACAACCTCGTCCAGCTGGTCGTCCGCTATCGCCACATCGATTTTAACTTTTGGCAGGAAGTTCACGCTGTATTCAGCGCCGCGATAAAGCTCGGCATGGCCTTTCTGGCGACCAAATCCCTTGACTTCGGTGACGGTCAGGCCCTGAATGCCAATGGCAGAAAGCGCCTCGCGCACGTCTTCTAATTTAAACGGTTTGATTACCACGGTAACCAGCTTCATACGATCCCCTCCAGCTAAAGAAAACGGTGATTCCGCCCTGCGTTAACCAAAGCAAAGGCTGTGCCATAAATCAGAAACGCGCGTATTAAAAGGCGCGGCGGCAGACAGGGCGTACGCATAACGGCCTGGTGATAACGTTAAGCATAGAGGGAAAAAGAAAACGCACCATTAAGGTGCGTTACGCGTCGAAATTGTGCATCGACGCCGTTTTATCAGATCGACCGCCTGCTTTTAGTGCAGCGAAGCGGTACGCTTTGCCGTTATGTCTCTTCGAGTTCTTCGCCCGCCAGCTGTAGCTGATACATCTGCCAGTAACGGCCCTGTTTCGCCAACAGCTGCTGATGGTTACCCTGCTCCACCACATGGCCTCTGTGCAGCACCAGAATGGTTTCCGCTTCAATGATGGTGGAGAGTCGGTGAGCAATAACCACCAGCGTGGTTTGCTGACGAACGGCCTTTAGCGCCTTCTGGATCGCCTGTTCCGTACCGGAATCAATATTCGCGGTCGCTTCATCCAGGATCAGAATTTGCGGCGAGGCGACCAGCACGCGCGCCATCGCCAGCAGCTGCTTCTGACCCACGGAAAGATTGTTGCCCTGCTCGCCCAGCCGCGTATAAATACCGTCGGAGAGCGAGCGCGCCAGTTCGGCAAGCTGAACGGTTTCCAGCGCGTGCCAGACCGCTTCCTCGCTTACGGCACGCCCCAGCGCTACGTTAGCGAAAAAGGTGTCGGCCAGCACCACCGGATCCTGCTGCACCATGGCCACGCCTTCGCGCAGCACGCCGTGGCTCAGCCCGGTCAGCGGCCTGCCGTCCAGGCGAATTTCGCCCTGCCGCACCGGGTAATAGCCCATCAACAAATTAGCGAGCGTGCTTTTCCCGCTGCCGGTGTGGCCGACCAGCGCCACAAAGCTGCGTGAAGGCACGCTAAGGTTGATATCGTTGAGCACGTTGCGATCGTCGCGATAGGCGAAGCTCAGATTTTCGATATCAATACGGCCGGAGGCCAGCGGCCGACTATCTTGACCATAGTGCTGGCGAGGCGCGTCCATCAGTTCAAAAATGCGCTCGCCGGCCACTACCGCCTGTTGCAGCATCGACTGCTGGGTGGTCAGCTCAATCAACGGCTCGTTCAGTCTGCCCAGGTAGTTAATAAACGCGTAAAGCACGCCAACCTCGAAACTGCCGCTGGAGGAGAAGCCAAACAGCAGCATCAGCCCGCACAGGATCATGGCGGAAAACAGGCTGAGCAGCGGCCGGAGCAGAAAGCCATCCAGCCGTAGCGTTTCCATTCTCGCCAGATAGTGGGATCGGCTAGCTTCGCTCATCCGCTCACCAAAGCGCGCCTGCTGACGAAACTGCTGGATCACGCTCATGCCGCTGATCACTTCATTAAAACCGTTGTTAATATCGGCCAGATAGCTACGCACTCGCCGTACGACAGGCGTACTGTAGCGCTGATAAATCAACATTACGGTCAGCACGGCCGGAAAAATCATTATCGCCACCAGCGCCATGCGCCAGTCGAGGCTGAACATTGCCACCAGCATGGCACCGATCAGCGCCGCGCTGCGCAGCACGGTGGCTACCACGGTGACGTAGAGATCGCGCACGACTTCGGTGTCATTGGTCACGCGTGAAATAATCTGGCCGACGGGTTGGGTATCAAAAGCGCTCAGCGGCTGGCGCAGCGCGGCATCCATTACGTCCGTACGCAGCCGCTGCACTACGCCTACCGCCGCCTCGTTAAACAGCAGCGACTGCCAGTAGTGCAGCGCGGCGGCCAGGATTTGCAGCAGGATAAAGCTGACGGCCAGCCCCGTGACCAGCCCCAGCGGCATCGAATGCTTCGCCACCATGTTATCGATAAAATAGCTGACCAGCACCGGGCCGAGCACTTCCGCCACCGCCGCTACCCACAGCAATACTATCGCCAGGCCAAGCGATTTCCGCCACGGCGAGCCGTAGCGCAGCAGGCGTTTCAGCGTGGGCCAGAGCTGATTAAGATTCGCCATGCGGCACCCCTTTCGCGATTTCGTCCTCGTCCAGCGCGGCTTCCAGCTGCTGATAACGATACATATCCTGATACCAACCGTTCTGGGCAATCAGCGCCTCATGTTGCCCGCGCTGGGCCACTGTGCCCTGCTGCATCACCAGGATTTCACTGGCTTCCGTCAGGGCGGACAAACGGTGCGCGCTAATAATCACGGTTCTTCCTGCGCCCCATTTTCTTAAATTATGCAGTATCTGGTGTTCAGTACGGCCATCGACCGCCGACAGCGCATCGTCCAGGATCAGGATTTCCGCGTTCAGCAACAACGCTCTGGCAATAGATATACGCTGCTTCTGTCCGCCGGAAAGCATCACCCCACGCTCGCCGACTTCGGTATCGTAGCCCTGGGGCAGTCGAAGAATATCTTCATGTACGCAGGCGAGCCGTGCGGCGCGCTCAATATCGCTTTGCTGCGCCGTAGGCCGACCCAATGCGATATTGTTGGCAATGGTATCGGAAAAAAGAAACGGCGTCTGGCTGACGACCGCCATGCGGCTACGCCAGCTGTCCAGGCGCAGCTGCGGCAGCGGAATACCGTGATAGCGGATGTCGCCCTGCGCAATATCGAAGTGCCGCTGGATCAGGCTTAACAGCGTGCTTTTCCCGGCGCCTGTCGGCCCACAAAGCCCCAGCATCTGGCCGGGCTTAAGGTTAACGTTAATATGGTGCAGCGAGGGCTGCTGCGCGCCAGGATAGCAAAATTCCCTGATAGCGATTTGCAGCTGGCCGCGATCTTCCGGCAGCGTTTTACTGCCATCCTCTACCGCCGGCGCCTCTGCCAGCAGCGTGCGGATACGGCTCCAGGCCGCGCTGCCGCGCTCGACGATATTGAACATCCAGGCCAGCGCCAGCATTGGCCAGATCATCAGGCCAAGGTACATGACAAAGCTGGTCAGCTGGCCCAGCGTCATTTGACCGTGCCAGACCAGCCAGCTGCCGCCGCCGATCGCCAGCAGGTTCGACAGCCCGATGGCAATATAAATAGTGGGATCGAAGCGAGCGTCAATCCGCGCCACGCGCAGGTTTTTTTGACCCGTGTCGCGGGCGATATCGGCGAACTGTCCAGACTGATGGTCTTCCAGCCCAAAGGCTTTGATCATACGGATGCTGGTCAGGCTCTCCTGCGTTCTGTCGTTAAGCGACGAAAAGGCGGCCTGAGCATGCTTAAAACGATGATGCAGCTGGTCGCCGTAGCGTTTAATCGCTATTGCCATGACCGGCATCGGCAGCAGCGCCAGCAGGGTCAGCTGCCAGCTAATCTGCGTGCTCATTACCACCAGCACCGCCAGCCCCATCACCAGCGAGTCAACCAGCGTCAGCACGCCTTCTCCGGCGGCAAACACCACCCGATCGACATCGTTGGTGGCGCGGGCGATCAGATCGCCGGTACGGTGACGCAGGTAAAACTCGGGATGCTGACGGCTGAGCTGACGATAGAAGTCCTGCCGAAGCTCGACGGCCAGCTGATAGGAGGCGCCGAAAAGCAGCACGCGCCAGACGTAGCGCAGCAGATAGACCACAATAGCCGTGAGCAGCATCACGCCCACCCACATCAGCAGGCGCGAAGCGCTCATCTGCTGATGGGAGACGCCGTCCACGATAGTACCGACAAGCTTCGGCGGCAGCAGCTGCAGCAGCGCAATGATAATCAGCAGAAAAACGGCGCCAAGATAGCGGCGCCATTCACGCATAAAGTACCAGCTCAACTGGCTGAAAAGTCGCACAATAAACGTCCTGGTCAGGTTTGGGCGAGCGCCGTTGTTCAGCGGCAGCGCCAATGTGTATTTATTTCTCTGGACCGCCTCCATCAGCGCGACCCGGCCGCGAATATAGCTTTCCTGTTCCGGCTATTTCAAGCGTTTCCGGCATATCGGGGTAATGAGAGACGCGGCATCCGCCATAATTTACGGTGGCCTTGTTCCGCTATCAGGTGCCGTAAAAACAGCCTGGACCCTGTTTTATGTTTTGTATGCGCCTGCAGAAGAATAAATCTCCGTTGCCCATGTAGTTTACAGGGAATAGCGTAAATGATTTTCCCGTAAATGCGTTACGTTCAGCCCGCTGTTATCCGAAGCAACAGCGTTTTGCGAACCACAGGAACGCCTGCCCGCAACGTCCTGAATCGCCAGGGCGTTGCCGTCAGGTTTAGTGACTATAGCCATGTTGTCAGCTTGCGCGCGGGCAACACAACGCTATTCCGGGCTCCAGCTGGCTGGCCAACATGCGCGGCTCCTGCCCCTGTTTTTATCCCACGTCAGGCAGTACCATACGTCCCAACAGATTAATGAGGTAAAAAGTATGAAACGTGCAGTAGTGGTATTCAGCGGCGGACAGGATTCAACCACCTGTCTGATTCAGGCTTTGCGGCAGTATGACGAAGTGCACTGCCTGACCTTTGACTATGGTCAGCGGCATCGTGCAGAGATCGATGTCGCTCGCGAGCTGGCGCAGTCGCTGGGCGCAAGAGCGCACAAAGTGCTGGACGTCACGCTGCTTAACGAGCTGGCCGTTAGCAGCCTGACCCGCGACAGCATCCCGGTTCCGGCCTGGGATCCCGATGCCAGCGGCCTGCCAAGCACCTTTGTACCGGGACGTAATATCCTGTTCCTGACGCTGGCCTCGATTTATGCTTATCAGGTTGAGGCCGAAGCGGTAATTACCGGCGTTTGCGAAACCGACTTTTCCGGTTACCCGGACTGCCGCGACGAATTTGTTAAGGCGCTGAACCATGCCGTGGAGCTGGGTATGGCGCGTCCGGTTCGCTTCGAAACGCCGCTGATGTGGCTGAACAAAGCCGAAACCTGGGCGCTGGCGGACTACTGGCAGCAGCTGGCGCTGGTGCGCAACGACACGCTTACCTGCTATAACGGCATCAAGGGCGACGGCTGCGGCGAATGCGCTGCCTGCCACCTGCGTGCCAACGGCCTGCGCGATTACCAGATCAACAGCGCTACGGTGATGCAGGAAATGCAGCGCAAAACCGGGCTACGCTGACAGCATCTCTTCCAGCCGCTGCTTCAGCTCGCCGACGATCGGCTGCGCTTTTTGCGTGCGCAGATCGATGCAGACAAAGGTCAGCGTCGCATCGGCTATTGCTTCCCCCTCCGGCAGCAACGTGATGGTCTGGCCGATAACGCCGCTTTTTCCGCCCAGCTGCACCAGATGGCTGGCTATCGCCAGCTCGTCGCCCAGCACCGCCGGGCGGCGATAGTTAATGTTAATATTAACCACGATAAAAGCCAGCCGGTTATCATTCATCCATCGAAAGGCGGCCAGCTTTTCCAGCCAGGCCCAGCGCGCTTCTTCCAGAAATTCTAAATAGCGCGCGTTGTTGACGTGTTGATAAACATCCAAATGATAACCGCGAACCTTAATCGTAATCTGCATCATTTTCTCCTCAAAAAGGCCATACCGACTGGTATGACCTCTTTCAGCGTAGCAGCCTGTACGCTACGATGCGTGGGGCCGCAACGGCAAGTCGAGAAAGCGATCACAGTTTCAGTCTGGTCAGGTTCCTCTCTACCAACGCATTACCAATACCCGGCACTTCTTTCAGCTGCTCTATCTGCGTAAAAGGGCCGTATTGCTCGCGATAGCTGATAATAGCCTGCGCCTTTTTTAGCCCTACGCCGTTCATTACGGCGCTCAGCTCTTCGGCCGTGGCGTGATTAATGCTGACCGATTCGCTTTGCGGCGGTTTCTTTTCCTCGCTCGACTGCGCGCTGGCCTGCCGGGCGCTGACGTTATCGATGGCAGGCCCGGCGTACAGCGGCGTAGTGCCGCCCAGCAGCAGGGTAAAACATAAAGCCTGTAAGGTCGTTTTCATGCTGTTCTCCTCCATGTGTTTGACAGCAACGTCAGGCTACGCCCAACCAAACGGCGCCACAAACGGCAGATTACAGAAATGGAAAAGGCCGCATAAGCGGCCTTTGGATTTGCAATAACCTGCAGGATTTTTGCGAGGCTTATTGCGCCTGCGCGGCTGCGCCGTACTTGATCTTGCCTTCCTTGCGCAGGTTACTCAGCAGCGCTTCAAAAGCGATCTGCGCATTGTTCTGCGTGATGCCCTGCACCATCGCTTTCTTCTGCGCTTCCGGCAGCGTGCCGCTGCGTACCTGATCCAGCGCCAGCAGCACAACGTTGCCCTGCCCGTCCTCGCTGATACCGTAAACAGGCTTATCTTTGGTCGGCAGCGCCAGCGCAAAGGCGGACTGCGCGATCGCATCCTGACCACTGCGCGTCAGCGTTTTCTGCTCGCTAAAGCTAAGATTAGCTGCCTTCATGGCATCCATCCCTTTGCCCGCCTGCAGATCGGCCAGCAGTTTTTCCGCCTGCGCCTTCGCTTCCGCCTGCGCCTTCTGGTTTTTCAGCGTGGCTACGATTTCGGCACTGACCGCAGCCAGTGGTTTAACCGCTTCCGGCCTGTGGGCGGCGATCCGCAGCACAAAAGCGCGATCGCCATCAACCGTGATGATATCGGAGTTGCTGCCTGGCGCGCCGTTATCCCCCAGCAGACCACCGTTAAAGATCGCCTGCTCTACCGCTCTGAAATTCAGCTCGGCGGGTGGATTGTCGTGACTGAACCAGTCAGTTTCCACTGCTTTCACGCCTGCCGCTTCTTCAGCGCTCGCCAGCGACTCGTTATCATTGCTGGCCGCGTCGCTCACTTTCTGCTGCAGCTTGTAATAAGCGTCGACGGCCGTTTCGTGTTTCACCTTAGCAGCGATGTCGTCGTGTACGGCCGCCAGCGGCTTAATCTGCTGCGGCTGAACGTCTTCAAGACGAGCAACGATAAAGCCGACGGAGGATTTGATCACGCCCGACAGCTGACCTTTCTGCGTCAGGTTGGCGCTTTTCAGCTCGTCCGGCGTGGTGTCCGGCTCCAGCCAGCCCATATCGCCACCTTTGCGGGCAGAGATAGGATCGATAGATTTCTCTTTCGCCAGCGCGGCAAAATCGCCGCCTTTTTTCAGCGCGTCCAGAACCGCCTGCGCATCGGCTTCGGTTTTAGTTTGGATCACGCTGAAACGGCTGCGCTGCGGCTGGGTATAGTCCTGCTGATGGCTGTCGTACCAGCTTTGAATATCGCTTTCGCTCGGCTCTTTCTGCAACGAGGCCGCATCCAGCTTGATATAGCTGACACGGAACTGCTCCGGCGCCATAAAGCTGTTTTTATTCTGCTCGTAGTAGTTTTTGACTTCTTCGTCGCTGACGTTCTGCTTCGCCGCCAGCGCCGCAACGTTAATAGTCGCTTCACGCACCAGGCGTTCCTGAGAAACCAGCGCGGCCAGCGATTCCGTTTCGCCCGGCAGCATAAAGTCTGTACGGGTCACCGCGGCAATCAGCTGCTGCGTAGTCAGCTGCTTGCGCAGCGCCTGAGCGTACTGATCGGCAGTGAGATTCATCTGGTTAATAATCGCCAGATAACGGGCGTTATCGAATTTGCCGTTAGTCTGGAAGGCCGGCTGGTTGAAAATAGCCTGCTTGATCTGATCGTCGCTAACCGCCAGCTGCAGATCTTTCGCATACTGATCCAGCAGCGCTTCATCTACCAGCTGAGAAAGCGCCTGCTGGCGGATCTGCTGAAGATAAGCGGGATTGCTGGCCAGCTGTGAAAACTGCTCGCCCAGCATTTCCTGCTGATGCGAACGTTCGTTGCTGAACGCTCTTTCCAACTGTGCGCGACTGATTTCCTGGCCGTTGACCTTAGCTGCATAATCTCCATTGCCGCCGATCAGGTAGTTGCCCACCCCGGTCAGAACAAAAGAGAGGATGATCAGACCCAGTATAATTTTGAGCACGACATGGTTCGACGCCGCGCGTAAATTGTCCATCATGGTGTGACAACACTCCGCTGTATTATGAATGTAAACCCTTGCGCTTGCTTCCCACGTTCCCGGGGCGCTCCACGCCGCTGCGTATCAGGCTCTTGCGACCGTTGAAACAAAAAAGGCACATCATAGTGTGATGTGCCTCGTATGGTACATGAGAACGTCAGGACAGTCCTCATTCCACCGAAGAAATTGCTTGCCTGACGTTAATTAACCGCGTCTTTCAGCGCCTTACCGGCGCGGAATCCCGGGACTTTGCCCGCAGGGATAGTAATTTCTTTACCGGTTTGCGGGTTGCGTCCGGTACGCTCTGCGCGTTCACGCACGGAAAATGTGCCAAACCCTACCAGCGCCACTTCGTCGCCCGCTTTAAGAGAGTCGGTTACCGCTTCCATAAAAGCATCCAGTACGCGTCCTGCCGCTGCTTTAGAGATATCAGCGTTTGCAGCAATGTTGTCGATCAACTGTGACTTATTCACTCAATCATCCCCTCTTTATTATTTACTTCGCAAACGGGCTTCCCCCCGTTACGAGCACGCATCAATTATCGTTGTTTGTCGAGTCGTAAAAGCAGGGCCTGTTCAGACCTTCACCGGCTTAACAGCCCCCTAAATTAACGGCACAAAAAAAAGCTGGCAAGTGCGAATTCGTCTGCCAGCTCTGGATTTAGGGTCTTTTTGTCTTATATCACTATTTCGCGGTGGCGACCTGCATGCCGTATGGGGCGTTTTGCAGGGCCAGCGTCAGCACTTCTTCGATACGCTTAACCGGGTGGATATCCAGATCGGCAATCACGTTGTCCGGAATTTCTTCCAGATCGCGCTTGTTTTCATCCGGGATCAGCACGGTTTTGATGCCGCCGCGATGCGCTGCCAGCAGCTTCTCTTTCAGGCCGCCGATAGGCAGAACCTGGCCACGAAGCGTGATCTCGCCGGTCATCGCCACATCGGCGCGCACCGGGTTACCGGTCAGACAGGAAACCAGCGCCGTACACATGGCGATACCCGCACTTGGGCCATCTTTCGGCGTAGCGCCTTCAGGCACGTGCACGTGAATATCACGTTTTTCGTAGAAGTCGCCGTTAATGCCCAGCTTTTCTGCGCGCGCGCGTACCACGGTCAGGGCCGCCTGGATGGACTCCTGCATCACCTCGCCCAGCGAGCCGGTATAGGTCAGCTTGCCTTTGCCCGGCACGCAGGCGGTTTCGATGGTCAGCAGATCGCCGCCCACTTCCGTCCATGCCAGACCCGTTACCTGTCCCACGCGGTTTTCGCTGTCGGCACGGCCATAGTCGAAACGCTGCACGCCCAGGAAATCCTTCAGGTTATCGGCATTGATTTCGATATGGGTAACGCTCTTATCCATCAGCAGCGTTTTCACTGCCTTACGGCACAGCTTCGACAGCTCACGCTCAAGGCTACGCACGCCCGCTTCACGGGTGTAGTAGCGAATGATACCTACGATAGCGCTGTCGTCTACGGTCAGCTCGCTCGCTTTCAGGGCGTTACGCTCAATCTGCTTCGGCAGCAGGTGCTGTTTAGCGATATTAAGCTTTTCATCCTCGGTGTAGCCCGACAGACGGATCACTTCCATACGGTCCAGCAGCGGTGCCGGAATGTTCATGGAGTTGGACGTCGCTACAAACATCACGTCAGACAGGTCGTAGTCGACTTCCAGATAGTGATCGTTAAAAGCGATATTCTGCTCGGGATCCAGTACCTCCAGCAGGGCCGATGCCGGGTCGCCACGCATGTCCGAGGACATTTTGTCGATCTCATCCAGCAGGAACAGCGGGTTCTTCACGCCAACCTTCGCCATTTTCTGGATCAGCTTGCCCGGCATAGAACCAATATAGGTACGACGGTGTCCGCGAATTTCCGCTTCGTCGCGCACGCCGCCCAGCGCCATACGCACGTATTTACGGCCGGTCGCCTTGGCGATCGACTGGCCCAGCGAGGTTTTACCCACCCCCGGCGGTCCGACCAGGCACAGGATCGGCCCTTTGATTTTGCTGACGCGGCTTTGTACCGCTAAATATTCCAGGATACGATCTTTCACGCGCTCCAGGCCAAAGTGATCGGTATCCAGCGTTTCCTGCGCCTTCACCAGATCTTTCTTCACCTTGCTGCGCGCGTTCCACGGCACCTGTACCATCCAGTCGATATAGCCGCGCACCACCGTTGCTTCCGCCGACATTGGCGACATCATCTTCAGCTTCTGCAGCTCGGCTTCGGTTTTATCGCGCGCCTCTTTTGGCATTTTCGCCGCGTCGATTTTACGCTTCAGCGCTTCGTTTTCGTCCGGCGCGTCGTCCATTTCGCCCAGTTCTTTCTGAATCGCCTTCATCTGCTCATTCAGATAGTACTCGCGCTGGCTCTTTTCCATCTGCTTTTTAACGCGGTTACGAATGCGTTTTTCCACCTGCAGCAGATCGATTTCCGACTCCATCATCGCCATCAGATATTCCAGACGTTCATTGACGTCGGACATCTCCAGCACGGACTGTTTGTCGGCCAGCTTCAGCGGCATATGGGCCGCGACGGTATCCGCAAGACGCGCGGCGTCTTCAATGCTGTTCAGCGAGGTCAGCACTTCCGGCGGGATTTTCTTGTTCAGTTTGATATAGCCTTCAAACTGGTTAATCGCCGTGCGGACCAGCACTTCCTGCTCGCGTTCGTCAATTTCAGGCGAAACCAGATACTCCGCCTGAGCCGTAAAATGATCGCCGTTATCGGCGAGCGTCGTGATATGCGCGCGCTGCAGCCCTTCGACCAGCACTTTCACCGTGCCGTCAGGCAGCTTCAGCATCTGTAAAATTGACGCTACGGTCCCTACAGAGAAGAGATCGTTAATGCCAGGTTCATCCGTTGAAGCCTCTTTCTGTGCGACCAGCATGATCTTTTTGTCATGATCCATGGCGGCTTCAAGGCAGCGAATCGATTTTTCACGGCCTACAAACAACGGAATTACCATGTGCGGATAAACCACTACGTCACGCAACGGCAACACAGGGATTTCAATGCGTTCAGAACGCTCAGGATTCATAGAGCTCTCTCTTAGTTTAATTTCCGCCAGGGTGAGGGGAACCGCAATCGTCAGGCATGCAGTTTTACCCACAGGTAGTTGAGTATATGGGGATGAATGTAAGACATTCAACGTTATGTGCGAGAGAAAAGTAAATGGGGGAAAAATTTCCCCCATTTACGCTAACCGCTTGGAAAGGTGTGGTTATTTATTCGCCAGATGCCTGCTGCGCCTCGCCCTTGCCGTAAATCAGCATCGGCTCCGATTCGCCCGCGATAACCGACTCGTCGATCACCACTTTTTCCACGTCGTCCATCGACGGCAGGTCGTACATCGTGTCCAGCAGCGCCCCCTCCACGATTGAGCGCAGCCCGCGCGCGCCGGTTTTGCGCGACATCGCCTTGCCCGCTATCGCCTTCAGCGCCTCTTCGCGGAACTCCAGCTCCACCCCTTCCAGGCTGAACAGCGCCTGATACTGCTTGGTCAGCGCGTTCTTCGGCTCGCACAGGATCTGGATCAGCGCTTCCTCGCTCAGCTCGGTCAGCGTTGCCACCACCGGCAGACGGCCGATAAACTCCGGGATCAGACCGAACTTAATCAGGGCCTCCGGCTCCACCTGCGCCAGCAGCTCGCCTTCCGTCGCCTTCTCCGCCTTGCCTTTTACCGTCGCCCCGAAGCCGATGCCCGATCCGGTGTCCACGCGCTGCGAGATAACCTTGTCCAGACCGGCAAACGCGCCGCCGCAGATAAACAGGATTTTTGAGGTGTCCACCTGCAGGAACTCCTGCTGCGGATGCTTGCGCCCGCCCTGCGGCGGCACCGCGGCGACCGTGCCCTCAATCAGCTTCAGCAGCGCCTGCTGCACGCCCTCGCCCGACACGTCGCGCGTGATCGACGGGTTGTCCGACTTGCGGGAAATCTTGTCGATTTCATCGATATAAACAATGCCGCGCTGCGCTTTCTGCACGTCGTAGTCGCACTTCTGCAGCAGCTTCTGGATGATGTTTTCCACGTCCTCGCCCACGTAGCCCGCTTCGGTCAGCGTGGTGGCGTCGGCCATGGTAAACGGCACGTCCAGCAGGCGCGCCAGCGTTTCCGCCAGCAGCGTCTTGCCGCTGCCGGTCGGGCCAATCAGCAGGATGTTGCTTTTGCCCAGCTCGATGCCGTTGCTGGTATCGCCGTTACGCAGGCGCTTATAGTGGTTGTAGACCGCCACCGACAGCACCTTCTTCGCCCGCTCCTGGCCGATAACGTAGTCGTCCAGATGTTCGCGGATTTCGTGCGGCGTCGGCAGCGAACTGCGCTCGCGATGATGGGGCGCAACTTCTTTGATCTCTTCGCGAATGATGTCGTTACATAAATCGACGCATTCGTCGCAGATATAGACTGACGGGCCGGCAATCAGCTTGCGGACTTCATGCTGGCTCTTGCCGCAAAAAGAGCAGTACAGCAGCTTCCCTGAACCGTCTTTGCGCTTATCTGTCATCAGTTAACCTCATGGCTTATCAGCGGCCCTTACAGGCTGTGTTCATTAATGGACCAGATCCTAATATAGCGCATTTCAGGGGCGTTTTGGCAGCAAAACCGGGACGCGCTGCGCCTGTCAGCCACCATAATTTTTCATCAGCATCCGGTAAGGCAGCGGGCGACAGGTAATGAAAATTAACGGGAACGGCTAATAAGCCGCTGTTTTGGCAGGCAATCATTCAGCGCCGCCACAGTTGATTTAGCTGTTGAATGGATTATGCTAAACTCTTGTCACTTATACAGATCGTTTCCTATGGAGTCTAAATAATGTCTCAGGAGCCAAAGAAAGAGAGCCCGGAAGAGAAATCCTCTCTGGCGCTTAACAAGTTACTGCAAGCCCGATCTGTGATCATTTCTGGCGAAATCGATCAGACGCTGGCGGAGAAAGTCACCGCACAGCTGCTTATCCTGCAGGAAATGGGCGATGAGCCGATCAAGCTGTTTATCAACAGCCAGGGCGGCCACGTCGAAGCTGGCGATACCATTCACGATATGATCAAATTCGTGAAGCCGAAGGTACAGGTTATCGGCACCGGCTGGGTAGCCAGCGCGGGCATCACTATTTTCCTGGCGGCGGAGAAAGAAGATCGCTACACGCTGCCTAATACCCGCTTTATGATCCACCAGCCGCTGGGCGGCGTACGCGGCAAGGTTTCCGATATTGAAATCGAAGCCAACGAGCTGCTGCGCGCGCGCGACCGTATCAACCGGCTGATCAGCAAAGCGACCGGCCAACCGCTGGAAAAAGTGGAACAGGACACGGACAGCAACTACTGGATGGGTCCACAGCAGGCGATTGAATACGGCATCGCCAGCCATCTGATCACTCATTGGGACGAGCTGAAAGGTTAATCTTTTTTCCGCCCTGCTGAAGCCTCCTTCACCGGAGGCTTTTTTTATTCCACCTTGCCGCCTAATCATAAGTAAAACTAAGCATTATCCGAATCTCCCGCCCAAGAATATGTACCAGCGATAACTCCGTGTATATTCCTTGCCGTTTATCGTTAAGGAAAAGAAAATGATCCGTAAAGAAATCTACAATCTGCAGATTGTCAGGGGGCTGGCCGCGCTGTGCGTGGTGCTGGAGCATCTCTCACCCCGCGCCGTTGCTCACTTCTTCAGTGCAGGACAGGTTGGCGTATCGATGTTCTTCTTCCTGAGCGGCTATATTATGATGCACACCTTCAGAGAGGATCAGTCAGCGGGCGCCTTTATTAAAAACAGAATAAAAAGGATCTATCCCGCCTACCTTATCCTCTCCCTCCCCCTTATCTTATATACGCTCCACAAGACCGGCTCATTAACTTATCTTCTGCATAATCTCTTTCTCATCCCCTGGACGGAGTGGGACAGAGAGGCGTTGCCCTATAACTGGTCGGAATCAATGGCGAATCCGGCGGCCTGGACGCTGGTCTACGAGTTCTATTTTTACCTGCTGCTTTGCGTAGGCAAAACGTTGCTGAACAAAAAGGCCTTTGTTTTCTCCTTTACCACCGTAACGATGCTCGCCATTCTTGTTGCGACCAACATGACCTGGGGTAATGATGGCTATCTCGGCTGGCACGGCGTTACGTTCAAATCCGTGGCGGGCAACCTTGCGCTGCTATCGTTTATTGCCGGTATGTGCGGACGGCAGCTGGGTTTTCACCACGTGAAAAAAAATTCCGCCGTATTTTTGCTGATCCCTGTCGCTATGCTGCTGCTGTGGCTGATGGCCAGACAGGGCATAACCAATCTGCAAATCCGCGATCTGCTGGGGTCGTGCCTGCCTTCCTGGACCTTTGTACTGCTGATGGCCAACATGGCGGATTTTAAAGGCTTTGCCTTCGATAAACTTCACGCTATCGGCATGTACTCCTATTCGCTTTATCTCTTTCATGCCAACTTTTATACCGCGAAGTGGATTGTCTTTAATAATCTTGCCCGAGTCGGCCTGGATTCTGCCCTGATTAAGGTGGCGGTTCTGCTGCTGTTTATCGGGCTGTCGCTATTTATTTCAAAACATCTCTACCATTTGATTGAAAGAGGCGGCGCGTGGAAGATGCTGCGGGGCCGTAGCGTCAGAGCAGGCTGAGGGTGCGACAGACAGCAAGCTCTACGCCAGAGATACTCGTCAGGGCTTTCAGGCGGTCAATAGCTGAAATAGGGCCGATAAAAAAAGAGAGCCGGAAGGCTCTCTTTTTCAGGGGGGCAGGTCGTACAGAAAACTATTCGCCGGACGCCTGCTGCGCCTCGCCCTTGCCGTAAATCAGCATCGGCTCCGATTCGCCCGCGATAACCGACTCGTCGATCACCACTTTTTCCACGTCGTCCATCGACGGCAGGTCGTACATCGTGTCCAGCAGCGCCCCCTCCACGATTGAACGCAGCCCGCGCGCGCCGGTTTTGCGCGACATCGCCTTGCCCGCTATCGCCTTCAGCGCCTCTTCGCGGAACTCCAGCTCCACTCCTTCCAGGCTGAACAGCGCCTGATACTGCTTGGTCAGCGCGTTCTTCGGCTCGCACAGGATCTGGATCAGCGCTTCCTCGCTCAGCTCGGTCAGCGTTGCCACCACCGGCAGACGGCCGATAAACTCCGGGATCAGACCGAACTTAATCAGGTCCTCCGGCTCCACCTGCGCCAGCAGCTCGCCTTCCGTCGCCTTCTCCGCCTTGCCTTTTACCGTCGCCCCGAAGCCGATGCCCGATCCGGTGTCCACGCGCTGCGAGATAACCTTGTCCAGACCGGCAAACGCGCCGCCGCAGATAAACAGGATTTTTGAGGTGTCCACCTGCAGGAACTCCTGCTGCGGATGCTTGCGCCCGCCCTGCGGCGGCACCGCGGCGACCGTGCCCTCAATCAGCTTCAGCAGCGCCTGCTGCACGCCCTCGCCCGACACGTCGCGCGTGATCGACGGGTTGTCCGACTTGCGGGAAATCTTGTCGATTTCATCGATATAAACAATGCCGCGCTGCGCTTTCTGCACGTCGTAGTCGCACTTCTGCAGCAGCTTCTGGATGATGTTTTCCACGTCCTCGCCCACGTAGCCCGCTTCGGTCAGCGTGGTGGCGTCGGCCATGGTAAACGGCACGTCCAGCAGGCGCGCCAGCGTTTCCGCCAGCAGCGTCTTGCCGCTGCCGGTCGGGCCAATCAGCAGGATGTTGCTTTTGCCCAGCTCGATGCCGTTGCTGGTATCGCCGTTGCGCAGGCGCTTGTAGTGGTTGTAGACCGCCACCGACAGCACCTTCTTCGCCCGCTCCTGGCCGATAACGTAGTCGTCCAGATGTTCGCGGATTTCGTGCGGCGTCGGCAGCGAACTGCGCTCGCGGTGGGGCGCGACTTCTTTGATCTCTTCGCGAATGATGTCGTTACATAAATCGACGCATTCGTCGCAGACATACACTGACGGGCCGGCAATCAGCTTGCGGACTTCATGCTGGCTCTTGCCGCAAAAAGAGCAGTACAGCAGCTTCCCTGAACCGTCTTTGCGCTTATCTGTCATT
>NZ_RHUM01000004.1:0-99741 GCF_003937915.1 Erwinia sp. 198 | reverse complement strand
GCGGACTTCATGCTGGCTCTTGCCGCAAAAAGAGCAGTACAGCAGCTTCCCTGAACCGTCTTTGCGCTTATCTGTCATTAACTTGCCCCTCTTGTTTAACGCTGACGGCCCGGGCCGTCAGTCTGCCTTTGTGACGGCAGCAATCTCTTTTACCAACCAGCGTCGCTTAACCGCGCTGGTTCAAAATGGCGTCGACCAGACCGTACTCCACCGACTCACTGGCAGAAAGGAAACGATCGCGCTGGGTGTCGCGCTCGATAGTTTCGACGCTCTGACCGGTATGTTTGGCCATCAGCTCATTCATCATCTGCTTGGTTTTGATAATTTCACGCGCGTGAATATCGATATCCGACGCCTGACCCTGGAAGCCGCCCAGCGGCTGGTGGATCATCACGCGGGAATGCGGCAGGCAGTAGCGTTTGCCTTTCGCACCGGCGGTCAACAGGAAAGACCCCATTGAGCAGGCCTGGCCCATACAGATGGTGCTGACGTCAGGTTTGATAAATTGCATGGTGTCGTAAATAGACATGCCTGCAGTAATTACGCCGCCAGGAGAGTTAATATAAAGGTGGATATCTTTTTCCGGGTTTTCTGCTTCCAGAAACAGCATCTGCGCGACGATCAGATTCGCCATATGATCCTCAACCTGGCCGGTCAGGAAGATAATGCGTTCCTTCAGCAGGCGGGAAAAGATGTCGTAAGAACGCTCTCCGCGAGAAGTTTGTTCAACCACCATTGGCACTAAAGCCATATGAGGTGCTGTTTGTTCACGTTCGCCACTGTATGACATTACCGTCTCCTGGATTTTTCATTTGGCCACACTACCAATTCTACTTGAGAGCGTTCCGGAACACTATGTCCCCAACTTTACTCACCCGAAAGCTATCGGCGATCCTAAAGCCTTACCGTAACTTTACTATTTGGGGATACACCCCCGCTAATTCAAGCATAACAACGTTTTCAGGCGGCTGCTAACCAGGAAAAGTAGCATAGTCGATAATTTGCCGCTTTAATGAGCGAATAAGGCCCATAATGTCATGCCATGCGATGGATAAAAGAAAAAAGCCCGCGGTCATAACGATCGCGGGCTTTAATTTATCCTGAAAAATCAGATAATCAGGCCGTTTGGGTCTGGTTCATCAGTTCCTGGAAGTTTGTCGCTTTTTCGGTCACTTTGGCTTTTTCCAGTACGGCTTCCACCGCCTGTTCTTCCAGCGCGACGTTGCGCATGTTGTTCATCAGCTCGTTATTTTTGCTGTAGAACTCGATTACTTCAGCCGGATCTTCGTAAGCAGACGCCATCTCTTCGATCAGGGTCTTCACGCGATCTTCGTCCGCTTTCAGCTCGTGGCTGCGGATAACTTCGCCCAGCAGCAGGCCAACAACAACGCGGCGCTTTGCCTGCTCTTCAAACAGTTCACGAGGCAGCTCAAGAGCCTGCTGCTCGTTACCGCCGAAGCGCTGTGCTGCCTGGCGCTTCAGCACGTCGATTTCGCTGTCGATCAGGGCAGCCGGCACGTCAATTTCGTTAGCGCTGACCAGGCCGTCGATAGCCTGAGTCTTAACACGGTTACGCACGGCGCCTTTCAGCTCGCGCTCCATGTTTTTACGCACTTCGGTACGCAGACCCGCTACGGAGCCATCTTCCACGCCGAAACGCTTGATGAACTCTTCGGTGAATTCTGGCAGTTCGCGCTCTTCAACTTTCTTCAGCACGATCTCAAACTTCGCTGCTTTCCCTTTCAGGTTTTCAGCGTGGTAGTCTTCCGGGAAGTTTACGTCGATAGTGAAGGTTTCGCCCGCTTTATGGCCAACCACACCGTCTTCAAAGCCTGGGATCATACGACCCTGGCCCATCGCCAGTACGAAGTCAGACGCTTTGCCGCCTTCGAACTCTTCGCCGTCTACTGAGCCGGAGAAGTCGATGGTCACGCGATCTTCAGCTTCCGCTGCGCGATCGGTTTCTTTCCAGGTCGCCTGCTGCTTGCGCAGGGTGTCCAGCATGGCATCGACGTCTTCATCGGTCACGGAAACAACCGGTTTTTCAACTTCGATTGCTTCCAGGCCTTTCAGCTCGACTTCCGGATAGACTTCGAACTCTACGGAGAAAGTGAAGTCTTCACCGGTTTTATATTCGCCCGGCACGTAGTTTGGCGCGCCGGCCGGATTGATTTTCTCTTTGATGATCGCATCAACAAAGTTGCGCTGCATCAGATCGCCCAGAACGTCCTGACGAACAGACGCGCCGTAACGCTGTGCAACCACGGTCATCGGCACTTTCCCTTTACGGAAACCGTCGATACGCACTTTTTTCGCTACGCTGACCAGCTCATTTTTCACCGCGTTTTCGATCACATCTTTAGCAACGGTAATCGTAACGCGACGGCCCAGGCCCTGAGTTGTTTCTACTGAAACTTGCATCTTATTACCTCAAAAAATCACGTGCTCGGTCAACTTCAGACTCGCTCTACCCGTCAGGGCAAAGTAAGACTAAGAACCGGGACGGCCTCTGATGTCAGAACCGCATTCCCTGTTGTCAGAAGCGTCCCGAAGACATTCGGAAAAACAGACGCAGCATTATAGCGGCAACGGCAAAGCGAGTCGAGGCTGCAACACGCCGCCATTTTGTTAACGTTCACGCTTTTTGCATCTGAAAGGGGTAAAAGAAAAGGTTACAGCGGTTTTTTCGACCAGAAACAACAAAGCGGCCCGCAGGCCGCTTCAGATTTTTAAGATATTGCCTCAGGCCAGCGTACCGGCGCCGCGACAGTTGGGCGAAGCCGGAACCGTATCCTGTAACCCTGCCCACTCTTTTTCGGTATAGGTATGCAGCGCCAGCGCGTGGACGCTTCCTGCCAGCTCGTCGGCCAGCACGCCATAAATGGCGCGATGCCGCATCAGAAAGCGCTGGTTAAGAAAGCTGTCGCTGACGATAACTATCTTGAAGTGACTTTCCGCCCCTGCAGGCACATTGTGACGATAGCTTTCGTCATGAACCTCCAGGTGCACGGGTGTAAATGCCGTTCTTAACTTTTCTTCTATTTGTTCGCGGATCATAACCACACTCCTCTACGACCTGATGCGCCCCATCTTATTCAATATTAGCCGGATTTCGCTGCCTGCCGATCCGTTTGCGGAAAAATATCCGCCGTTCAGGCACGCTACTGTGCATTTTCCGGCTGGCGGCTGCAACTGTCCGGCCGTAGAAAGCGCGTCCAACCGCTCGGGTGGAAAGATAAGGTAATGAATTTGCGCGTCGCCGGGGCTTCCTCTTGCTACAGGCAATGTTATGATGACCTCGGTTTTGTCCGGACTACACCCCATAAAATCGAGAACATAAGCATGCTAAAAAAATTACTTTTCCCTCTGCTGGCGGTATTTATGCTGGCCGGCTGCGCGACCAACAGCACCACGCTGAACGTTTCGCCAGTCATCAAACTACCGCAGCAGGATCCCAGCCTGATGGGCATCACCGTCAGCATCAACGGCGCCGATCAGCGCAGCGATAAAGCGCTCGCTAAAGTGAACCGCGACGGCCAGCTGGTTACGCTGACACCGTCTCGCGATCTGCGTTTCCTTCTACAGGAAGTGCTGGAGAAACAGATGGGCGCGCGCGGCTATATGATTGGCCCGAACGGCGCGGTTGATTTGCAGATCGTGGTTAACAACCTTTATTCAGACGTTACCCAGGGCAACGTGCGCTACAGCATTACCACCAAAGCCGATATCTCTATTATTGCTACCGCCAAAAACGGCAACAAGCAGGTGAAAAACTACCGTCAGACCTACAGCGTCGAAGGCGCGTTCAACGCCACCAACGATAAGATCACCACCGCGGTTAACGCAACGCTGGGCGACGTCATCGACGATATGGCGCAGGACACCAGCATTCACGAGTTTATCAAGCAAAACGCCCGTTAATATAGCCTTGCCCGCCGCGCTGGCGGGCACTGTTTAAGGTTTGTATGTCCAGTCACTATCTGCAAATTTTCACCCGTCGTAACGCCGCCCTTCTGCTCCTGCTCGGTTTCTCTTCCGGTTTGCCGCTGGCGCTGACGTCCGGCACGTTACAGGCCTGGATGGCCGTGGAAAATGTCGATATTAAAACCATCGGCTTTTTTTCGCTGGTTGGGCAGGCTTACGTCTTTAAGTTTCTCTGGTCGCCGCTGATGGACCGCTATACGCCGCCGTTTTTAGGACGTCGGCGCGGCTGGCTGTTGCTGACCCAGCTGCTGCTGATCGTCGCTATTGCGCTGATGGGCTTTATGCAGCCTTCACGCGATCTGACGCTGCTCGCCTCGCTGGCGGTGCTGGTCGCCTTCTGTTCCGCCTCGCAGGATATTGTTTTTGACGCCTGGAAAACGGATATTCTGCCTGCCGAAGAGCGCGGCAGCGGCGCGGCAATCAGCGTGTTCGGCTACCGGCTGGCGATGCTGGTTTCCGGCGGGCTGGCGCTGTGGCTGGCCGACCGTTATCTGGGCTGGCAGGCCATCTGGTGGCTGATGGCCGCGATGATGGCGCCGGGTGTTATCGCCACGCTGCTGGCAAAGGAACCGGATGAGGCAATAGTGCAGCCACGCTCGCTGGAAGAGGCGGTGGTTGCGCCGCTGCGGGATTTTTTCACCCGTAACAACGCCTGGCTGATCCTGTCGCTGATTGTCCTTTATAAGCTTGGCGACGCCTTTGCCGCCAGCCTGACCACTATCTTCCTTATTCGCGGCGTGGGCTTTGACGCAGGCGATGTGGGGCTGGTGAACAAAACGCTTGGCCTGTTCGCCACGATTATCGGCGCGCTGTTCGGCGGCTTACTGATGCAGCGGCTGAGCCTTTATCGCGCGCTGATGCTGTTCGGCATCCTACAGGCGCTGTCAAACCTGGCTTACTGGCTGCTGTCGGTGACCGACAAACATCTTTACAGCATGGCGGCGGCCGTCTTTGCAGAGAATCTGTGCGGCGGTATGGGCACGGCGGCCTTTGTGGCGCTGCTGATGACGCTATGCAACAAATCGTTTTCCGCTACGCAGTTCGCGCTGCTTTCTGCCCTTTCCGCCGTCGGTCGCGTCTACGTTGGGCCGGTTGCGGGCTGGTTTGTGGCAGGCTGGGGCTGGCCCGCTTTTTACGCCTTTTCCGTCGCGGCGGCGCTGCCCGGACTGGTGCTGCTGGCGGGCTGCAGGCGCACGCTGGACAGGGCAGAGAAAACGCGCGAGTTCGCCCCCCGCGACCGCTGGCCGCAGGCCTATCGTTGGGCAATTCGTCTGCTGCTGCTGGGCTGCGCGCTGGCGGGGGTTGCGCTGGCGCTGCTGGCGCTGGATGCCCTGGGCGTGGCACATATCGACCATTTACTTGCTACGCTGTTTGGCGGCGCGGCGCTGCTGGGGTTGGCGGGCGTAATACTGGGTTCGCTGCTCGATTATCTGGCGCTGCGCAGCGCGCAGGACTGAGGTCATTTGCCGTCCGGCTAGCGGACGGCAATTCCTGTTGTCACCTGGCTATTCGGGCTGTGCTGTGCTTCATTCGTTGATATGCGTTTGATATTGTCAACCACAATTGATAACCAGCGTGAATAGTGTGATAAGCCTCACGTAACAGGCGCATCCACCAGAGAAAGCGGATGCAGACCGTACCCGATTTAAGGCAAACTCAGTGCCATCTTTTTATAGCGGGTCAGGGTTGAAATAGCCCCAATACATTAGCATCGCTGTTATATATACTCTTTAAGGCTATTATTTATCGCCCATAGCAGAAAATAAGCTAACAGCAACGTAACAAACACCCTTTTTTTTCGCTGTAAATAGCGACAGTGGTGCAGGTAATTTAATCATTTTTTAACAATTCCACCGTTGCGCTTATTTTGTCTCGTCCGTTATTTCCTAAAGATTCTCGTCTTTACATTTACAATAAAACGAGAAAACACAACCGCTGCGAAACTATTTTTGTTTATTTGACATAGATCAAATGCTACAACTATGTTAAATAATTGAGTACCAATTTCGCTGTTTATAGCGACCCTGTTTTCTGAAGGGGATTTTCCATCGGTTTTTGTTATATCACCCCCAAAGCCCTGCTATTATTCATATTTTGTCACCCTCCGAAACATGTGTGACAGTGTTTGCAAAAGGTGTCAACACCTCGCTGACACAAGCTGTTGCTGGTTTACAGTACTGAAACGTTCCCGTAAAATGCCGCCACACTTAAACGACAATAGAGCCCTTGTCATTGAGGTCGTTAAATGAGACTCAGGAAATACAATAAAAGTTTGGGGATTCTGTCATTAATCGCAGGCACTGTATTGTTAAGTGGCTGTGATAGTGCATTGTTGAGTCCCAAAGGACAGGTTGCAATGGAGCAACGTTCGCTGATACTGACAGCCTTCGGCTTGATGATGATCGTCGTTATTCCCGCAGTCCTGATGGCCGTGGTATTCGCCTGGAAGTATCGGGCATCGAATACCGAAGCAAAATACAGTCCAAACTGGTCACACTCGAATAAAGTGGAAGCCGTAGTGTGGACTGTGCCCATCCTTATCATTCTCTTCCTTGGCGTCCTGACGTGGAAATCAACCCACGCGCTGGAACCAAGCAAACCGTTGGCTTCCAACGTGAAACCCATTGAGATTGATGTGGTGGCGCTGGACTGGAAATGGCTGTTTATTTACCCTGAACAGGGTATTGCAACCGTTAACCAGATTGCTTTCCCGGCCAACACGCCAGTGACCTTTAAGATCACTTCGAACTCCGTGATGAACTCCTTCTTCATTCCTACCCTCGGTAGCCAGATTTACGCTATGGCGGGTATGCAGACTCAGCTGAACCTGATCGCGAATGAAGCCGGCACGTTTGACGGTATCTCCTCTAACTTCAGCGGTCGCGGCTTCTCCGGCATGAAGTTCAAAGCTATCGCCACACCTGATAATGCAGCATTCGATCAGTGGGTAGCGAAAGCGAAAGAGTCTTCTAACCAGCTGATGACCATGGATGATTTCGAGAAACTGGCAGCGCCAAGCGAAAACCATCCGGTGGAGTTCTTCTCTACGGCGAATCCTGATTTGTTCAAGCAGGTTATTGGCAAATTCAAGATGAACCACGGGAATATGGCTATGTCCTCTGAGCATGAAGGCATGGACATGAACGACGCCTCTCACGCGGGAGCCGAGGAATAATACGATGTTGGGAAAATTAACCCTTGATGCTGTTCCGTACCATGAGCCGATTATCATGGTTACGGTTGCCGCCATCATTCTTGGTGGTCTGGCTGTTGCTGGAGCAATCACTTACTTCGGTAAGTGGCAATACCTGTGGTCTGAATGGCTGACGTCAGTCGACCATAAAAAACTGGGTATCATGTATATCATCGTGGCTTTCGTCATGCTGCTGCGCGGCTTTGCCGATGCGGTCATGATGCGTAGCCAGCAGGTGATGGCCTCGATGGGCGATCCAGGCTTCCTGCCGCCTCATCACTACGACCAGATCTTCACCGCTCACGGCGTGATCATGATCTTCTTCGTAGCAATGCCGTTCGTTATCGGTCTGATGAACATTGCTGTTCCTTTGCAGATCGGCGCGCGCGACGTGGCCTTCCCGTTCCTGAACAACCTGAGCTTCTGGTTCACGGCTGTGGGCGTGGTGCTGGTTAACCTGTCACTGGGCGTGGGCGAATTTGCTCAGACCGGCTGGCTGGCTTATCCACCGCTTTCCGGCGCGGAATACAGTCCGGGGGTCGGGGTCGACTACTGGATCTGGAGTCTACAGCTCTCCGGTATCGGGACGACATTAACAGGTATTAACTTCTTCGTTACTATCCTGAGAATGCGTGCACCGGGCATGACCATGTTCAAAATGCCTGTGTTCACCTGGGCATCCCTGTGTACTAACGTGCTGATCATCGTCTCCTTCCCGGTTCTGACCGTGACGCTGGCGCTGCTGACCCTTGACCGTTATCTGGGCTTCCATTTCTTTACCAACGAAATGGGCGGCAACATGATGATGTACGTCAACCTGATTTGGGTCTGGGGACATCCGGAAGTATATATCCTGGTTCTGCCTGTCTTCGGCGTGTTCTCCGAAGTGGTCGCAACCTTCTCGAAAAAACGCCTGTTCGGTTACACCTCGCTGGTTTGGGCAACGGTTGTTATCACCGTCCTTTCCTTCATCGTGTGGCTGCACCACTTCTTTACGATGGGTGCCGGTGCGAACGTTAACGCCTTCTTCGGTATTATGACGATGATCATCGCCATCCCGACCGGTGTTAAGATCTTCAACTGGCTGTTCACCATGTACCAGGGCCGCATTCAGATGCACTCTGCCATGCTGTGGACCGTAGGCTTCTTGGTCACCTTCTCTGTCGGTGGTATGACCGGTGTTCTGCTGGCGGTGCCGGGTGCTGACTTCGTTCTGCACAACAGTCTGTTCCTGATTGCCCACTTCCATAACGTTATTATCGGTGGTGTGGTATTCGGTTGCTTTGCTGGCGTGACTTACTGGTTCCCGAAAGCGTTCGGCTTCTGCCTGAATGAAAAATGGGGTATCCGCGCCTTCTGGTTCTGGATCATCGGTTTCTTCGTTGCCTTTATGCCGCTGTACGCGCTGGGCTTCATGGGGATGACCCGTCGTCTGAGTCAGAATATCGATCCACAGTTCCATACTCTGCTGGTGGTTGCGGCAGTCGGTGCTGCGCTGATCGCTTGTGGCGTGCTGTGCCAGCTTACTCAGTTCTGGGTATCTGTACGCGACCGCGAGCAGCTGCGCGACCTGACCGGTGACCCGTGGGGCGGTCGTACGCTGGAGTGGGCAACCTCTTCACCACCACCGTTCTACAACTTTGCTGAAGTGCCCGTTATCCACGAGCGCGATGCGTTCTGGGAAATGAAAGAGAAAGGCGAAGCGTACAAACGTCCTGCTAAGTATGAAGAGATCCACATGCCGAAAAACAGCGGCGCGGGTCTGATCATCGGTCTGTTCAGCATGGTGTTTGGTTTTGCCGCTATCTGGCACATCTGGTGGCTGGCTGGTCTCACCTTCCTCGGCATGATCCTTACCTGGATTATCAAGAGCTTCGACGATGACGTGGATTACTACGTTCCCGTTGCCGAGATCGAAAAAATCGAGAATCAGCACTTTGACGAAATTAGCAAAGCAGGTCTGAAAAATGTCAACTGAAACTCTGACTAAGCACCACGACGCCCATGCGGAGCATGGGCATCACGATGCAGGAGCCAATAAGCTGTTTGGCTTCTGGATCTACCTGATGAGCGACTGCATCATCTTCGCCACGCTGTTTGCGACCTATGCTGTTATGGTCAACAACACCGCTGGCGGCCCGTCAGGGAAAGATATTTTTGAATTACCGTTTGTTCTGGTTGAAACCGCCCTGCTGCTGTTCAGCTCCATTACCTACGGCTTTGCCGTTATCAGCATGGAAAAAGGGTCTAAGTCTGCCGTTCTCGGCTGGCTGGGCCTGACCTTCCTGTTTGGTCTCGGCTTTATCGGGATGGAAATCTATGAGTTCCATCACCTGATTACCGAAGGCTTTGGTCCGCAGCGCAGCGGCTTCCTGTCGGCGTTCTTCACGCTGGTAGGTACGCACGGTCTGCACGTGACTTCAGGTCTGATCTGGATGCTGGTGCTGATGTATCAGGTTGCCACTAAGGGCCTGACCTCCACCAACCATACCCGCGTGATGTGCCTGAGCATGTTCTGGCACTTCCTGGACGTTGTCTGGATCTGCGTATTTACCATTGTTTATCTGCTGGGGGCCATGTAATGAGCAAGACATTAAGCGATCATGGTACCTCGCACGGTAACGTGAAGACTTATATGATCGGCTTTATTCTGTCGATCATTCTGACTGCGATTCCATTCTGGATCGTCATGGAAGGCGGCGCGTCTAAAACGACGATGCTGGCCGTGGTGGTGATTGCAGCCGTGGTACAGGTGCTGGTGCATCTTTATTACTTCCTGCACCTCAGCACGTCTACCGATCAGCGTTGGAATCTGGTGGCGATAGTCTTTTCCGCCGTCATCATTCTGATTGTCGTAGTGGGCTCTATATGGATTATGTGGAACCTCAATTACAACATGATGGTCCGTTAAAGAGTCGCCTGTGATGATTAAGCAATACCTGCAAGTAACGAAACCAGGAATTATTTTCGGGAATTTAATTTCTGTCATCGGGGGATTTCTGCTGGCTTCTAAAGGCAGCATTGACTATTCCCTGTTTCTCACCACCTTAGTCGGCGTCTCGCTGGTGGTCGCATCGGGTTGTGTTTATAACAACTTTATTGACCGCGACATCGACGTAAAAATGGAGAGAACCAGAAACCGTGTGCTGGTAAAAGGCCTCATTTCTCCGACAGTCTCTCTGGTTTATGCAACCGTTCTGGGTATTGCTGGATTCGCGTTGCTGTATCTCGGAGCAAACCCGCTGGCCATGTGGCTGGCGGTGATGGGCTTTGTGGTTTACGTCGGTATTTACAGCCTCTATATGAAGCGTAAATCCGTCTACGGCACGCTGATTGGTAGCCTTTCCGGCGCTGCGCCGCCGGTTATCGGCTACTGTGCCGTCAGCAACCAGTTCGACGCTGGCGCGCTGATCCTGCTGGCTATCTTTAGCCTGTGGCAGATGCCGCATTCCTATGCGATTGCTATCTTCCGCTTTAAAGATTACCAGGCAGCGAATATCCCGGTTCTGCCGGTGGTAAAAGGCATTTCGGTGGCGAAAAACCATATCACGCTGTACATCCTGGCGTTTATGGTTGCGACACTGATGCTGACGCTGGTGGGCTACGCGGGCTACAAATATCTGGTGGTCGCCGCCGCCGTGAGCGTATGGTGGCTGGGAATGGCGCTTTCGGGCTACAAGACGCAGAACGATCGCGTCTGGGCACGCAAGCTGTTCGTTTTCTCCATCGTCGCCATCACCGCGCTAAGCGTGATGATGTCGGTCGACTTTATGACGCCGGCCTCAAAGGATTTACTGACTTACGTCTGGTAACTTCCACCTCCTCCGAAGGGCGCGATTATCGCGCCCTTTCTTTTTGTTACCACTTCTCGTTAATAATAATTTTACCCACCTTTCCCTACGCCTTAAAATATGCTCACCAGATAAACTGAGGTAGTAATGAACGATAATAAAATGACTCCGGTCGAACTGCGTGCGACATGGGGTTTGGGAACGGTATTCTCCCTGCGTATGCTGGGCATGTTTATGGTTCTGCCCGTCCTGACCACTTACGGCATGGCATTACAGGGAGCCAGCGAAGCGCTGATAGGCCTTGCTATCGGCATCTATGGTTTGGCGCAGGCCGTGTTTCAAATTCCTTTTGGACTGCTCTCCGACCGTATCGGCCGCAAGCCGCTGATCGTCGGCGGACTCCTAATTTTCGTGCTCGGCAGCGTGATTGCCGCCAGCACCAACTCTATTTGGGGCGTGATCCTGGGTCGTGCTTTACAGGGTTCCGGCGCGATTGCGGCGGCGGTAATGGCCCTGCTTTCCGACCTGACGCGCGAGCAGAACCGCACCAAAGCGATGGCCTTTATCGGTATCAGCTTCGGCGTCACCTTTGCGATTGCGATGGTGCTTGGGCCGATTGTCACCCATGCGCTTGGTCTGCATGCGCTGTTCTGGATGATTGCGCTGCTGGCGTCCAGCGGCATTGCGATCACGCTGCTGGTGGTGCCTTCTGCCTCTAACCATATGCTTAACCGCGAATCCGGCATCGTTAAGGGCAGCTTTCGCGCGGTGCTGGCCAACAGCCGCCTGGTCAAGCTGAACTTCGGCATTATGTGCCTGCACATTCTGCTGATGTCCAGCTTCGTGGCGCTGCCCGGCGAGTTCGAGCAGGCTGGATTCCCGGCAGAACAGCACTGGAAAGTCTATCTGGTCACCATGCTGATCGCTTTCTGCGGCGTGATCCCGTTTATTATCTATGCGGAAGTGAAGCGCCAGATGAAGCGGGTGTTTATCGCCTGCGTGGCGATTATCCTGATCGCAGAAATCGTGCTCTGGGGCGCGGGCAACCACTTCTGGACGCAGGTTTTGGGGGTGCAGCTGTTCTTTATCGGCTTTAACCTGATGGAGGCGATTTTGCCTTCGCTGGTCAGTAAAGAATCGCCACCGGGCTACAAGGGCACCGCGATGGGCGTCTACTCCACCAGCCAGTTTATCGGCGTGGCGATCGGCGGTAGCCTGGGCGGCTGGCTATATGGCCACTTTGATGCGTCCACCGTCTTTGTGGTCGGCGCTATTATCGCCGTAGTCTGGCTGCTGGTGAGCTGCACCATGCAGGAGCCGCCGTACGTCAGCAGCCTGCGTATCGTACTGCATGATGATATTACCGACACTGCCGCGCTGGAAAAACGCCTGAGGGCGCAGCCTGGCGTAGCCGCCGTCTTTATCGTCCCGGAAGAGCGAAGCGCCTACGTGAAGATTGACAGCAAAGTCACCAATCGCCCGGAGCTGGAAGCGCTGGTCGGCAGCTGCTGATTACCTGTTGATGGGGTCTGTCGCCCCATTATGTCCTGCCTCGCATCCCGCCCTCCCCTCTTTGCCGGGCTGCGTCATGCCGCGATAAAACCTTTACGATGACCAACGTCTGGCGGAGGCGGGGAAAATTGAATAAAAGGGCGACGCATCGCCCTTTTATCATTAATCGCGGAAGTTTTTAAACTGGAAAGGCTGCCCCAGGTCGCCGCCACGCACCAGCGCCATCGCTCCCTGCAGATCGTCACGGGACTTACCGGTCACGCGGACTTCTTCACCCTGCACCTGAGACTGCACTTTCAGCTTGCTGTCTTTGATCAGCTTAACGATTTTTTTCGCCACGTCGGACGGGATGCCTTTTTTCAGTTTGACTTCCACGCTCCAGCTTTTGCCGCTGTGCTCAATTTCCTCCGGCACTTCCAGCGCGCCGCCTTCAATACTGCGCTTGAGCAGTTTCTCGCGCAGAATGTCCACCAGCTGCTTCACCTGAAAATCAGACTCGCTCAGCACCTTAATCGTTTCGTTTTTCTCGTTCAGCTCATAGCTGGCCGTCACGTTGCGAAAATCGAAACGGGTGGAAATTTCACGATTGGCGTTTTCAACGGCGTTGCGCACTTCCTGCAGGTCGATTTCAGATACGATATCGAATGATGGCATGATTTTTTCTCCTGATTCTGTTGTGACAGGCATAATACCCACTTAGCATCAGTAAAAAAACCATCGGCATGGAAAGCTATAATAAGAATAGCTCTGCCAGCGCGGCCTTCGGCCCGGCAGAATTAATCCAACCCGCTGCGGAGAGGAAGAATGAAGATTACCGTATTGGGATGCGGCGCTTTAGGGCAGATCTGGCTGGCTGCGCTGGACGCTCAGGGCAATGAGGTGCAGGGATGGCTACGGGTACCGCAGCCTTATTGCTTGGTCAACGTGGTGGATCTTGAGGGCAACATAAGTAACAAAACCTTTATTGCCAACGACCCTGCTTTTTTAGCGGAAAGCGACCTGCTGCTGGTAACGCTGAAAGCCTGGCAGGTATCCGAAGCGGTAAAAAATTTGCGGTTCATTCTGCGTGAAGCCTGCCCGATCCTGCTGCTGCATAATGGTATGGGCACGCTTGACGAGCTTAAAATGTTGACGCAGCCGCTGCTGCGCGGGATCACGACCCATGCGGCAAAGCGCGACGGCACTATGGTTACCCATGTTGCTTCCGGCATCACCCATATCGGCCCAACTTCTGCGGACGGCGCCATGCTCAGCAGGCTGGCAGAAACACTGCAGCAGGCGCTGCCGGACGTCGCCTGGCATAACAATGTCTCCTCCGCCGCCTGGCAAAAGCTGGCCGTTAACTGCGTGATTAACCCGCTGACGGTTCAGTATGACTGCACCAACGGCGAGCTGCTTAACCATCCGCAGGAGGTGGCCCTGCTCTGCGATGAAGTAGCGATGGTGATGGAGCGTGAAGGTGAACATACCTCTCGCGAGGCGCTGCTGGACTACGTGAAAGAGATTATTACCGCGACCGCCGCCAATACCTCTTCCATGCTGCAGGATATCCGCGCGCAGCGGCGTACGGAAATTGACTATATTACCGGCTACGTTATCCGGCGCGCGCGGGCGCAGGGTCTGGCCACGCCGGAAAACAGCCGACTTTATGAAATGATTAAGCGTAAGGAACAAGACTATGAGCGCGAGCGTACTGGTTTGCCTGGCACCTGGCAGTGAAGAAACCGAAGCCGTTACCACTATCGATCTGCTGGTGCGCGCCGGTTTCACGGTCACTACCGCCAGCGTAACGGATGACGGCAGCAAAGAAATCCGCTGTTCGCGCGGCGTACGGCTGTTAACCGATGCCACGCTGGTTGAGGTAGCCGACAACGATTTTGCCGCCATCGTGCTGCCCGGCGGCCTGAAAGGCGCGGAAGCCTTTCGCGACAGCCCGCTGCTGGTGGAAACGGTGCGGCAGTTTCACCAGTCCGGCCGTATTGTCGCGGCGATCTGCGCCGCGGCCGGCACCGTGCTGGTACCGCATAAGCTGTTTCCGATTGCCAATATGACCGGCTTTCCCGGCCTGAAGGAAACCATTCCCGAAAGCCAGTGGATGGATAAGCGCGTGGTCTGGGATCGCCGTGTCAATCTGCTCACCAGCCAGGCGCCCGGCACCGCAATCGATTTTGCCCTGAAGCTGATCGATCTGTTGGCAGGTAAAGAGAAAGCGCATGAGGTGGCGCAGCAGCTGGTGCCGGCCGCAGGTATTTTTGATTACCGGGAGTGGGTGGAATAGAGCCGCCCGGCGCGGCTACCCGCCTGAGCGGCGTCGCCGACGTAAAAGGCCTGCTGGCAACTGAGAAGCAGCCAGGCCAGCGCTTTAGCCGGCAGCCTGTCGCGAGCAAAAGCGAGGTTAGATAAAAAAGGCGCTGAAGCCAGCGCCTTTTACCTTTCCGCTTACGGGCGGTAAACCTTCACGTTTTTAAAGCCCTGCTCATGTAAATAGAGCGCCTGCAAACGGCTCATTACGCCCCGATCGCAGTAAAGCAGCCAGGTTTTGCTCTGATCGAGATCGCCGAACTGGGTGCTGAGTTTATAGAACGGCATGCCTTTTACCTCTACGCCTTCCAGCTCCAGCGGCTTGTCATCCTGCTCGTCAGGCGAGCGGATATCCAGCACCACGTCGTTGTCGCCAAACGACACCACGGTTTCGACTTCCACCACTTCCTGCTCGGTCTCTTCCGCAATCTGACGGATATCGACATTGGTGGCTTCTTCGATAGCTTTCTCCAGCACGGCAAAATCAAAGTTCTGCTCTTCCGCCTCGATTTTCGCCTTTACCGCTTTTACCGTTGGGCTTTTCGAGATCACGCCGCAATACTCCGGCATGGTGCGGGCAAAATCTTCCGTGCCGATATGGCGCGCCAGCTTGATGATGTGCTCTTTATCATGCGAAATCAGCGGACGCAGGATCAGCGTATCGGAAGCGTTGTCGATTAGCCGCAGATTAGTCAGCGTCTGGCTGGAAACCTGGCCCAGCGCTTCGCCGGTCACCAGTGCCTGCACGCCGTAGCGCTCGGCGATAGTCGAGGCCGCGCGCACCATCATGCGCTTCAGCACCACGCCCATCTGGCCGTCGTCCACTTTTTCCAGAATCTCGCCAACCACCGGCTCAAAGTTGATGGCCACGAAGCGCACCTTGTGCGAACGGCCAAAGCGGTTCCACAGGTAGTGCGCCACCTGACGCACGCCGATTTCATGCGCCGCGCCGCCAAGATTAAAGAAGCAGTAGTGCACGCGGCAGCCGCGACGCATCAGCATATAGCTGGACACGCCGGAGTCGAAGCCGCCGGAGATCAGCGACAGTACGTCTTCCTGGCTGCCGATAGGGAAACCGCCGATGCCTTCATAGCGTCCGGTGATCAGCAGCAGACGATCGTCTTCAATCTCTAAGTTGACCGTGACCTGCGGATGGTTCAGCTTGACCTGCGCGCTCTGGACGTGCTGATTCAGCCCGCCGCCTACATAGCGCTCAACGTCCTGCGAGCTGAACTCATGCTTGCCGCGACGCTTTACGCGTACGGAGAAGGTTTTGCCTTCAATACGCTCGCGGTTCATCGCCAGCGTCTGCTCAAAAATGTTGTGCAGATCGGTATAGCCGCGCTCTTCAACTTCCAGCACGTGATGAATACCGGGAATACGCGACAGTTCATCAATAATATAGCCGCGCTGGCTTTCGTTTTTGGAACGGACTTCGATATGATCCCAGTGGCGCACCACGGCCAGCGTCTCGTCGCACTGTTTCAATACGTTACGAATGTTCGTGGTTAACATTTTGATAAAACGCAGGCGAACAGACTGGCTTTTGATGGTGATTTCAGGGAATAATTTAATGATAAACTTCATGGCGGCACGGGCTCAACGGGCAATTAAGTGCTGAAATGGAGCGCACTTAGCTGGTAAAATCAGAGAATTGCAAAGTAGCTTACGCCCTTCACATCCAGGGGAGATGAGTGTATCACATCTGCCCGGCGACTGCTTCTTCAACAGCGCCCGGAATCATTATTTTGCTAATCAATTTGAGTCGGCTACCATGAGTGACCTGACAGACTAAAACATCACCGAGCAACCGTTATTATGCCGAAAAAAGCCGAACAGCCCGCCAGTTTTGAAACCTCGCTTGCCCAGCTGGAGCAAATTGTCTCCCGTCTTGAAAGCGGCGAGCTGCCGCTGGAAGAGGCGCTCAACGAATTCGAACGCGGCGTGCAGCTGGCGCGAGCGGGCCAGCAGAAACTGCAGCAGGCGGAACAGCGTGTGCAAATCCTGCTTAACGACGACAAAAATGGCGATCTTCAGCCCTTCACGCCGGAAAACGACTGATGGATTTTAGCGCTCTTCTTACCGCGTATCACGCGCGCGTCAACCAGGCTTTACAACGCTTTATTGCCGCGCAGCCCTTTCAGCAGTCTCCGCTGGTGAATGCCATGGAGTACGGCGCGCTGCTCGGCGGCAAACGCCTGCGCCCGTTTCTGGTGTATGCTACCGGCAAAATGCTTCATGCTGACGATGCCGCGCTGGATGCGCCCGCTGCGGCAGTCGAGTGCATCCATGCCTACTCGCTGATCCACGACGATCTGCCTGCGATGGACGATGACAGCCTGCGTCGCGGCCAGCCGACCTGCCATATTAAATTCAGCGAAGATACGGCTATTTTGGCCGGCGACGCGCTACAAACGCTGGCCTTCACTATACTTGCCGATACGCCTTTGCCTGACGTAACGGCAGAATACCGTATCGCGATGATTTCCGAGCTGGCTAAGGCCAGCGGCGTTGCGGGCATGTGTGGCGGCCAGGCGCTGGATCTGGCGGCAGAAGGTCAGCAGGTCGGTCTGAGCGAGCTTGAGCAAATTCACCGTTATAAGACCGGCGCGCTGATCCGTTGCGCGGTTCGCCTGGGCGCTTTGACCGCCGGCGACAGAGGACGCGACGCGCTGCCCGCGCTCGATAGCTACGCGGAAGCCATCGGCCTGGCGTTTCAGGTGCAGGACGATATTCTGGATGTGGTGGGCGACACCGCCATCATCGGCAAACGGCAGGGAGCCGATCAGCAATTAGGAAAAAGTACCTACCCGGCCTTGATGGGACTTGAGAGCGCGCGGGCAAAAGCGTGGGAACTCTGTCAGGAGTCGCTCAGCGCACTGGAAATACTTGCCGCGCAAGGCTTTGACACAGCATCACTACAGCTGCTTGCAAGTTACATAATTGAACGCAATAAATAACTTTCACAATGAGTCTCTGATGAGTTTTGATACTGCAAAATATCCAACGCTGGCGCAGGCCGCTTCGGTACAAGAACTACGTTCGCTTCCTAAAGAGAGCCTGCCAAAACTCTGTGATGAGCTACGACAGTATTTACTCGATAGCGTCAGCCGCTCCAGCGGCCACTTTGCCTCCGGACTGGGCGTGGTAGAGCTGACCGTTGCCCTGCACTATGTCTACAACACTCCTTTTGATCATTTGATTTGGGACGTGGGCCACCAGGCCTATCCGCATAAAATTCTGACCGGCCGCCGCGATCGTATTGGCACTATCCGTCAGAAAAACGGCCTGCATCCGTTCCCGTGGCGCGACGAAAGCGAATATGACGTACTGAACGTCGGCCACTCCAGTACCTCAATCAGCGCCGGACTGGGCATGGCCGTCGCCGCAGAGAAAGAAGGCAAAGGCCGCCGCACCGCCTGCGTGATCGGCGACGGCGCCATCACGGCGGGCATGGCGTTCGAGGCGATGAACCACGCGGGCGATATCAAATCCGATCTGCTGGTAGTGCTGAACGACAACGAAATGTCGATTTCGGAAAACGTCGGCGCGCTGAACAATCGTCTGGCGCAAATCCTTTCCGGTAAAACCTACTCGAAGCTGCGTGAAGGCGGCAAAAAAGTGCTGACCGGCCTGCCCCCTATCAAAGAGCTGGTCAGACGCACCGAAGAGCATCTGAAAGGCATGGTGGTACCCGGCACGCTGTTCGAAGAGCTGGGCTTTAACTATATTGGCCCGGTCGACGGCCACGACGTGCTGACGCTGGTGCAGACGCTGAAAAACATGCGCGATCTGAAAGGCCCGCAGTTCCTGCACATCATGACCAAAAAAGGCAAAGGCTACGCCCCGGCGGAGAAAGATCCGATCAGCTGGCACGCCGTGCCGAAATTCGATCCGGCCAGCGGCCTGCTGCCGAAAGCGATTGAGGGTCTGCCGAGCTACTCGAAGGTTTTCGGTCAGTGGCTGAGCGAAACCGCCGCCGACGACAACAAGCTGATGGCCGTGACGCCTGCCATGCGAGAAGGCTCCGGCATGGTCAGCTTCTCGCGCGACTATCCGGCGCAATATTTTGACGTGGCGATTGCCGAACAGCATGCCGTCACCTTCGCCGCCGGTCTGGCGATTGGCGGTTATAAGCCCGTGGTCGCCATTTATTCGACGTTTTTGCAGCGCGCCTACGATCAGCTGATCCACGACGTGGCGATCCAGAAGCTGCCGGTGCTGTTTGCTATCGATCGCGGCGGTATCGTTGGCGCGGACGGTCAAACGCACCAGGGCGCTTTTGATATCTCGTTCCTGCGCTGCATTCCAAATATGGTGATTATGACGCCAAGCGACGAGAACGAATGCCGTCAGATGCTCTATACCGGCTATCACTATAGTGCTGGCCCAAGCGCGGTACGCTATCCTCGCGGCACCGGAACCGGCGCCGAACTGGAACCGCTGGCGTCGCTGCCGTTAGGCAAAGGCGTGATAAAACGCGAAGGCGAAAAGCTGGCCATCCTCAACTTTGGCACGCTACTGCCGGAAGCCGCCGTCGTCGCGGAATCGCTGAACGCCACGCTGGTGGATATGCGTTTTGTGAAGCCGCTGGACGAGGCGCTGATCGTTGAGCTGGCCGCCAGCCATGAAGCGCTGGTGACGTTGGAAGAAGGCGCCATCAAAGGCGGCGCGGGCAGCGGCGTTCTTGAGACGCTAATGGCGAAGCGCGTGCTGGTGCCGGTACTGAATATCGGCCTGCCGGATGAGTTTATTCCGCAGGGAACCCAGGAAGAGATCCGGCACGATTACCAGCTTGACGCTGAGGGTATCGAACAGCAGATCGAAGCCTGGCTGGCGCTGTAATACAAAGCCTGCGGAGCGAACGCTGCTCCGCAGGTTATTTTCGTTATAATAATGCCTCTCATGTAATCTATTTTATAAAATATTCCATTAACGCATCAATAATTCCAGATAAACACTTCATCGTAAAATAAATAAATTATGGGTTGATGTCAGCTTATTTCTGCATATAATTCCTCTTGTTGGTTATCCAGCCAACTTTATTTCTACATTTAGAAGGAACTTAAAAATGAAAGAACTGACTATGGAAGAAGTTACCCTTGTTTCTGGTGCCGATCTTGCAAGCGCTTTTGATGGTGCGGTTATTGGCGCAACAACCTATGCTTATATCGGCGGTAAATGGGGTGGATTAAGTATTCTTAACTTTGGCATCGGTCAGGCAGTTGGCGTAGCGCTGGGTCTGGTGATTGGCGGCGTTGGCGGTGCGCTTTATGGCTTCACGCACACTTCTGCAGAGGTAGAGAACTTCTTTAATAATATTGTTAAAAACGCTGGCTAATTTGCTATTAAATAAAGGATGTGTAAGACGGTGCTGTTTGGCACATCCTTTTTTGAAAAAATACGTTATCTTCTCTGTTTTAAATTATCCAGTATTATTCAAGTGCGCGCTTATTCCGGGATAAGCCTTTTATTAGCTGCTATCCTTACAGCTTCTGAAAGTGCAAATCATTATTTACAGCAGGAGCACGCATGAAAACCCTTCAGTTAGGCAATACCGATCTTACCGTTTCCCGCCTGTGCCTGGGCTGTATGACCTATGGCGAGCCGAGTCGCGGCCGCCATGCCTGGACGTTGCCCGAAGAGAGCAGTCGCCCGTTGATCAAACAAGCGCTGGAGGCCGGCATTAACTTTTTCGACACCGCCAACAGTTATTCCGACGGCAGTAGCGAAGAAATTGTCGGCCGCGCGCTAAAAGACTATGCCCGCCGCGAAGAGATCGTGCTGGCAACGAAAGTTTACTTTCCGCTGAGCAATCTTTCCGGCGGCCTTTCCCGCGCCAACATTATGCAGTCCGTCGATGACAGCCTGACTCGTCTGGGTACCGACTATGTGGATTTATTGCAAATCCATCGCTGGGACTATAACACGCCGCTGGAAGAGACGCTGGAGGCGCTGCATGACGTGGTGAAGGCGGGTAAAGCGCGCTATATTGGCGCCTCATCCATGTATGCCTGGCAATTCGCTAAGGCGCTCTACACGGCGGATCGTCACGGCTGGACAAGGTTTGTCAGTATGCAGGATCAGTACAATCTGATCCAACGTGAGGAAGAACGCGAAATGCACCCGCTCTGCCAGGCGGAAAATATCGCCGTGCTGCCGTGGAGCCCGCTGGCTCGTGGCCGCCTGACGCGCCCATGGGGCGAAGCTACCGCGCGCACCGCTTCCGACGAATATGGCACCTCGCTCTATGCGCAAAGCGAAGAGAACGATGCCGCTATCGCCGGGCGCGTGGCCGCGCTTGCTGAAGCTCGCGGCGTCAGCCGGGCGCAAATCGCCCTGGCGTGGCTGCTGGCGAAACCGGTGGTGACCGCGCCGATTATCGGCGCTTCCCGTTCAGAACAGCTGGCCGATCTGGTCAAAGCGGTAGATGTTGAACTGACGCAGGATGAGATGACCGAACTGGAAAGCGTTTATCAGCCGCATCACGTGGTGGGATTTGAATAAGCCGCGCCGCTGCTGCGGCAGGGCTGAAGCATAAGCCAGGAGGCCAGCTATGCTGGCCTCAAGCTACTGACAAACCTGAATAGCGGTTGCATCCTGGCATTTTTTTACAGCAACCCTGCCTTTTCACCGGCCCGAATGCAGCCTGATGACAAACTCAGGCCAGCTACAACGCCAGATGGTGCCCGGCGTAATAGAGAATACCGGCGGAAATAATGCCGGCGACAATATCATCTACCATAATGCCCATGCCGCCGTGTACGTTGCGGTCAAACCAGCGGATCGGCCACGGCTTCCACATATCCAGGATGCGGAAAATCACGAATCCGGCCAGCACCCATTGCCAACTGTTCACCGGGATCGCCATCAGCGTGATCCACATACCGATAAACTCGTCCCAGACGATGCTGCCATGATCGTGCAGGCCCATATCTTTCGCGGTGCGATGGCAGAGATAAACGCCGATGCAGATGCCGAACATCACCAGCAGCGAGTAGATGTCCTGCGGCAGAAACGACATCAGATACCAGAAAGGAATAGCCGCCAGCGATCCCATGGTGCCGGGCACCACCGGACTTAATCCGCTGCCAAAACCGGTTGCCAGCAGGTGCCAGGGATTGCTCATCTTCAGGCGTTTTTTCGCCTCGTGCTTATCCAAAGTGATCAAATCCTTTCAGTTTGCGCTCGACGGGCCTGTTGTTTTCCAGCAGCACCAGACCTTCTGACTGCGGTGCCAGCTGGCCTACACAGGTAAAAGGCACGCCATAATGCCCCAGCGCCACGTCCAGCGCGCCGCGATTGATTTCCGGCACGGTAAAGCAGAGTTCGTAGTCTTCGCCGCCGCCCAGCGCCCAGCTGATTGCCTGCTCCGGATCAAAATGGCTTTTCATTACCACGGAAAGCGGCAGCGCATCCAGATGCAGACGAGCGCCGCAGCCGCTGGCTTGCAGAATATGCCCCAAATCAGAGATCAGCCCGTCGGAGATATCGATAGCGGCGCTGGCCAGGTCGCGCAGCGCCTGCCCTTGCAGAATACGCGGCATCGGACGTAGATGGCGTTTGATTAAGGCTTCATGCGCCGCGGGGTCGTTAATTTTGATATGGTGCTGCAACAGCGCCAGGCCTGCCGCGCTGTCGCCCAGCGTGCCGGTAACGTAAATCCAGTCGCCGGGCTTTGCGCCAGACCGTTTCAATGCCCTGCCCTGCGGCACCAGGCCATGAATGCTCAGCGTCATACTCAGCGGGCCGCGCGTGGTATCGCCGCCGATCAGCTGCATATTGTAATAATCCAGCAGTTCAAACAGGCTGTCGCTGAACTCTTTCAGCCAGGCCTCGTTGACCTCGGGCAGCGTCAGCGCCAGCGTAAGCCAGGCGGGATCGGCGCCCATTGCCGCCAAATCGCTGAGATTGACCGCCAGCGCTTTATAGCCGAGATCGGCGGGATGGATGTCACGCAGAAAGTGTACGCCCGCCACCAGCGTATCGGTGCTGATCGCCAGCGTCTGTTTTTCAGGCAGGTTAAGCAGGGCGCAGTCATCACCAATGCCTTTTTCCACATCACGACGAGAGCTAGTTATACGATCAAAATAGCGCGTGATAAGTTCAAATTCGCCACATGCCATAATGCTTTCCAGCAGAAAAAAGGAAGAAGGCCGGATAAGACCGGCCTGAGAGGATTACTTCTTATTGGGGCGGATATGCGGAGCGGCTTTATCCAGCACGCCGTTAACAAACTTATGGCTGTCTTCAGCGCCAAACACTTTCGCCAGCTCAATCCCCTCGTTAATAGCCACTTTGTAGGGAACGTCGGAGCGCTTGCTCAGCTCGTACAGCGAAATGCGCAGAATCGCCTTCTCCACCTGGCCCAGCTCTTCCAGCTGGCGAGAAAGGTAAGGCTTCATCAGGCCGTCAAGGTACGCGCTGTTGGTCGCAACGCCGCCCAGCAGCTCGCGGAAATAGCTGATATCAACGTCTTTGACGTCTTGCTCCGCCAGAAACTGGTATTCGACATCAGAGATGTCGTTCTTTGACAACTGCCAGGAGTAAAGCGCCTGGACAGCACATTCACGGGCGCGGCGACGAGCAGCAGGTTTCACAAAATTCCCCTTAAAATCAGGCTTTGATGGCTTTCAATACGTTAATCATTTCAAGTGCGGTCAGAGCGGCTTCCGCCCCTTTGTTACCCGCTTTGGTTCCGGCGCGCTCAATGGCCTGCTCGATGTTTTCCGTCGTCAGAACACCAAAGGCAACCGGAATATCGCTGTTCATAGCGACGCTGGCCAGGCCAGAACTGGCTTCGCCAGCAACATATTCGAAGTGGGCGGTGCCACCGCGGATCACGGTACCCAGTGCCACAACCGCGTCGTATTTGCCGGCGTTCGCCAGCGCACGCGCCGTCATTGGCATTTCATAAGCACCCGGCACCCAGATAACGGTGATGTTTTCATCTTTTACCTGGCCGATACGCTTCAGCGCATCAAGGGCACCGCTCAGCAGGCTGTCGTTGATAAAGTTGTTGAAACGCGCAATAACAATGGCCACGCGCGCGTCAGGAGTAGCAACAGCAGCTTCAATAACGTTCATAATCTTCCTTTCAGGGTTTGTTATGGCCCCGCAGGGGGGCGGATTCTATCACACTCTTTAACGCTCTGCTTCCGCTTTTCTGCAGGGCGCTATCGCGGCGTCAGCGTCAGGCGTAAATCTGGCCCAACCTGACGACTATCGCTGAATATAAACGTCGGCGCTTCAGCAAGTTGTGCTAAAGCGGGCAGATGGCACAAACCGCGTGCCGCATCGCCCAGTAATTTCGGCGCAAGATAAACAATCAGCTCATCAACCACGCCCGCGCTCAGCAATGCACCCGAAAGCGCAGCGCCTGCTTCTACCCAAACGCTGTTGATCTGGCGGCGTCCCAGCAGCATCAGCAAAGACACCAGATCGGTTTGCTCATTGTGACGCGGCACGCAAAATTGTTCCACGTTAGCCGGCCAGCTTAGCCCGTCGGGCTGCTGACGCGCCAGCCAGGTTTCTCCCGGCTGAGAAATCAGCCGATGTTGCGGCGTGACGCGATTGTGGCTGTCGATAACCACTCTAATCGGCTGGCGTAAATCCTGCTGCGCATAGGTTGCGCGTACGTGCTGGTTCAGCTCGTCCCAGCGCACGGTCAGGGAGGGATCGTCCGCCAGTACCGTCGCGCTGGTAGTCAGGATCGCGGCGCTTTGCGCCCGCAGGCGCTGCACGTCGCGTCGTGCCTCCGGTGAGGTGATCCACTGGCTTTCGCCGCTTGCCATCGCCGTACGGCCATCCAGCGACGCGCCCAGCTTCAGCTGCACCCAGGGAAAGCCGGTGCGCATCCGCTTCAGAAAGCCGCGATTCAGCGCTTCCGCTTCCTGCATCATCAGCCCGTGGCTGACCTCGATACCGGCCTGCTGCAAACGGTAAAGGCCGCGCCCCGCCACTTCCGGGTTGGGATCCTGCATGGCGGCGACGACTCGGGCTACGCCTGCGGCAATCAACGCCTCGCAGCATGGCGGGGTACGGCCATGGTGGCTACAAGGCTCCAGCGTGACGTAAGCCGTCGCGCCGCGCGCCTTTTCGCCAGCCATACGCAGAGCGTGAACTTCAGCATGGGGTTCGCCTGCGCGAAAATGATAGCCTTCGCCGACAATCTCCCCGTTGCGCACGATAACGCAGCCTACGTTCGGATTGGGCATCGTGGTAAAACGTCCGCGTCTGGCCAGTTCAAGCGCGCGGGCCATATAGATTTCATCCATGCCTTAATCCTGTAAGCGGGCGATCTCTTCGCCGAATTCGCGGATATCTTCAAAGCTCCGGTAAACCGAGGCGAAGCGAATATAGGCTACCTTATCCAGCTTTTTCAGCTCGTCCATTACCAGATTGCCGATCATCTTGCTGGGTACTTCCCGTTCGCCGGTAGAGCGCAGCTTGCTTTTGATATGGCTGACGGCGTTTTCGACGTCGTCCGAGCTGACCGGCCGCTTCTCCAGCGCCTTCATGATGCCGCTGCAAAGTTTGTCTTCATTGAAAGGCTCACGGATATCATTGCTTTTCACCACGCGCGGCATCACCAGCTCGGCCACTTCAAAAGTAGTGAAGCGTTCATGGCACACCAGGCACTGACGGCGACGGCGCACCGAGGTTCCTTCCCCCACAAGGCGGGAATCGATGACTTTGGTATCCACAGCAGAACAGAACGGGCAATGCATGATAATTCCTGGATCCTGGAAAAGTGAACACAGTGTAGCGCGAAGTGGCGAGCAACAAAATATCGGGCTGCCCTTCTTTCCCCTGCCGTATCGCTTTGTCTGGCATCTGACCAGGTATCTCCTTATTCTTCCGCTATAATGAGAGAACGCTCAGGCGTAACTTTTTTAAAAACAAGGATTAGCCGGAGGAAATATGGGTTTATTTAACTTTGTAAAAGAAGCTGGCGAGAAACTGTGGGATTCCGTAAGCGGCGCTGGCGAAGATCAAAGCGCGAAGCTGAAAGAATATATCCATAAGCTGGGCCTGCCGGGCAGCGACAAGGTTGATGTTAAGGTGGATGGCGATAAGGCCAGCATCAGCGGCGACAGCATTTCGCAAGAGCTGAAGGAAAAAATCCTGGTGGCGGCCGGTAACGTAGCCGGTATCACCCACGTTGAGGATAATGTAAAGGTGGCTGAAACCGCGACCGAAGCCAAATTCTATACGGTGAAGAAAGGTGACACGCTGAGCGCGATCTCAAAAGAAGTGTACGGCGATCCGAATAAGTACAATCAAATCTTTGAGGCTAACAAGCCGATGCTCTCCGATCCGAATAAGATCTATCCGGGTCAGACCTTACGTATTCCTCAGTAGGCAACTATGGCCGGATACCTGAAAAAGGCCTCGCTGCTGCCGCTGGTCGCTCTGCTGGCAAGCTGCGCTTCACCGCAGCAGCCGCAGATCAACAGGCTGCATAACCAGGTGGGCAAGCTCAACAATGAGATGCAGCAGCTTACCGAGCAGGCAACGGCGCTGACGCGCCAGAATATGCTTAACGGCAATTCCAGCCAGGGCGCATGGCTGCTGCCGGCCACCAACACGGCCGTGCCGCTGCAAAGCCAGCTGGGCGAGGTGAAGCTGTCGCTGAGCCACATAGAAAATGAAGCCAACGGTACGCGAGCAATACTGCATATTCGCTCTGCCGGAGACAACAACCTGCCGGCGTTCAGCGCAACGGTAGAATGGGGCGAGCTGGATCCGACCACCGGTAAACCGCTGCAGGTAAACAGCCAGAGCCAGACTTTCAGCGTGACGGCCTCGTTGCTGCCTCGTAGCGAAGTTACGGTGCCGCTGCGCCTGAGCAATCTGCCGCCGGAACAGCTGGGCTATGTCCGGGTTCACGATGTCGTGGCCCAGACGCAACCATAAAAAAAGCGCCGCAGATGCGGCGCTTTTTATTTTACAGCGGAAAGCCTTAAGGCAAAATCGAAGGCTGATCGGCGCCTTCTTTCTCCACTTTCTGCTGGATCAGATGCTCGCGTTTCATCCCCAGTTTCAGCGCCAGCGCCGAAGCCACATAGATAGATGAAATTGTCCCGATGGACACGCCGATTAGCATGGTCAGCGAGAAGCCTTCCAGCAGCGCGCCGCCAAAGATAAACAGCATCAGTACCACCACCAGCGTGGTGGCGGAGGTCATAATGGTACGGCTCAGCGTCTGCGTCAGCGAGACGTTGAAGATTTCGTAAGGCGTACCGCGACGGATCTTGCGGAAATTCTCACGAATACGATCCGATACCACGATGCTGTCGTTCAGCGAGTAACCGATAACCGACATCAGCGACGCGATAATGGTCAAATCAATCTCAATATGGAACAGAGAAAGAATGCCCATGGTGATGATCACGTCATGCGCCAGCGCCAGTACGGCCCCTAACGCCAGTCGCCACTCAAAACGGAAACCAACGTAAACCAGGATAGCAATCAACGCTACCAGCAGCGCCATGCCGCCGGTCTGCGCCAGATCGCTGCCCACGCTTGGGCCAACAAACTCAATGCGCTTCACGGTGCCGTTTTGCGCCGTCGCCTGATTGATAATGCTGACGACCTTGTTGCCCAGCTCCTGGCCCGCGTTGCCTTCGTGTGGCGACATACGCACCAGCACATCGCGGCTGCTGCCGAAGTTCTGCACCTGCGGATCGGTAAAGCCTGCTTTCTCCAGCGCGCCGCGCAGGTTATCCAGCTCGGCCGGTTTCTCCAGGGTAATTTCAATCACCGTACCGCCGGTGAAATCCAGACCCCAGTTAAACCCTTTCAGGCCCATGATCGCAAAAGAGGCGATCAGCAGCAGGCCGGAAAGAGTAAAGGCCAGCTTGTCCCAGCGCATAAAGTCATGGACTTTACGGCCGTAGTTCAGTTGTTCAACGCTATAGTCCTGTGCCACAACGCACTCCTCAAATAGACAGCTTGTTGATGCGTTTACCGCCGTACAGCAGGTTGACGATGGCGCGGGTACCGACAATAGCGGTAAACATAGAGGTCACTACACCGATAGCCGTGGTGATGGCGAAGCCTTTAATGGATCCCGTACCGACAGCATAAAGGATAATAGCCGTGATCAGCGTGGTGACGTTGGCGTCGATAATACTGGAGAACGCGCCGCTATAGCCTTCATGGATCGCCTGCTGAACGGAACGCCCGTTCTTCAGCTCTTCCTTGATACGTTCGTTAATCAGTACGTTAGCATCAACAGCGACCGCCAGCGTCAGCACGATACCGGCAATACCCGGCATGGTCAGCGTGGCCCCAGGCAGCAGAGACATAATCCCCACAATCAGCACCAGGTTCGCAACCAGCGCGGTGGTCGCAATCACGCCAAACTTACGGTAGTAAACCACCATAAACACGATAGAGGCGATCAGGCCCCACAGGCAGGCTTCCAGACCCTGAGTAATGTTTTGCGCGCCCATGGTTGGACCAATGGTGCGTTCTTCCACAATCTGGATTGGTGCAATCAGCGCGCCCGCACGCAGCAGCAGCGACAGCTGACGCGCTTCGTTTGGATTGCTGATGCCGGTGATGCGGAAGCTGTTGCCCAGTCGGGACTGAATATTCGCAACGTTAATCACTTCTTCCTGCTTCGCCAGGATAGCGCGGCCGTTGGCGTCTTTTTTACCGCTGTCTTTGTATTCCACAAACAGCGTCGCCATCGGCTTACCGATATTATCCTTGGTGAAGTTGGACATGATGTTGCCACCCGCGCTGTCCAGCGAGATATTGACCTGTGCCTGGTTGTACTCATCCATGCTCGACGTCGAGTCAGTGATATGGTCACCGGTCAGGATCACGCGCTTGTACAGCGTTACCGGCTGGCCGTCGCGGGTATTTTTCACTTCGGAATCGCCCGGTACGCGGCCGTTGGCGGCAGCAGTTGGATCGACGGAAGTGTTAACCAGACGGAATTCCAGCGTGGCGGTCGCGCCCAGGATCTCTTTAGCACGTGCGGTGTCCTGAATACCCGGCAGCTCGACCACAATGCGGTCAGCGCCCTGACGCTGCACCAGCGGTTCGGCAACGCCAAGCTGGTTCACGCGGTTACGCAGGATAGTGATGTTCTGCTGAACCGCATATTCGCGCGCTTCACGCAGGCGGTCATCCGACATTACCGCACGCAGCAGATTGCTGCCGCTGGCGTTGATCACCAGATCGCGATGGCGGCCGGTCAGATAGCTGACGGCGTCGTCACGCGCCTGTGCGTCACGGAAACGAATTTCCAGACCATAGTTATCGGTTTTACGCACGTTGGTGTAGGGAATATTTTTGTCGCGCAGATCGCTTCTGAGGTTATCGATATTCTGCTCCTGGAGCTTGCCCAGGGCGGTGTCCATATCGACTTCCATCAGGAAGTGTACCCCGCCGCGCAGATCGAGACCGAGCTTCATCGGTTCTGCGGCCAGCATACTCAGCCAGCCTGGCGTGGCCGGAGCAAGGTTGAGCGCGACCACGTAGTCTTCGCCCAGCGTTTTGATGATGGCGTCACGAGCGCGCAGCTGCACGTCGCCGTTAGCGAAGCGCGCCATGATAGCGCCGTTTTCCAGCGCAATGGATTTGCTCTGGATATTCTCTTCTTTTAAAGCATTCTGGATCTGATTCAGCGTCTGTTCACTGGCGGCGCTTCCGCGCGCGCCGGTGATCTGAACAGCCGGATCCTCACCATACAGGTTGGGAAGCGCATAGAGCAGACCGACGATAAGCACGACGATCAGCATGATGTACTTCCACAAAGGATAACGGTTTAACACGGCAGTTCCCTTAGGGAAAACAAAAAATTACAGCGCCTTCATCGTACCTTTCGGCAGAACGGCAGCCACGAAATCACGTTTGACCACAACTTCCGTCGTCTCGTTCAGCGCGATAGCTACATAGCCGGTATCCGCCACTTTGGTTACGCGTCCGACCAGGCCGCCGGTGGTCAGCACTTCGTCACCCTTGCTGATGGAATCCATCAGTTTTTTATGCTCTTTGCTACGTTTCTGCTGTGGGCGCAGGATCATGAAATAGAAGATCAGACCAAAAACCACCAGCATGATGACCAGCGAATACGGGCTTCCCTGTGCTGGCGCACCCGCAGCAGCCACTGCATCAGAAATGAACAAGCTCATTAATTTTCCCTCATTGATTAATTATCAGACGTTTAACGGCGGAACCGCTTTGCCCGTCCGCGCATAAAATTCGGTAACAAAGTGCTCTAATTTACCCTCTTCAATAGCCTTGCGTAAACCAGCCATCAGGCGCTGGTAGTAGCGCAGGTTATGAATAGTGTTAAGACGCGCACCCAGTATTTCGTTACAACGGTCCAGATGATACAAATAGGCGCGGCTATAGTTGCGACAGGTGTAGCAATCGCACTCTGCATCCAGCGGAGCCGTATCATCTTTATATTTCGCGTTACGGATTTTCACCACGCCGTCAGTAACGAACAGGTGGCCGTTACGGGCGTTGCGGGTAGGCATCACGCAGTCAAACATATCGATACCGCGACGTACGCCTTCAACCAGATCTTCCGGTTTGCCGACGCCCATCAGATAGCGCGGTTTGTCCTCAGGGATCTGCGGACAGACGTGCTCCAGAATACGGTGCATGTCCTCTTTCGGCTCGCCGACCGCCAGGCCGCCCACAGCGTAACCATCAAAGCCGATCTCTACCAGTCCTTTTACGGAGACATCTCGTAAATCTTCGTAAACGCCGCCCTGAATAATCCCGAACAGCGCGTTTTTATTTTCAAGCGAATCAAAGCGGTCGCGGCTGCGCTGCGCCCAACGCAGCGACATCTCCATTGAGCGTTTGGCGTAATCCCAGTCGGCAGGATAAGGCGTGCATTCGTCGAAAATCATCACGATATCGGAACCGAGATCGTACTGGATCTCCATCGATTTTTCAGGATCGAGGAAGATCTTATCGCCGTTAATCGGGTTGCGGAAATGCACGCCCGCTTCGGTGATTTTACGAATGTCGCCCAGGCTGAACACCTGGAAACCGCCGGAATCGGTCAGGATTGGCCCTTTCCACTGCATAAAGTCGTGCAGATCGCCATGCAGCTTCATGATCTCCTGGCCGGGACGCAGCCACAGGTGGAAAGTGTTGCCGAGAATAATCTGCGCGCCGGTATCCTGCACTTCTTCCGGCGTCATGCCTTTTACGGTGCCGTAGGTGCCCACAGGCATAAAGGCCGGGGTTTCCACCACGCCGCGATCGAAAACCAGACGGCCACGGCGCGCGCGCCCATCAGTAGTATCTAATTCAAACTTCACGTTGCCTCCATCAGAGAAACAGTCTGATGCTTAAGAGTTGACCTGCGCCCCGGTCGGGCGCAGGCGTCGCAACCGGACAAAGCCGGTTATGGCATTATTTACCGACCTGCTCGTTTATCGCCTGCGGATTGCGGGTGATAAACATCGCGTCGCCATAGCTGAAGAAGCGATACTTCTCCGCCACCGCCTGCTCGTAAGCGTGCATGGTGTGACGGTAGCCCGCGAAAGCGGAAACCAGCATAATCAGCGTCGATTCCGGCAGATGGAAATTGGTGACCAGCGCATCAATAACCTGATACGCATAGCCGGGATAAATAAAAATTTTGGTGTCGTCAAAAAACGGCGCAATCAGCGCGTCTTTGGCCGCCGCCGCCGCGCTCTCCAGCGAGCGGACGGAAGTTGTACCTACGGCGACGACACGGTTGCCGCGCGCTTTACAGGCCAGTACCGCATCCACCACTTCCTGCGGAACCTCGGCATACTCGGCGTGCATAATATGATCTTCGATGCTGTCCACGCGTACCGGCTGGAACGTGCCCGCGCCGACGTGCAGCGTAACGAAAGCGGTTTCAATCCCCTTCGCCCGCAGCGCTTCCAGCATAGGTTCGTCAAAATGCAGGCCAGCAGTAGGCGCAGCCACCGCGCCGGGACGTTCGCTGTAAACAGTCTGGTAAAGCTCGCGATCCGCATCTTCGTCAGGACGGTCGATATAAGGCGGCAGCGGCATATGGCCGACGGCGTCCAGAATATCCAGCACGGCGCGCTCGTCGTCGAAATGCAGCTCAAAGAGCGCGTCGTGACGGGCAACCATCGTCGCTTTGACGCTTTCGTCGTCGCCAAGCAGCAGCTCGGCGCCCGCTTTCGGCGCTTTAGAGGCGCGAATATGGGCCAGCACGCGGTGCTCGTCCAGCATCCGTTCAACCAGTACTTCGATTTTGCCGCCGCTGGCTTTACGGCCGAAAATACGCGCCGGGATCACGCGCGTATTGTTAAAAACCAGCAGGTCGCCCGGATTGAGCAAATCCAGTAAATCGGTGAACACCCCGTGGGTCAGCGCGCCGTCCGGGCCGTTAAGGCACAGCAGACGGCATCCGCTGCGCTGGGCCTGCGGATAGTGGGCAATCAAAGATTCGGGCAACTCAAAAGAAAAATCGGCAACGCGCATGGTCATTCACAGTCAGGGAAATCAGGGCGCACATTCTAGCTGAAAACCCGCCAATTCTGAACCATTCGCCGCATCTATCGGTTAAACCGTCCGCCAACGGGCGTCGATGCGCTCCGCGCGCCGCTATCAGCAGTATCCCGACACGGCAGAAGCCGATATACTGCCGCGATGAACTTTCTTGCTCACCTTCATCTGGCCCGGCTGGCCAACAGTTCCCTGCTCGGCAACCTGATGGCTGACTTCGTGCGCGGCAATCCGCGTGACGTCTGGCCTGATAACGTTGCCGCCGGCATTCTGCTGCACCGACGCGTTGACGTCATGACCGACGCCTTACCGGAAGTCCGGATCGCACGCGGTTTTTTCCGCCCCGAAACCTATCGCGTATCGTCTATCGCGCTGGACGTCATCTGGGATCACTTTTTATCCCGTCATTGGGATGAGATCGTGCCGGAAACGGCTTTACCGGATTTTTTACGTCAGGCGCGGGCGGAAATCGGCCCGCACCTGGCCACCACGCCGGAGCGTTTCCAGAATCTGAACCGCTATCTGTGGGCGGATCGCTGGATGGAAAAGTATGCGGAAGCGTCCTATTTGCAGGACGTGCTGAGTGGGATGGCCAGCCGCCGTCCTCGCCTGGCCGCGCTGGCAGATTGCTATCAGGACTTTGTTGATAATTATCAACAGCTCGACGTTGTTTTCCGGCAGTTTTATCCGCAGATGATGGTTAAAGCCCGTCAGCAGTCACTGTAGCCACAATTGCCGCTTGCCCTTTTGTTGCAAAAGGTTATTGTTGGCGAACACGTTGAATAAAAAAGCTTTTTGATAGGTAAGCCCTATCACAGAAATCGGCTTTTATCGCTGGTTTACAATGCTATCGCGCCCCATACTGGCGGCCGTTTCCCTTAATTTATCCTTACAGGAGTGACTATGGTTCTCGTAACTCGTCAGGCCCCTGATTTCACCGCCGCAGCCGTGCTGGGCAACGGTGAAATCGTAGAAAACTTTAACTTTAAAAAACACACCGCTGGTAAAGCCACCGTTGTGTTCTTTTGGCCAATGGACTTCACTTTTGTTTGCCCTTCTGAGCTGATCGCTTTCGACAAGCGTTACGAAGAATTCCAGAAGCGCGGTGTGGAAGTGGTCGGCGTCTCTTTCGACTCCGAGTTCGTTCACAACGCATGGCGTAAGACCCCAATCGATAAAGGCGGCATCGGCGAAGTAAAATACGCGATGGTTGCGGATATCAAACGTGAAATCCAGAAAGCCTACGGCATCGAGCATCCGGATGCCGGCGTTGCGCTGCGCGGCTCTTTCCTGATCGACAAAGCCGGTGTGGTTCGCCACCAGGTTGTTAACGATCTGCCGCTGGGCCGTAACGTTGATGAAATGCTGCGTATGGTTGACGCGCTGCAGTTCCACGAAGAACATGGCGAAGTGTGCCCGGCTCAGTGGGAAAAAGGCAAAGAAGGCATGGGCGCTTCTCCGGACGGCGTAGCGAAATACCTGTCTGAGAACGCTGGCAAGCTGTAATATCATTTGCAGACTGCGGAATAAAGCTCGCCTCGGCGAGCTTTTTTTATGCGGGCAATTCAGGCGGCGTAAGCTTTTGATGCGGGCGCACCAGGTTAAATATACAGCAGAAGTATACCCACTGCGGCGGGCTGTGATAGTCTGTTTACAGGTACAGTTCAAAGAGGGAAAAGAGTGCCCAAAAACGAGCAGGCGTATTCTTCAGAAATCTGTGCCCTCATCGGCAGAGCCGTAGCAGAGCTGCTGGAAAGCGGCGAACCGGTAGGAAGACATAACATCCTGATTAGACTTCAGATCCACAGCGCACAAACTACAGACGAAAACATGAAGGCCGCTATTCAGCGCGCTTTCCGATCGATACTCGACCGCTTCCATTAACCCTTATAGTCCCTGTACAAACCCTTTTTTCAACAGTCCCAGGCAGCAGGCTTCGGCTATTGCCTTATGCCGACCGGCACAGGCCGCCTGGGATGTTGGTAAAGGCTATGCGTCGTCAGGCGTGCGGGCCACCACTACTTCCAGCGCCTGGCGGAAGATATCCAGCTGGACGACATCAGAGGTGTTTTCCAGCTTTTCAATCAGCTTCAGGATAATCGCTTTGTTTGTTACGTAGCCACCGGCTGCCGCAATTTCTCTGATCACGGCGCCGATAACTTTGGTTTCCTGAGCCAGTAAATCACCTTCTCCCTGAAAATGTTCAAGGATGCCCGGCTCTGAAGAGTGCTGCTGCATAGTATTCGCCTTTATAAAGGGCGGGATGTCCCCACCTGAATTGACTCAATGTTTTTTAGTGCCGTCTGGCGGGCCTTCGCTGGTAAAAAGATGCGTGACGTTATCCACGTCGCGAATTTCGTGCGTATAGCGATTGTTACCCGTCTTTATATTATTTCTGACATCGGTAATAGCCTGTTTGCAGGCACGGTGCCTGGCGGCGCTTTTTTCCACGGCGGCCATCGCCTGCAGCTGACGGATCAGCGCGGCATTATTGATGGTAGCATCGGTTTTTAACAGCACCAGTACGGCCTCACCCAGCACTATATCAATCAGTTTTTCATCGTCGTTTCTGTACATACCAGCTTCTCTGTATCAGTGATGTGGGCACATAAATAGCCACAGTTCCCGGAAGTAACCCTGGGAGGCAGCAGGTTTGCCAACCACCGCCGATCAAAGGGCCAGGCGGGAAAGCAGGCCGGGCCGAGCAGAAAAGTTAGGACGTCTGGTAATCATCATCCAGGCTTTGAAACTCAGTCCTCACGGCCAAACAACATGCCTATCAGCTCGTGATAATGCTTTTCCTGTCCAGCATCGGAGGCCAGTTCAAGCCGCCTCAGTAGCTTAGAACAGATCGCCTTGCGGTTAATATTTTTACCTGAACGCAGAATCTCCACCACAATCTGCCCCAACGTTTCCTGTTGAGAGGGCATCATCGCTTCACTGAAGTAGCGACTGATATCACCTGCAGTTTTCGGGTTAGATCCATCCTGACGCATACAGCCCCCTTCAGTTGGTAGGTTAAAACGTGTTTAAATAACTCTGCGCTTAAGTTAACCAGTTTCGGCAAATGTGTACAGCTATTTTGAAGTTGTACAAGCCATTTTTTTGTAGCAAAAAGTGCGACCCACAGTGTAATACTCTGCCAGCATGTTTTTTGAGAGGGATATTCAGGTGTTCTAGCAGGTGAAGTTGCGTTTTTCGCTCTCTACAGATTGAATATTCACCAGGATGCTTTTCGCAGCACAAATCCTTAAGGATGTATGGATGTACAAGTTTTTGCTCTCACCCGCGGCCGTGCTTTTTGCTGGCCTCACTGCTTTTTTTAGCCAGCCCGTACAGGCGGACTACGTGCTGGAAAAGGTGGTGGAGGTCAGCCGACACGGCGTTCGCCCGCCTTCACCGGATAACCGACGAGCTATCGAAAACGGTTCGGCCAGGCGCTGGCCCGACTGGTTGACCGCAGACGGTAACCTGACCGGTCACGGCTATACGGCCGCCTGGCTGAAAGGACGTTACGAGAGCAGTTACTATCGTGAAGCAGGCCTGCTGGACAAAGGCTGCCCGGGGGAACGGGATTTTCATCTGATAGCCAGTCCGATGCAGCGTACCCAGGCAACCGCGCAGGCATTAGCCGAGGCGGCTTTTCCGGGCTGCGGCATTAAGACGCATGTCATGGCTGCCTCGCTGTTTCAGCTTCCCAACGAGAAAGTTAGCCCGGAGCAGGCCGCGACGCACCGTCAGGAAGCGCTACGCGCGATGGGCGGCAGCCTGGCAGACGCGCAGCGGCGGCTGCAACCGCAAATCGACGCGTTAAAAAAAGCCGTCTGTCAGCCCGATCGTCCCTGCCCTGTTTTCAGCCAGCCCTGGCAGCTTGCCACCTGGTCGAACGGCACGGTCGGCATTCAGGGGCTGGATACGCTGGCTGCAATGGCGGAAACGCTGCGGCTGGAATGGAGCGAAAACCAGCCGCCCGGCGAAGTGGCCTTCGGCAAGGTTAATAATCAGGCGGAACTGGCCGCGCTGCTGCCGCTGCTGAGCGCTAAGTATGATTACACCAACGATTTGCCCACGCTGGCCAGCCGTGGCACTTCAGGGCTGATGAACCAGATTGCCGGCGCGCTGCGCGCTGGCGTGACCGGAGAGAGAGCAACCGACGCGCCGCCGGACGTGCGCTGGCTGCTCTATGTCGCTCATGATATCAATATTGCCTGGCTGCGTACCCTGTTGGATTTCCGCTGGCAGCAGGCCGATTATCCGCACGGCAATATTCCGCCCGGCGGCAGTCTGGTGTTCGAGCGGTGGCGGCATAAGGACGAGCGTTTTATTCGCATCTATTTTCAGGCGCAAAGCCTTGCCCAGCTGCGCGAGCTTACGCCGCTTGATAAGCAGCACCCTCTGCTGCTGAGCGAGCTGACGTTTTCGGGATGCAGGCAAACGAGCGTAGGCACGCTGTGCCCCTGGCAGGCCGCTATGCAACGGATAGAAAAACATATCGCCCCTTTGTAAGGGAGGGGCCGATCGCCTTTCTCTGAAGCGCTGCTTCCTTAGTTGTGGCCGACAGCAGGATCGGCTTCGGCCCCTCACCTTCCTGACCAGACAATATTTCTGATTGTAAACCAGAAAAACCCTACTTATCATAAGGCGATAGAGTTACGCTGCCCGATCGACCCTCGATCGTTACGCTGAAAAATTCTTTATTAATTAACTAATTATTTGACAAGGATTCGTCAATGTTGGTTTTCAGCCATCGTTTCGCCCCGCTTTGCCTTTACAGCTTCATTTTCATAACCGCTATATTGCCGTTAAAAACACTTGCCGTAACGCCCGCTAACGAACCGCTGATTTTGCAGCGGCAAAATGCCCTGGAGCAGCAGTTGCGGCCCACGGTGCCGGACATGCGCCTTACGCCACCGGCCTCAGGTTTCAGTGGGCTGGTCTTTCCCCAGGAAAAGCCCTGTTTCCCACTGAGCCGGGTTGTTCTGACGGGAGCAGGCGCGCTACCGCACTGGCTGCCTTTGCAGCGGATCGCCGGTCAGGCTGTTGGTCACTGTCTGGGCGGGAAAGGCATTAATCTGCTGATGAGCGCGCTGCAAAACCGCCTGATCGATCACGGTTATATCACGACTCGTGTGCTGGCTCCGCAGCAGGATCTTAACAGCGGCGAACTCAAGCTGGCGCTTTCCGGCACGGCGGGCACGGCGGTGACCACGGCGCGGCAGGTAAAAGAAGAGAGCGACGGTGGCGGGGCTACAGGGCATGAAGGCGGCGCTTAGCGGCGTGAGCGCGACCCAGGCAGCACGGCTGGACGCGGCAAAAGGTGACGATCCGGCCAACAATGCGACCGTCGGCGTCAGCCTCTCTTACGGCAGCCGGTAGCCTGGTAAAACTTTCACCTCCAGCGCCGTCCCAGTATCAAACCCTATCTCCTTCAGCCAGTGGCCCTTCAGAGTAGCCGCCGGAACGGGCTTGTACTTCGCATCACTGACATAACCCACGGTATAACAGCGGGTTGTGTGTGTGGCTCTCTCTGGCTTATGATGTGTCTCAGCCATAATTAACTCCCTAACAGTTAGTTGTGGTCAGCGGCGGTAAAGGGTTGCCTCCCAATATCGCCGCGCTAAAAATCATCTATCCACTTTTACTCTTCTTGCTTTTACCTGTTTAAATATACAACCTCCCCCATGCAAACTCACTGAAAAGACAATATTAAAATGCGAGGAGACTCGGAAAAATGAATTGTTCTCCCCTACCCTTTCAGAATGACAGGTAAACTACAATCGGCAGGGATTATCAGCATTCCGTGCCACAAAGCATAGAATAAATTTCAGGCCGACTGCCGCACCGAAGTTATAAATAACATACTGTTACGCTTTCTTTTCTTATACGGCATCAAACGATACAGGCCCGTATAAAACTTTATATAAATCAGGTTTTACGCAATCAGCTTTAAAGTATGTGTTTAGCAATCTGTAATCTGTGATTTGTGATTTGTGATTTGTGATTTGTGATTTGTGATTTGTGATTTGTGATTTTTGATTTTTGATTTTTGATTTTTGATTTTTGATTTTTGATTTTTGATTTTTGATTTTTGATTTTTGATTTTTGATTTTTGATAGCAGGGTAATCGATATCAGATAATTAATAAAAAATTAAAATAATAACAACCCATGTTAATTACGTTAATTTATATAATCTATCCTGTTAAACCAGCCAGACAGAGCAGTAAAAATTTCAGATAGCCGCTTCAAAATTTCATGAAAAAATCAATGGGATAAAAAATAATACCTGGATCACAATTTAAACCTCACCATCCCTAAAAATGATACCATCACGTTATTATGCGGCTGATTCAGCAGAATTACAGACATATTCAATCTTATAGTACGCACACCATTTAGCTGAATACGTAACACAACGTCAATTTTAAATTAAGGATGATTTATGAAAAACCTGGCTCTTGTCAGCATTGTTTTTGCAACTCTGGGTTTCAGCGCGACCGCGAATGCCGATCAACAGACCTTCAGCATCGGTTACTCACAAAGCAAAGTGCAGGATTTTAAAAATATCAGAGGGGTTAATATGAAATACCGTTACGAGTGGAATTCACCGTTTGGTATTATCGGCTCCTTTACTTATATGAGCGGTAAAGAAAACAGTACTTCTATGGCATACCGGGATATAATAAATAACTATATCGATTTAAAATATTATTCTTCCGCAGCTGGACCGACATATCGGTTCAATGAGTATATCAGCGCCTATGGATTATTAGGTGTAAATTATAACAAGCTGGATCACCGCTCAAACTGGAATAATTATGAGGGTGACAGAGGGTATATTAACAAGGGAGAAGAGTCCGGCAATCAAAACAAAGCCTCTCTGATGTACGGCATCGGCTTGCAAATCAACCCGGTAGAGTACCTGGCCATTGATATTGGTTATGAAGGCTCTCGCCTGGACGCTGGAAATAAAAACCACTCTATCAATGGTTTTAATATTGGCCTGGGCTATAGCTTTTAAAATCTGCTATTTTCGCCATTGTATAAACAGCGCTTTCAACAAATGCCGGAGGATTTTTTCTTCCGGAATTTTTTTTCCGTTCGTAATAGCTTTCCGCCTGCTCCATTAAAAAAGACCGCTACCAAAAGATAGCGGTCTTTATTATGCCACGAAGCTTTTACGCAGACTGATGCTCAATAGCCTGCTGGTTTTCAATCGCCTGCTGGCTGTGCGTGATAGGGATGCGGCGTGGTTTTTCGCTTTCAGGGATTTCCTGATACAAATCCACAGCAAGAATGCCGTCCTGCAGTTTCGCGCCGGTGACTTTTACATGCTCCGGCACCGTGTAGCTAAGACGGAAGTCGGCACGGCTGATGCCACGATGCAGCCAGCCATTTTCTGCGCTTTCCGTTTCTTTCTGCTCTTCCCTCTTACCGGAAATGGTTAGCTGTCCGCCTACCGTTTCAATAGACAGCTCGCTCTCTTTCCAGCCGGGTACGCTCACCGCAAGCGCATAGCGATCTTTATCTACGCGACGAATATCATAGGCGGGCGTAGCGGCTACGGGCGTGTCGCCGGTCAGCTGGCTGAACAGCCGATCCATACGGTTGAAACGGTCTGAAAACAGCGCGTCGCTTAAAGAAGGGATCAGGGAGAAGTTGCGTACGGTCATCATCATAACCTCCTGAATACAGTCTCTATTCAAAAGCTCATTTCGGGCAGGTTCGCCGCCTGCTCGTAAGTAAAATAGGGTCGGCTGAACCTGTTTCAAGCGTTACAAATAAAATTTTTTTTACCGGCTGTTTGCCATCGTCGCCCTGAGTGTGACGCATAAAAAAACCTGAGCCGGACGTACTGCCGGACTCAGGCTTTTTCAGGGCGACAGGCCGAAATGCCGTTTGCTTTCCGGCCTACGCCTTGATTCTCTTCTTCACCAGCGTCCAGCTGACCAGCAGCAGGGCTATCCAGCCAATACCGACGTAAAGCGATACGCGGGTATCCGGGAAGTAGCCAATCAGGCCGATGATAAAGAACAGGAACAGAATACCGACGATGGCCGTGAATATCCCACCGGGCATGGCGAACTTCAGCTCTTTCGCCTGCGCGGGCGTCAGCGTGCGGCGGAAGCCAATCTGGGCAAACAGGATCATAATCCATACCCAGACGGTGGCAAACGTCGCCAGCGAGGCGATCACCAGGAAGACTTTTTCCGGCATCAGATAGTTCAGGTATACCGCAATCAGCATCGCTAACATCATCACCAGCACGGTGATCCACGGAATACCGCGACGCGAAACGGTGGCGAACATTTTAGGCGCATGGCCCTGCTCCGCCATACCGTGCAACATCCGCCCCACGCCGAAAACGTCGCTGTTAATCGCCGAAAGCGAGGCCGTAATCACTACAAAGTTCAGAATGGCTGCCGCAGCGGCTATGCCCATATGCTGGAAAGTAAGCACGAACGGGCTGCCGTTAGTGCCAACCTGGTTCCAGGGATAGATGGACATAATCACAAACAGCGTGCCGACATAAAACACCAGGATACGCAGCGGCACCGTGTTAATCGCCCGTGGGATCGACGTGGCGGGATCTTTCGCTTCGCCAGCGGTGATACCGATAATCTCAATGCCGCCGTAGGCGAACATCACGATTTGTAGCGACAGCACCATGCCGATAACGCCGTGCGCAAAGAAGCCGCCGTTAGTCCATAAATTGCTGATGCCGGTAGGCTGGCCGCCGTTGCCGATCCCCCAGAAAATAATACCGATGCCCGCTACGATCATAATAATGATAGTGGCGACCTTAAACAGCGACAGCCAGAATTCCACCTCGCCGAAAACTCTTACCGTGGCCAGATTAATCGCACCGATAATCAGCACCACGCTCAGCACCCATACCCAGTGCGGCACGTCGGGGAACCAGACCCCCATATAGATGCCGAAAGCGGTTACGTCGGCAATGGCGACAATCAGAATTTCAAAGCAGTAGGTCCAGCCGGTGATATAACCCGCCAGCGGGCCAAGATAATCCTGAGCGTAGCGCGAAAACGAGCTGGCCTGCGGGTTGTTCACCGACATTTCGCCCAGCGCACGCATGATGATATAGGCGATAGCACCGCCGATGATATAGGCGAGGATCACGCTTGGCCCGGCCATTTTCATTGCGTCAGCCGAACCATAAAACAGACCCGTGCCGATGGCCGAACCGAGCGCCATAAAGCGGATGTGGCGGGTACTCAGTCCCTTCTTGAGCGTATTATTTTTCATCTTTCATTCTGCCTGAACTCTGTCAACTTCTCCTGCCGGAGATCGGGCAGGAGAAGGTATCACACTTTTACTGCTGGTGCGCATTCACCTGCGCGCGTCCCATAACGCGATCGCAGATGGCCACGACGACCAGTATCACCAGCGAAGGCGGCAGCCAGGCCAGACCCTGCTCGGCCAGCGGCAGGTTGGCCGTAAATGCAGGCAGCGTATCCTTAAAACCGGTGGTTTTAATAGCGTCGATAACGCCGAAAATCAGGCTCACCAGCATGGTCGGCGCGATAATACGCGTACTCTTATTCCACCAGCGCAGCGTAAAGCTCAGCACAATCAGCACGATGCAAGGCGGATAGATAGCCGTCAGCACGGGTATAGAGAACTGGATCAGCTGGCTCAGCCCCAGGTTGGACACCAGCATTGAGAACAGGCCCAGAATAAACACCAGCTGGCGATAGGTCAGCGGCAGATACTGCTGGAAGAACTCGGCGCAGGCGCAGGTCAGACCAACTGCCGTCACCATACAGGCGACAAAAATCAACGCTGCCAGGAACAGGCTGCCCAGATCGCCGAAGGTATGCTGCACATAGGCGTGCAGAATAGCAGCGCCGTTGGCGTTCTGATCGACAATAGAGGCGCTGTCAGAACCCAGTTTAAACAGAGCAAGGTAAACCAGCGTCAAGCCAACGCCGGCGATCAGGCCCGCAATAACGGTATAGCGCGTCAGCAGACCGGCTTCGCTAACGCCGCGAGAGCGCGCCGCGTTCACGATAACAATGCCAAACACCAGGGCGCCCAGCGTATCCATCGTCAGGTAGCCGTTAATAAAGCCGCTGGAGAAAGCGCCATGCTGATAAGCCTCGGTAGCCGGCGCCAGGCCGCCCGCAGGCCAGATCAGCGCGGCGATGCCCAGTACGGCCAGCGCCACAATCTTCAGCGGCGCCAGGATATGCCCGACGGTGTCCAGCAGCTTGCCCGGGTAAAGGGAGATGCCAATGACCAGCGCGAAATAGACCAGGCTGTAAATAAACAGTGGCAGCGGGCTGTCGCCGGTCATCGGCGCAATACCCACTTCAAAAGAGACGGTCGCGGTGCGTGGCGTGGCGAACAGCGGGCCGACGGCCAGATAGCAGACGGTAGCCAACACGATGCCCGCCGCTTTGCCAATCGGCGAGCTGAGCGCATCGATGCCGCCGCCCACGCGCGCCAGCGCGATAACGGTGATAACCGGCAGGCCGACGGCGGTCAGCAAAAAGCCAAGCGCGGCGATCCAGACGTGTTCCCCGGACTGAATACCCACCATCGGCGGGAAAATAATGTTACCGGCACCCACAAACAGGGCAAATGTCATAAAGCCCAGCGCGAGGATGTCTTTGGAGGTTAAACGATTTGTCATAAGGCCCGTACTGATGTTGAGTGAAATCGCGATGTCGGTTCTGTTTCCCTGTGCGTCTTCAGCCGCCGATCCGCCTCGTTGAACGGTGTTATCGGTGCGAATATGCTGTTTATGATCTTTTATACAGGGATATAAATAAAACGGCGGTAAGTAAAACGTTTATAGCGGAGAAAGGCAATACGGGATCGAGAAAGCAGAGTGATATAGCGTAGAAATTGCTTAAGCCAGATAATCACTTCAGATTACAGGCGAGATGCCTTACATGATTTGTATTTTTTTTGAACTTCACGGCGTTATTTTCTGCACTATTTAGCCAGTGGATGCACAAAAGGCGCGTATAAACGCGCCTTTTGCATCTTTTGCCCGGCCTACCAGACCTGTTTAGCGATATCCACTACCAGGCGCAGCTTGGCCCACTGCTGCGCTTCGGTCAGGCTGTTGCCCTCTTCCGTCGAGGCGAAACCGCACTGCGGACTAAGGCAGATCTGATCCAGACTGACAAACTGTGCCGCTTCCGCGATGCGCTTCTTCACCGTTTCCGAATCTTCCAGCTCGCCGGTTTTGGTCGTTACCAGCCCCAGCACCACCTGCTGTTTGCCCGGTTTGATAAAGCGCAGCGGCTCAAACCCGCCGGAACGCTCGTTGTCGTACTCCAGGAAAAAGGCGTCAATATTCACGGTGCCGAACAGAATTTCCGCGACCGGCTCATAGCCGCCTTCGGAAATCCAGGTCGAGCGGAAGTTGCCGCGGCAAACATGCAGGCCCACGATCATATCGTCAGGCTTGCCTTCCAGCGCCTTATTCAGCACCTGAGCATAGATGTTCGCCAGCTCATGTGGATCGTCGCCGCGCTCGCGGATTTGCTGCTTTTGGTCTTCCGAACACAGGTAAGCCCAGACGGTATCGTCCAGCTGCAAATAACGGCAGCCGGCGTCATAAAAGCCTTTAATCGCATCGCGGTAAGTCAGCGCCAGATCGTTAAAGTAATCCTTCAGGTCAGGATAGACATTAGCATCAATCACTTTACGGCCGCCGCGAAAGTGCAGCACGCTTGGGCTTGGGATAGTCATTTTAGGAATGGCATCGCCGCTGATGCTTTTCAGGAAACGGAAATCTTCCAGCATTGGATGGTTGCCGAAGCCCAGCTTGCCGGTGACCTTCACGCCGCGCGCTTTGGTCTGCACGCCGTTGAACTGAATGCCCTGCTCCGCTTCATAGCGCTCCACGCCGTCCAGGCCGTCAAAGAAATCGAAGTGCCACCACGCGCGGCGGAACTCGCCGTCGGTGACCACTTTCAGGCCGCTGGCGCGCTGGTGCTCCACAACCTCGCGGATCGCCTTGTCTTCGATCTGGCGCAGGGCGGCGGCGTCGATTTCACCGGCCTGAAACTGCTCGCGGGCCTGCTTGATAACGGCAGGACGCAGAAAACTTCCTACAACTTCGGCGCGGTATTGGGCTGAATCTCTTTGCATGATCGGTCACTCCTGGCCTGCGCAGCGGCGCATAATTTCATGGTGAAATAGTTACTGCTTGTTATCTCAAGACATCTGGATGTCTAAATGGCTGAATGCAAGAATGTCATGAGAAAGATTCAGCGGCAAACGAGGAAATTTCACTACCCATGAAAAAAATTCATGTTGGTGGCGCTTACTCCTCCACCATTGCTCTGGCCTTCTTCAGCTGATCGTCCGACAGCGGCAGATAGCCCGCCTGCGTAACCAGCGCCTGGCCCTGCGTTGACAGCGCCTGCCGTAAAAAAGCTTTCGTCAGCGGCTCCAGCGGCTGGCCCGGCGCTTTGTTGACATAGATATAGAGGGGTCGCGCGTAGGGATAGCGGCCGCTGCGAATATTCTCTACCGAAGGCGCAACCTCGCGAGCGCCGTCAAGGGCGACCGGCAGCGTTTTTACCCCGGTCATATGCGCCCCCATGCTCGCGTAGCCGATACCGTTCAGCGTACTCGCCACCGCCTGGATCACCGCAGCAGAACCGGGATATTCGCCCACGTCGTTACGAAAATCGCCGTTGCACAGCGCCTGCTGGCGAAAGAATCCCCAGGTGCCGGATGCGGAATTGCGGCCAAAGCGCTGCACAGGCCGCTGCGCCCATTCCCGCTGCTTAAGCTGAAGATCGCCCCAGTTGCGTACGGTAAACGTCGCGCCACAGCGGCGGGTTACGGAGAAAATAGCGTCGAGCTGCTGAGCGTTGATGCCCTGTAGCGGATTATCCTGATTGACCACCACCACCAGCGCGTCCATCGCTACCGGCACGGCCAGCGGCGCATAGCCGTAGCGGTTCTCGAACAGCTGGCGCTCCACCGCCTGCATAGGGCGACTCATCGCGCCAAGCTGTGCTGCGCCCGCCGCCAGCGCGGTAGGCGCCGTCGACGATCCCGCAGCCTGAATCTGTACGTTGACGCCCGGATAATGGCGGTTAAAGCTTTCACCCCACAGCGCCATCAGCGTGCCGAGCGTATCCGACCCCACGCTGCTGAGGTTACCCGCCAGCATCCCTTCATTCGCGCCAGTTGCCGTGCCGCACAGCAGCAGCAGCGCCAAAAACCACTTTTTCATTTTTTTATCCGCCAACTCAGTGAACCGCATTCTGAGCCAGTTCGCCGTTGACGATCAACCTTGCAGGCAGCGAGAAGCAGAAACAGGTTTCTTTACCTGGCTGGCTGGTAATTTCCAGACGAGCATGGTGGTGGCTGAGCGCGTGTTTGACGATAGCCAGCCCCAGCCCGCTGCCGCCGGTCTGTCGCGAGCGCGCCTTATCGACGCGATAAAAACGTTCGGTCAGGCGAGGGATATGCTCGGCGGCGATGCCAGGCCCGTTATCGCAGACCTTAAACTGCGCGCCGTGCGAAGTCTTTTGCCAGCTGACGGTGATACGCGTACCGTCCGGCGTATGGTTGACGGCGTTATAGACAAGATTGGAAATGGCGCTGCGCAGCTGCTCATCGTTACCGAATACCCGCAGCTGCGGATCGGCGGAAAAGTGGATGTCGTGCCGACCCTGGCTAAGCGTTTCCGCCTCGCGCTGAAGCAGCCGTAGCATCAGTGGCACATCGACTTTTTCCTGTAAATCGAGCGCGGGCGCGGCTTCGATCCGCGACAGCGTCAGCAGCTGTTTAACCAGGGCATCCATGCGGCGGGTTTGTTCCTGCATGGTATGCAGCGCCTTATTGCGCGCCGGGCCTTCCAGCACCGCGTCGCTCATCATCTCCAGATAGCCCTGAAGTACGGTAAGCGGCGTGCGCAGCTCATGGCTGACGTTGGCGAAAAAATTACGCCGCGCGCCTTCCAGCTGATGCATTTGCGTCACGTCCCGCGCCACCAGCAGCCACTGGCCTTCGCTATAGGGCATCACGCGGAACTCAAGATGACGATGGCTGTTCAGCACCAGCGTCAGCGGTCGCGAAAAATCGCGCTGGCGCAGATAAAGGGTAAATTCGGGATAGCGCAGCAGGTTTAAGATATTTTGGCCGTTGTCTTCCGGCCAGCGCAGCCCCAGCAGCTGCTGCGCCAGACCGTTGCACCAGAAAATCGTGCCCTCTTCCGTGGTCAGCACCAGCGCATCCGGCAAGGATTCCGCGCCGCTGCGAAAGCGTTTAATCAGATGGCCCAGCTCCCGGCGACGGCGACGGTTGCGCGCCTGCATCTGGTAAAGGCCGTAAAAAAGCGGTTCCCAGCTGCCGCGTCCGGTTGGCGGCGTGATGCTGCGATCGATCCACAGCCAGTGGGAAAGACGAAGCAGGTTAGCAAAATGCCAGCCCAGCACGGCCAGTACGGCCAGCAGCAGCCACCACGGCAGCCCGCCGACCAGCAGACCGACAATCAGCGCTGGCAGGCAGGCGAGCAGCAGCTCAAGCAGCAATCTCTTCCAGGAGAGGCGTTCCAGCACGATGAAAACTCCAGTGGGGACAATCAGTAACGCGCAGAGAAGCGGTAACCCGTTCCGCGCACTGTCTGCACCATACGATCGTGCCCGGTCAGTTCAAGTGCTTTACGCAGACGGCGAATATGCACGTCTACAGTACGATCTTCCACGTACACGTTAGTGCCCCAGACGTTATTAAGCAACTGCTCGCGGCTGTAGACGCGCTCAGGGTGCGTCATAAAGAAGTGCAGCAGCTTATATTCTGTCGGCCCCATCTCCAGCGGCTGCGTTGCCGACATCACGCGGTGCGAGGAGGGATCCAGGCTCAGGCCCTGGATTTCAATTACCTCTTCCACCGCCATGGGCGAAATACGGCGCATCACCGCTTTGATGCGGGCCACCAGCTCTTTGGGCGAAAAAGGCTTGATAATATAATCGTCCGCGCCCACTTCCAGCCCGCGCACGCGATCTTCCTCTTCGCCGCGCGCGGTCAGCATCATCACCGGAATATCGCGGGTCATCGCCTCGCGCTTCAGATGGCGGATAAACTGAATACCGGTGCCGCCGGGCAGCATCCAGTCCAGCAGGATCAAATCGGGCCACGGCTCAATCAACAGATTAATGGCGCTGTCATAATCTTCCGCTTCTATCGGCTGATAGTCATTTTGCTCCAGCACAAAACACAACATCTCACGGATTGGGGCTTCATCTTCGACCACCAGAATGCGCTTAGCCATTATTGCTCCTGCGTTTGTGACGGAATGTCACTGGATATGCGGCGTCATTATGCGTCAGATTTATGACACTTTTATGAAAAAAGCGCCTGCCAATCATCAGTTTTATAACACTTTCAGCAGGATGGAAATGCGTAGCTGAGGTTTTTTGGCCAGGCGTTTATAATCGGCGTTTCGCTTACCTGACACTGAAGGGACGCTATGCGACTTATTCATACCGCCGACTGGCATCTGGGCCAGTTTTTTTACACCAAAAGCCGGGCGCCGGAGCATGACGCTTTTCTGACATGGCTGGTCGGACAGGTTGAGCAACATCAGGTCGATGCCGTGATCGTCGCGGGCGATGTGTTTGATACTGGCTCGCCGCCCAGCTACGCGCGCGAGCTTTACAACCGGTTTGTGGTCAGGCTGCATCAGACCGGCTGCCAGCTGATTATTCTGGCGGGCAATCACGACTCCGTCGCCATGCTGAACGAATCGCGCGAGCTGCTGGCCTGTCTGAATACGCGCGTCATTGCCGCCGCCAGCGAGGATCCGGCCGATCAGGTATTGATGCTGAACCAGCGGGACGGCCAGCCTGGCGCGGTGCTTTGCGCTATTCCATTTTTACGTCCACGCGATATTACCGTCAGCAAAGCGGGCCAGTCGGGACGGGAAAAACAGCAGACGCTGCTGGAAGCGATTACCCACCATTATCAGCGCAGCTACGCGGCGGCCGTGCAAATGCGCGGCGAGCTGCCGTTGCCCATTATTGCCACCGGCCATCTGACCACGATGGGCGTTACCAAAAGCGACGCCGTACGCGATATCTATATCGGCACGCTGGACGCTTTTCCCGCCCAGGCCTTTCCGCCTGCGGATTATATCGCGCTGGGCCATATTCACCGCGCGCAGCGCATCGCCGATACGGATTATATTCGCTACAGCGGCTCGCCCATCCCGCTCAGCTTTGACGAGCTGGGACGCGAAAAAAGCGTGTTTCTGGTCGATTTCGCCGACGGCCAGCTACAGCAGGTCGTGCCGCTGACGGTGCCGCTTTTTCAGCCCATGCAGATGATTAAAGGCTCGCTGGAAGAGATAGAGCGCCAGCTGCGCGAGATCCAGCCACCGGAAACCGGGCAGAAAGTCTGGCTGGATATCGAAATCGTTACGCAAACCTGGCTCAACGACCTCCAGCGGCGTATCCAGGAACTGACGGAAAGCCTGCCGGTCGAGGTGGTGCTGCTGCGCCGCAGCCGCGAGCAGCGCGACAGTATTATCAGCCGACAGAACAATGAAACCCTGAGCGAGCTGAGCGTGCAGGAAGTCTTTCAGCGCCGCCTGGCCGCTGAAGAAGAAGAGCCGGAGCGCATCGCGCGCGCCACGCTGCTGTTCAGCCAGACGCTGGCGGACATGGAGGAGCCATCGTGAAGATCCTGACGCTAAGGTTTAAAAACCTCAACTCATTGAAAGGCGAATGGAAAATCGACTTTACCGCCGAACCGTTCGCCAGTAACGGGCTGTTCGCCATTACCGGCCCAACCGGCGCGGGCAAAACCACGCTGCTGGATGCCATTTGCCTGGCGCTTTATCACGAAACGTCGCGGCTGGGGAAACTGTCACAGTCGCAGAACGACCTGATGACGCGGGATACCTCAGAATGCCTGGCCGAGGTGGAGTTTGAAGTAAAAGGTGTGGCCTGGCGGGCATTCTGGAGCCAGAACCGCGCGCGCGGCGCCGTAGACGGTAATCTTCAGGCGCCGCGCGTCGAGCTGGCCCGCTGCGAAAATAATAAAATCGTCGCCGACAAGGTAAAAGACAAGCTGGAGATGCTGACCGAGCTGACCGGGCTGGATTTTGAGCGTTTCACCAAGTCGATGATGCTCTCGCAGGGACAGTTCGCCGCCTTTCTTAACGCCGATGCCAACAGCCGCGCCGAGCTGCTGGAGGAGCTGACCGGCACGGAAATCTACGGCCGCCTTTCCGCCAGCGTTTTTGAACGACATAAAAACGCCCGTGGCGCGCTGGAGAATCTGCGGGCGCAGGCCGCCGGGATGGCGCTGCTGGATAATGAACAGGTTCAACAGCTTAGGTTACAGTCAGCCCGGCTGCTGGCAGAGGAGCAGGCGCTCACTTCTCAGCTTCAGCATCGGCAGCAGCTGCTGCACTGGCACCAGCAGTACCAGACGGCGCTACAGGCAAAAGAAGCGGCCGTTGCCGGGCAGCAGGAGGTAGAAGCGGCCTGGCAGGAAGCGATGCCGCAGCTGAACCCGCTGCAACAGGCCGAACCGGCGGAAAAGCTGCGCCCTCAGTGGCTGCTGCGCAATCAGCACCAGCAGGATCGGCTCGCGCTCGCCGAGCAGCAGCAGCATATCAATGCGCAGCGCCAGCAGACTCAAAAACAACTGGACGAGCTGGCCGACGAGCTGAAAAAGGCGGAGGCGGCCCGGCAGCAGCACGAAAACGACAGGCAGCAGCAGGAGACGCTGATCGCCGAACAGCTGCTGCCGCTGGATAACCGTATCGACACGCTGGCCCAGCAGAACCAGGCGCTGGAAAAAGAAGTGAGCGATCACCAACTTCATCTTAACGCGCGCCAGGCCGCTCTGCATCAGGCCCAAAGCCAGCACAAGGAAAGCGCGGCGCGCCAGCAGGAGCAGCAGCATTGGCAGCAGCAGCACGCCCATTTTGCCCGCTGGGGGGAATCGCTGCCGCTATGGCACGCGCGCTTCGAACAGCGGCAGCAAAGCGAACAGGCGCTGGCCGCGCTGCGCCAGCGTATCCACGAACAGCAGCAGGCGGTCAGCCGGCTACGGCAGCAGATCGTCCAGACGGAACAGCAGGCGAAGCCGCAACAGGCTCAGCTTGAAGCGCAGCAAAAACAGGTCGCAGAAGCCGAAGCGGCGTTGACCAGCCAGCGGCAGCAGTGTTCCGAAGAGCAGCTCCAGGCCTCGCTGACCAGGCTACAGCAGCAGCGACCGCTGCGGCAACGCCTGGCGCTGATCGCCTCGCAGTGGCCGCCGCTGATGCAGCGAAGCCAGCGCCAGCAGAGCGATCGCGCCGCGTTGCAGCAGCAACTCCAGCAGGCGCAGAGCGATCTGCAAAGCTTGCGTAACGGCTGGAAAGAGAAGCGGCAGCATTTGCAGGACCTGGAAAAACGCTGCGAGCTGGAACAGCGCATTGCCGATCTTGAGCAGTATCGCGCCCGTCTGGAGCCGGAACAGCCCTGCCCGCTGTGCGGCTCCTGCCAGCATCCCGCCGTAGCCGACTATCAGGCGCTTGAGCTTTCTGAAAACCAGCAGCGTCTTGCCGCCTTAAGGCTGGAAGTCGATCGGCTGAAGGATCGCGGCACGGCCAGAGGCGAACAGGTGAAAAGCCTGCAGGCGCAGCTGGACAAGCTGCAGCGCGAGCTGACGGAAAGCGACAGCGAAGCGGCGCGCCTGCGCGAACAGTGGCAGACCACGGCGCAGGCGCTGGGCCTGATCGCTTCGCCGGACGACGTGCAACAGACCAGCGACTGGCTGACCGCTCAGGAACGGCTGGAAAGCGAAACGCAGACGCGGCTGCTGGGTCTGCAGCAGCGCGCCCGCCAGCTTCAGCAGCAGAAAGATCGGCTGGCGGAAATGCAGAAAGCGCTTAGCGAGATGCAGCAACAGCAGGAACTGGCAGGTCAGCAACTGCTTACTTCTGTCAGAACGCAGGAAGAGCTTGAGCAGTCGCTCGCCCAGCAGCAGCAGCAGGCGCAGCAGCAGCTTGAAAGCCTGCGCGCTGCGCTGGCCGGACTGGATCTGACGCTGCCGCCGGCGGAGGAAACCGAAAACTGGCTGCATGAACGACAGAAAGAGTGGGACGAGTGGAACACTGTTGCGCAGTCGCTTACGGCTTCGGCTTCGCAGCTGACCGCGCTGGCCGCACAGCAGCAGGCGTTGCAGGAAGAGATCGCGCACGAACAGGCGCAGCTGATCCAGCGCGAGCAGCGCAGCCAGGCCGGTCAACAGGCGCTGGCCCTCCTGCGCGACCAGCGGCGACAGCTGTTTGGCAATAAGGTGGCGGCCGAAGTGCAGCAGCAGCTGCGTGCGCTGTCGCAGCAGCACCTTGAGCACGGCCAGCAGCTACAGCAGCAGTGGCAGCAGCGGCAGAACCAGTTGAATACCCTGACCGGACAGCATAATTCGCTGAACGAACAGCTGACCGTGCTGACGCAGCGGCTGGAACAGGCGCAGCAGGCCTTTAGCGCGGCGCTGGAAGCCAGCGACTTCAGCAGCGAGGCGGCCTTTACGGCGGCGTTGCTGGATGAAGAGCGGCTGCGGCAGCTGCAAACGCTACAGAAAATGCACGAGCAGCGACGCCAGCAGGCGGCGATCCTGCTGGCTCAGGCAGAAAAAAATCTGACGGCGCTGCCGGAAAAACCGCACGATCTGCCGGAAGATCCTTCAGCGCTACACGCCGCCGTGGAGAGCCTCTCGCAACAGCTGAAAGAAAACGCCCGTCAGCAGGGCGAGACGCGGCAGCAGCTCAGCAGCGACGCGGCCCGCCGCGAACAGCAAAAAAATCTGCTGGCGACCATTGAGCAGGAAACACGCCAGGTGGAAGACTGGAGCTATCTCAATCAGCTTATCGGCTCAAAGGAAGGCGATAAGTTCCGCAAATTCGCCCAGGGCCTGACGCTGGATCATCTTGTCTGGCTGGCGAACAACCAGCTAAACCGCCTGCACGGTCGCTATTTGCTCCAGCGCAAGTCGCAGGAGGCGCTTGAGCTGCAGGTCGTGGATACCTGGCAGGCAGACGCGCTGCGCGATACGCGCACCCTTTCCGGCGGCGAAAGTTTTCTGGTGAGCCTGGCGCTGGCGCTGGCGCTCTCGGATCTGGTCAGCCATAAAACGCAGATCGAATCGCTGTTTCTGGACGAAGGCTTCGGCACGCTGGATGCCGCCACCCTGGACGGCGCGCTGGATGCGCTGGATGCGCTGAACGCCAGTGGTAAAACCATTGGCGTAATCAGCCATGTGGAAGCGATGAAAGAGCGCATCCCGGTACAGATCAAGGTGCGCAAAATCAACGGCCTGGGCTACAGCCGACTGGAAGTGCCGGGCTAAATCTGCCAGTAAAGCGGCGAGCCGAAAGCCTCAACAAAATGGTCGATGACCGCCCTGACGTTAAGAGGAGGATGCCGCGTATGGGGGTAAATCGCAGCGATATGCTGCGGCTCGGTAGTGATAGCGGCAGCAAAATCCGGCAGCAGCCTGACCAGCTCGCCCGCTTGCAGTCTCTCGCCGATCAGCCAGTCCGGGTAGAGCAGCAGCCCCATGCCCCCCAGCGCGGCGACCAGCAGCGTTTCCGCATGATTTGACGCCAGCAGCGGCGACACGGGATAGTGCATCCACTCCCTGCCAGGCTGGCGGAAAAACCAGCGGTTCGGGCCGGACGAGCCGCGGTAAACCAGACAGCGGTGGCGATGCAGTTCGTCGGGATGGGCAAGCGCGCCATGCTTACGCACATACTCAGGCGAAGCGGCCAGATAATAGTATTGCGTACCGAATACGCGGGCGTGAAAAGAAGAATCGGTCAGCGCGCCGATACGAAAGATCACGTCAGCCGGTTCTTTATGCGGATCGATATAGTCATCGGTTTGCATCATCTCGATGGTCAGCTGCGGATAGCGTTCGGCTAATGCCGCAAGGCCGGGGGCGACGTGCCGCTGGCCGAAGTAGATCGGCGCGTTAATCCGTACCAGACCGGAAGGCGCCAGCGTTCTTTCATGCAGCGTTCTGCGCGCCTCCTCCATATTGCCGGTTATGCCGCGCGCATAGTCGATAAACAGCCGCCCGCTTTCCGTGGGCGCTATCGCGCGGGTATTACGATAAAAAAGCTGCTGACCCAGCGAATCCTCCAGCTGATGGATCACGCGCGACACCTGAGAGGCGGAGATGCCCTCACGTCTGGCTACCGCCGAGAAGTTTTGCGCATCATAAACCGCAATAAAAAGTTTTATCGCGCGCAGATTGACCGATTCCAGACCCGGCATTAATGCATATCCTGCAAAAGTGTTTACCGCACTATAGCATTTCTCTCATCCCCCGACCGCGTTAACCTTCCGCGCCTGATTAACGGGGGAATTTTTCTATGCAACTTTTATTGATTGTCCTGGTTATTGCTGGCGGCATGGGCCTGTCCGTAGAGGCCGGTCTGTTAGGGCCGCTGGGGGGAGAAGTCGGTGACCTGTGGGCAACCTTCAGCATTTTCGGCGTTGGCGCCGCGCTGACCTTTTTGCTGATGCTTTTTTTCAGCCCGCGTAACAGCCCGTCATTTTTTGCCCAGCCCGGCTGGCAGTTGCTGGGCGGCGTGCTGGGGCCGATTTACGTGGTGATCCTCACCGTTGCCACGCCGACCATTGGCGTCGCAATGACCATGATCGGCATTCTTGCCGGGCAGGTATTTAAGAGCCTGATTATCGATCACTTCGGCCTGCTGGGCACGCCGCAAAGGAAAACGGACGGCAAACGCCTGATCGCACTGCTATTTATCGTCGCCGCGCTGGTGCTGGTGGCAAGGGGGTAAAACAATGATAACGATTTTGATGATTATTCTGGCCGTGGCTGGCGGCGCGATGCTGAGCATTCAGGCCGCCATCAACGGCCAGCTGGGCAGTAAAGTGGGCGTGTTCCGCTGCGCCTTTTTGACATTTTCCGTCGGCGCGCTGATTACGGCTCTGCTGATCTTTTTCTTTGAACCGAGGCAGGCGGTCAGCCTGCTTGACGTGCCGAAGTGGCAGCTGCTGGGCGCGCTATGCGGCGTTCCCTACATTGTGATTATGGTGCTGGCGGTACAGCGTATCGGCACGGCGGTCGCCACGGTAGCGGTGATCTTCGGCCAGCTGGCGATGAGTATGCTGATTGATAATTTTGGCTGGCTGGGCAACGCGGCCGTGTCGTTTTCGGCCAGCCGTCTGGGTGCCATTGTTTGTCTCGGCATTGCCCTGTTCTTTATCTACGCCAGCAACCGCAGTAAAAACGCGGCGGCCGTCGGGCGCGACTGACTCACGCCGCTGTGCCCTGAAAAAGCAACGGCCCGGCACGTATTCATGCGGGCCGGGCCGTTTTGCCCTGGCCAAACGGTGAACCATCAGGTTTTACCGTTTTACATAGCCAGACGGCAAACCAGCAAATTTCGCCGTTTTACTTAGCCAGACGGCAAATCATCAAATTTCATCGTTTTGCTTAGCCAGACGGTAAACCATCAGGCTTCCCCGTTTTGCTTAGCCAGACGAAAAATCATCAAATTTTCGCGGGCTTAGCGCGCGGACCTGGCAGAAGCGCGCCGTCGTCGCCAGCCGTCAGCAGGCGGGCGCTGGTAATGGCCGCAACATCGTGGGCTTTATCCGAGACGTTGCTGGCGATCTGGTGCACGGCGGCGGCGATCAGCATCCCCAGCGCGGACTGATTGTTGTTGCTACTCTCATTATCGGAGGCCGTCGCCGACCCGCTCCAGATCTGCTTGCCGCTGCGTAAATCCACCAGTTTTGCCGAAGCGGTCACGCGCGTTTCGCTGTCCACGATCAGGTATTTAGTGCCGTAGGTGTTGATATCGATATACAGTGCCGCGTCGGCGTTAAAAATATCGTGCAGCTTAGTGGTGGAGACGCTGCGAATATCCGTGGCGTTATTCAGACCGTTCTGCTTAAAGGTTTCCTCAACCACCGCCACCGGGAAAACGTAATAGCCGGACTCCGCCAGCGGCTGGGTGACCAGCGAAGTAAGGCTGTGCGCCGCCGCGATATCCGTCGTATGGTTTTCCGCAGGCAATACCAGAATGGAAGCGGGCTTGCTGGCGCGAAACGCGCTGTAGTCATGCGGCGTTTTCTTTGCACAGCCGGTCAGCGTTATAACGGCCAGCAGAGCGGTAAAGGCGAAAAGCTTTTTCATTATTTTGCTCCCTGCTTATTACGCATCAGGAAATCCATATAAGAAGCGGATTCAGGAAAAGCCGTTTTCTCGGCGGTAAATTGCTGAAAAGCTAAATCGGGCTGGCCGGCATTAGCATAAAGTAATCCCAGCTGCGCATGTAAGCCCGGCGCCACCGGTTTATTTTTAGCTTTCGCCTGCTCAATCACTTTATTCAGGGTGTCGATTTCTTTTTCCGGCGCGCTGCCGTTTTGATAGAAGCTGTAAAGCGAATTCTGGTAATCGCCCCAGTAATAGATATTTTCTTTTTTCTGCGCGCAGGCGGTTAACAGCAGTGCCGTGGCGACCGCTGCGGTATATTTTATCACTTGCATTTTTTTCTCCGTTATTTAACCGGACGCCACGCGCCTGATTCCAGACCGCTGACCAGATGATTTACCGCTTCGCGCACCGCCAGATCCATGACCTTGCCATTAAGCGTGGAGTCGTAGCTGGCGGTGCCGCCAAAACCGATAACTTCGCGGTTGGAGAGTGCGTATTCGCCCGCGCCCTGCACGGAGTAGACCACTTCTGAGGTCGCCACGTCGACAACGTTGAGGTTGACCTTCGCGTAGGCTACCTGGGTTTTACCACGGCCCAGAATACCCCACAGCTGCTGATCGCCAACTTCTTTGCGACCGAATTCGGTAATATCGCCGGTAATAACGTAATCCGCGCCTTTAATAGACTGGGTACTGTGCTTATAGCCCGCTTCATTTTTCAGCTCATCAAGGTTGGCGCGATCCAGCACGTTAAAACGCCCGGTCTGTTGCAGATGAGTAATAAGAATGGTTTTGGACTGATTGCCCAGGCGATCCACGCCGTCAGAGAAAATACCGTTCATATAAGAAGAGCGGTTATCGAATTTGCCAATGGCTATCGGGCTTTTTGCGCCCTGATATACCGGCTGGCTGGCGGCAGCTACCTGCGGTGCTTCAATAGCTCGGGAGGATTCGGTGGCGCAGCCGCTAAGCAGCGTGCAGCTTAATAAAGAAAAAGCAACAAGGTTATAACGATATTTCATTCTTTTCTTTTCCATGAATAAAAAAACACATCCAGCGTCCGCGGGCAGAATACAATAATGATGCAGAAAAACACAGGAAATAATAGCGATTGACGAATAAGCGGTATTTTACTGCATGGCCCCGACAGGGAAATAATCTGTAAATGGCCCAGGATCGCCGGAATAACCTGTCAGCCTGAGGCTAACAGGCTAAACTATCGGCTTACATCAGAAAACCTTTAGTAATCATGGGAAAAAAATGCCATCGGGAATGATTAAAAGCGGACTGACGCTGCTGGCGCTGCTGCTGACGGCCTGCCACTCTCCGCCAGAAGAGCCGCGTCCTGTACCGGCCACGCCGCAGGAGATGCAGGCGTGGGCGGACAAAGCCTGTAGCGGCCGCACGGAGAATAACTGTCGCTATTTTGCCGAGATGCAGTACGGCATCCAGCGCAATTTTTACAATGCGCATCGCTATCATGGACGCGCCTGTACCGTCACCGTCACCTGGCGCCAGAACGGCCGCTACGGCGTACAGAGTACCCAGGGCGATGAACAGCTCTGCCTGAAGGCATGGGGCGTGATCGGCAGCGCGGAAAACCTGCCGCCGCCGCCACCTTCGCTGCCGGCCTCAATGGTTATCGAGCTGAAGCCTGACTAGCTGGCCTGCCGCCACTGGCGCGGGCTGACGCCAAACCAGCGCCGAAAAGCGCGCGAAAAGGCGCTGGCCTCTGAATAACCCAGCAGCAGCGCCATTTCGGATACCGGCAGCTGCCGCTGCTGCAAATACCAGGTCGCCAGCTCGCAGCGCACCTTGTCCACCAGCGCGGTGAAGCTCAGGTTCTCTTCGCGCAGGCGGCGCTGCAGCGACCAGCTCGACATCCCCATTTTTTCCGCCACCTCGGGCAGCGCCGGTTCGCCCTGCATCAGCATCAGACGCACCTGCGAACGCGCCCGATCGACCACTGTCTGGCGCGGCGTCGCGCTGTTCAGACGTCGAATCGCGTCCTGCATCACCAGCAGCAGCATCGGATCGCTTTCCGGCATTGCGCGCGCCAGATCTTTTTTAGGAATGATCATGGCATTGCAGGGCTGTTCAAACCAAACCGGCGCGTCAAAGACTTTGCAGTGTTCATGCCACTGCTCGGGGCGAGGATGTTCAAAGTGCACTTCTCTTGGCGCCCAGTGCCTGCCGGCAACGTGGCGGATCAGATTCATAAACATGCCCATTGTCAGCTCAGCGTCCTGCCTGCGGCATAAAATCGCGCCGTGGCGCACCTGGTAGTCCAGACGCCAGCAGTCGCCTTTGTCGGTCAGCCGCGTCAGGGTATCATGCTGATGCCAGGGAAAAGCGTTGACGACATTGTGCAGCGCCTGTTCCAGCGTGGCGGAGCAAAGCCCGACATAGCCAATCAGGCCCAATGACTGCGGTTTAAACTGTCTGCCGTAGTGCAAACCGAAGTTATCAAACCCCGAGCAGCGCGCCGCCTCCTCCATCACCCGGCAGTAATTAACCAGCCCCAGGCTCAGCGTCGGGCTGGCGAGCTGCTCCGGATCGATGCCGCTGACGCCGAAAATGCGGTCGACGTCGCCGCCTTTTTCCGTGATAAATTCACCGAGGCCGCTGGCAGCGGCGGCCAGCACGCCATGGTTACAGCCAGCATTCAGCACCGCCGCCATCTCAGGCCGTTTGATCGCTCCACTTTCCATCGTTTATCGCCTCGCTGCAAAAAACATTCTGCTTACTCAGCAATTTCTATACCAGCTGGCGGCTAGGCGCCCACCGGCAGCTCGCTGGTTTCAAGGTAGCGATGGCAGAGGCGTACCGAATGATTAGCCCACTGCGGCCCCAGGCTCAGCGCCATCGCGGTTTGCGCGTGCGAGCCGACCCAGGCCAGCAGCTGAATACGGCGCTGGATAAGCAGCGTCGGCACCAGCGCCAGCTCCGCGTCGCTGATATGCGCCACCTGCTCATAGCCTTTGATCCAGTTCTCTATCCATTCCGCTGCACGAGGATGGTGCTCTACAAAGCTGATGGCTGCCGCAAGATCGTGCAGATACCAGCCCATACCGCAATCGTCGAAGTCAATCACTCGCGTTTCGCCTTTGTGCTGTAGCAAATTGGTCAGACGCAGATCGGCGTGGATCAGACCGTAACGGCTAGGATCTTTGCCAAATCCGGCCAGCTCCTCACCAATGCGGACTATCGCCTGCTCAACCACGCCGCAATCGGCGCGCGGTAAGCCCGGCGCGTCCCGCCAGTCGCCCCAGTGGCTTTGCGGGCTGACCATGGTGTGATGATCCCAGATGATGCGCTGGAAACCCGCCGGTTTCTGCCAGCTTTTGCTGTGTTGATGCAGCCGCGCGGTGATTTGGCCAAGATCCTGAAACGCTCGAGGATCGACATCGGTGCCCGGCATTTCGCCTTCGATCCAGTCAAACAGCACTGCGTGGCGCAGGCTGCCGTCCGCCAGCCGCAAATCCTGGACGTTCTGCCCTTGCCGATCGGCAAGCGCCTGCGGCACCACGATGCCCGTTTCGCGCAGCGCGTCCAGCCAGTGCAGCTCGCTGAGGATATCGGCGCGCTGATGATAATTGCCGCGATGCAGGCGCAGCGCATAGCGTTTTCCGGCGGCCTCCAGCAGAAAGGTGGCGTTCTCTGAGCGGCAAAGCAGGCTGAGCTTGCCCTGTAAAGCGGCCGGATAGCGGCTCAGCGCGCGGTGAGCAAGCGCCAGCAGCGCGGCATTGGTAAGGTCGTCATATTGGCTGGTCATCAGTGTAGCTCCCGAAAGAAGTTTATACGGCCTGAACCAGCATGGCGTGACGCTTCCTCAATCGCTTGACCGCAGGTAACCCTCTTTTGACTTTAGCGTACAGCGGGCACTTTTTTTGCTTGTGAGTTGACAGCAGAGCGCAAAAATCCTTACGCCCGCGTCAAGTTTCCCCGGGACGACGGCTGCATTATCAATCAACACTTACTGGCGGGAACAGCGATATGACAAGCAAGCTAAAGCCTGGTCTGGGCACGATACATTTGTGGGGCATTGCGGTGGGCCTGGTCATTTCCGGCGAATATTTCGGCTGGAGCTACGGCTGGGGCGTGGCGGGCACGATGGGCTTTCTGGTGACGACCTCCCTGATCGCCCTTATGTACACCTGCTTTATCTTCAGCTTTACCGAACTGACGACGGCGCTTCCGCACGCGGGTGGCCCTTTCGCCTACAGCCGCCGCGCCTTTGGCGAAATCGGCGGGCTGATCGCCGGTATGGCAACGCTGATTGAGTTTGTCTTCGCTCCCCCGGCCATCGCTATGGCCATCGGCGCCTACCTTAACGTGCAGTATCCGGGGCTGGATCCTAAGTATGCCGCGGTCGGCGCTTACCTGATTTTTATGACGCTGAATATCCTGGGCGTCAGGCTGGCGGCGATGTTTGAACTGGTGGTGACGGTGCTGGCGGTGATCGAGCTGCTGGTGTTTATGGGCGTGGTCGCGCCGGGCTTCAGCCTGAGCAATTTTACCGCGCACGGCTGGGCGGGTAGCGAGAGCTTCGGCCTGCCCGCCGTCTCCGGCATTTTTGCCGCTATCCCTTTCGCCATCTGGTTTTTCCTGGCCATTGAAGGCGCGGCGATGGCGGCCGAAGAGGCCTGCGATCCCAAACGCACCATCCCTAAGGCGTATATCGCCGGGATCCTGACCCTGGTGCTGCTGGCGATTGGCGTGATGCTGCTGGCGGGCGGCGCCGGCGACTGGCGCAGGCTTTCGGACATCAACGATCCGTTACCGCAGGCCATGAAAATGATTGTTGGCGAGCATTCTAACTGGATGCATATGCTGGTCTGGATCGGTCTTTTTGGCCTGATCGCCAGCTTCCACGGCATTATTCTTGGCTATTCGCGCCAGTTCTTCGCGCTTTCGCGCGCGGGCTACCTGCCCGCCGGGCTGGCGAAGCTTTCCCGTTTTCAGACGCCGCACCGCGCTATTATCGCAGGCGGCGTGATTGGTATCGCCGCCATTTTAAGCGACGGCTGGATCAACCTTCAGGGCATGACGCTGACGGCGGCGATGATCGCTATGGCAGTGTTTGGCGCCATCGTAATGTACCTGATGAGTATGTTAAGCCTGTTCCGCCTGCGGCGTAGCGCGCCGGATCTGGAACGCAGTTTTCGCGCGCCGGGCTACCCTGTCGTGCCCGGCATCGCGCTGCTGCTGGCGCTGGTCTGCCTGGGGGCGATGCTGTGGTTCAACCCGGTTATCGGCGGGCTGTTTGCGCTGTTAATGGCCGCTGGCTACGGCTATTTCCTGCTGACGAAAGCCCAGCGCGCCAGCGCGCCGCGCGATACGATGCTGGCCGGAGAATAACGACAAAAGGCAATGAAACCCCGTCGCCGATTCGCTATCATGCGCGCTGACTTTGAATGAGCGCGCATGACGCGCCGGAGAGGGAAAGTACAATGCTGTGGTTTAAAAATTTGATGGTATATCGTCTGAATCGCGAGATCCCGCTGGCGGCAGACGAAATGGAAAAACAACTTGAGGCATTCTCTTTCACTCCCTGCGGCAGTCAGGACATGGCGAAAACCGGCTGGGTCGCGCCAATGGGCTCCAAAAGCGATGCGCTGACCCACGTCAATAACGGACAAATCCTGATCTGCGCCCGCAAAGAGGAAAAAATTCTGCCGTCGCCGGTGATCAAACAGGCGCTGGAAGCGAAAATCAGCAGGCTGGAAGCGGAGCAGCAGCGCAAGCTGAAGAAAACAGAAAAGGATTCGTTAAAGGATGAAGTGCTGCACAGCCTGCTGCCGCGCGCCTTCAGCCGCTTCAGCCAGTCCTTTGTCTGGATCGACACCGTTAACAACATGATTATGGTTGACTGCGCCAGCGCCAAAAAAGCGGAAGATACGCTGGCCCTGCTGCGTAAAAGCCTGGGGTCGCTGCCGGTGGTGCCGCTAACGCTGGAAAGCCCGATTGAGCTGACGTTGACCGAATGGGTTCGCTCCGGCGATACGCCAGCGGGCTTTGCGCTGATGGATGAAGCGGAGCTGAAAGCGCTGCTGGAAGACGGCGGCGTTATCCGCTGTAAGAAGCAGGATCTGGTGTGCGATGAGATCGCCAATCATATCGAAGCGGGCAAGCTGGTAACGAAGCTGGCGCTGGACTGGCAGGAACGCGTGCAGCTGCTGCTGTCGGACGACGGATCGTTGAAACGCCTGAAGTTCGCCGATACGCTGCGCGAGCAGAATGACGATATCGACAGGGAAGACGTGGCGGCACGCTTTGATGCCGACTTTATCCTGATGACCAGCGAGCTGTCTGCACTGATAGCCAATACTATCGAAGCGCTGGGCGGCGAGGCGCAGCGTTAAGCAAAGCACGGAGGCCGGATGCCCGGCCTCTCTGCATCACGCTTTCAGGTAACGGCAAAGGTAGGAAGAAGGTTCGGCCACCTGCAGGTGAAACTCGCTGTGGCCCGGGACGTTGAAAACCTGGCCCGGATCGTAGTGACGCCATTCGGTTTCGCCCGGTAGTAGCACTTTAAGCGAGCCGCTGACCACGGTCATCTCTTCCGGATCGCCGGTGCCAAAAGTATACTCCCCTTCCGCCATCACGCCGACGCTGGCGCGCCCTGTGCTGGCGCTGTCAAAACCGATCGATTTCACTTTTCCTTCAAAGTACTCGCTGACGTTGAGCATGGCACTATCCTTTATCAGAGATGAAAACGGGCGGCCCGTAATCGTTAAGCTACCAGCTCTGCGGCCAGTCCGGCCAGCAGCACGTTGGAGAGCAGTACAGGGATACCCAGCAGTTTTTGTAAGAAATCACGATGGCGCTGCTGATAGCCCAGGCAGTCCAGCACCACGACATCGGCGCCCTGCTCCTGAAGCTGCAGCGCGGCGTCAATCAGTTCGTCGTCGTGTTTTACCCAGGGGTTGGCCACGGCAAAGCGAGGTCTTGAAGACAGACTTTGCCACTTATAGGCCTGCTCGCCCAGATATTCTTTTCGCGCCACCATGACGCCGACCTGATGACCATCGGTAATGGCGTTAACCAGCGGCGGCAGCATACGGTATGGATCCAGCACAACAGCGCTGCTCGTCTTCAGGTTTTTATACTCGCCTGCGCAAAGAACCAGAATATTTTCAAACCCTTCCGCTTCCAGCCTGGCGATCAGCGTTTGCAGGGATGCCTCGACCCTGGCAGCAGAGAGAATGACGAAAGAACCATCCTCCATGTGCGTCATCGTCACCTTTTCGCCCGCTACCGGCCCATAACGCTGTTCGATGTCGGCCGCTGAAAGACCGTCAAGCAATCCGAAGTGCGCGATATTCTCTTCAGGCAGGTGTTCCAGCAGCAGAGGCAGCAGATCTCTGCGGGGCGCCTTTCCTAAAGTTAAGGTAGCCAGTTTATGGGTGTTGCTTTCTGCATCATTGAACACATCGGACATAAAACTTCCGGAAAACAGGATATCAGTTCCGGAAAAAGAAGACGGATTTGGATGGGAAAGCGGAGTGGTGAAGATCTCGGTCAATGGTCTGTCCAGTTAAAGGCGATGGAAGCGTCAGGCTTATAAACTTGCAGCGAAAATATGACGCCAGTCGCTTCAGGTCAAGCCCGCATCCCATGATATAAATATGAATACACAGCAAATTATGTTGGTAATTTGTCTTCTGCCGCAAAATTATTTTTCGCTTGAACCAAACAGCTTGCTGTCGCAACAGCAGCGGTCGTTTTGGCAGAAGATTCGCCTGAATTACAATTGGTAGCGCTTACATTTTAACCACGCTTTGCTGTGTCCCGGTGTTTTACGGCGTCCATGCCGTCATACGTTACTCTTTTTCGATATCTTCATAACGAGCTTTAGCGTCGACGGCTTCCTGCTCGCTTTGGTGCTCACTGATTAGCGTATCCGGTTTAGGATGATCGGCACGAAGTTCGTACCAGGTGACACAATTTTCTTCCGTTCCTTTTTTTATCGGAACAATATGCGCTTCACGAGGATAGGGCGGTCTGCCAGGCATATCTTTTCCCTCCTTAAAGTGTTACCGAGCTGGCCGGGATTTACCGCATGGCCAGCTTCCGTACTTCAAGTATAGACAAAGCCTGATAATTCTCTGTCCGCTCTGCACAACTTGGGAAAAATCGTATGTTTAACTGGCGCGAGCCAGCGCCAGCGCGCTAATAATTTCTTCCACCACGGCCTCAGGTTGCTGCATGGCATCGATAATATAGTGGGCCGCCTCATGATAAAGCTTATCACGGGCGGCCAGCACTTCGACCATCTCCTCAGCGACAGGACGGCCCGTCAGCGTGGGGCGCTGCGCCTGTTCCGGATAGGCTTCCAGCCTGGCGGCCAGCACGGCGGCATCGGCTTTCAGATAGATAACCTGGCCATGCTCGCGCATAAATTGCCGATTTTCCCCTGCCAGCACCATGCCGCCGCCGGTAGCAATAACCGTCCGATCGGCCGTTACCGCCTGTAAAGAAAGCGACTCGCGCTGCCGGAATCCCTGCCACCCTTCAGCCGCAACAATTTCGGTGACGGTCAGTCCGGTGATCTGCTGCAGATGTTTGTCCGTATCGCTGAAGGCGTAGCCCAGCGCCAGCGCCAATGCCTGACCAACCGTGGTTTTTCCGCAGCCGCGCGCGCCGATAAGATAGAGGGGTAAGGACATGGCGAAAAATTCCTCAGCCTTGTTTACTGGCCGCTTAGCAGCAACCGGCAGTGAATAATGAGAGGCAGGCATCATACCGAGAATTTTTGTCCGTCACCAGCAGTCACTTTTTCTTTACACCACCTGCCGGGGCTGAACTATTCATCTTTTTGATATAAAACAAAAATAGCATGTAAATATTGCGTTACACGCATTTTGACCCGGCGGCAGGCCCGGCAACATTTCCTTACCCGAACCCCGTTTACTTTCCCCGATTCTGCCCCAAAATAAGGGAACAGCCCGTTAATGAGGATCTCTTATGCAGAGCGAAGAACAAAAGTTAATTGAAAGCCTGTTTGGCCGACTGAAACAGGCTGAAACCCAGTCCGGACCGCGTGATGCCGCCGCGGAGAAACTGATCCAGCAGCAGCTTCAGCAGCAGCCGGGCGCGCCCTATTACATGGCGCAGGCGATCCTGATCCAGGAGGCGGCCCTGAAACAGCTGAACAATAGGGTGAGCGAATTAGAAGCGAAGCTGGCGGCCCAGCCGCAGCAGAGCAGCGGTGGCTTTCTTTCCGGCCTTTTTGGCGGCGGCCGTCAGCAGCAGCAGCAATCCTACAGCGCGCCACAGCAGCAGTCGGCCTGGGGCAATGCGCAGCAGCAGCAGCCGTGGAATAACGCGCAGCAGCCCTATTCTGCGCCCGCAGCGCCTTCGGCTGGCCGCGGCTTTTTAGGCGGCGCGCTACAGACGGCGGTTGGCGTGGCGGGCGGCGTAGTGATGGCGGACATGTTGACCAGCATGTTCCACCACTCGCAGCCGGAAGAGATCGTAAACATTATTAACGAACCGGCGCTACCGCAGGAAAGTTTCGACAATAATCTGGATACGTTTAACAACGGCACCGACGCGCCGTTCCTGAATCAGGATGCCGGACTGCCGCAGGATTACGCCAGCGACTACGATAATGATTTCGACAACGGCGGGTTTGACGACGACGACAGCTTTGTCTGAATAAAGTCCGGCTGCCCCCACAGACAAACAGCTTTGTCTGAATAAAGTCCGGGCTGGCCGCATAAATGAAAGGCGGGGAGTTCCCCGCCTTTTGCTATTTGCTGCGCTGCGCCTGTAGCCATTTATCCAGCTCGTTGGCGAACTGCTGACGGTCACGCTGGTTCAGCGTCGCCGGGCCGCCGGTTTGTACACCGCTCGCCCGCATTGTGTCCATAAAATCGCGCATGGTCAGCCGCTCTTTTATCGTCGCCTCGCTGTAGCGTTCGCCGCGCGGATTCAACGCCACCGCCCCTTTTTCCATCACTTCCGCCGCCAGCGGAATATCCGCCGTGATCACCAGATCGCCGGGTTGCGCCCTTTGAACAATTTCATTATCCGCCACGTCAAAACCTGCCGGTACTCGCAGCGTGCGTAAAAAACGCGAGGGCGGCACGCTCAGCGACTGATTCGCTACCAGCGTCACCATGACCTGCTCGCGCTCCGCCGCACGATACAGCACTTCTTTAATCACCTTTGGACATGCATCGGCATCTACCCAGACTGGCATCGCCCTTTCCTTTATCAACACAACACTGCCTGCGATCTTGCCTGGCTTTTCAGGAATGGCAACCTGTTATTCACGTATCTTATCGCTGCGGGATAATGCTGATCTTGCCGTTCTTCTCCAGAATAGCGAATTTGATCTGATCCAGCCGCTCCAGCCCGGCGGTGCTGCGGGCAGAATTCAGGATATCCTCTTCGGAGATGCCCGCTTTTCTGGCCCGTTCCGGCAGCAGGATGCCGTTTTCCACCAGGATTAGCGCCGTGCCGTCAATCAGCATATCCAGCCGGGGAAAACGCGCCTTCAACATGCCGAACAGGATGTCGACCACCACCAGGGTGATAATCGTCAGCGACGCGCCGGTGACCGAAAAATCGTTGCCCAGCAGCGCCTGCTGCGTTGCCTCGCTGATGATCAGCAGCAGGATCAAATCAAACGAGGTCATCTCCATCAGCGTGCGGCGTCCGGCGATTTTCAACACTACCAGCAGCAATAAATACATGCTGGCAGCCCGCAAAACGGTTTCCATAATTGGCTCCTAAGGATAAATCCACTGGGTAAACTGCACGCTGGTTTTATCGTCCAGCGTTACGGTAACCGGATAGCGCCCCGGGTTCTGCGCCTGTAGGCCAATCCACACCGTCGCGCCGTCGCGATAGCGAGCAGAAGACCAATGCAGTTCAAGGGCATTGCCTCGGCTGAACGCCTGCTGCGGCTGCGGCTGAAGCGACTGAATTTGAAAGTTGTCCATTTCCTCGCCGTTGAGCACCAGCCTGAAGTCACCGTTCTGCTGCGGCCTGATGCGGATAGTCATCGACATATCGCTCGCCAGCCGCCCGAAACGCTCGTATTCCACCTGCAGGGCGCCGTCCGCCGACTTCACCTGTTTGTTGCTCAGCACCCCTTTTGAGAAAAGCCCGCAGGCGCCCAGCATCACGATGGCAAACAGAAAAAGATAGCCAATACGCTGTATCCGCCATTCAATCCGCTGCAGGCGCATATGCTCCTGAACCGGATAGCAGCGGCTGTCCATTTCATCTTGTTTCTTCAGATTCATCTGCGGCTCCTGGTTGTCGCTTAAGCGTAGCCGAAGCTGAATTAAGCCGGGTAATGACGTAAGCTGAACGGAATGAAAAGACAAAAAGAGGCAGAAGGATGACGAAAAAAATCGGGTTTATCGGCTGCGGTAATATGTCGAAAGCTATTATTGGTGGCCTGGTTGCCGCCGGTCAGGTCAAGGCAGAAGACATCTGGGTTTACGATCGCAAGCCCGAAACGAACCAGGCGATGCATGAACAGTACGGCATTACACCGGGCACCAGCGCAGAGGAAGTCGCGAAACAGGCCGATATTTTATTCGGCGCGGTGAAGCCCAACGTTATTCTTAACGTACTCAAGGACATTTCCGGCTGCCTGAACAAGGATACCCTGGTGGTTTCCATCGCGGCTGGCGTCACGCTTGATTCTCTGGCGCAGGCGCTGGGACACGATCGCAAACTGGTACGCGTAATGCCCAATACGCCAGCGCTGGTCAATGAGGGCATGACCTCCGTGACGCCGAACGTGCTGGTGACTAAAGAAGAAGCGGACGAAATCGTGGCGATTTTTAACAGCTTCGGCAAGGCGGCGCTGGTGCCGGAATATCAAATCCACGCCGTGGTCGGCGTCAGCGGCTCTGCGCCGGCCTACGTTTTTATGTTTATCGAGGCGATGGCCGACGCGGCGGTGCTCGGCGGGATGCCAAGAGCGCAGGCCTATCAGTTTGCGGCGCAGGCGGTAAAAGGCTCGGCGCAGATGGTGCTGGAAACCGGCAAGCATCCTGGTGAGCTAAAGGATATGGTCTGCTCGCCAGGCGGCACCACGATCGAAGCGGTAAAAGTGCTGGAGGAGAAAGGATTTCGTGCGGCGGTAATGGAAGCGATGCAGCAGTGCATGAACAAGTCGGAAAGGATGAGTAAAGATTGACCGACTTCAGCCCCTCGTGACGGAGGGGCTGAATGCGTATTCACCCCAGCGCTTTTTGCGCCAGCGCCGCGCCTTCGGCCATGGTCATCGGCTGCTGCATCCGACGCACAAGATCGGCGGTAAAGGTATACAGCCCGCAGGAGGCGACCGCGGCCAGCTGCCCTCTTTGCCCATAGAGCGCCACAAAGGTTTTTTCCTTCAGCGAACCAAACAGCCGAAAGTCGTCCCACTCTTTGGCATGCCCCAGATACTCGTAGCGCGTACCAAACTGCGCCGTCCAGAAAAAGGGCACGCGATCGAACTTCTCGCCACGACCCAGCATGTTCTTCGCTGCCACCCGGCCCTGCTGCTGCGCCACGCGCCAGTGTTCGATACGCATTGGGCCGGAAGCGGCGGGCCAGGTGGCGATATCGCCCGCGCTCCAGACGTTGGTGGCGATTTCCAGCTCCTCGCTGGCCGTCAGGCTGCCGTCATCGTTCAGCGGCAGATCGTGAATAAACCCGGTGCCGGGCGCGACGCCCGTTGCCAGCAGCACGGCAGTGGCGGGCACCACGCGACCGTTTTTAAGCTCGACGCCGCTGACGTGGCCTGCCTCGCCCTGCAGCGCGGCCACTTCGCCTTCGATAAACTCCACGCCGTTGTCTTCGTGCAGCTCCCGAAAATAGCGCGCTATTTGCTCGCCGAACTGCTTTTTAAACGGCAGCGCATCGGGCGCGATAACCTGCACCTGCACTTTTTTTGCTCTTAGCGCAGAAGCCAGCTCCATGCTGATAAAACTGTTGCCGACAATCACCAGCTGACTGCTTTCATCCACCTCCTGCAACAGCGTCGCCGCCTGTTCAAGGCTGCGCAGCACGTGTACGCCGAACAGCGCCTTGCCGCTGAAAGCGGGCCGCTGCGGGATCCCGCCGGTGGCGATCAGCAGCCGGTCATAATGCAGAGTGGTGCCATCAGCAAAGCGCAGCAGCTGCTCGCGGCTGTCCAGCTGTTCCACATCGCCATGCTTACGTTCGGCATAGTGCCAGAAATCATCATCCAGCAGAGGCGGCACTTCATCAATCGCCATATTGCCGGACGGCACGAATTTGCTCAGCACGGTGCGATCGTAGGGCGCCTGCTTTTCGCGATCGACCAGCACCAGCCTTCCCTTAAAGCCTTCCCGACGCAGCGTCCAGGCCGCCGCCGCGCCTGCCGCGCCGCTGCCCAGGATCGCGAAAACCGGCTCGTCTTCTTCTTCTGCGAATTGATACAGCGGAGGAAGCGCTTCGGGATCCACCTGCACCATGCCGTTCTCGACCCTGACCGGATAACGTTGCAGATCGCTTAGCGCCAGCGGCTCGCACAGACTGCCGTCGCTGATATCGAAATTGGCCTTATGCCAGGGACAAACCAGATAGCCGTCGCGGATAGCGCCCTGCTCCAGCGGCGCGCCGGAATGCGGACATTTGGCCTGGTAGGCTTTGATTTCATTATCTTGCCGAATCAGCAGGATCTCCTGCTCGCCAATGGGCACCCTGACCGGTTTCAGCTGCGGTAAATCCTGCAGGACGATAGCGTTTTGATAGCTCACGACAGGCTCCTTTCTTGTTATGCTTTTGTATTATCAGACTTGATAAGCCTGGCATTAACAGGGAGTTCGGCCATCTTAAAGCGAAACATCGCACGCGCAAATTGGTATAACTTATTGTTATTTATATTAATTAAATTTTATGCCGGTTAAAGGGCAGGCCATGCTGTTGGCAAGAGATGGAAAGAAGCATACTGATGAAAAACGGGCCGGCGCATATCACGCCGGCCCGTCATTTATTAGCGGTCCGGTCCCTGGGAGAAACCGCCGCGTGGGCCGCCACCGCCCCAGCCTCCGTGACCGCCACCACCGCCCGGCGGCGGGAACAGACACCCGCTTAATGCTGTTACCAGCGCGACCACACTTACTGCCTTAATCAAACGACTCATTGCTCTTTCCTCGTGGTAACAATGGCGCTGATAGTAAGCGTCGCCGCACGGGCCGACAATGCAGAAAAATCCTGTTAGCCCCTGTTTTTACCCGGCGTAACCACGCTTAACGCTTTCCTTGCGGGAAAGCGCGAAAAACCTTAAAAGCCGCCGGAAAAGCGCGGTGGATTTGCAGCGGGCGGAACCGATAACACAGCGCTGCGCTGGCAGATTGGACAAAACGGTCGGAAGATCGCCGCCGGCGCTTTGCAGCCTGAGGGCGACTTTGTTTTTTTACCGGGCCGCGACGACGCCATGATGCTTAAAGCCGCAAACGAGGTGTGATCAGGCCGCCGCACCCGCTTTTCTGCGCCGCCAGACCAGCATCAGCTGTACGGTATTAATCAGTACCACGATCGCCGTGGCGGTAAATACCCAGCGGAAACCGCCAATGGCGGAAACGCCTGAGCCAATCAGCGGCCCGACCACGTTACCCAGATACATAAAAGACTGGTTATAGCCAAAAATCCGTCCGGTAATGCGGTCGCTGGAGTAGCGCAGCAGCAGCGTTTGCACCGCCGGCATCATGGCGCCTTCGGCAAAACCCAGCAGAAAACGCAGCGCACCGAGCTGCAAGGCGCTGCCTGCCCATGACATGGCGAGAAACAGCACTATTGTCAGCATTAACGCGGCAAACAAAATGCGCTGTGCACCGATGCGGTCGCCCAGCTTGCCCAGCCGGGGCGCGGAAAAGAGCGCCGATACGCCGGGGATGGCCGCCACTACCCCGCTGATAAAGGCAATATTTTCTACGTTCGGCTCCAGCTGACGTACAAACAGCGTCAGGATCGGACTAACAGAGCCGTTGCAAAGCTGGATAACCAGCGTGGTGATAAACAGGCTAATGATTAATCCGGGATGACTCAGCGAACGAAAAACCATGGTGCCGCTGAGCTTTTCTGCTTTGCTGATTTTACGATGCCCGGTTTCCTTGATCAGAAACAGCGTGATCATAAAGCTGGTCAGCAGCAGGCAGGAGGTAATAAAAAATACGGCGCGCAGCCCGACCCAGTCGGCCAGAAAGCCGCCCAGCAGCGGCCCCATAATTACGCCGCAGATTTGCGCGGTGGAAACCATGCTTAACGCCCAGCCGCTGCGCTCGCGCGGCACCTGTGAGGCGACCAGCGCCATGGCGTTGGGAATATAGCCTGAGGTCAGCCCCATCAACGCCCGTAACAGCAGCAGCTGCCAGACATTGGTCACAAAAGCCTGTAAAAAGATGACTATTCCCATGCCCAGCGAAGCGCGCAGCAGCATCAGCTTGCGCCCTTTACGATCGGCAAGGCTGCCCCACATCGGCGAGACGATGGCCGAAACCATAAAGGTGATGCTGAAGATTAATCCTGACCACAGCGTCAGCGCGCTGGGATCGGTGACGCCCAACTGCTCCACGTAGAGCGGCAGAAAAGGAATAATCTGGCTGATAGCAAGGCCGGTAAACAGGCAGCCGAACCAGACCGAAATAAGGTTAACCTTCCAGGATTCCATGTTTTTTATGCTCTGCAGGAGAATGCGAGCCATGAGTGTAACAACTCCCTGCCCGAACGCCAAAACGGTCAGGCATCGTTAAAGGTCATCGGCAGGGTTGATAAGCGGTTGTTTTCGCGAGGAGACCCTGTCCGCAATACGCGCTCACCGGCGATAAATAGCAAAGCGGTAAGTAACAAAGTCTGGATAACGGCAAAGCAAGAGAGCAGAAAACACAGGAAAGGTAAAAGCGCAAAAGGCCGCATGGCCATACAGCAAACGGAGACAACAGAGGATGACACAAGGCGGAAATGGGCAAGAAGTCACAGGCCAGAAACAGAAGCCAAAAAATAAACTCAGAAGACAGACAGCAGTATCAGGCGGCGAGCAGGGTGTAAAACGCAAAAAACCCGCCATAAGGCGGGTTTTTGTTTTTCTGCCCGACGAGGTCGCGGCAGAAATTTCTCTCGAATTACAGCGCAGTTACGTTAGCAGCTGCCGGGCCTTTCTGGCCGTTTTCGATAGAGAATTCAACTTTCTGACCTTCTTCCAGAGTTTTGAAACCCTGGTTCTGGATTGCAGAGAAGTGTACGAACACGTCTTTGCTGCCGTCAGTTGGAGAGATAAAGCCGAAACCTTTCTCAGCGTTGAACCATTTTACTAAACCAGTCATTTTATTAGACATTTGTCTTTCCTTCAATAAGTATAAAGCCGTTAAGGCACGAGGTTTGTCAACAGGGTAGACTTATGGGGCACTCAAGAAGGAAGTCAGGAAGAAGAGATATCTGAGATAACGCTTTAACTGAAAACTGCTTTACTAAAATTGCTCGCATACGTTGTCTGTTTCAAAACCGACGGTGCATTTACTCATAACCAGCGCTGCGGCACAAGCCTTGATGACTAAAAAAAAGTAATTTAATGTCAATTGGATGATTTTTATAGAGATAATTTTCGTCTTTGCGTCGCGTTCAGTTAAAACCTCACCCGCAACGCCTTTTGCTAAGGCATAACGACAAAAAAATATTGCGGCGGCGCTGGACATTCCGCCAGGCCCATCCAGAATAATAAAAACCCCCATCTGGTTATTTTCCAGGCTAAGCGGCAATTTATTCGGTTTGATAAATTAGCCCGTTAAGCCTTTCCCGATCTCATTGCCGGGCTGTCGATGGCGCTTTGCAGGAGGTTTACCATGGTTTATCACGCTAACGGCGCAGGCCGGGAAATTACCGAATATTTTAATAGCCCCGCCTTCAACGCGCCGAAAGAGAGCGAGCTGCTGGCAGCCATCATGACCGAACTGATGCGTAACGGCAGACCAACCACCAGCAAAGCGATTATCGCTACCGTTATCGCCAGGCTGGAGGGCGAGATAGACGAAACCCGGCTGCAGGGCTATCGCAACTTGCTGACCCAGCTACTGGAAGAAAAACGCCCTGACCGGTAACGCCTCTGAAGCGGCGGCAGTGCGCTTGTCTTATTCTTTTTCTGCTAATGCCCGCCCCAAAAAAAACCCGCACGAGGCGGGAAGCAAACGGGCGTAGCTGTCTGTGGCGAGATCAAAATTCCACCTTTGTTAATAGCGTAAACTACAGCGCGCCTGTTGCAGGCGTATGACAATCAGATAACCTTTCGTATCGTGAAAGAGACTGACATTTCAAATGATAAAGTGAACGGACTTCACTTTATTAGCAACGGTCGGATCCGTTGCTTCTACTCAGGTAAAGGGACATGCTTACAGGCTTTACGACGACTTATTGCGCTTATCTGACCCGGGCGCGCGCGGCGGGGCAAGCTCATGGCTAATATCAGACAGGGCTTGCGGGCAATTTCTTCATTATTGCTGGCGATTGCTTTTGTGTTATGGCTGATGGACTGGCTGCGTGCACCGAAACCACCAGAAGATTTTGCCCAACAGATTTTCCATACCATTGATGGCCGGACGATGACTATTGCCGAGCTAAGCGCAAAAAAACCGCTGCTGATTTACTTCTGGAGTGGAGACTGTAGCGTTTGTCGTTATACCACCCGCGATATCGTTAACCTGAGCAACAGCGGCTATAGCGTACTGGCCATTGTGCAACATGCCGGCAGCGATATTCAGATCGTCCGTCTGTTGAACGGTCAACATCTTACCCTGCCGGTTATTAACGATCCCACCGGCGCTATAGCCGCACGCTGGCAGACAAACGTGATGCCAACGCTGTTAATCGTGAAGAAAAGCAAGGTGGTGCAAAGCACCACCGGCTGGACCAGCGCCACCGGTATTCGGCTGCGCCATTGGTGGGTGAATAAGTGGTATTAGCCGCAGTAGACGCGCGTGATTTTATTCTGGCTGTCGCCCATAAAATTCAAACGGTTAAGATTAAAATCCATGGTAACCGCTGCGTTCCATGGCACCGCACGGGCCGGGTGTTCAAAGCGGAGTCCGTCAATGGCGGAAAGCGGTTTACCAACGTACTGCTGGTAGTCGGAAGCGCCGCAGCGATCCAGCTCTGGATCCGTCGGGCCGGACGCCGCGCTGGACTGCTCGCCCGACTGACAACCCGCCAGCAGAATCGCCGCCGCGAACGCGGCCAGTGTTTTCTTACCGATCATGATTTTTCTCCTCAGCTTGCTTTTTTTGTCGTCGCAAGGGTAGCAGATAAGCGCCAGGGTGCAAAAATGCGGCCTTTTCGCGCAGCGATTCCAGCAGAAAATGGCACGGATTGCTTTTATTTTAATCAGAAAAATCCGCTATAATTTAGGAATTATCTCAACAAAGGAGCGACTCATGGATCTGATAGTGTTCATGCTGATTGCGGCCATGATGACGCTGGTCGCGGTGAAAGTCCGTTAATCAACAGCCCGCTTAAAGCGGGCTGTTGCTATTCAGCCGCGGACAATGTCGCAGGGCGCGTCCAGCAGCTGCCTGAAGCGATCCAGCGGCATCGGTCGACCCAAATAGTAGCCCTGCCCTTCCTGACAGGCGATAGCCTGAAGCTCCTGCAACTGCTCCTGCGTTTCAATGCCTTCCGCCGTTACCGTCAGCGAGAAAGCTTTGCCCAGCCCGATAATGCCTTCAACAATCGACAGCGCCTGCGGAGAGTGTGGGAAATCGCACATATAGGATCGATCCATCTTCATGCCGTCAAACGGAAACATTTTCAGATAGCCCAACGAAGCATGGCCCGCACCAAAATCATCCACCGTCAGCTTTACGCCCAGCGCTTTGAGCGACTGCATCACTTCCAGCGCGCTTTGCGGATTTTCAAGAGTAATGTTTTCAGTAATCTCCAGTTCAAGCCGGTGCGCTGCCAGACCGCTGGCGGCCAGCGCGCTGGCTACGCGCTGCGCCAGATTGCCGCTACGAAACTCCACCGGCGAAATATTCACCGAAACGTACATCGGCTCCGGCCAGCCCAGCGCATCGTGGCAGGCCCGACGCAGCACCCAGTCGCTGATATCAATAATCAGCCCGGTCTCTTCCGCCAGCGAAATAAATCTATCCGGCATAATCAGGCCCTGGCTCGGATGCTCCCAGCGGATCAGCGCTTCCGCGCCGTCCAGCCGCGTGTTTCTCAGACAAAAGCGCGGCTGGTAAAAGAGCTTCAGTTCGTTTCCGGCGATAGCCTTACGCAAATTGCGCTCCATCTCGCGACGCAGCACCAGCTGTTCGGCCATTTCCGCGCTGTACCATGTCCAACGATTTCGCCCTTCCCGCTTCGACTCATAAAGCGCAATATCCGCCAGCCGCAGCAGTTCGTCAGCCTGCATCGCATCGTCAGGCGCCAGCGCAATCCCCATGCTCGCGCCGATAAAAATTTCCTGCTGTCCCAGCTGGAAAGGTCGGCAAACCTCGTCCAGCAGCGCCTGGCAACAAGCGTCGATCTCATGTTCGCCGTTCAGATCGGAAACGATAATAATAAATTCGTCGCCGCCCTGCCGTGACACCAGATCGCCGGCTTTGAGTACGCTGCGCAACCGGTGTGAAACCTCATTCAGCACGCTGTCGCCCGCTGCATGGCCCCATGTGTCATTGATCGGCTTAAAATGATCGAGATCGAGACTGATCAACACCAGCGGTTTTTCCGCCGTGGGCTGAGCCTGTAGCCTGCTCAGCAAAAACTCGCTCATATAGAGCCGGTTTGGCAGCCCGGTCAGCGCGTCGTGCTGTGACAGATAGTGAATGCGCGCCTGAGACTCGATTTCCTGAGTAATGTCGGAAACCGTGCCGCGATAGCCGCTAATCTGCCCGTCCGTTTCTACAGCGTTAGCCACCAGGCTACAGATACGTTTTTCGCCGCTGGCCGATATCGAATAGCAGCGCAGGGTATGGCGATGCCCACCCTGCCGTTGCTGAAACAACCATTCGGAAACCGGCTGCGTATCGTGCTGCAGGATCGCGTCGATCGATTTATCCAGCAGCTTGTCCACCGCGAAGCCCGTGGCGACGGTAAAGCGCCGGGAAAGGTAGATCAGCACGCCTTCGGCGTTGGTTTCCCAAATCCAGTCAGACGCGGTTTCGGCCACGTCGCGAAAGCGAGCCTCGCTAACGGCCAGCTCTTGCTGACTGTGGATCAGCTGTAAAAAACGCTCGTCGCAAAGCCTGGCGTTGTACATCGCATGCCTGATAACGCGCCGCGTCACCAATGTCAGCATCACCACTGCCAGCAGCAGCACAGGTAACAGCAGCAGCAGCAGCGCCCGCCCCGGCTGCTGCGAATCCCAGCGGATCACCACCGGCATCCCGTCGAATACCGCCTCCAGCAAAAAAGGCTCGGTAGCGGTATCCTGCGCGTTGCCCGGCACGCGAGCATTCATCACGCCCACCGTCCGGCCGAACTGCGCCAGCTTTTCCGGCGTGTAGCGGCTGACAAACACCATGACCGAAGGCGGCCCCGAGCGGGCTTTCAACCCCAGCACTCTTCCTGTGGTGATCGGCGCAGCGGCTACGATAGCCGGCGTAGAACCGATAAGCATATTCAGCGAGGTCGCGCCCTCTTCCTTTGCCAGCAGACGTGCCCTGGCAATAAGCGGCGCGGTCTGAATACCCAGCCAGCTTTCCAGCTGGAGATCGTCCAGCTGGCCGTTAATCACCGAATAGGTGGTGCGCCCTTCGCCGTCGACCACAAAGACGCCGTCATAATGGAATTCGCTGTATAAACCCGGCCCCAGGTTTTGCTGCTCAAATGCCCAGGCCTTATCCATCGTCAGATGTAAATGGTTCCAGGCTTCACCCCAAAAGGCATAATCGCGGATATTGGTCATCAACTCGTGACGAGCATCCTGCCAGGCGTTATGCAGTAAAAAACTTTCCTGCTTAACGGCCTCTTCGTTCTGACGCCAGGCGATACCGACCACCATAAGCATGGCGAGCAGCGTCACGCCGCTCATCAACAAAATAAGCGATAAGGCTATTCGTCGGGTAAAGAAGGTGGATTTCTGGCCGTAGGGCACCTGGGGACTAAGCATGGGGGGAAAATTCATTTACTCCGAACCTTATCCTGCGGGCAGACAAACGTCTCCCGTTTGCCCGCCCTGACTGCTATCTGAAAATCGCAGGTCCTTTTTCCCTTCCAGACGCGATCGTTAATGCACTATCGGCCTGGAGGCAGAACAATTTAGATGCAGCGCGCACTAATTCTGCCGCCTCGACACTCCCCTTCGCCCTTGCTACCATCGGCTGATACGCTTCCCACGCCCATGCTAATGAATAAAGAAACGGATAAAGCGACTGAAACCCTGCTCTGTACGGGGATTTGCCTGATTTGGTACGGTATAACGCTCCTAATCGGCATCACGCCGCTTCATGCTTTTTTAACGGAAAACGGCGTGCTGATGCCGGTGCTCTGCCTGCTGGAATTTAGCGTGCTGGTGCCGCTCTGGCGCTGGTATAACCGGTATCATGACGGCGTGCCGTCAGGCGCGTTGCGGCTCCGCCCGCTGCTCCTGTTCGGCCTGCTGCTGCTTACCCTGATTTTTTCCCAGTCTTTTTATTTACAGCCGGAAAGCTGGACCGCCACGCAGCTAAACGGCGACGAACAGATCGAAGCCTGGCGCACGCTGGCCTTTTCGCTGGCGGTGGTGATCCTGGCGCCCGTAGCGGAAGAGATTGTTTTCCGGGGATTTTTACTGCAGGCACTGTTAACGATGGTGCCGGGACAGCGGCTGGCCTGTGCGCTACTCACTTCGCTGATTTTTGCCGGACTCCACACCCAGTATGTTCATCTGCAAACGCTCCTGGCGCTCACGGCGCTTTCTTTGCTGCTCTGCCTGGCCCGCTTTTATTCCGGCGGCCTGAAGCTGCCCGTCGTGCTGCATATGCTGAATAACTTTATCGGCGTCGCGCCCTGGCTGTGGGCCACCTTCCTGCGGTAGCAATGGTTAGTGTTTATAACCAATAGGTTTTGCTTATAACCAATTCGCATATCGATAGCCGATAATCTACTATTTATCCGGTAAGCAGGTAATCTACACTCGCCAACAAATTAAAACAGGGTAAGGAAACGTCATGAAACTTCTGCTTCCCGCCATTGCCGTCGCGCTGGCAGGTTCTTTTGCGGCACAGGCCGCTACGCCGTCGGATACGCTGGTTATCGCGCAGTCTATTGATGACGCCAACAGCTTCGATCCCGCGCAGGGCTTTGAGCTGACCTCGGTACAGGCGTTTACCAATCTCTATCAGCGTCTGGTACAGCCGGACCCGCAAAACCCCGTCGATCTGCAGCCAACGCTGGCCAGCGCCTGGCAGCCGGGCAGCGATAACCGCAGCCTGACTTTTACCCTTCGCGACGGCGCAAAATTCTCCTCCGGTAACCCGCTGCGCCCGGAAGATGTGATCTTCTCTCTGGGACGCGTGGTCAAGCTAAACCTTGACCCCTCTTTCATCCTGACCCAGCTGGGCTGGACCAAAGAAAACGTGGACTCGCATCTGAAAAAGATCGACGACAGCCACGTGCAGATTAGCTGGACGGCTGACGTCAGCCCGACCTATGTGCTGAGCCTGCTTGCCGCGCCGGTTTCCTCCATCGTGGATGAAAAAGTGGCGATGGCTAATGCGCAAAAAAATGATTTCGGCAACAGCTGGCTGATCGCGCACTCGGCAGGCAGCGGCCCTTATCAGATCCGCAAATATATTCCGCATGAGGTGCTGCTGCTTTCCGCTAACGCTTCTTCGCCAGCGGGTGCGCCAAAACTGAAAAACGTGCTGATCAAAAACGTGCCGGAACCGGCTGCGCGCCGCCTGCTGCTGGAACAGGGCGATGCGGATATCGCCCGCAACCTGGGCGCCGATCAGATGGCGTCGCTCAAGGGCAAAACGGACGTGAAGCCGATGGCGGTGCCGATGGCCTCGCTGTATTACATGCAGTTTAATATCGACGCCAGCCCGGCGCTGAAAAACCCGGCGTTTTGGGAAGCTTCCCGCTACCTGTTCGATTATAAAGGCATCGCGGACGATCTGCTGAAAGGCCAGTTCCAGGTGCATCAGTCGTTTCTGCCGCAGGGCTTCCTGGGCGCGCTGAACGACAATCCTTACACTTTCGATCCGGATAAAGCTAAGGCGATTCTGGCGAAAGCGGGACTGAAAAACGTCAGCTTCAAGCTGAGCGTCAGCAACCAGCCGCCTTACCTGGATATCGCTCAGGCGTTGCAGGCCAGCTTTGCGCGCGGCGGCGTCAAGGTTCAGCTACTCCCTGGTATCAGTACCGAAGTGGCGACCGCCGTCAAAGCCCATCAGTATGAGGCCACGCTAAACGCCTGGGGAGCGGATTATTTCGATCCTAACACTAACGCCTCCGCCTTCGCCTACAACCCGGAAGACGGCAGTAAAACGCTGGCATGGCGCTCTAACTGGCATATTCCCGAGCTGAACAAGCAGACGCTGGCGGCCACGGCGGAAAGCGACAAGGAAAAGCGCATCAAACTGTATGAAAACATGCAGCGCGAAGTGCAGAAAAATTCGCCTTACGTGATTGGCTTACAGGCTCGCAACCTGATTGCGCTGCGCGCCAATCTCAAAGGCTACGTGCAGGGCATCAACCCGGATATGGTCTACTACAGCCAGGTCAGTAAGTAATGGCGCGTTTTACCGCTGAAGCCGGGTCTGCCCGGCTGTTCTGGCTGCGCGGCGGCCGCCTGGCGACCGGCCTGGTCTCGCTGACGGTAACGCTGCTCGGCCTGCTCGCCTTCACCTTTACGCTTTCGCATCTGTCGCCGGTCGATCCTGTTTTGCAGATTGCCGGCGATCACGCCAGCGAATCAACCTACGCGCAGGTAAGAAGCGAGCTGGGCCTGGATCAGCCGCTGCTGATGCAGTTCTGGCATTATCTGACGCATCTGGCGCACGGCGATTTAGGGATTTCACGCCTGACCAATTCTCCCGTCGCCAGCGATCTGCTACGCACTTTTCCAGCCACCATCGAGCTGGCTACCTGCGCCATGATTTTCGGCGCCTTTTTCGGCATCGTGCTGGCGCTGGTCGCCGCGTGGAAACCGGGCAGCCTGGTGGATAACCTGGCGCGTCTGATTTCGCTGCTGGGCTATTCCGTTCCGGTGTTCTGGCTGGGCCTGCTCGGCCTGCTGCTGTTTTACGCCGTGCTGCACTGGTCAGCCGGGCCGGGTCGCCTGGACGATATCTGGATCTATACGCTGGAGCCTAAAACCGGCCTGGTGCTGATCGACAGCTGGCTTTCCGGCGATCCCGAGATGTTCCGCAATGCGGTTGCCCATCTGTGGCTGCCGGTCGTGGTGCTGGGCCTGCTGGCGATGGCGGGCATTACCCGTCTGCTGCGCGCGGCGCTGCTGGAAGAGAGCAGTAAAGAGTACGTGACGCTGGCGCGGGCAAAAGGCGCCAGCCGTGGCCGCATTCTGTTGCTGCACGTTTTTCCTAACGTGCGCGGCACCCTCATCACCGTACTGGCGCTTTCTTACGCCACGCTGCTGGAAGGCTCGGTGCTGACCGAAACCGTCTTTGCCTGGCCCGGCGTGGGCCGCTATATGACCACCGCCCTGTTTGCGTCCGATACGCCAGCCATCCTCGGCTCTACGCTGCTGATCGGCGGCTGCTTTATTCTGCTGAACGGGCTGGCGGATGCGTTAACTTATCTCACCGATCCGAGAACCCGATGACGCAAAATCTTACCGATCTTGAACCCGCCGCCCCGCGCCGACGCCCTCGACCACGCGTCACGTCGCTGGCTATCGGCGGCACGCTGGTGGCTATCCTGCTGCTGGCCGCGCTGTTTGCGCCGCTATTAGCGCCTTTCGATCCCAACGCGCAGATTATCTCGGCGCGCCTGTTGCCGCCGTCTTCCGCGCACTGGCTGGGCACCGACGGCTTTGGCCGCGATCTGCTTTCCCGCGTGATTTACGGCTCTCGCCCTACGCTGCTGCTGGTATCGCTGATCCTGCTGCTGACTATCCCGGTCGGGATGCTGGTCGGCATCTGCGCAGGCTACCTTGGCGGCTGGACGGAGCGCGTGCTGATGCGCATTACCGATATTTTCCTGTCGCTGCCGAATCTGGTGATCGCGCTGGCGCTGGTGGCCATGCTCGGCCCGGGCCTGCTTAACGGTGCGCTGGCGCTGGCGTTAACCAGCTGGCCGCCTTTCGCTCGTCAGGCGCGAGCCGAAACGCTGGCGCTGCGCCGCAGCGACTATCTGGCCGCCGCCAGAATGCAGGGTATCAACGGCCTGCGCCTGATGTTCGGCCATATTCTGCCGCTCTGCCTGCCCAGCGCCGTGGTGCGCGCCGCGCTGAGCCTGGGCGGCATTATCCTTTCTGCCGCCGGCCTCGGTTTTTTGGGCATGGGCGTGCAGCCGCCGACGGCGGAATGGGGATCGATGGTCGCCGAAGGCAGCAAGGTCATCTTTGACCAGTGGTGGGTAGCCGCCGCGCCGGGCGGCGCGATCCTGTTCGCCAGCCTGGCCTTTAATCTGACGGGCGATGGCCTGCGTGACCGACTGGATACCCGAAATGCCAACTGACTCTATGCCGCTGGTTGTGGCGGACAACCTGACAATAAGCAGCGCTGCCGGTGTGGCGCTGGTCAAAAACATCAGCTTTACGCTGGGCCGCGAGCGCGTGGCGCTGGTGGGCGAATCCGGCTCCGGCAAGTCGTTGACCGCGCGCAGCCTGATGGGCCTGCTCTCTCCTGCCCTGCATTTACAGGCTTCCACCCTTAGCGTAGCGGGCGAAAACGCGCTGACGCTGAGCGAAAACCGCTGGAGCCAGCTGCGCGGCAGCAGGCTGGCGATGGTGATGCAGGATCCGAAATATGCCCTGAATCCGATGCGCACCATTGGCTGGCAGGTGGCGGAGCCGCTGAAGCTGCACGCCCGCCTCAGCCGCGCCGAAATCAAAGAGAAAGTCTGCGAGATGCTGGATGCGGTAGGCCTGCCGCAGCCCGCGCAGCTGATGCAGCGTTATCCCCATCAGCTTTCCGGCGGCATGGGCCAGCGCGTGATGCTGGCGATTGCGCTGATTGCCGACCCGCAGTTTCTGATTGCCGACGAGCCGACTTCCGCGCTGGATCATGCCATGCGCGATCAGGTGCTGGCGTTAATCCGCCGTCTGGTGGAACAACGGAATATGGGCCTGCTGCTGATCAGCCACGATTTACAGCAGGTTTCCGAACACTGCGAGCGCGTGATGGTGATGTATCAGGGCAACATTCTGGATACCCTGCCGGCCGCTAATCTGCCGCAGGCCACGCACCCCTATACCCGCACGCTGTGGTCGTGTCGCCCGAGTAAAGCCACGCAGGGCAAACCGCTGCCGACGCTGGATCGCGCCGCGCTGGAGGCTTACCGTGAGCATGATTGATTTACAGAACCTCAGCGTCGCGCATCGCCAGGGCTATGAACAGCGCACCGTGGTGCATGACGTGTCGCTTCAGGTTGCGGCGGGCGAATGCTTCGGCCTGGTCGGGCCCTCCGGCTGCGGCAAATCGTCGCTGCTGTGGGTGATGGCCGGTCTGAATCCAAACTGGCAGGGCGCGATGACGCTGGCCGGACATCAGGCGACGTCCGGCAAACCCTTTACCGGGCAGCTGCGTCGGGACGTGCAGATGGTGTTCCAGGATCCCTATGCTTCGCTGCATCCGCGCCATCGTCTGAAGCGCACGCTGGCGGAGCCGCTGAAGCTGCTGAAGGTGCGCGATATCGATGACCGTATCGAGCAGGGATTCCGCCATGTCGGGCTGGATCCGGCGCTGGCCGATCGCTATCCGCATCAGCTTTCCGGCGGCCAGCGTCAGCGCGTTGCTATCGTGCGCGCGCTGCTGCTGGAGCCGAAAATTCTGCTGCTGGACGAGCCGACCTCCGCGCTGGATATGTCGGTGCAGGCCGAAATCCTCAACCTGCTGAACAATCTGAAGCAGCAGGATAACCTGACGATGGTGCTGGTCAGCCACGATCCGGACGTGATCGATCATATGTGCGACCGTGCGGTGAGAATGGAGCGCGGCTACATTAAATAATGGGCGATGGCTGAACGCGGTGTTCAGCCATAAGCGCTTGATCTGGCTAATGTCTTAAACTGCTAACCCTTGCCGGAATACGCATTTCCCCGCCGCTTTTTTCCGCCTATAGTCCTGATATCTCCCTCTTCAGGATATGCCGATGCGCAAGATTGCCTCTGCTCTTTTTGCCAGCCTGTTCGCCGCGCAGGCTTACGCCGCTACGCCCGCCGACACGCTGATCGTAGCCGTTCCGCTGGACGGCATCATCAGCTTCGATCCGGCGGAAAGCTTTGAAACCGTCAGCACCAGCAGTTTGATCAATCTCTATCAGAAGCTGGTCGATGCCAATCGCGACGATCCAACTAAACTGGCGCCACAGCTGGCGACAGCTTGGCAGCCGGGCGGCAGCGAACACAGCCTGCTCTTTACCCTGAAGCCGGGCGCGACCTTCGCCAGCGGTAATCCGGTTACCGTTGACGATATTATCTGGTCGCTGAGCCGCGTAGTGAAGCTGAATAAAACGCCTTCGTTTATCCTGGCCGGGTTCGGCTGGACGCCGGAGAACATAGACCAGCAGCTGATCCGCCACAGCGACAGTCAGGTGGAAATCCGGTGGCCTGCCGCTATCGGCCGCGATCTGGCGCTGCGTTTGCTGACCGCGCCTGTGGCTTCCATCATTGACCGCAGGCTGGCCATACAGCATGCCAGCGGCAACGATTACGGCAACGGCTGGCTGCGTACGCACTCCGCCGGCAGCGGCGCCTATGGCATTCGCAACTTTGTGCCGCAGCAGGCGCTGGTGCTGGAGGAAAACACGCACGCCGTCCCGGCACCGAAGCTAAAAAGAGTCATCCTGAAGGGCGTGGCTGATGCCGGTTCGCGTCGTCTGCTGCTGCAACAGGGCGATGCGGACGTCGCCTATGATTTAGGGGCAGATCAGTTCGCGGCGCTGAAAAACCAGCCGGGCGTCACCGTCGCCAGCTTCCCTTCCAGCCTTGTCTACTATCTGGGTTTCAATACCCGGGATAAGCAGCAGCCCGCCTTAGGCAATCCGGCGCTGTGGCAGGCGGCGCGCTGGCTGGTCGACTATCAGGCTATTTCGCAGCAGCTGCTGAAAGGGCAATATCAGGTGCATCAAAGCTTTCTGCCGCAGGGTTTCGACGGCGCGCTGGAAAACCAGCCCTTTCATTACGATCTGGCAAAGGCTAAAGCAATTTTATCGCAGGGCGGCATTAAGCCTGGCACCCGCTTTTCGTTGACTATCGTTAACCAACCGCCTTACACCGACGTGGCGCAGGCGTTACAGGCCAGCTTTGCCAAAGCGGATATTGAGCTGGCTATTCAGCCGGTGGCGGAAGCCGAGCTGTGGGGGAAAATGCGCGGGCGGGATTTTCAGTCGATCTTTATCTACTGGGGCGCGGACTATATCGATCCCAACACCAACGCCAGCGCCTTTGCCTACAACGTGCCGGGCGGGCCGAAAACCCTGGCCTGGCGACTGGGTTGGGCCATCCCGCAGCTGAGCCAGGAGACGCGGGCCGCAGCGGCCGAGAGCGACGCACAAAAGCGCAGCGCGCTTTATCAGCAGCTGCAAACGCAGATCCAGCAGGATTCGCCTTACGTAGTGACGCTTCAGGGGCAGAAGCTGGTCGGATTGCGCAGCAACGTACAGGGCGCCCGTCAGAGCATTGGCGTGAGTATGCTTTACTACGACCGCGTCAGTAAGAGTTAAGCGCGAAGCGGGCGGCTTACCGCCCGCCGGGATATCAGGAGATAGCGGAGTCGGCAGAGTGCTTGTGCTTATCGGACTCAAAATGCGTTTTAAACTGCTCGTAAATAGAGATCATGTTCGACGCATCGCCCTGTAACGGACTGAGTTTACCGGCGCGAACCAGTTCAATAACCAGCTGGAGCGCGGCCTGTTTAGGGCTGCTTGAAGGATGAGCGATTTCTGATGACATAGCGGCTTCCATGAAAAAGAGTAAAGAGTAATTTTAACAACTTTCGTCCTTTTCGGCAGAATATTTTCTCTGTTTCCAGCGCCGTATCGGCTTGCGGTTGTTGCTACTGACACGCGTTGCCACCCGCTTTTTCGATCCCGATCGATCGCGATCCTCTCTCGCGCGATCCTTCAGACGTAACGTTTATTGCCACTGCATAACTATGCATTAACGAAAAGTTGTACAACCCTAAATAAAACTTGTACAAGACGTTAAAAAAGTCTACATTCCCGTGCGTAACGTATTATGCATTTGCATAGCCTCAGGAAGTGCAGTAGGGTTTCCCACTTCCCGAGGCAATTTTTCCCTCTAAGCCAAATTCCCTCTCTTCTCATCTTGTTCCACATTATGCTGGCCCTGAAAAGAAAATAACTTGTTTTCCTGACGATCAAAACCTCTTGATATTTAGTGCACTTTCCCTGTAAAACCGGCAAAAGGTTTGACTCCAGTTATATTAAGAGTTTTCCAGCTGATTTGACCAGGCTTCGTCCGATATTATGCGTGAAAGCTTGCAGGTCGCCGTGTCGGGACGCTACCGTCATAGCTTATGACTGGCAGTGCCCCGCAAAAGCAGAGCCGGGCCTCTTCTATTAACTTCTGGCTGTTTATAATGAATGGATCAAATACTTTTCTTACTCTGGCCGTGCCAGCGCTTTTTGCCGTGTTGCTGCCGCTGAACGCGCTGGCGCAGCAGGTCACGCTGACGCTCTCTCAGGAGCAGGATGGCGGATCCGCAGGACGCGCCTGCATGTATATCCACCAGGGCCAGGCAGAATACCGTCTCGTCAAGCCTGACCAGCTTTGCCCCGGTACCCTAACTATTGAGGCGGCGACGCACCACGCCCGATCGGCTTTGCCCTGACAGGTTAACGGCGAGGCGGCAACGCATCATGCCCGATCGGCTTTGCCCTGCTACGCTAACCACCGGGGCGGCCAGGCGTCAAACCTGAACGCTTTTTTCCTGTCCGGAGATACGTCTGTACGACGGAGTATGTTACCTTTAGCCGAATGGCTATAATCTGACTGCTCGCGTCTGATTACGCTTCCTGACAAGGAGTTAAGTGTTGAAAAAAATGAATATTAAGCTGCTGACGCTGGTTGCCACCTATCTGGTTGTTTTGCTCCATACGGCGGCCGTTCCTTTCAGCTATTTCCATCTGGCCTGGTCAGTGTCCGTGATGTATGAAGCGCTCGGGCGCATCGCCTTCCCCCTTTTCTTACTGATTGCCGGCTACGTTTCGCTTAATAAAAATGAGTCGCTGCTCAGTACGCTAAAAACGCGCGTGCTGGATCTGGTGATCCCGCTGGTTGTCTGGTCCGTTATTTATATTATTTATAATAAACAAGTTAACGCGGATACTTCACCGGTCAGCCTGCTGGAGCTGCTGAGCACGCCCGCCTATCCGCATATGTGGTTTGTCTATACAATGATCCTGCTTTATCTGGTGACGCCGTTGCTGAATACCTTTATTCAAAATGGTAGCCAGCAGCGTGTTAATTACACCGTTACCGTCTGGTTTGTGCTGGCTTCAGTGTATATGCTGTTTGATAACGTCAAGGCGAACTTGCTCGAAGGCCACGCTATTCCCGCCCCCAGCAATATTGATATGGTGGTGTACCTGTCCGGTTTTTATATTATCGGCGGCGTGGCGAGGCGTTTTGATATCAATCCTAAGGTCGTGATTTCAGGCATTATCTTTATTCTGTCTGCGGTGCTAACGGCAGTAATGACCTACTCGCTTTCAATCAGCACTTTTGCGCCCAACGCCATTTTTCTGTTTTATTCCGCGCCGACGCTGGTGGTGGTTTCGCTGGCCTGCTTCTTTATGCTGCTGAATGCGCCCTTCCACTACAGCAGGCGCGCCATACGGCTTATCCATGAGCTATCCCGGCTGAGCCTGGGGATTTTCTTTGTGCACCTGATGGTGCTGGAGTCGCTGCTGCATCTGTTGCATATCGAATTTGAAGGATATTCATCCGCGCTGACTATTCCGGCCGTCGCGCTGGCCTGCTTCGCTGTTTCCGCCGCTATTACCTGGCTACTGCGGCAGATCCCCTGGATACGTCGTATCACCTGATGAGCCGACGGCCCCTATCGCGCTCCGCATTGGCTGATGGCGCGATATCCCCCGGGTACGTCGTCTTGCCCGATCGCCTGAAGCAGTAAGAACGGCCGCCTCGAAAAGCGGCCGTTCTTCCGGCAAACTACCGGTGCGCCACGGACCGTCAGTAACTGGCTGCGGCAAACCTGTGTGGCTGATTGATTGCTCTACGCGCAATCCAGTAGAGTAAAATTCGCTCTTCATCACTGTCCTGATCCGCCATCGCCAACAGCTTAAGCGCCAGCGTGGCTTTATTAACAGGCTGTCCTGTTATGCTCAGGTCAACCACCGCTTTACCAATAATGGTGCATACCTCTTCATCGCTCGAAGCCAGTAGATCGTGATCTGTACTCATCGTCTCCTCCTGTTGCCGGTAAATTTTAAGTCTGGCAGACGCTGGGGAGATTGCCATCTCTCAGTCTTTTAAACTGGTTATCGTTCTGCTGTCGCTATTTTTATCTTTTTGTAATGAAATCAGTCACTGAGCCGTTCCCCGTCATCTTTTGGTCATACTTACTAACGAGAAATAATATCAGCACACATCTTTTCGGGCCGAAATTTACCTTAAGTCGCAACAGCGATTAACATCGAAGATTTTACGCCGTCGTTTATTCTTAAAAATGCGCCAAACCTCTGGTATTAAGCGGATCTTATTTATGGCCAGACCCGATCGTTTTCTCGCCGTCCGGGACATTAAGATTATTCTGTAGTTTTATCGGCTCACCTCGCTCTGTCTGCTGCCTGCCGGATTTAACGCTTTCTGTGCCAGCCTCTTTTACTTTCCACACTCTGTTAATTGCTGGATCTGTTTACGCCATTCTTAAACAGAAAATAAGCAAAAGGGCTGTTTTACGGCTATTTGCAACATAAAGGATTAAAACTAAGCTTTCCGCCAACAACACCTGTATAACGCCTGAGGATAAAAATAATGAAAAAAATCACCGCGCTGGCTTTGTTCCTGATGATGACGGGCAGCCATGCCGCTTTTGCCGCACCAGCACCAGCCGCCGCCGCAGGCGTCGCCGCCGGCAGTGAAGCCACCACGCTTTCTGACGGTAACTCCAACGCCGTTGGCGTCGGCGCGGTCGGCGCGCTGCTCGGTATCGCTCTGGCGACCATGGGCGGTGGCGGCGACGGTTCCAACACCGGGACCACCACAACGACCACCTCCACCACGGCGCATTAATCTTGTTATGCAGCCGGCCTTTTAGCCATACAGGGCCGGCTTTTTGTTAATGTCCACTTCGCTTTTTAACCCCGTGGCTGTACCGCATCGTCAGCTGACATTCGTCGGCCGCCTCGCTTTTCGCCTATACTTTGGGACTGATTTGGTTTTATTAGGGAGGGAACAATGTTAATCGGCTTCGTTTTGCTGGTTAGCGCCTGCGGTCACGACGCCTGCGACGCTTTACCGGTGTCCGAGCATATTTTCCCGACGCGTGCATCCTGTGAGCGCATGGCAGAGCGTATTCATGAGCGCCGCCCTTCCGCGGTATTGCTGTGCGGCGAGGTCTATCGTAACCATGGCAGCGAAACGATGGATATAAACCCCTGAGACAGTCTTTCTTGAGCGTTCAGTGACAAAGATGAAGATGGCTCTTCAAAAGCCATGATGCTGACTGAGCAGGTTATTGGTTGCGCTTCTGTACGATGCCCGTCAAACGTCAGAAAGTTTGCTCAGAACGGCCCGGAAGCAGACGGTCTGGTACAGGCTGCCCGCTTCTGGTTTGCCTTGACGCTAGAGCCCCAGCTCGCTCAGACCGGGATGGTCATCCGGCCGACGACCCAGCGGCCAGTGAAATTTACGCTCGCTTTCCCTGACAGGCAGGTCGTTAAGACAGGCATAGCGCGTGGTCATCAGGCCATTGTCATCAAACGCCCAGTTTTCATTGCCGTAAGAGCGGAACCAGTTGCCGGAATCATCACGCCACTCGTAGGCATAGCGCACCGCGATGCGGTTGTCTGTAAAAGCCCACAGCTCTTTAATCAGGCGATACTCCAGCTCGCGCGCCCATTTACGCCTCAGAAAAGCCTCTGCCTCCTGGCGACCATGAATAAACTCTGCCCGATTGCGCCATTGCGTATCCATCGTATAGGCCAGCGCCACTTTTTGCGGATCGCGACTGTTCCAGCCGTCTTCCGCCAGGCGCACCTTCTCTGCTGCCGTTTCACGCGTAAAAGGCGGAAGCGGCAAACGACGTTCCTGTTCAGCCATCATTTTTCCTCGCGGCGAGGCTACTGTGCCTCAGTTTTTTCATCGACGTAGCGCGTAACCGCCAGCAGTCGATTAATATGGGTTAACAACAGATCGATATCCGACTGCAAAAAGCTTTCGCCGGATGTCGTGGCCGCCACAATGGCGTTTTGAATATTGTCTGAAATTGTCGATGCGCCGTCGCCTTTCCCCGCCGTCAGCACCAGCGCCGCCACCAGCAGCGACTGTGCTTCCACCTGCGCCGTCAGCTCTTTCGCATCAACTTCAATTTTAGCCATCTTCATTAAGATATCGATAACCAGCTGCTTCATCATTACTCCCCGCAATAAATTATTCCAGAAATTACCATTACGCTCAGAGACGAGCAAACTGAAACGCCGCTGGCTGCACCTTCTGTTGCATTCTGATCCACTTTCTTCCTTTTTAGCGCGTTTTATAAGCAAGATGTCCATTTTCCCTGGGAAAAAGCAATTATATTTCCCGTTTCGCCTGGCTAAATGCCCGGCGTGGAGTAGATTTAATCCTGTGATGCTTATCACATCATTATCACAATAATAACGTTGGCAAGGGAGTAACTTGTGAATCAGACATCAAACGGCGGGACAGCCGGCACTCAAACGAGTACCCCGACCGAACCCCTGGTAAAAGTGATCGCGTTTATCGCGACGCTTGGCGGTTTACTGTTCGGCTATGATACCGGGGTAATTGCGGGCGCCCTGCTTTTTATGAAGCATGACCTGCATTTAACGTCATTGACCACCGGGATGGTCACCAGCTTCTTAATTCTGGGTTCCGCCATCGGCGCCATCTTCGCCGGGCGCGTGGCAGATCGCTTCGGTCGTAAAAAAGTCATCCTGGTGATGGCGGTGATCTTTATGGCCGGTTCGCTGGGCTGCGCCACCGCGCCAAACGTGGAGATGATGATCGGCTTCCGCTTTATCCTCGGCCTGGCCGTAGGCGGCGCGGCGGCTATTGTTCCCGTGTATATCGCGGAAATCGTGCCGGCCAATCGCCGCTGGCAGTTCGTGACGCTTCAGGAGCTGATGATTGTTTCTGGCCAGCTGATCGCCTATACCAGTAACGCCGCGATAAACGAGGTCTGGGGCGGTGAAACCACCTGGCGCTGGATGCTGGGCGTAGCCTGCGTCCCGGCAGTTGTGCTGTGGGTCGGAATGCTGTTCCTGCCGGATACGCCTCGCTGGTATGCGATGCACGGCCGCTATCGTGAGGCGCGCGACGTGCTGGAGCGCACCCGCCATTCGCGCATGGTAGAGAAAGAGATGGGCGAGATCCGTAAATCGATGACCTCGAAAAGCGAGAAAAACGCCCGTCGTAAAAAAACGATTTCGACCTGGATGAAGCGCCTGGTGGCGCTGGGTATTGGCGTGGCGATGCTGCAACAGCTCTCCGGCGTAAATACTATTATGTTCTATGCGCCGACTATGCTGCAGGCGACCGGCCTGGGCACTAACGCCTCGCTGCTGGCAACCATCGCTAACGGCGTCATTTCCGTGATTATGACTTTCGTGGGGATTATGTTGCTAAGCCGCTTTGGCCGTCGTCCGCTGCTGCTGACCGGCCAGATCGGCTGTACCTGCACGCTGCTGGCGATTGGGCTGCTGACCTGGCTGATGCCGGAAACGGTTGATGGTCACCCGGACGTGCTGCGCAGCTATCTGGTGCTGGCCGGCATGCTGATTTTCCTCTGCTTCCAGCAGGGCGCGCTGTCGCCGGTCACCTGGCTGCTGCTGTCGGAAATGTTCCCGATGCGTATCCGTGGCATGGCTAACGGCATCTCGGTTTTTGCCATGCAGATGACTAATTTCTCCATCGCGTTTCTTTTCCCAACGCTGCTGGAAAAATTCGGCCTGACCAATACCTTCTTTGCCTTTGCCGCTATCGGTATCGCTGGCGGCATCTTCGCGGTGCTGTTCGCGCCGGAAACGAAGGGGAAAACGCTGGAACAGATCGAGAAGCACTTTAAAAAGCATCTCCAGGACGATCCTGTACCGCAAACGGACAACTAATCGAGGCGCCAGGGACGGCGCACAACTTTCTGACAAAGGAAACTTTCTGAGCCTGCAGGGCAGGTAAACAAATAAAGAGGCCTGAAATGGGAACGGCGATATTTATGGTTTTGATGGTTTGCGGCTACTGGTATACCAGCCGCGACCTTTCTACCCGCTTTAAAATCAAGCGTTCTTTTGGCTGGGACGTCTACTTTCTGGTCGCCCTTTACGGCTGTATTTTTGTCTTGCAGGGCGTGATTGCCACCGGGCTAATCTGGCTCGTTCTGCTCGCCTGCTCCACTCTGCTGAACATCATGCCTGAGCTTACGGGCGGTCATCACCACAACTGGCAAATGGAATTTATGAACTGGAGCTTTCTCGGCATCCAGGCGCCAGTTGTGGTGATGCTCTCTTTTGCCGTCGCATTTTGTCTTTACCGCTCTAACTGGTCCGGCAGCGCCAGGCTGAACAGCAAGGGGCGTAAAAAGCTCTATAAAGAACTCTCGCGCTCTAACGGCGTTGAAGGCATTCTGTTTCAGTGCATGGAAGAAGGCGAGCTGGCCTGGGTGACGCTGAAATCGCGCCGCATCTATATAGGTATGATCCACACGGCTTCCTATGAAATCGAGAATACCGCTAATATCGTGCTGATCCCGATGCTGAGCGGCTATCGTGACGGCAAGACGCTGAATTTATGCGTAGAGCACAACTACAGCAAGTGGTATGCGGAGCATAATATTACGCTGGATTCGGAACCGAAGTCCGCGATGGCGTTCCGTAAAGTTATTCTGCTCAGTCAAATAGAGAGCCTGTCGCTGTTTGATGCCGCCAGCGCCAGCGCGTTAGCTTTCGATAGCGACGAGGATGAGGAACAGCCGCCGCAGTGATGCGGTTTTCGGGCTGGTGCGCCCCATCAGCCCATCAGCCCATCAGCCCATCAGCCCATCATTAAAGTGATAAGCCAGAAGCCGGCGAAGGTCATCAGCAGCGAACCAACCACGTGCGTTAATACGGAAACCATCGCCCACAGATAGTTTCCCGCCTGCATCAGCGTAACGATTTCCAGCGAAAAGGTGGAAAACGTAGTCATGCCGCCGCACAGGCCGGTAGTGATCAGCAGTTTCCAGGCAGGATCAAGCTGCGGATTACGTAAAAACCACGCCATCGCCGCGCCGATAATAAATCCGCCCAGCAGATTCACCAGCAGCGTACCCGGCGGCAGATTTGGAAACAGCGAGTTAAGACGGACGGCCAGCAGCCAGCGAATAACGCAGCCGGCCGAACCGCCGATAATCACAGCGAGCAGAGGTTTAAACATCATCTTCCTCAATAGAATGACGAGGATTGCGTAAGAAGCCCGACACGCAGTCCTCCTGGTTAAAAGAGAGCGTTGTCAGGTGTCATCAGCCCCTTATAAGCCAGGGCGGTTGGGAAAGGCGGCACACCATCGCCTCGGGCCATTGAGCGTAATCAGTCGCGTGAACTTTTGCAAGCCTGCGGCCCGGCCACGGCCCCGGCGACGGCATCAGCAGCATTCCCATGAATTTATTAGAATTTACAGCAGATCGGCCAGGCTGCGCTATGCTTTCTTTCGTTATTGGCTACAAGGACATTTGGCTACCGCATGCGTTTAATTCCCCTGCCGCGACATGACTTACTGCTGGGCCTGTGTTGCCTGCCGGCGCTGCTCGTTATTTATCTGAGCGGCTTTACCTTCGGACAGGTGCAGGCAGCAGGCCTGGTTGCCAGCGGCGCGCTGACGCTGGCGTTCGGCGCCAATAAAACCTGGGGCGGCTCTTCTTTTTCACTGCTTTTCACCACCACGCTGGGGGTGGCGCTCTCTTCCGGACTGGGCTGTCTGGCGGGCAACGTCACGCCGCTCTATATTGCCGGAGCGATGCTTTATGCGGCCGTTTACGTGACGATGGCAAACGTGGATGACAGTGCATGGTGGATGCTGTTGCAATGGTCGATTGCCTGGCTGGTCTCCGGTTATTTTGCCGGTTCGCCGGAACACGCCGCCGACAGGGCTATGCTGGTTGGTGCTGGCGGCCTGATCCAGATGTTTTTCCTCTATCTGGTGTTCCGCCGCTACCCTTTTTATCTGAAAGACGTTTATCCGCGCGCCTGGCTGCGTTTTTTACGCGTCACAACCGGCAAATATAAACACAAAATCCATCTGCAATGGTCGGTTTTCTTTGCGCTAATGGCGATGGGGCTGGCGCTCTCCGGCGTGGAATTTTTTCATCTTAAAAACGGCTATTGGGCGGGCATGACGCTGTTAATCTGTCTGCGTAACAACTATCGGGATTCGCTGTCGCGGGTGCGCGCACGCGTATCAGGCACGCTGATGGGCAGTATTGCGGCGGCGGCGCTTATCGATCTGTGTGACTCTCCGCTTTATCTGATCGGCGGATTTATGCTGTTTGGCTACGCCGCCTTTACCTGGTCCTATTCGCTGATAGCGAAATCCTATTTCGTATTTGCCTTTATCGTTACCATGATGGTGGTGTTTATGATTGCCAGTCTGGGAACGTCGCAAATTGTTGTTGCTACTCATCGTCTGGAAACCACCGCTATTGGCGGCCTGTTCGCGCTGTTTGCCCTGGTGATGACCCGTCTGTTTACCCGCAAACAGATCCTGCTGCGACGGCGTAAATCGGCCTGAACAGGGTGCCCTTTCCGGCTGGAGCTTACCGCTTTGCTGCAGAGCGTTTTTCAGCCGTGTGCAAAATGGGTTCCTCTGCGGCGGGTTTTGGTTTTTTCTCTTCCTCAGGAAAGAAAGATTCCAGAAAACGGCGCTGTCGCTGATTCATTTTCCAGCCCTTCAGGCATGATTTTTCAGGAAGCGTAGTCATTAAGCTATCCCCCACAGCAGCAACAGTATCCAGAATATCAGACAGCCCAGCACAATCATCAGCCAGACCTTTCCGCGAACTGATAAATATTTTCCCATTGACGCTCCTTATCTCTGTCAGAAACAGCGCCACTATAAAATATAGCGGCTAAATTAACTATCCATTTATTATTTCCGCAACAGGGGATCTGCCACAATCAATTTTAAACAAAAAGACAGTACTTTAAATTTCAACAACTAACTTTCAAAAGCTCTATTTTAATTACATAAAATACTTAAGAACACCCTTCCAATAGTTAACCGCTGGTAATATTTTTTATTAGTAATACATCAGGAAAGATAAATACTATTTTATTCCAAAATTAACGGATTTTATTAACTTAAAAACTCCATATAAAAATTAATCCCAATAAGGCGATGCCGGGGCACCGCCCGTGGATTAGCGCTTTCAGGAAGTCGCTTCGGCCTGCTCTTCCTCGCTGTTAACCATTGCCGCCTGAATTTCTTCTTCATCCAGCGAGGGATTCAGCGCGACGGCCAGCGGTGAACTGGCCAGGCTGTCCGGTACGGCGACATGCGGCGTAGGATTTTCGGCATTTTCCTGCTGGATTTCGCTACGGTGCCAGCTCATTACCGCAATTATTACGCCACAAAGCGCGAAAAACAGATAGAGCATGTGTCCGCCCAGCGGCTGCATCAGGGCGCCGGTGATCATCGGTCCGATGCAGGCACCAACGCCGAATGCCATCAGCAGGCAGGCGGTCAGCGAAACGCGCCTTTCCGGGGCCACGCTGTCGTTGGCCATCGCCACCACCAGCGGGTAAAGCGAGAACTGCATCATGCTGGTGATGGATGCCGCACCGGTCACCCAGATGAACGTGAAATGCAGCGGCAGCGTCAGTAACAGCGCCGTCAGCGAATAAAACAGCGCGGTGCCGCAAAGCAGACGATGGCGGTTAAAACGATCGGAGAGCCAGCTCAAAGGGAATTGCGACACCAGCCCGGCGAAAATCGTAATGGCCATAAACAAGCCGGTTTGCTGCGTGGTAAACCCAAGCTGGCTGGCGTAAACGGGGGCCATGCCGTAAAACGCGCCAACGGCCATGCCGGTCGCCAGCGTAATCAGCAGGATGCGAGGGATCGCGCGAAAAAAATAGCCCAGCTCCATCGGCGCGGGCGACATTGGCTGCGCGTTGGTACGGGTGGTAAGCGCAATAGGCACCAGGCAAAGCGCGAAGCAAAGCGCCACAATCAGCAGGCTTGCGCTACCGGTTGCCGCCTGGGTCATCAGGATAATCTGGCCGGACGACAGTCCCAGATAGGTGGCGACCATATAGAAACCAAAAATCAAACCGCGCTGGCCCGGCTCCGCCTGGTCATTCAGCCAGCTTTCCAGCACCATATACTGGCACATCATGCACAGGCCGATAATCAGCCGCAGGCCTATCCAGGCAGGCAGCCATTCCGTCAGCCCGTGTCCCAGCACGGAAGCCGTAATGATGCCTGCGCAGGAGACATAGGCGCGAATATGCCCTACGCGCGCGATCAGGTTATGCCCTACTTTGCCGCCAATGACCAGGCCGATGTAGTTGGCTGCGATAATACCGCCGATCAGGCTGCCGCTAACCTGTTCCTGCGCCAGACGCAGGGAAACATAGGTGGTCAGCAGGCCGGAACCCAACAGCATCAGCAGCGTGGTGCTGTATAAAGGTAAAAAGGTGCCGAGAACTTTCTTCATTGCGCTTCCTGTCTTTTTTATTCCACAAAAGCAAACCTGCACTGTAAAAGGTAGTCGTGCTTTTGCCGTGGCAGCAAGCTTAACTGGCAGAAAAACAGACAAAAAACAACACGTAGCTTGTGACGAGGCCATTGTAATAATCAAGAAAAAGGCGGAGTGACAATTATTTTCTTCAGCAGAAACATTGAATTGCACCGTTCGGTGAGCAAATACAAAGCAAATGGGAATATATTACTCTCACCTTTAACGCAATCTTTATGGCTGATTATTTAATCAGATTAGTAATTCTTTACCGCGCAATAAATAATGCATAAGCACTATTTGTTGGCCCTGAGCCTGGTCGGCTCAGGGCCAACACCTTTTAACGTAGCAGCAGCATTACTGCCCCAAATCCCGCAGTTTTTTCCCTGCCATCAGATTCTTTTCGATATGTTCCAGCGTAATGTTTTTGGTTTCCGGCACCAGCAGGAAGGTGATTACAATAAATACCAGATTAAAGCCGGTATAAAGCCAGAAGGTGCCCGCCGCGCCGATGCTGCCCAGCAGGGTCAGGAAGGTCGCGCCGATAATCATGTTCGCTACCCAGTTAGTGGTAGTGGAACAGGTGATACCAAAGTCGCGGCACTTTAACGGCTGGATTTCCGAACAGAGGATCCACACCACCGGCGCAGCGCTCATCGCGTAGCCTGCAATACAAAGCATAGTCATGCCGACCGCCACCCAGGAGAGGTTCATGGTGGCTTCGCCCTGCCCCACTTTCATCAGGCAATAGCCGAGGATCAGTGTGGCAAAGGCCATCACAGAGAAACCGATTTTCAAAATAGGTTTGCGGCCCGCCTTATCGACAGTGAAGACCGCAATAAAGGTCGCCAGCATAAAGGTGACGCCAACGACCACCGTCGCCATCATCTGTTGCTGAGTACTCTGGAATCCCGCCATTTTAAAAATCTGCGGCGCGTAATACATGATGATATTCATGCCGGTAAACTGCTGCATTCCCTGCAACAGCATGCCGAGAAACACGGCGCGGCGGACATTGCTGTTTTTGCGAAACAGCGACAGCCCGCCCTGCTTCATTTTCAGGCTTTCGCGGATCTCGTTCAGCTCCTGCCTGGCCTTATCGGACGTATCGCGCAGCATCCGCAGCACCTCTTCCGCCTCCACATGCAGGCCTTTCGCCGCCAGCCAGCGCGGGCTGTTGGGCAGGAAGATCACCATCACAAACAGCAAAACGGCGGGCAGCGCCAGAATACCCAGCATGGCACGCCAGTTGCCGCTGTAGCTGAAGGCCGTATCCGATAAAAATGCCAGCAGAATGCCGAAGGTGATCATCAGCTGATAGGTGCTTATCATCTTGCCACGAATATTTTCCGTCGCCATCTCAGAAAGATAAAGCGGCGCAGTATAGGAAGCGATGCCGACGGCGATGCCTAACAGCACGCGAAAAGCGAGCAGAACTTCCAGATTGACTGCCAGCGCCGATCCCAGCGAACCGACGATAAACAGCAGTGCGCCCGCCATCAGGCTATATTTCCTTCCCAGCCGATGCGACACCCAGCCGTTACAGATGGCGCCAATTGCCGCGCCCAGCATCATGCTGCTGACTACCCACTCCTGCTCATGGCTGTCGAGCGTAAAGTGCTGGGTAATAAACGGCAGCGCCCCCGAAATCACACCGATATCCAGCCCGAACAGCAGCCCGGCCAGACCTGCCGAAAAGGAAATAAAGAGATTCATCCGCCGGACTTTATTTTTCTGCGCCTGCGGCAGCACCATACTGTTATTGATCGAAGACATATTTTTAACCCCGGTTTTATCCTGTCTGCCGGTAACATACAGACTCGCGCAGGCCGGAGGTTATGTTAAAAAGTCCACAGGCATGGATAAAATGGCTGTGGCGCACGAAGTTGTGATGACGATCGCATTCCTCTGCGCCATGCTCAGGACAGCGCGGCGGTTTGCGACCAGTTATAGGTCACCAGACGTAGCTGGATAGTGCCGGTAATTTCGCCATATCGCTGATTCATACGCGCTTTAAAAAACTGCTGTAGGCGTTCGGGCAAAACCGCAGCGTTATAGCGCAGCAGCGTGCTGTGCCAGAATGTCGGTGGCCGGGCGCTGCCGCTATACCTTTCTTTTAGCAGGCCCGCATAGTCGGAATGCTGCAACGCCTGCCAGAAAGCTTCTCTTCTGGCGATATCCGCCGCATTCGCTATACCGGCGATAAGTAATTGATTAGGCAAAGCCACCAGCCGCAGCTCGCGGACGACAAGCTCTTTTTCCAGGCAGTGCGCCGCGGCAATTCGCGTTAGTCCCTCGACGCCCTCAGGCTGATGGCGTTGATCGTAACAAGAAGGCGTAACGGCCAGAAAGGTCAGATGAAAATGGTCAGGCTGCATGATATCGGCAAGCGGATCGTCCAGCACCACCTCCCGCAGCTCTGCCAGCAACGTGCTTATCGGCTGGGTCAACGCGGGTTGAATACCGGTGGCGATGGCTTTTAGATTTTCCGGATAAAAGCCGCTGTACGCTTTAGCCGTTGTTGGATTGCGCCAGATGTGCAGCGTTTCCTGCGAGCGCTGATGATAGATTTGCGTAAGGCTTTTCTCTTCCACCCTGTGTTCCCCCGTTCGCTGTTAAGCATGCCAGTGTAGAAGCAGCGGGAGAGAAAGGGCAAACAGCGACTAGGCAATGCCAGCGGCTCTTTGTTATTAAAGATTGCCAGCACGTTGCTTTTAATAATGCTCCAGGCCGGCTCTTTATTGCCCTTTCCGCAGGGATCGCCTCAGCGTAAGGCACAATAAAGCGAGCCGCCTCAGTTTCCGGAGGCGGCTCACGACACGGGTTCAATCAGACATCCTCCTGGCGATCCTCGTCGTCCTCTTCTTCATCATCGAGATCGTCATCCTCCAGCGGCGCATCGATTTCTTCGTCATCTTCCAGCGGATCGACGAGTTCATCGCTGCCTTCGGGAATATCTTCATGGTCATCATCGGCTGGATATTCAGCGTCATCAGGAACCGGTTCCTGGTAATCCGGACGTTCAGACATAGCCACCTCCATCACCCCATATGGGTCAGTTAACTATAGAAGCTGGCACCAAACCGATCCCGCGCTGCATCACAGATCCGACAAAACCCGCGGCGATTTATTCGGGGAGCTTGTCGCCCGATTCTGGCGCATCATCCGGGCTGTCTTTCTGCTCTTTGGGATCTTTTTCGATCCAATTCTGCAAACCGGAAAAACGCGGATCGGTAGCATGAGAAATGAACATAGGTGACCTCCTGAATAGCGAATGAAATATAAGTATAAACGCAATTTTAAGATCTGAGTCCCGAAAGGCGGAAAGGCGAACCCGTGGCATGGTGACTTTTTAACCAGGCTGCTCTAAGGTTTTAACAGGTTATGACGCTGAATTTTTACTGGTTAACGCTTTAAGGGGAAAATAATGGAAAAAATGACGGTCAAGTATGGCAATTTAACCTTTCCGGCCGAATACAGCGAAACGCAGACCGGCGGCGGCCTTGATAAAACGCTAATTATTGCCAAAACCGAGCAAAGCACGGCGCTGTTCAGCGGCGCACTACAGGAAACATTTAATTTTGAATCCGAACGATTAGGTGAGGAAGATTATATTTTGAGCGATGAAGTGCCACAGCATTTTATTTTTACCCACAAATAAGTGCTGTAGCCGTACGGCTATTTGGATGTAAGCGTGTCATAACCTTTTTGATGCATAAAAAAACCCGGCCTGAGCCGGGTTTTGTCCTGTAGCGTAAGACTTACTGCAGCAGAGACAGCACGCCCTGTGGAACCTGGTTGGCTTTTGACAGCACGGAGGTACCAGCCTGCTGAAGGATCTGCGCCTTCGACATGTTAGAAACTTCAGTTGCGTAGTCAGCATCCTGGATACGTGACTGTGACGCGGTCAGGTTGGTCACAGAGGTGTTCAGGTTGTTGATGGTGGACTCAAAACGGTTCTGAATCGCACCCAGGCCGCTACGTGCGGTATCGACGCTCTTGATACGCGCGTCCAGGTCAGACAGGTCGCCGCCGGTCACGCTGAAGGTTGCGCCCAGGCCAGAAGTCTGGAAGCCTGCGCCTGACAGGTCGATGTTGATCACGTTAGCGTCGGAAGCGTCGTTGGCGCCAACCTGAATTTTTACGCTGCCGGTAGTATCAAAAATCGCCGTGCCGTTGAAGGTAGAAGCTTTACCGATACGGTTGATTTCAGACAGACGCGCGTCAACTTCTTTCTGGATTGAGTCGATATCGTCGGCGCTGTTGGTG
>NZ_RHUM01000003.1:295702-409672 GCF_003937915.1 Erwinia sp. 198 | reverse complement strand
CCCCCCCCCCCCCCCCCCGCCCCCCCTCTCCAAATTTGATTCTTTTATTATCTTCTTCTTTTTTTCTTTTTTTCTTAGTTGCTGAGTTGCTGAGTTGCTGAGTTGCTGAGTTGCTGAGTTGCTGAGTTGCTGAGTTGTTGAGTTGTTGAGTTGTTGAGTTGTTGAGTGATTAGAGTTGATCTGCACAAGGTTGAGCAAAGAAGCCATTAGCCGATTAATGGAAAATAGTTGCGCTGGATCAAGAACTGCGGTCTGACAGAGGACTAATGTAAAGCGAATTCAAGCAAGGTTACCCGTTTGTTTAGCTCATAAAAGAGGTCGCTATGTCCCTGAAACTGTCGCTCGGTATTATCATGCTGGTCTGGCTGGCCTATGTCGCTTTCGCCAGCAATTTCTATATGCACACTTTCGCGCTGTTCAGCTAAAGCTGCCCCATAGCTACCTGCTTTTTCTGAACTGCCCGCCGATAACGGCAGCGCCCCCTGGGAGACGACTGCCGCCTGGCAATAACGTTAGCGGCTTGCAGCCAGCCTGTTAGCCTTCTTCAGCCTTCTCTTTTTTATCACGCTTTTTCTTCGCTTCGGCTTTCGCTTTTGCCTCCGCTTTAGCACGGGTGCTCATATCGTTGCGGATCTGCGCATGGCTAATCAGTGCAAAAATAAATGTGCCGCCGATAATATTGCCGGCCAGCGTAGGAAGAGCAAAAGGCCATAAAAATTCCTGCCAGCTGATAAGACCGTTAAAGACCAGATAAAGGACTTCTACCGAACCTACCACGATATGCGCCAGGTCTCCCAGTGCCACCAGCCAGGTCATCAGGACAATCACCCAAATTTTCGCATTGCCGGCGTAAGGAAACATCCAGACCATCGTGGCGATAATCCAGCCGGAGATCACCGCATTGGCGAACATCTCGCCCGGCGTGTTTTCCATCACTTTCTGGCTGATAGCCACAAAAGCCTGCCGCGTGGCATCGTCAAAGATCGGCATATGGGTAAAGGCCAACGAAGCCAGTGCCGTCCCGATCAAATTGCCGAACAGCACTACGGCCCACAGCCTCAGCAGCAGGACCAGATTGCCGCCGGTCGGTTTGTGCATAACCGGCAGCACGGCGGTTACGGTGTTCTCTGTAAACAGCTGCTGGCGCGCCATAATGACAATGATAAAACCAAAGGTGTAGCCAAGATTTTCCAACAGGAAAGCGCCGGGCACGCCGTCAAGGTGTGCCTGAAAAATCCCTTTGGCCATCAGCGAGGCGCCCATCGACAGTCCCGCGGCAATAGCCGAAAACAGCAGTGCCAGGCCATCGCGCTCCAGCTCTTTCTCGCCGTCCTGGCGGATCTCCTCATGGATGGCCGCCGCACGCGAGGGTAACGCTTCCTCATCCACCTCTATCTCTTCTCCTTCACGTTCTTCACTCTCGACTTCCACATTATCTTCTTTCATTCTTCCTGCTCCCGTAATCGACACTCTGCCTAAGCGTAGCGGGTTTTAGCGTTGCCGAAATGTAACTGTGTTTCAGAATAAGCGTAACAAGGATTTAAAGAAGCGGAATTTTTCGCCGTTAAGCGGCCTGCACGGGGCATAATAGCGGCAACTTAAGCATCCAGTGATACCTCGCAGGCTGCGATACCATTATCAGCTGTGGTACTATTTCACGCATTATTAACAAGCGCGATGCCACCTGATGCTCCAGGCCCACAATCTGACCTGCGTTCGTGATGAACGTACGCTGTTCAGCGAACTCAGTTTTACCGTTTCCGCAGGCGATATCGTCCAAATAGAAGGCGCCAACGGCGCGGGAAAAACCTCGCTGCTGCGTATTCTGGCGGGCTTAAGCCGGGCTGAGCAGGGCGAGGTACTTTGGCAGCAGCAGCCCGTGCGCAAACAGCGAGAAGCCTGGCACCGCGCGTTACTCTATCTGGGACATCAGCCCGGCGTGAAAGCGGTGCTGACCGCGCGGGAAAACCTGCAGTTTTTTCATGCGCGGGAGCCGCAAGAAAAACTGTGGCAGGCGCTGGAAGAGGTCGACCTGGCGGGATATGAAGAGGTGCCTGTCGCGCAGCTTTCCGCGGGACAGCAGCGTCGCGTTGCGCTGGCCAGACTCTGGCTGAGCCGTTCCCCGCTGTGGATCCTTGACGAGCCGCTGACCGCTATAGATAAATCAGGCGTGACAAAGCTGATGGCGCTGTTTGCCCGTCATGCCGACAATGGCGGTTCCGTGATCCTGACTACCCATCAGGATCTGCCGGGATCGGCGCAGCGCGTGCGTAAAATTCGGCTTTCCGTCAAGGAGGCAGGATGATGATCGGACGCATTATTATGCGAGAGCTGCGCGTCGCTTTTCGCAGCGGCGCGGAAGTCGTTAATCCACTGTGGTTTTTTCTGATCGTTATTACGCTGTTTCCGCTGGGTATCGGTCCCGAACCGCAGCTGCTGGCGCGTATCGCGCCGGGGATTGTCTGGGTTGCGGCGCTGCTCTCTTCGCTGCTGGCGCTGGAGAGGCTGTTTCGTGACGACTTTATTGATGGCTCGCTGGAACAGCTGCTGCTGTTGCCGACGCCGCTGCCGATAACGGTATTAGGGAAAGTGCTCGCGCACTGGCTGGTGACCGGCCTGCCGCTGCTGCTGCTTTCGCCGCTGGTAGCGCTGCTGCTGTCGCTGGATTTCATAACCTGGCGTGCGATGGCGCTTTCTCTGCTGTTGGGCACCCCGACGCTAAGTTTCCTGGGCGCGATTGGCGTAGGATTAACGGTCGGGCTGCGACGCGGCGGCGTTTTACTGAGCCTGCTGGTGCTGCCGCTGGCGGTGCCGGTACTGATTTTCGCCTCGGCGGCCATCGACGCTGCGGGAATGGGCCTGGCGATAAACGGCCAGCTGGCAATCCTTGGCGCGATGCTGGTCGCCAGCGCCACGCTGGCGCCTTTCGCTACTGCTGCGGCACTGCGGGTCAGCGTACACTAACAATAACAGACAGAAACGCGTTTCTTTTCAGATGAGCAATTAATAATGTGGAAATGGTTACACCAGTCAGGAAAGCCCGACAGGCTTTACCAGTTATGTGGTCGGCTGCTGCCCTGGTTTGCAGTTGCCGCGACGGTTACGTTAGCCACCGGCTGGATATGGGGATTTGGTTTCGCGCCGTCCGACTATCAGCAGGGCGACAGCTATCGCATCATTTATATTCATGTTCCCGCCGCGATGTGGTCAATGGGTATCTACGCCGCCATGGCGATCGCCGCGTTCACCGGCCTGGTGTGGCAGTGGAAAACGGCCGATCTTGCCGCCGCTGCGATGGCGCCCGTCGGCGCGGTGTTCACCTTTATCGCGCTGGTCACCGGTTCCGCATGGGGGAAGCCGATGTGGGGAACCTGGTGGATCTGGGATGCGCGGCTGACTTCGGAACTGGTGCTGCTGTTCCTCTATATGGGCGTCATCGCGCTTTATAATGCCTTTGACGATCGCCGTATGGCGGGCCGTGCGGCCGGGATCCTTATCCTGGTGGGCGTGGTAAACCTGCCGATAATCCACTACTCGGTGCAGTGGTGGAACACGCTGCATCAGGGCTCTTCTGGCGTCTTCCAGCAGGCGATAGCGCCTTCCATGCGCACGCCTTTACGTTGGGCTATTGCGGGCTTCTGGCTGCTGTTTATCTCGCTGACGCTGATGCGTCTGCGTAATTTGCTGCTGTTCAGCGAGCGCCATCGTCCTTGGGTAAGGGAAGTAGCGGAAAAAGGAGCGCGCCAATGACCGCTTTCCCATCCTGGCAGGCCTTTTGGGCGATGGGCGGCTACGCCTTTTACGTCTGGCTCGCCGTCGCCTGCACGCTGTTTGCGCTGGGCGTGCTGGTGCTGCACACCCTCATTAGCCGTCGGCGGCTGTTGGCCGACATTCGCCAGCGCGAGTCGCGGGAACGCCGCATCAAGGCGGCAAAAATGAAAAAGCAGGGAGCCTCATCGTGAATACCCGTCGTAAAAATCGCCTGCTCGTTGCGATTGCCATCCTGGCCGGACTCGGGCTGGCGACCGCGCTGGTTATGTACGCGTTACGTTCGAATATCGATCTGTTCTATACCCCCAGCGAAATCCTGAACGGCAAAGGCGAAAGCCAGCAAAAGCCGACGCCGGGTCAGCGTCTGCGCGTCGGCGGCATGGTGATGCCCGGCAGCGTCAAACGCGATGCCAACACGTTACAGGTTTCCTTTAAACTCTACGATGCTAACGGCGTGGTCAGCGTGAGCTATCTCGGTATCCTGCCGGATCTGTTCCGGGAAGGGCAGGGCGTGGTCGCGCAGGGCGTGCTGGAGCCGGGCAACCTGATCGAAGCGAAAGAAGTGCTGGCGAAGCATGACGAAAAATACACGCCGCCGGAAATTGAGGATGCAATGAAAAAGAACCATAAGATTGCGGTGAACCAGCCATGATACCGGAAATCGGCAGTTTCCTGCTTGCACTGGGCGTGGCGCTGGCGCTGCTGCTGAGCGTCTATCCGCTGTGGGGCGCTTCCCGCCAGGACAGACGGCTGATGGGGCTGGCCAGGCCGCTGAGCTACGCGCTGTTCGCCTGTGTGCTCGCCGCTTTTATCGTGCTGGTGCACGCCTTTGTGGTGAATGATTTCAGCGTTGCCTATGTTGCCACCAACTCCAATACGCAGCTGCCGGTTTACTATCGGATTGCGGCGACCTGGGGGGCGCATGAAGGTTCACTGCTGCTGTGGCTGCTGCTGCTCAGCACCTGGACGCTGGCGGTCGCGTTATTCAGCCGCGCTATGCCGCTGGATTCCGTGGCCCGCGTGCTGGCCGTCATGGGCATGATCAATCTGGGCTTTTTGCTGTTTATCACGCTGACCTCGAACCCGTTTACCCGCACGCTGCCTGACTTCCCGATCGACGGCAGCGATCTTAACCCGATGCTGCAGGATATCGGTCTGATCTTCCATCCGCCGCTGCTTTATATGGGCTATGTCGGTTTCTCCGTGGCTTTTGCTTTTGCCATCGCCTCGCTGATGACGGGCAGGCTGGATACCGCCTGGGCGCGCTGGTCGCGTCCATGGACCACGGCGGCCTGGGTTTTTCTGACCGTCGGCATCGTGCTTGGCTCGGCATGGGCCTATTACGAGCTTGGCTGGGGCGGCTGGTGGTTCTGGGATCCGGTGGAAAACGCCTCCTTTATGCCGTGGCTGGCGGGCACGGCGTTGATCCACTCGCTGGCGGTAACGGAAAAGCGCGGCACTTTTAAGGCCTGGACAGTGCTGCTGGCTATCACCGCGTTTTCGCTCAGCCTGCTGGGGACTTTCCTGGTGCGTTCGGGCGTGCTGATTTCGGTACACTCTTTCGCCTCCGATCCGGCGCGCGGCATGTTTATCCTGGCTTTCCTGGTCATCGTTATCGGCAGCTCGCTGCTGCTGTACGCCATCAAAGGCAGCAAAGTGCGCGGCCGCGTGCAGAACGAGCTTTGGTCGCGCGAATCCTTCCTGCTGGGCAACAATATTCTGCTGATTGCCGCTATGCTGGTGGTGCTACTCGGCACGCTGCTGCCTTTGGTGCACAAGCAGCTGGGCCTGGGCAGCATCTCTGTCGGTGAACCTTTCTTTAATACGCTGTTCACCTGGCTGATGGCGCCGCTGGCGCTGCTGTTGGGCATCGGGCCGCTGGTTCGCTGGCGTCGCGACGAGCCGCAAAAGCTGTGGAAGCGGCTGGCGGTGGCGCTGGTCGCCACGCTGGCGCTATCCATTTTGCTGCCGTGGCTGATGCAGGACAGCATTGAAGCGATGACGGTAGTGGGATTGCTGATGTCGCTGTGGGTTATCTTCCTGACGCTGATGGAGCTGCACGAACGCGCTACCCATCGTCATCGCTTTTTCACCGGGCTGCGTCACCTTTCACGCAGCCACTGGGGCATGGTGCTGGGGCACCTTGGCGTTGCCGTGACCGTTATCGGTATCGCTTTCAGCCAGAACTATAGCGTGGAGCGCGATGTGCGTATGCGTGCAGGCGATACGGTTGATATTCATAACTATCACTTTATCTTTCGCGATGTGCGTAACCTACAGGGCGCAAACTACAGCGGCGGCGTGGGCATCATCGACGTAACGCGCAACGGTAAGCATGAAGCGACGCTGCATGCCGAAAAGCGTTACTACAGCGTGGCACACACTATGATGACCGAAGCGGCAATCGACGGCGGCTTTACGCGCGATCTCTACGCGGCGCTGGGCGAAGAGCTCGAGGATAATTCCTGGGCGGTGCGTATCTATTACAAACCATTCGTGCGCTGGATCTGGTTCGGCGGCCTGTTTATGGCAGCCGGCGGCATTTTATGCCTGCTCGATCCGCGCTATCGCTCGCGTAAAAAGGTGCCGGCATGAAAAAGACCCTTTATATTCCGCTGGCGCTGTTTCTGCTGCTGGCCGCCGCGCTGATGTGGCAACTTACCCGTAACGCCAACGGCGACGATCCGTCAAAGCTGGAATCGGCGCTGGTAGGCAAGCCCGTACCGGTTTTCCGGCTGGAATCGCTGGACAGGCCTGGCAAAATCTATGACCAGTCGGTGCTGCATGACGGTAAACCCATCCTGCTCAACGTCTGGGCGACCTGGTGTCCAACCTGTCGCGCCGAACACCAGTATCTTAATACGCTGGCGGTGCAGGGCATCCGCGTGGTGGGGCTGAACTATAAGGACGATCGCAGCAAGGCCGTTAACTGGCTCAACTCGCTGGGTAATCCTTACGCGTTGAGTCTCTACGATGGCGACGGTATGCTGGGGCTGGATTTGGGCGTGTACGGCGCGCCTGAAACCTTTTTAATCGATGGCAAAGGGATTATTCGCTATCGCCACGCCGGGGATATGAACGACCGGGTATGGAACAGCGAAGTAAAGCCATTGTGGGATAAATACAGCAAGGAAGCAGGCCAATGAAACGCATTTTACTTTTCGCCGCACTGATCTTCTCTTTCAGCGTACTGGCGGACAACATAGATACCTACCGATTCTCATCGGTCACCCAGGAGCAGCAGTATCGGCATCTGACGGAATCGCTACGCTGCCCCAAGTGTCAGAACAACAGCATTGCGGATTCAAATGCGATGATTGCCGCCGATATGCGCCTGAAGGTTTATCAGCTGCTGCAAAGCGGCCAGACGCCAGAGCAGGTTAAAGCCTGGATGGTGGCGCGCTACGGTAATTTCGTCACTTACGAGCCGCCGGTGATGGCCTCCACGCTGATCCTGTGGGCAGGCCCCGTGCTGTTTGTAGTCGCGGGCATGCTGGTGATGGTACTACGCAGCAGAAAACGCACCGGTTCTGCACTGGATGCGGAGCAGCAGGCGCGGCTTGACGCGCTGTTAAATAACAGGAAGCAACCATGAGTGGATTCTGGCTCACCGTTCTGGCTTTACTGGTGGCCGCCAGTACGCTGCTGCTGATCGCCGGAGGCCGCAAGCGCGCGGCGCTGGCGACAGACCGTGACACGCTGAACAAAACTTTTTACCATCAGCGCCTGCAGGAGCTTGAGCAGGACGAAGCGCAGGGCGTCGTGGCAGAGCGCGCGGAGATGATCCGCGAGCTACAGCAGACGCTGCTGTTGGATATTCCTCAGCAAGCGCCAACCCACGAGCGCGCGCTCAGCCGCTGGGTTTTGTTGCCCGGCGTAGCGGTGCTGCTGGTCGTCAGCCTGGGCCTCTATTTCAAAACCGGCGGCTTTACGCAGGTGCTTGCCTGGCAGCAGGTCAATAACGAACTGCCCGAACTGCGGGCGCAGCTGATGGATCCGCAGGCCAAGCCGCTGACGATGGAACAGCTGGCCCGGCTTGGGCTGGGGATCCGCACCTCGCTGCAACAGGATCCGCGCAACGTGAGCGACTGGCTGATGCTGGGTCGTATCGGCATGGTGCTGAACAACGCCGCTACGGCCACCCAGGCTTTTCGCCGCGCCATGCAGCTTGCTCCCACCGATCCGGAAGTGAAGCTAAGCTACGTCGATGCCCTGACGCGTTCGCCGGATCCACAGGATAATCGCCAGGCGACGGCTATGCTCAACGACATGGTGAAAAGCGACGGCGACAATATTCGCCTGCTCAGCCTGTTGGCATTTAATGCTTTTAGCCAGCAGCGTTACGCGCAGGCCACAGCGATCTGGCAAAAGATGTTACAATTGTTACCGGCCGACGATAAGCGGGTGGCGGCGATCCGCCGCAGCATCGAACAGGCTAAGACAGAGTCCGGCGGACAAACCAGCCGCCTGGCGCTGACCGTGACGCTGGCCGCCGGCGCGGAAAAGCAGCTGCCCGAAGGCGGCGTGCTCTATATTTCTGTTTCCGACGGCGTGGCGAAAGTGCCGGTGGCGGTGAAAAGAGTGCCGCTGAGCCATTTCCCGCTCTCGCTGACGCTGGATGACAGCAACGCCATGATGCCGGAGCGTCTGCTCTCGGCGCAGCATCAGGTTCAGGTGCGCGTGCGCATCTCGCGAGACGGCAGCGCCAATCCGCAGGCCGGTGACTGGTTCGGCACCAGCGCGGTCACGCCTTTCGATGGTCATCAACAGCTGGCCGTTGAGATTAACCAACAGCAGCCGTAGTCGGCTTTATTTAACAGGGAGAGAGAGATGAACTACCGCGTGATGGGCGTGGCGTTGACCAGCGTACTGCTGATTGGCTGCGCCAGTTCGCAGACGGCGGATGAACCCCAGGGGCGCTCCGATCCCCTGGAAGGGTTCAACCGCACGATGTTCGACTTTAATTACAACGTGCTGGATCCCTATGTTGTTCGTCCCGTCGCCGTCGCCTGGCGCGATTACGTGCCGGTGCCCGCGCGTAGTGGCCTGAGCAACTTTCTCGGCAACCTGAGCGAGCCGTCTACAATGGTGAACTACTTTATTGAGGGCAAGCCCTATAAAGCAATGATCCACTTTAACCGCTTCTTCCTGAATACCATTCTGGGTTTGGGCGGCTTTATCGACGTGGCCGGCATGGCCAACCCGACGCTGGCGAAGGAAGAGCCGCGTCGTTTCGGTAGCACGCTGGGCAACTATGGCGTGGGTTATGGCACCTATGTTGAATTGCCGGGCTACGGCAGCTTTACGCCGCGTGAAGACGTGGGCGGCATGGTCGACGATCTTTATGCGCCGCTGAGCTGGCTGACCTGGTGGATGACTGCCGGTAAGTGGGCGCTGGAAGGCGTGGAAACCCGCGCGCAGCTGCTGGATTCCGACGCTATTCTGCACAACAGCAAAGATCCATATGCCTTTGTGCGCGCTGCCTATTTCCAGCGCCACGATTTCCTTGCCAGCGACGGCAAGCTGATCCCGCAGGAAAACCCGAACGCCGCCGCTATTCAGGGCGATTTGGACGATATCGACGCCGACTGATTTGCCGTATGCTGTCGGCAAAAAAGGCCCAAATCGGGCCTTTTTTATTGGCTTAAGCCTCAGAACTTATAGTTAAAGTTAGCGCCATAGAGCCAGGCTTTGCCGGTAGAACGGAAGGTATAAGGGCCTTCTTCTACCGTTACGTGCTGGCCGTGCATATAAGAAAGCCCCACGTCCACGGACGCATCCTGATTAAAGGCGTAGGACGCGCCGGTGCTTAGCCACAGGCGATCCTGATCGGGGATAGAGATGGAACGCTGATCGGCAGGCACCGGGCTGTCATCAAAGGCGATACCGGCACGAAACGTCCAGTTGTCATCATAAAAGTAGGACGTGCCCAGCGCGATACGGTAAGCATCCTTGTAGCTCTCATCCTTATAGAACAAAGTCTGACCGCCGCTGCCGGTGGCCTTCAACTCCTGGAACTGGCTCCAGCTGGTATAGGTCAGGCTGTAGTGTACGGCCCACTGCGGAGCAACTTTATGGTAGCCTGAGACTTCCCACATTTCCGGCAGGTTCAGCGTCAGCGCGCCGGGAATGGTCGATCCGCTGGTGCCGTACGGCAGGCCCAGATTAAGCGCCTGATTAAGCGGGTTGATAGCGCCCGGAATGCTGCTTTTATAGTCGCCGTCGAAATCGACCTTAACCTCGGAACGGTAAGTAAAGCCGAAGCGGTTATCCTCATCCACTTCGTACAGAATGCCCGCGTTCCAGCCGTAGCCCCACTCATCGCCCTTCAGATGCGCAATTTGCGTATCGGTCGGAAAGCCCAGTGCGCGGCCCGCTTCGCCGGCGTAACGTTCAATCTTCGCGCGGGCATAGACGGCGTCAAAACCGACACCAAAGCTGAAATGCTGGTTCAGTCGATAAGCGGTACTTAAGTTAAAGTTAACGGTTTGCAGATCCGTTTTACCGGCATACGGCCCGGCGGCGTAATCATTATTAAATTCCGTCGCCAGTCCGTAATTAGCGGTCGCGGACGCGCCCAGCCACCACTGGTCATTTAGCGGCTGCACATAATGGAGATTGGGCACCCATTGCGTGGGCGCGATATTATCTGCGTTCAGACTCTGGCCAGACAGGCTGCTGGTGCCGTCAATACTGACGCCCGGATCGATAAAAATCGCGCCTACCGAAAGCATTGGACGATCCATCAACGCCATGGTCGCCGGATTACGGCTGGCCGACGCAGCGGTATCGCCCATTGCGCCCTCGCCAGAATAGGCACGACCTAATCCGGCAGAGGAAAATTCATGAAGTTGAAAGCCGGCTGCAAATGCCTGAGAAGAAACAATGGCCACTGCGGCTGCAAGAGCAGACTTCGCAAACAGGTTTTTATGGTTCATGACCACAACCTCTTTATCTGATTTTATTAATACCGTTACGCAGGCAACGGCAGGACGCTACAGAGGGGCTGAAAGACGGCTAACTAATCAGACCAGTGGCCCCAGTATAGGTCTGGCCCCTGTAGTTGTTGCAATATTGTTTTATAAATATTTCTAAATTGATCAATAAAAAGCGATCTGCTTAACAAAAACCTGCGAGACACAACAGGCGGCGTTGAGTCTAGCCTGTTTCAGATCAAATTTATCTTTGATTTTCATTATCTGATGACGCTTATTCGCTGGATCACCGGACAGAAAAAAAGGGCAGGCGTAGAATAAAAGCATTATGACCTTAAGTCCGCCCCGAGCGGCCGTTAACCGGAGGATCTTATGACCCACGCCATCAATAAATGTAGCGCTAACGAAACCGCCGCCTGTTGCTGTGTGGATGTCGGCACTATCATGGATAACACCGACTGCACAGCCAGCTGGCGTCACCTGTATGAAAATCGTCAGCAGGCTGAAGCCGCCCTGCAGGCGCTTATCAACAAAGCGCGTCAGGTCGAATCCGAACCTTGCGATATCGTCGGCCGTTTCGAAGAGAAGCCGGACGGCGTGCAGCTGGATGCGGATTTCACCTTTAGTTGCCAGGCAGAAACGATGATCTTTCAGCTGGCGCTACGCTAATTTTTCAACGCGGGACCGCCGGGCCTGACCCGGCATCCTCAAAAAAATGAGTGGGCTACGTCCACTCATGGTTCCCAAAACCGTGGTTTCCCTCGCACTTTTCTTTTCCACATTATGCAAAATGTAAAAATCTGGTTAACAATAAACAGGTCTGACCTCTTTTGGCAGTGATGCCGCTGATTTTTACAGGTGAACAATGAAAGCGCTCCCCTTGCTGACGCGTCAGGGTCAACGCATAGCGATAACGCACGGTTTACGCACCCCTTTTGCTCGCCAGGCCACGGCGCTTCAGGCTATTCCGGCTATTGAGCTGGGGCGGATGGTGGTCAGTGAACTGCTGGTACGCAGCGATACCCCGCCCGACGTTATTGAACAGCTGGTGTTTGGCCAGGTGATCCAGATGCCCGAAGCGCCGAATATCGCGCGCGAAATCGTCCTCGGCACTTCCTTAAGCGTACATACCGACGCCTATAGCGTGAGCCGCGCCTGCGCCACCAGTTTTCAGGCCGTCGCTAACGTGGCCGAAAGCCTGCTGGCCGGCACCATCCAGGCAGGTATTGCCGGCGGCGCGGACTCCGCTTCCGTATTGCCTATCGGCGTCAGCAAACAGCTGGGCCGCGTGCTGGTGGACCTCAGTAAAACCCGCTCTCTACCGCAAAAGTTACGGCTGCTCAGCCAGCTTCGCCCGCGTGATTTGCTGCCCGTGCCGCCTGCCGTAGCGGAATACTCTACCGGCCTGCGCATGGGCGATACCGCGGAACAGATGGCGAAAAGCTACGGCATCACGCGTGAACAGCAGGACGCGCTGGCGCATCGTTCGCACCTGCGTGCGGCAAAGGCCTGGGAAGAGAACAGGCTGGCGCAGGAGGTGATGACGGCCTGGGTGCCGCCGTGGCGCAGCCCCTTACAGCAGGATAACAACGTACGCCTGCATTCCAGCCTGAAAGATTATGCCCGGCTACGTCCCGCTTTTGATCGTAAACACGGCACGGTAACGGCGGCTAACAGCACGCCGCTGACCGACGGCGCGGCAGCGGTAGTGCTGATGACGGAAGCGCGCGCCAGAGAGCTGGGCATTACCCCGCTGGGCTATCTGCGCAGCTACGCCTTTACCGCCATCGGCGTGCAGGAGGATATGCTGCTCGGCCCGGCCTGGGCATCGCCGCTGGCGCTGGACAGAGCAGGCGTTACCCTGAAGGATTTAACGCTTATTGATATGCACGAGGCATTTGCGGCCCAGACGCTGGCCAACCTCAAAATGTTCGCCGATGAGCGATTCGCTCGTGAAGTTCTGAACCGGCCTCATGCGCTGGGCGAGGTGGACGAAGAAAAATTCAACGTGCTGGGCGGCTCCATCGCCTATGGACATCCTTTTGCCGCGACCGGCGCACGCATGATCACCCAGACGCTGCACGAGCTGCGGCGTCGCGGCGGCGGCCTGGGGCTGGTTACGGCCTGCGCCGCTGGCGGTCTTGGTGCGGCTATGGTTCTGGAGGCGGAATAATGACGGCATCCGCATTTACATTCAGCCTGCGTGCCGACAACGTGGGCATCATTACTTTCGATGTGCCGGGTGAAAAGCTCAATACGCTAAAGGCAGAGTTCGTCCTGCAGATCCGTGAAGCGATTGCGCAGGCGCGTCGCCAGCCGGAGCTGGCTGGCCTGGTGTTTATCTCCGGCAAGCCGGACAGTTTTATCGCGGGCGCGGATATCACCATGATTGCTGCCTGCCGCTCGGCAGAAGAAGCGGCTGCGCTGGCGCGGCAGGGGCAAAAGGTCATGGCGGAGATCGCTGCCTTACCTTTTCCGGCGGTGGCCGCCATTCACGGCGCCTGTCTGGGCGGCGGGCTGGAGCTGGCGCTGGCCTGCCATCAGCGCGTCTGCACGCTGGACGAGAAAACGCAGCTGGGCCTGCCGGAAGTGCAGCTGGGACTTTTGCCCGGATCCGGCGGCACCCAGCGGCTGCCCCGGCTGATCGGCGCCTCTCACGCGCTGGATCTAATGCTGACCGGCAAAACGCTGCGCGCAAAGCAGGCGTTAAAGCTGGGTCTGGTGGAAGAGGCCGTGCCGCAGACAATCCTGCTGGAAACGGCAGTGGACATGGTACTCAGAGGCCGGCAGCCGCGCCGCGTGCTGCCGTTGAGCGAGCGTATGCTTAACGCGCCCATGGGACGCGCATTGCTCTTTAAGATGGCGACCAGACGGGCGGAAGCGAAAACGCGCGGTAACTATCCGGCCACGCGCAGAATTCTTTCGGTGGTGCGTACCGGCCTGCAGCAGGGCCGTAGCGCCGGTTACGCCGCCGAGGCTAAAGCGTTTGGCGAGCTGGCGATGTCGCCGGAGTCCATCGCGCTGCGCGGACTGTTCTTTGCGACCACGGAAATAAAGAAAGAGAGCGGGGCACAGGCGGCGCCGGAAGAGGTGAAATCCGTTGCGGTACTGGGCGGTGGACTGATGGGCGGCGGCATTGCTTACGTCACCGCCTGTCGGGGAAATCTGCCGGTGCGCATCAAAGATGTGCGGCCGGAAGGGATTACGCACGCGCTGAAATATAGCTGGGATCTGCTGGAGAAAAAGATCGCGCGCCGCCAGCTGACGCCGGGTCAGCGCCAGCGCCAGATGGCCCTGATTAGCGGCGGCCTGGACTATCAGGGATTTCGGCGTCGCGATCTGGTGATCGAAGCGGTATTTGAAGATCTTTTTTTGAAGCAGAAAATGGTGGCGGAAGTGGAGGCCAACACGTCGCCCGGCACGATTTTCGCCTCCAATACTTCCTCGCTGCCGATTAGCGATATCGCCGCGCACGCCCGCCGTCCGGAGCATATTATCGGGATGCACTACTTCAGCCCGGTCGACAAAATGCCGCTGGTGGAGGTTATTCCCCACGCGCAGACCAGCGAGCAAACCCTCGCTACAACGGTAAAGCTGGCGAAATTGCAGGGCAAAACGCCGATAGTGGTAGCGGACAGCGCCGGGTTTTACGTCAATCGAATTCTGACGCCCTGTATCAACGAGGCGCTGCGCTGCCTGCTGGAAGGCGAGCCGATAGAAAACATTGATGAGGCGCTGGCGGACTTCGGCTTTCCCGTCGGGCCGATCCAGCTATTGGATGAGGTCGGCATCGATACGGGCGCCCATATTCTGCCGGTGCTGGCCGAAGCCTGGGGCGAACGCTTTCAGGCGCCGCCGGAGCTGGACGCCGTCCTGAACGATAACCGTAAGGGACGCAAAAACGGTCGGGGATTTTATCGCTACGGCAAGAAAGAGGGCGGCAAAAAACGGCCCGATGCGACAATTTATAAATTACTGAACGTTCATCCAAAAGCGCACCTGAGCAAAGAGCTTATCGCGCGGCGCTGCGTGATGATGTTGCTGAACGAAGCGGCGAGAGCCTTTGATGAAAACGTTGTTCGCTGCGCGCGCGACGGCGATATTGGCGCGGTATTCGGAATAGGTTTTCCGCCGTTTACCGGTGGCCCGTTCCGCTATATGGACGCGCTGGGCGCCGGGCAGATAGTGGCGCAGTTGGAACAGCTTTCCCGCAGCTGCGGCGCGCGTTTTACCCCCTGCGAACGCCTGCGAAAAATGGCGCAAACGGGAGAAACCTTTTACAAAACTACAGGTAAGGCGAATATCCAGCCTGTTTCAACGGGTTAGATCGGACGCTTCTGAAAGGTGCTGATAACCGTTTGTCAACAGGCGGTTATTTAGTAAACAATCGGTTGACTTGCCTTCTGGCATTAGGGTACAACACAGCGTTCATTCACAGAGTGAAGAGTCGGAAAACCTGATTTTCCGGCGTTTATGTTTAATAACAGCGGTGCAATATGCAAGTTTTCATTATGCGTCACGGCGATGCGGCACTGGATGCAGCCAGTGATGCGGTAAGGCCTTTGACCCACTGCGGCTGCGACGAGTCGCGGCAGATGGCAGGCTGGCTCAACGGTCAGAAAGTGGATATCGATCGGGTGTTGGTCAGTCCCTATTTGCGAGCTGAGCAGACGCTCTCTACGGTACGTGAAGCGCTGATCCTGCCCGTGGAGCAGGAAGTGCTGCCGGAGCTGACGCCGGGGGGCGATCCGGCGCTGGTGGCCTGCTATCTTCAGGCGTTGGCGAAGGAAGGCGTCAAAGCGGTACTGGTGATTTCCCATCTGCCTCTGGTGGGCTATCTGGTGTCCGAGCTTTGCCCGCAGGAAACGCCGCCGATGTTCGCCACGTCTGCCATCGCCAGCGTCACGCTGAATGACGAAAGCGGCTGCGGCAAGCTGGAATGGCAGGTTAGCCCTGGACGGCTGGCAAAAGCGATGTGATCGCGCCGGGCCGGTTCAACCGGCCTGCTTCGTGGACGACGTCGCGTCGTAAGGGTAAAGCGGCCAGCCCCAACATGGCTCGCCGGGAGAAGGCCTGACTAAGGCAGCTCCGGCGGCTGCCACTCTTCCACTTCAATCAGCACCAGCAAAGCGGCATCGCCGCCAAACATTTTCGGCGCCTGATGAAAGGCCATTACCATAGGATGCTGCGCCAGCCACAGCGGCGTCTGCTGCTTGAGCACGTGCTTGCCGTGACCGTGCATCACGCTGGCGCAAAAGATATGCTCGCGGCGGCAGGCGGCTATCAGCGCGCCCAACTCCTCTTTTGCCTGTTTCTGCGTCAGCCCGTGCAAATCCAGAAAAATTTCTGGCGTATAGTCGCCTCGCCTGAGCTTTTTCAGCTCGTAATGGCTGACGTCGCTTCTGACGTAGCGCACCGGCCCCTCAGCGGACAGCAGAGGCTGAAATTCATCGGAAAAATAGTGGCTGTTGTCTATCTGCTCGGACAGCAGGCGCTTTTGCGGCACCTGCGAGAACGTTTTACGCAGCGGCTTATGTACTATTGTGTCCTGAGCCAGCTTACGCGTGCCGGTCATTAATCCACGGAACAGCGCTTCATCTTCGGCGCTCAGGGGCTGTTTTTTACTCATCTGATCCTCAGGCGGCACGCGGCGGCGGGATTTTTAACAATAATCCCGTCAGTTTACCCTGTCTAATCCCCGCAAATAAACAAATGTCAGTTTTTTCACGCCTGCGCGCTGGATTCTCGTCAGCTTCATGGCAAACTAGCTGCCGAGTTGAGTTTGGCCTGTGGAGGGCACTTTGGACAAAATTTTCGTTGATGAGGCAGTCAGTGAGCTGCATACCATCCAGGATATGCTGCGCTGGACGGTGAGTCGTTTTGCCGCTGCGGAGATCTGGTACGGCCACGGCACCGATAATCCCTGGGACGAAGCCGTTCAGCTGGTGCTGCCCACGCTGTATCTGCCGCTGGATATCCCGGAAGATATGCGCACCGCACGCCTGACTTCCAGCGAGCGTCACCGCATTGTCGAGCGCGTCATTCGCCGCATCAACGAGCGCCTTCCCGTAGCCTATCTGACCAACAAAGCCTGGTTCTGCGGCCACGAGTTTTACGTGGATGAACGCGTGCTGGTGCCGCGCTCGCCGGTCGGCGAACTGATCAATGACCGCTTCGGCGGCATTATCGCGCATGAACCCAGCCATATTCTGGATATGTGCACCGGCAGCGGCTGCATTGCCATCGCCTGCGCCTATGCTTTCCCGGAAGCGGAAGTGGACGCCGTAGACATCTCTGTGGACGCGCTGGCCGTGGCCGAGCAGAATATCGCCGCGCACGGTATGGATCATAACGTGACGCCGATCCGCTCCGATCTGTTCCGCGATCTGCCAAAGACCCCTTACGATCTGATCGTCACCAATCCGCCCTACGTGGATGAAGAGGATATGGGCGATCTGCCGGAGGAATACCAGCACGAGCCGGAGCTGGGGCTGGCCGCCGGGCGCGACGGCCTGAAGCTGGCGCGCCGCATTCTGGCCTGTGCGCCGGACTACCTGAGCGAAGAGGGCGTGCTGGTCTGCGAAGTAGGCAACAGCATGGTGCATATGATCGAACAGTATCCCGACGTGCCGTTCACCTGGCTGGAATTCGCCAACGGCGGCGACGGCGTATTTATGCTGACCCGCGAACAAATTGTTGCTGCGCAACATCATTTCGGCATCTATAAAGACTAAAAAATATCACAGGCATCCCCGGCGCAGGCGGTTTTGCTCTGGTCCACGCGGAAACCGTAGCCCGTGCACGGATTTCGCGCTGGCCTGACGGAAGCGGCAAACGGGATGGCCTCCTGAAAAGTTCAGAGGACTTCATGGCTGGTAATACGATTGGACAGGTTTTCCGCGTCACCACCTTTGGTGAATCGCACGGGCTGGCGCTGGGCTGTATTGTCGACGGCGTCCCGCCCGGCATCCCCCTGACGGAAGCCGATTTGCAGCACGATCTGGATCGCCGCCGTCCCGGCACCTCACGTTATACCACCCAGCGCCGCGAACCGGACCATGTCAAAATTCTCTCCGGCGTATTTGAAGGCGTTACCACCGGCACCAGCATCGGCCTGCTGATTGAAAATACCGACCAACGCTCGCAGGATTACGGCGCCATCAAAGATGTCTTCCGTCCCGGCCACGCCGACTATACCTATGAACAAAAGTACGGCCTGCGCGACTATCGCGGCGGCGGGCGCTCTTCGGCGCGTGAAACCGCTATGCGCGTGGCGGCCGGCGCTATCGCCAAAAAATACCTGGCCCTGAAGCACGGCGTGAAGGTGCGCGGCTATCTGGCGCAGATTGGCGACGTGGCTTGCGAGCTGAAGGACTGGGATCAGGTGGAACAGAATCCGTTCTTCTGCCCGGATCCGTCAAAAATCGAGGCGCTGGACGAGCTGATGCGCGCGCTCAAAAAAGAGGGCGATTCTATCGGCGCTAAGGTCTCCGTTATGGCAGAGAACGTGCCGGTCGGCCTGGGCGAACCGGTTTTCGATCGTCTGGATGCGGATCTGGCGCATGCGTTGATGAGCATTAACGCGGTGAAGGGCGTGGAAATCGGCGACGGCTTTGCCGTGGTCAACCAGCGCGGCAGCGAACATCGTGACGAGATCCGCGCGGACGGCTTTCAGAGCAACCACGCGGGCGGCATTCTGGGCGGCATCAGCAGCGGCCAGCCGATCCTGGCGACGCTGGCGATGAAGCCGACGTCCAGCATCACCGTGCCGGGCAAAACCATTACCCGCACGGGCGAAGAAACCGACATGATCACCAAAGGCCGTCACGATCCCTGCGTAGGGATCCGCGCCGTGCCAATCGCGGAAGCCATGATGGCGATCGTGCTGATGGATCATTTACTGCGTCATCGCGGACAGAATGCGGACGTGCAGACGAACATTCCACGCTGGTAACCACCATGAAAAAGACGCTGTTCGCGCTTTGCGGCCTGCTGCTCAGCGCTTCCACGCTGGCGGCCACGCCCTGGCAATCGATCCGACAGCCGATAAGCGGCGCGCCGCACGCTATCGGCTCTTTTGCCAACGGCTGTATCGTCGGCGCGCAGGCGCTGCCGCTTAACGATCCGACCTATCAGGTGATGCGCCAGGATCAGCGTCGTTTTTATGGTCATCCCGACCTGATCCTGTTTATTCAGCGGCTGGGTGCCCAGGTGCATAATTTGCAGCTGGGCGAGGTGCTGATTGGGGATATGGGCATGGCGGCAGGCGGCCGCTTCAGCAGCGGCCACGCGAGTCATCAGACCGGGCTGGACGTCGATATCTGGCTGCAGTTACCTCAGGCGCGGTGGAGTTCACAAATGCTGCTGAAGCCGCAGCCGCTGGATCTGGTGGCGGCCGACGGCAAAAGCGTGGTAGCGCGCCACTGGCAGCCGCAGATCGACAGCCTGGTTAAGCTGGCGGCAAAGGATGACGACGTTACGCGTATCTTTGTGAATCCGGCGATCAAAAAACAGCTCTGCGCCGATGCGGGCAGCGATCGCGACTGGCTGCGCAAGGTGCGCCCATGGTTCGGTCATCGGGCGCATATGCACGTGCGCCTGCGCTGCCCCACGGACAGCCTGGAGTGCCAGGATCAGCCCGCGCCGCCGCCGGGAGACGGCTGTGGCGCAGAGCTGGCAAGCTGGTTCGCGCCGCCAAAACCTTCCGGCGCGCCGGTAAAGCGCGAGCCGCCGCCGTTGCCGCCTTCCTGTCAGGCGCTTCTGGATAACCATCAGCTTTAGGAAGAACAAATGGAATGGTTTGCTGTCAGCCCGCTGCTGCTAGGGCTACTGTTTTGCATCGCCGTGCTGGCCGCTTTTATCGACTCTATCGCTGGCGGCGGCGGGCTGCTGACCGTGCCGGCGCTGCTGGCGGCGGGGTTTTCTCCGGCGCAGGCGCTGGCGACCAACAAGCTCCAGTCCGTTGGTGGCTCTTTTTCCGCCAGCCTCTATTTTGTGCGGCGCAAGGCGGTGGATCTTAAAGCGCAGCGGCTGAATATCCTGATGGCGTTTATCGGCTCGATCCTCGGCGCGATGCTGATCCAACACATTCAGCCGGGGCTGCTGCGCCAGGTGCTGCCGCTGCTGATTATCGCGATCGGCCTCTATTTTCTGCTGATGCCTAAGATCGGCGAAGAAGATCGCCATCGTCGCCTGCACGGTTTGCCGTTCGCGCTGGTGGCAGGCGGCTGCGTTGGCTTTTATGACGGCTTTTTCGGGCCGGGCGCGGGCTCCTTCTATGCGCTGGCCTTCGTCACGCTTTGCGGTTTTAACCTGGCGAAATCTACCGCGCATGCCAAGGTGCTGAATTTGACCTCCAACCTGGGTGGCCTGCTGTTTTTTATTTTCGGCGGCAAAGTGGTGTGGGGCACCGGCCTGATTATGCTGCTCGGCGCCATTTGCGGCGCACGGCTCGGCGCACGGCTGGTGCTGAGCCGGGGACAGCAGCTGATCCGCCCGATGGTGGTCACCGTTTCCATCGTCATGAGCGCTAAGCTGCTCTACGACAGCCACGGCGCAGAGATCGCTGCCTGGTTTCACCATCTGGTGGGCTGAATCTTAATTTTGACGCGTCGCAAGACGTGAAATTTTTGCAGAAGAGAACAATGCGTACTCACGACTATTCGCAGCTGATCGAGATTTTCGATCGCTGTTTTTTTGACGATTTTCAGACTCGCCTGGTAAAGGGCGATGACGAACCTATCTACCTGCCCGCCGATGAGGAAGTCAGCTATCACCGCGTGGTGTTCGCCCACGGCTATTACGCCAGCGCGCTGCACGAAATCTCCCACTGGTGCATTGCCGGGGCCGAGCGGCGCAAGCTGGTGGATTTCGGCTACTGGTATTGTCCCGATGGCCGCGACGCTATGACGCAAAGCCAGTTTGAAGCGGTGGAGGTCAAGCCACAGGCGCTGGAATGGCTGTTTTGTGTCGCGGCGGGCTTTCCCTTCAACGTAAGTTGTGACAATCTCAATGGCGATTTCGAGCCGGACCGCATTGCGTTCCAGCGCAAGGTTCACGCGCAGGTAATGGCTCATCTGGAAAAGGGAATTCCGTCACGGCCAGCCCGTTTTATCACCGAACTGGGTCGCTACTACTCAACGCCGCCGCTGACCGCAGCGCAGTTTCCCTGGCCGGAAGATCTCTGACCAGCATGGTAAATAAGGAATTGTATGATTGATGAATTTGAAGCGCGTATCCTGGCCCTGATCGATAACATGGTGGAGAGCGCCAGCGACGACGAGCTGTTCGCCAGCGGCTATCTGCGTGGGCATCTGACGCTGGCCGTAGCCGAAATTGAGCAGTCGGGTGAGCACACGCCGGAAGCACTGCAAATCCAGGTGCTGAACAGCCTGGAGACGGCGATCCACGCCGGAGAGCTTTCACCGCGCGATCAGGCGCTGGTGCTGGGCATGTGGGATAATTTATTCCTGCAGGCACGCCATCCCTCCTGATCCCTGACGGCGCCGTTGGCAACAAGCAAGGCCGCCGTGATTTTAGCGGCCTGATGCGTCCGGCGTCTCTGGTTTCCAGTCTGCCCCGTGCGGCGTCCCCGATTTCCTGTTTGTTCCACGCAACGTCTCTGATGACCAGTCTGCCCTACGGGGCGGCAGCGGCTTCTAGCCTGCCGCCTTCACCATTTTACCTTTCAGCAGCTTGCGCACCCAGTAGCGATTAGGATGGGTGGCGGCCAGCGTCTGCCTGTCCAGCGGGATCGGTTCGCCGCACAGCTCCGCCGCCAGCGCTTCTGCCGCCAGCGGCGCGCTGCATAATCCCCTGGAGCCCAGCGCCCCCAGGACGAACAGACCGCGCCAGACCGGAGCCGGTTGCGCTGCGGCTTTACTGTGTGCCAGATCCGCGTATTGCGCCAGCGTTTGCTGATAGTGCGGCAGCGGGCCGATCATCGGCAGATGATCGCGGGTGGCGCAGCGCACGCCGTTACGGGCGCTGCCTGCGCTGACGTCCACTTCGCGAGGCCATTCAGCATCCGGCAGACAGCGGATCAGCCGTTCGCGGTTTTCCTGCTGATCTTGTTCGCGATAAGCCGTAGCGCTGTCGGCGCGATGATAGCTTGCGCCGATGCAGTGCTGCTGATTATGCGGATTAACCGGCGTCAGATAGCCGTCATAGCATAAAACCTGTTTAAGCCGGCCCAGCGCGGGAGTGGTCGGGATATGGCTGACCTGGCCGCCGACGGCATAGGCGGGCAGCTTTTCACTCTGCGGCAGCGCGGTCAGCGCGTGGCCGGTCGCCAGCACCACGTTGCGATGTCTCTGCGCGGGCTGGTCGGCAAAATCGAGCTGCCAGCCCGTTGGCGTTGCGGTCAGCGCGGTCAGCCTGTGATGCCAGTGCGTAATCAGCCCCTGCTGCTGCGCCAGCGCAAACAGCGCGGGCGTCAACTGCGCGGGCGAAAGCCAGCCGCCAGCCGGATAAATAATGCCGCCGCAGCCGGTTTCCACCCCGCACAGCGCTTCGGCTTCCTGCCGATCCACGCCGCGAGCGAGGGTTTCCGGCAGCTGCATGGTCAGCATTTTAGTGATTTTGTCCGCGCTTTTTTCATCCCACCCCAGCTGGGTAACGCCGCACCACTCGTGATCGAACGCGACCGGCAGGCTATCGTAAACACGACGGGCAAAGGTAAATGCAGCCGGAAAAAAGCGCGCCAGCGCCGGATCGTGATGGTTCAGCAGCGGATAAAGCGCGCCCTGACGGTTGCCGGAAGCGCCCTGGGCCGGTTCGCCGTCGGCGCTGTAGAGCGTGACTTTTTTACCGCGACGTAGCAGCGCCAGCGCCAGCAGCGCGCTGGCCACGCCGCCGCCGATCAGCGCAATGTCATCGCCTTCCGCCGCCGGACGGTCATACCATGGCGCTTCGGCTGGTGCATCGATAGCGTTCTCCAGCACGCCCGCCAGCATTTCCCGTTTGGGGCCGAAGCCTTTACGCTTGCCGACGGTAAAACCCGCCTCCTGCAGTCCGCGCCGAACAAAGCCAGCCGAGGTAAAAGTCGCCAGCGTGCCGCCGGGACGCGCCATTTTCGCCATGCAGGCGAACAGCGCCGGCGTCCACATGTCCGGGTTTTTCGACGGCGCGAAGCCATCCAGAAACCAGGCGTCGACCTGATGATTGAGGCTGTCGTCGAAGGTGGGGATCAGCTGGTTAATATCGCCGAACCAAAGATCGAGCGTGACGCGACCCTCGGCCAGCAGCAGCCGGTGACAGCCGGGCAGGGCGGCTGGCCACTGTTCACGCAGCGCGCGCGCGTAGGCCGCCAGTTCAGGCCAGCTTTGATGCGCGGTGGCAAGATCGTTGACGCTGAGCGGATGTTTTTCACAGCTGATAAAGTGCAGGCGCTGCAGACGAGCCTGCGGCTGTTCGACGCAAAAGCGCTCGAAAGCCTGCCAGAGCGTTAAAAAATTCAGGCCGGTGCCAAAACCGGTTTCCGCCGTGATAAACAGATCGCGGGAATGGTGCGCAAAACGGTCGGGCAAGCCGTTGCCGCCAAGAAATACGTGGCGCGTTTCCTCCAGGCCGTTTGCGTCGGAAAAATAGACGTCGCCAAAGGTTCGGGATACAGGTGTACCCTGTTCATTCCAACTTAGTTCTGCATACTCTATTGGGGCGCTGTTCACGGCAAAAGCTCAGTTATCTCGCGGTGCGGCGATTGTAACTCTGGGGGTGTGCCTACGCAAATTTACAAAAATCAAACGCTGGTTGGACTTGTTCGGCTTACAACTGTACGCTAAAGTGCGTGTCGAATCCTAATATAAGTAGTTAACGAGGTATTGAATGAAACGTGCAGTGATTACTGGCCTGGGTATCGTTTCCAGCATTGGTAACAACCAACAGGAAGTCCTTGCATCCCTGCGTGAAGGCCGCTCCGGCATTACCTTCTCTCAGGAGCTGAAAGATTCCGGCATGCGTAGTCACGTCTGGGGCAACGTCAAACTCGATAAAGACGAAATCTCCAGCCTCATCGATCGCAAAACCCTGCGTTTTATGAGTGATGCGTCCATTTATGCCTATATTTCTATGCTGGAAGCGGTAAAAGATTCCGGTTTGACCGTTGAACAATACCAGAACAACCCGCGCGTGGGTCTGGTGGCCGGCTCCGGCGGCGGCTCGCCGATTAACCAGGTGGCCAGCGTTGACGGGATGCGCGCTAAAGGTCTGCGCGGCGTCGGCCCTTATATGGTGACCAAGGCGATGGCGTCCGGCGTTTCTGCTTGCCTGGCGACCCCGTTTAAAATCCACGGCGTAAACTACTCCATCAGCTCCGCCTGCGCCACCTCGGCACACTGCATCGGCAACGCCGTTGAGCAGATCCAGCTGGGCAAACAGGATGTGGTATTTGCAGGCGGCGGCGAAGAGCTGTGCTGGGAAATGTCCTGCGAGTTCGATGCGATGGGCGCGCTGTCCACCAAATATAACGAAACGCCAGAAAAAGCCTCCCGTACCTATGACAACAGCCGCGACGGCTTTGTTATCGCAGGCGGCGGCGGCATGGTTGTCGTGGAAGAGCTGGAGCACGCCCTGGCGCGTGGCGCGCACATCTACGCAGAAGTGGTTGGCTACGGCGCAACCTCCGATGGCGCAGACATGGTAGCGCCGTCAGGCGAGGGCGCAGCACGCTGTATGCGTCTGGCTATGCACGGCCTGGATACGCCGATTGATTACCTGAACACGCACGGCACCTCTACGCCGGTAGGCGATGTGAAAGAGCTGGGCGCCATTCGCGAAGTCTTCGGCGACAACACGCCGGCGATGTCGGCCACCAAAGCCATGACCGGCCACTCTCTGGGGGCGGCGGGCGTGCAGGAAGCTATCTACTCGCTGCTGATGCTGGAGCACGGTTTTATCGCGCCAAGCATCAACATTGAAGAGCTGGATCCGGCGGCGGAAGGTCTGAACATCGTGACCAAACCAACCGAGCAGCAGCTGACTACCGTGATGTCCAACAGCTTCGGCTTCGGCGGCACCAACGCCACGCTGGTGATGCGCAAGCTGTAATCTGTCAGCAATGTCAAAAAAGGGTGCCTCGCAAGGGCATCCTTTTTTTATGGCATGAATTTGGCTGAGCGCCGTAGCGGCAATGCCTGGCTGACCGATGTTTGATCATAGCCACGCTACATTCCGCCTCACACCATGCCACGCCACATTACTCCGCACTATGCCACCTCACGTCACGTGATGCCGCATCAGGTCGATCACCCTAAGGCTGATTGTCCGGGAAAAATACGGTAACCTTCCCACTTCGCTGTAATCACAGAAGCGTTGATCATGAACAACAGGATGACAATAAAGGATATTGCCCGACTGAGCGGGGTAGGGAAATCGACCGTGTCCCGCGTGTTGAATGGGGAAGGTAGCGTCAGTCAGAAAACGCGTGAGAAAGTAGAAGCCGTTATTCAACAGCAGAATTTTATGCCGTCAAGATCGGCCCGCGCCATGCGCGAGCGGAGTGACAGGGTGGTAGGCATTATCGTTTCACGCCTGGATTCCCCGGCTGAAAATCAGGCGGTCAGGGCCATGCTGCCGCTGTTTTATCAACAGGGTTTTGATCCCGTGGTGCTGGAAAGCCAGTTCGAACCGTGCCTCGTACAGGGGCAGCTGCGTATGCTGGCTCAGCGTCACGTGGATGGCGTGATCCTGTTTGGCTTTAGCGGACTGGATGAGCCGATGCTGAGCGGCTGGCAGGACAAGATGGTGGTAATGGTGCGCCGTTACGCCGGTTTTTCATCAGTGTGTTATGACGATGCAGGCGCGGTCAATTTACTGATGGATAAGCTTTATCAGCAGGGGCACCGCCACATCAGTTACCTGGGCGTGGAACAAAGCGATACCACTACCGGAGCCTGTCGTTATCAGGCCTACCTGGCTGCCTGTCGGCGCCTGCAGATCGACCCGCTCGGCGCGCTGGGTGAGTTGACGTACCAATATGGCTATGAGGGCGTAGCCGGGATCCTGACGGCGCAAACTACTGCGCTAATCTGTGCCTCAGACAGCATAGCGCTTGGAGCTAATAAATACCTGCAGCAACGGCCCCTTCCCCACGTCCAGGTTTGTGCCATCGGCAATACCCAGCTGGCCAGATTTCTGTTCCCTCAGACGCTTTCCGTGGATTTTGGCTACGGTGAGGCCGGTTCCCTGGCGGCCAGGCAGCTGCTTGCTCAGCTTAATGGCACCGCAGAGGTGCGGCAATTTATTATCCCCTGTCATTTCTGACAATACTTAATCGCCATAACCGCTATTTTTGTGATCTTCCCTTTAAAATGGGAACGTTCCCTTTTTTTGGTTTTTATTTGCCGTTACACTCGCGGGAATTAAACGGGCAAGGGGAGGGGATCAATTTTTAAATTGTATGGCCTTTATATTGTTACTGCCATGTTAATTTAATTTTGCATTAAAAAATAGTTAAATAAAGTATTTATTCAGGTAATTAAACTTCTTATTTTATTTTTTAATAAAAGGACTTACCGTGGAGAAAATAAAACAGGCGACCAACCGCTTAATCGAACTCGTAGGCGGCAAAAAGAATATTGCCGCCGTCAGCCATTGTATTACCCGATTACGCTTTGTCCTTCATGATGCGACCCTGGCCCGGCCCAAAATGATTGAGGCGCTTTCCGGTGTCAAAGGCTGTTTTACCAGTGCAGGACAGTTTCAGGTCGTGATTGGCACAGATGTCGGCGTCTGGCATCAGGCGCTGCTGGCCGCCACGGGGGCCGACGACGTTAATAAAGAGCAGGTGAAAATTAAGGCCCGACAGAATATGAAGTGGTCTCAGCGAGCTATTTCACATTTTGCTGAAATATTTTTCCCTCTCTTGCCTGCATTAATTTGTGGCGGTTTAATTTTAGGCTTTCGCAATATTATCGGCGACGTGCCCTTTTCTGGCGGAAAAACGCTGGCACAGCAGTCAGCAGCCTGGCAAACGCTTTATGATTTTTTGTGGCTGCCTGGCGAAGCCATATTTATGTTTTTACCGGTGGCCGTTTGTTGGTCAACGGTAAAAAAAATGGGCGGCACGCCGGTATTAGGTATCGTGCTGGGCATAACGCTGGTTTCACCTCAGCTGATGAACGCCTATCTGTTGGGTCAGCAGGTACCGGAAGCCTGGAATTTCGGCTGGTTTACCATTGAAAAAGTGGGCTATCAGGCCCAGGTTATCCCTTCCGTGCTGGCCGGTATGATGCTGGCCTGGATTGAACTGCGCCTCAAAAAATGGGTGCCGGATTATCTCTGGCTGGTTGTGGTGCCGGTCGTGACCGTTTTACTGGGCGTTTTTCTGGCACATGCGCTGATCGGGCCTTTGGGCAGGCTGATTGGTGACGGCGTTGCCTGGGGCGTAAAAGCGTTAATGACCGGCAGCTTTGCCCCCGTTGGTGCGATGCTGTTCGGCTTTTTATATGCACCGCTGGTGATCACCGGCATTCATCAGACCACGCTGGCAATTGATTTGCAGATGATTAACAGCATGGGCAGCACGCCGCTTTGGCCGCTGATTGCGCTCTCCAACATCGCTCAGGCCTCCGCCGTGGTCGGCATCATTATGCTCAGCCGCAAAGCCAACGAGCGTGAAATTTCCGTACCCGCCGCGATTTCCGCCTTCCTGGGCGTTACCGAGCCAGCCATGTACGGCATCAACCTGAAATATCGCTTCCCCATGCTGTGCGCCATGATCGGCTCCGCGCTGGCCGGTCTGCTGTGTGGGCTGAGCGGCGTTCTCGCCAACAGTATCGGCGTCGGCGGCCTGCCGGGGATCTTATCCATCCAGCCTCAGTTTTGGCTGACTTTTCTGCTGGCAATGCTGATAGCTATCGTGGTGCCGCTGCTGCTGACGCTGCTGGTGTATCGCCATAAGGCCCAACGTGGCGAGCTGTCCGTATAGATTTAAAGGATTATTGCGATGAGTAATGAACTTGCCTGGTGGCAGCAGGGCGTTATCTACCAAATTTACCCAAAGAGCTTTCAGGACAGCAGCGGCAATGGCTTTGGCGATCTGAAGGGCATTCTCGCCCGTCTGGACTATCTGCAAGCGCTTGGCGTAGACGCTATCTGGCTTACGCCGATTTATGTTTCTCCGCAGGTTGATAACGGATACGACGTGGCCGACTACTACGCCATCGATCCGCTCTACGGCACCATGGCCGATTTTGAGCAGCTGGTGGCTGCAGCGCGCCTGCGCGGCATCCGTATCGTGATGGATATGGTGTTTAACCATACCTCTACCGCTCATCCCTGGTTTCTGGCTGCACAGCATCCTGACAGCCCTTACCGGCAGTTTTATCACTGGCGTGACGGCAAAGAAGGGCGGCCACCGAACAACTGGCGCTCTAAATTCGGCGGTTCGGCCTGGCAATGGCATTCGGCAAGCGGGCAATACTATCTGCATTTATATGCCGTGGAGCAGGCCGATCTCAACTGGGCGCATCCCCCGGTACGGGAAGAACTGAAAAAGATCTGCCGTTTTTGGGCTGAAAAAGGCGTTGAAGGTCTGCGACTGGATGTGATTAACCTGGTGTCCAGACATCCGGATCTGCCGGACGACGACGAGGGTGACGGGCGGCGCTTCTATACCGACGGCCCGCTTATTCACGACTATCTGCGGGAGATGAGTCGGGATGTTTTTCAGCCTCTCAACCTGATGACCGTAGGGGAAATGTCTTCCACCACGCTGGCAAACTGCCAGCAATACGCAGCCATTGACGGCAGTGAACTGTCGATGACCTTTACCTTCCATCATCTGAAAGTGGACTACCCCGGCGGCGATAAATGGGCGCTGGCTAAGCCGGACTTTGTCGAGCTGAAACGCATTTTTAATCACTGGCAGCGCGGTATGCACAATCGTGCCTGGAACGCGCTGTTCTGGTGTAACCACGACCAGCCACGCATTGTTTCCCGGTTCGGCGATGAGGGCGCGCTGCGCGTGCCTTCCGCAAAAATGCTGGCGATGGTGCTGCACGGGATGCAGGGCACGCCTTACATCTACCAGGGCGAAGAGATAGGCATGACCAATCCGGGCTTCAGTCATATTGACAGCTACCGCGATGTGGAAAGCCTGAATATGTACGCCGGGCTGCGGGAAAAAGGGCGCAGCGAAGCCGACATTCTGGCCATTCTGGCGAGCAAATCGCGCGATAACAGCCGAACGCCCATGCAGTGGACGGCAGAAGCCAGTGCGGGTTTCACAACAGGTAAGCCCTGGCTGAGCTGTGCGAAAAATGCTTCGACCATCAATGTGGAGCAGGCCATGGCCGATCCCGATTCCGTTTTTCATACCTATCGCCAGCTTATTGTTTTGCGTAAAACGCATCCGATCCTGACATTTGGCGATTACGAAGATCTGGATCCGCAGCATCCAGCGCTGTGGTGTTACGTACGGCGCTGGCAAGGGCAACAGCTTCTGGTGGTGGCTAACCTGAGCCGCGAACCACTTCACTGGCACGGAGCGCCTTTGGCGGCCGATTCTGGCTGGCGCAGGCTACTCGGAAACTATCAGGATGCGCCGCCGCAAACAGGCACTTTACGGCCGTTTGAAGCGATATGGTGGCGGAAGGAATGAGCTTATTTAATAAGGGATTAGTAATGAAAAAGAACAACATACTTTTGAGAAAAACCTTTCTTGCGGGTGTTATTGGCGCGGCGCTTTCCGCTCCGGCTCTGGCGGTTGACTTTCATGGCTATGCCCGTTCGGGCATCGGCTGGAGCGGCAGCGGCGGGGAGCAACAGTGTTTCAAAACCACCGGTGCGCAGAGTAAATATCGTCTGGGTAACGAGTGCGAAACCTACGCGGAACTGAAGCTGGGGCAGGAGGCATGGAAAGAGGGCGATAAAAGCTTCTATTTCGATACCACGCTGGCCTACGCCGTGTCACAGCGCGCTGATTTTGAAGCGGTGTCGCCCGGTTTCCGCGAGGTGAATGTTACCGGCGTCAATTTGATCGATGCGCTACCGGGCGCCACGCTGTGGGCGGGCAAGCGTTTTTACCAGCGTCACGACGTCTTTATGACCGACTTCTTCTACTGGGATATTTCCGGGCCGGGCGCCGGACTGGAACATGTCGATCTGGGCTTTGGCAAACTGTCGGCGGCGGTTACCCGCAACAGCGAGTCGGGTGGCTCGCAGGGGTATATGGATACGCAGCGGGATGAGCGACCGACCGTCAACGATGTCTTCGATCTGCGCCTTGCCGGATTAAAAACCAACCCCGGCGGCAGCCTGGAGCTGGGTATCGACTATGGCCGCGCCAGCGTTCAGGATGGCTACCGGCTGGCCGAAAATGCCAGCAAATCGGGCTGGATGCTCACGGCTATCCACACCCAGGCGGTGGCGGACGGCATGAATAAATTTGTGGTGCAGTATGCCACCGATGCTTTGACCTCGCTGGGCAATGGCCGCAGCGAGGGGGCGTCGGTCGCTAATAATGGCCATATGATCCGAATATTGGATCATGGCGCTATCGATCTTAACGATCGCTGGGGAATAGCCTATGTGGCAATGTATCAGGATATCGATCGGGATAACCACAACGGCACACGCTGGCACACCGCAGGCGTAAGCCCGATGTATAAGTGGACGCCCATTATGAGCACGCTGCTGGACTTCGGCTACGATAATGTAAAATCTCAGCGAACCGGCGAGCGCAATAGTCAATATAAGATCACGCTGGCCCAGCAGTGGCAGGCAGGCACCAGTATCTGGTCTCGTCCGGCGCTGCGCCTGTTTGCGACGTGGGCGAAATGGGATGAAAAATGGGGATATGCTCCGGCGGTCGACAACGGCATGGCTTACAGCGATACCCGCCTGCATACCTTCAGTCGGGGCCAGGGCGATGAGGCCACCTTCGGTGCGCAGATGGAAATCATGTGGTAACTGTTAGCGTCAGTCTGAAAAAAGACGAGCCAGCTTTTCTACCGCGCTAACGATTTCTGCTGGCTGCAGGGCGGAAAAACCCAGCAGCCAGCCTTCCTGTGGTACGTTTCCCCGATACAAAAGCGACAGGCGCGGCAGCACTAACCCCGCCTGCAAAGCCTGATGCGTTAGCCTTTCTTCGCCGCCATCCGGCAGCGTGGCTGTCAGCTGTAACCCATGCTGAGAGTCCAGCGGCCGGAGCCTGCCACCCAACATGGTCGCAAGCTCCGCCAGCAGCAGCTCGCGGCGGCTGCCGTAAAGCTTGCGCATCAGCCGCAGATGCGCCTGAAAATGGCCGCGATCGATAAAATCTGCCGTAACCGCCTGCATCAGCTGCGCGCTGTGCCCGTCCATCACGCCACGCATCCGGCCGCAGGCGTCAACCAGCGCGGGCGGCACCGCCAGATAAGCCAGCCTCAGGGAAGGGAACAGCGTTTTGGAGAAAGTGCCCAGATAGAGCACGCGTCCGGCCTTATCCAGCCCCTGAAGCGCGGGCGCGGGCTGCGCGCCGTAATAAAATTCGCTGTCATAATCATCCTCAATCAGCCAGCTGCCGTGCGCGCGGGCAAAGGCCAGCCATGCCAGGCGACGCGACAGGCTCATGGTCACGCCGGTGGGATACTGATGGGACGGCGTCAGATAAACCAGCTTTGCCGCCGGCCGATCGGGAATTTTTGCTCCCTCATCATCCAGCTCCAGCGTGCCAATCGTGGCGCCTGCGCTGTTAAAAGCATGATAAGCGCCGCGGTAGCCCGGCTCTTCCAGCCAGACGGTATCGCCCGGATCGCACAGCAGCATCGCCAGCATCTGCAGCGCCTGCTGCGAGCTGGTCAGGATGATAATTTGTCCGGCATCGCAGCGTACGCCGCGCGACTGAGCAAGATAGCGCGCCACCGCCTCACGCAGTTCAGCCAGCCCCTGCGGCACGCCATAACCCATCATTTTTTCCGGCGTATGGCGCAGCCGCTGCGCCACCAGCCGTCGCCAGATAGCGTGAGGAAAAGCCCGCAGATCCGGCGAACCGGCGGCAAAAGCCTGGGGAAAAAGCGGATCGTCGCAGCCGCCGGAGGCGACGATGTTGCTGCCGCGTGACGAGAGCGCGGGAGCCGCTGTCAATGACGCCGGGGTGGGGCGTCGCGGCGCAGGCAGATCGGCGGCGACGAAAGTGCCTTTGCCGCTGTGCCGCAGCAGGCAGCCTTCGCTTTCCAGCTGCGCATAGGCCGCTTCCACCGTCACCCGGGACAGCGACAAATCGACGGCAAGCAGCCGGGAAGAGGGCAGCCGCTCGCCCTGCCGCAGCGTGCCGTCGGTGATGAGCTGGCGCAAGGCGGCGCATAGCCTGTCCCGTCGGGTGCGGGCCTGCTGCGAGGCGAACAGCTGGATTAAGGGCACGTTGGTCAGCGGCATAAGGGTCTTATCATCCGATTAAAATGGGTATCCTTTTTAAGGCCGTTTTACCCTATCATCAGGCAGACCTTAAGCAAAGGAGTACGCATGATGACCCTGTCCGCCGTTTTACAATTTCCGCCGCCTGACGCCGCACGTAGCGAAGCGTGGCTACGCGAAAAGCTGGCTTACTACAGCGATGCCTGGGATCTGGCCCAGGATCTCGCCAACGGCATTACCGATATTGTGGTGATCGATACCCGTGCGGCAGAGCAGTACTGCGCCGCACATATTCCCGGCGCGATAAGCTTTCCGCACCGCACCATGAGCGCAGAAACGCTGGCGGCGCTGGACAGCAGCAAAGTTTACGTGACCTACTGCGACGGCATTGGCTGCAACGGTTCCACCAAAGGCGCGTGGAAGCTGGCGTCGGCGGGCCTGCGGGTAAAAGAGCTGATTGGCGGGCTGGATTTCTGGCTGCGCGACCGGCATCCGGTCGCGCAAGGAGAAGAAGCGGGCAGCTGGCCGCTCCGGGATTTACAGGCGTGCGGCTGTTAAGCCTAAAGGAAAAGCCACAGCAGAAAAATAAACAGCACCAGCGCGGCAAAAGCGGTTACGGCCGGACGCGTCGCCAGCGGCCTTAATACCGGCGGCACGTAGCCGGAAATAATCGGCTGTGGACGGATCTCGCTGTCGGCCAGCGGCATCTCCTTGAGCCGTTCGGCCCGCCGCGCAAACAGCAGATTCACCAAATCCTGCGCCTGGGCCGCGGTCAAAATCGCCTGCGGCGGCAGCTGGAAGCGCTGCTGGCTGGCCTCTTCCAGCATGCGCTGCTCCGCATGATCGGAAGGCACCTTCAGCGAGGCGAGAAGCGTATGCAGCGTCGGGGCAGGCTGCTGGCTCAGCGTCTGGCTAACCTGAAGGTACTGGGTCAGCAGCGGGAACAGGCGTGAAGGAATGGGATCGCCGCTGTGCAGGTTGACCACCTTCAGCACGGAAGTCCACAGCTTCACCGGCTGTTCGCCGGTAACGGCGGCCAGGCGAGCGACCTGCTGATTGAGCGCGTGGTGCTCCGCCGGCAGCAGCGATCGATCGGTGACGCGGTTCTGCTGCGGCTGCGGGATCGCCATCTGGCCGTTTTGCAGCATGGTCAGCACCTGTCGCAGCTGATCGGGATTCAGCGAGCTGAGCACCGTATGACCAAACTGCTGCCGGATAAAATCGCTTACCGCCTGGCGATTATTGCCCGCAGGCAGCAAATCGCTCAGCTGCTGAAACAGCTGTCGGGTGGCGTGCGTGTTCTGCACCTGCGCAAGCCGCGCATTAAGAAACTGCTCCGCCGCCGGAAAATGACGCGCCAGCAGACCGGCATCGTTCTTCACGCCCACTTCATGACGTAGGCCGGCCCATAGCTCCGGGGCCTTTAGCGAACTGAGCGACATAATTTTGACAATCAGCCTTTCCAGCGTGGTGCGCTGAGCAGGGGTCAGCGGCTGATCGCCCGGTCCGGTTCGGCCGGTGTCAGCGACCGTCGCTCGTTCGCCGGGTAATGGCGCGCCTGGGCCATTAAGAGGTTGCATGGCAAAATCCTTAACTCAACACTGTCCGGAAAGCGCCGGAAAAAAGGGGGATTGGCTATGATAACAATCCCGTTACGCGATAGGTAGTAGCGCCGCGCCGTGCGGTGGATTATTTTTCAGGGATCCGCTGTCGCTCGCGCTGTTTTGCCGATCCGCAGCGGCGTACGCAGCCGCTGCGCCAGGATCACGCCGCATAACGTGACGCCGCCGCCGATAAAGTGATAGCTGTGCAGCTTTTCATGCAGAAAAAGCACGGCGATAACTGCCGTAAAAACAGGCGTCAGATTCATAAAAATCGAGGCGGTGCTGGCGCCCATGCGCATCACGCCCTGGATCCATAAAAACGGCGCAAGAATAGAAGCCGGAAGCGCGGCGAACAGCACCAGCGGCAGATTATGCGCGTTCAGCGCCACGTCTTTTGCCAGTAAAAATCCCGGCAGCAGCAGTATGACGCCAAACACTATCTGCACGTACAGGCTTTGCCAGTTCGGCAGCGGGATCGCCCAGCGACGGGTCAGCACGCCATACAGCGCGTAAGAGGTAGAAGCGGCGAACAGCATCAGTTCGCCTATGCCCATGCCCTGCGTCAGCAGCCGTTCAGGGCTGCCCTGGCTAATCAGCCACACCAGCCCGCCAAACGAGAGCACGCTGCCGATAAGAATGCCCAGCGTGGGCGCCACTTTCAGCAGCACGATGCTGATCAGCACGGTCAGTAGAGGGATCAGCGAAACCAGAATACCCATCGAGAGTGCGCTGACGCTGTGCGCGGCATAGTAGGCAAGGCTTTGATAAAGCACCATGCCCAGCAGACCCAGCGTCAGCAGCTTCCACCACTGCTGCCTGACCTGCGCCCGGTTGCGCCACACCGCAGGCAGTACGAAGGGCGTCAGCGCCACCAACGCTATCAGCCAGCGATAAAAGGAAATAGCGGCAGGATCGATAACGTTCGCCGAGACTTTGCTGACGATGGCGTTAAACGACCAGATCAGCACCGCCATCAAAGGATAAAGAAAATTCATTGTCGAGCCTGAATCAGTAATAAGAGCCGAGAGTGTACCCGTCTGCGGCTACAAATAAATAACCTTTATTACCGCGGCCTGATTTTCTCCCGTCTCTTCTCTGGCTGGTAAAGCGTCACTGCGTAAGGCCATCCGGGCAGAAATAAGAAAAGGCTATGGCAAAACGGCCTGAAGCCTTTTACTCCTTTTTCGGTAACGGCCAGAATTAATTCAGGAAATGACAGTTTTATGACGGCGAAACTGAAAAAAGGAATTTGCACGAGCTAAGCGCTAACGTCCACTACGCTAAGGCAGGAATTACGATGAGTTATTCAGCAAAACCGCCATCCACGCTCGGCGATGGGTTATCCAGTCGCCAGGTCACCATGATTTCTATCGCCGGGATTATCGGCGCCGGTCTTTTTATCGGCTCTGCCAGCGCTATCGCTACCGCAGGGCCGGCTATCTTAATTTCTTATGTATTAACGGGTTTTTTGGTGCTGCTGGTGATGAGAATGCTGGGAGAGATGGCGGTTATGCAGCCTGACTCCGGCTCTTTTTCCACCTACGCTTCACGGGCGCTTGGCCCCTGGGCGGGCTTTACCATCGGCTGGCTCTACTGGTGGTTCTGGGTGCTGGTGATCCCGGTGGAGGCGATAGCCGGCGCGAACATCCTCCATACCGCTTTACCCGCAGTACCCGCCTGGGTTTACACACTTTCTATTATGACTTTGCTGACCTGCACTAATCTTTTCAACGTGAAAAACTTCGGCGAGTTCGAATTCTGGTTTTCCCTGATTAAAGTGGTCGCTATCCTGGCTTTTATCGCGGTGGGCATCGCGGCGATCGCAGGCTACTGGCCTCTGGCGCACGTCAGCGGCGTGTCGCGCCTGTGGGATAGCGGCGGCTTTATGCCACACGGCGGCGGCGCGGTGCTTTCCGGCGTGCTGATCACTATTTTCTCCTTCTTTGGCGCGGAAATCGTGACCATTGCCGCCGCCGAGACCAGGGATCCGGGGCGGCAGATCCGGCGCTCGACTAACCTGGTGGTATACCGTATTGCCTTGTTCTATCTGCTGTCGATTTTTCTGGTGATTTCGCTGGTCGCCTGGAACGATCCACAACTGAAAGAACAGGGAACCTTTCAATACGCGCTGAACGTGCTGCATCTCCCGGGCGCCGGTATCCTGGTCAGCTCGGTAGTGTTTATCGCGGTGTGCAGCTGCATGAACTCCGGGCTGTATACCGCCTCCCGCATGTTTTACTCGCTGGCGCAGCGTGGTGATGCGCCGCAGGCTGGCGCGCGGATTTCCGCAGGCGGCGTGCCCCGCGTTGCCGTACTCAGCTCAACGCTGGCCGGTTTTGCAGGCTGTTTCGCCAACTACGCTTTTCCCGGCAGGGTTTTCGACTTTCTGCTTTCCACCACCGGCGCTATCGCACTGCTGGTCTATCTGGTTATCGCCGTTTCCCAACTGATTATGCGCCGCAGGCTGGAGCGCAGCGGCCGGACGCCGGAATTTAAGATGTGGCTGTTTCCGTGGCTGACGCTGTTTACCATCGGTATTATTCTGGTGGTATTAGGCTATATGTTTATTTCGCCCGATTATCGTTATGAAACGCTGATGACCGCTGCCGTGGCCGCGATCGTGCTGATGCTGAGTTTTATTGTCACGCGCAGGCGCACGGCGCAGACGCAAAAAGTCGGCAGCGGCAAAATGCAGCCTCGCGCGGTGCAAACGATGCGGTAGCTTGTGTCGAGGCGATCGTCAGCAAAAGCCATTCCTGCGAATGGCTTTTTTAGTGGCCGACGCCGCACCGCGTAAACAGGCGAAAAACAGGGCGAACAACCTGCCGCTGGCCGCTATGCTTGAAGAAAGGCTTTCGCTGTTTAAGCGCAGCGACCTTCTTCTATCATAAGGCCAGACTATGACCCGGTTTAGTTCGCCCGATGCGATCCGCGACGCCTTTTCCAAAGCGATGTCGCTGATGTACCAGCAGGAAGTGCCGCAGTACCGTACCCTGTTACGGTTAGTAAAAGAGGTTAACGCCTGCTATTTGCAGGCCCATCCCGAAACCTTTGCGGACGTCGACAGCGCGCCGGAGCTGAACCGGCTGGCGGTCGAACGACACGGCGCTATCCGCCTGGGCAAAGCGCAGGAGCTGGCGACCATGCGCCGACTGTTTGCGGTTATGGGGATGTATCCGGTCAGCTATTACGATCTTTCTGCGGCCGGCGTGCCGGTGCACGCTACCGCTTTCCGCCCCGTTGATGCGCGCTCGCTGCAATATAATCCTTTCCGCGTGTTTACCTCGCTGCTGCGCCTGGAGCTGATCGACGATCCCGAACTGAGGCAGAAGGCGAGCCAGATCCTCGACCAGCGGAATATCTTTACGCCGCGTCTGCTGGAACTGATTGATATCGGCCTTGCTCAGCAGGGCTTAACCGCCGCACAGGCGGATGAGTTTGTCGCCGAAGCGCTGAAAACCTTTCAGTGGCACAGCGAAGCGCTGGTGGACGGGGCAACTTATCAGTCGCTGCTGGATCAGCACCGCCTGATTGCGGACGTGGTTTCTTTTAAAGGGCCGCACATTAACCACCTTACGCCGCGTACGCTGGATATAGATGCCGTGCAGCGGCAGATGCCCGCTTATCAGATGGTGCCGAAAGAGAGCATTGAAGGGCCGCCGCCGCGTCGCGTGCCCATTCTGCTGCGTCAGACCAGCTTTAAGGCGCTGAGCGAAAAAATCAACTTTACCGACAACAGCGAGGGCAGGCACACCGCGCGCTTTGGTGAAATCGAGCAGCGCGGGCTGGCGCTGACGCCCGCAGGCCGCGCGCTTTACGATCGGCTTTTGCAACAGCCGACGGCGGGGGATAAAGCCGCCGGGCTGGCCGCGAACTTTGCCGCTTTCCCGGACGATATGCACGAGCTGCGTCGGCAGAAGCTGGGCTATTTTAGCTATCGGCTGTCGACGGGCGCGACGCTGCCGGAGCAGGCCAGCCGTGAGCAGCTGCAAAGTCTGATCGACGACGGCACCATAGAGGCCAGGCCAGTGGTTTATGAAGATTTTCTGCCGGTCAGCGCCGCGGGCATTTTCCAGTCGAATCTGGGCAGCGAAAGGGGAGCGGCGGGCAAGGGCCACCCCAATCAGTTGGCCTTTGAGCAGGCGCTGGGCTGCGCGGTTATCGACGAGTTTTCACTCTATCAACAGCTGGAAGAGGCGTCGCTGGCGGCCATTTTCGATCGCCCTTGACCGCGCTCTGTCTTTGACGTGGCTGCCGACTTAAGCCTAAAGTTAGCGCGGCGCACAGGCCGCTTTTCAAGGAGAATTTTATGTATACCCGGCTGGCTATTCTGCTGCTATCCCTGTTTCTCGGTATGGGGAACGCTTATGCAGCCACCACGCAGGAAGTGGATCGGCGTCTGGATTCTCTGTTTGGCTCCCATCAGAAATACCAGGATTTTCTTGGCGAACTGCAACAGGCGGTGGCGGCAAAAGACAAAGCCAAAGTGGCGACAATGATTGCTTATCCGCTTGAGGTCGGTTTAAAAGGGAAAGCGAAAACCTATCGCACGGCGGCAATGCTAAAGAAGCACTACGGCAGCGTATTCACGCCTGATTTAAGCCGCGTCATTATCGCGCAGAAATATGAAGATCTGTTTGCCAGGGATCAGGGCGTAATGGTGGGCGACAGCGGCCAGCTGTGGTTTAGCGAAGTGTGTCAGGACAAAGCCTGTCACAACACCCGCGTGCTGATTACACGCATCAATCAGTAGCCGATAATGCTTAAAGGACTCAATCACTTAACGCTGGCCGTTACGGACTTAGGTGTTAGCCTGGCATTTTACCAGCGGCTGTTACAGATGGAGGTTAATGCCGTCTGGGAAGGGGGCGCTTACCTGAGCTGCGGGTCGCTGTGGCTGTGCCTGTCCTACGATCCTGCGCGAGAAGTGCTTCCTGCGGAAAAAAGTGATTACACCCATTATGCTTTTACGGTTGAGTCATCAGACTTCGTCGCTGTGACATTGCGTCTTCAGCAGGCAGGTGTGGAAAGCTGGAAAGAAAACCGCAGCGAGGGAGATTCATTCTATTTCCTTGATCCTGACGGCCATAAGCTGGAAATACACGCAGGCGATTTGCGCCAGCGGCTGGCGGCCTGTCGCAAAAACCCTTATGCAAAAATGATCTTTAAATAGGGCGGCTTATTGGCTTGCTGCACCACGGGCTTATCCCTTTCCCGGCTTTATGGCAGAATAACCTCCCTCACTGTTACCGAGCAGGAACCCCGATTGTGAAAATTCTCGTTGATGAAAACATGCCCTATGCGCGCGAACTGTTTAGCCGCACGGGGGATGTAGTGGCCGTTCCCGGCCGTCCCGTCCCGCAGGCCGAGCTGGATGACGCCGACGGCCTGATGGTGCGCTCCGTGACCAAAGTCAATGCGGAGCTGTTAAACGGCAAGCCGGTAAAATTTGTCGGCACGGCCACGGCGGGCACCGATCATATTGATGAGGCTTTTCTGCAACAACAGGAGATCGCTTTTTCGGCGGCGCCGGGCTGTAACGCCATCGCCGTGGTGGAATACGTTTTCTCTGCGCTGCTGCTGCTGGCGGAACGCGACGGCTTCGCGCTGAAAGATCGCACCGTCGGCATTGTCGGCGTCGGCAACGTCGGCGGGCGCCTGCAGGCTCGTCTTGCCGCGCTGGGGATCCGCACCTTGCTTTGCGATCCTCCGCGTGCCGATCGAGGCGACGAAGGGGACTTCCTGCCGCTTTCACAGCTGGTGGCGGAAGCCGATATCCTGACCTTCCACACGCCGCTGTTTAAGCAGGGCGCCTACAAAACCCTGCATCTGGCCGACGAGGCGCTGCTGCGGGCGCTGAAACCCAACGCTATTTTGATCAACGCCTGCCGTGGGCCGGTAGTGGACAATCAGGCGCTGCTGAAGGTGCTGGCAACGCGCCGGGATCTCAGCGTGGTGCTGGACGTGTGGGAGCCGGAGCCGGAGCTTTCTCTGCCGCTGCTGGAAAAAGTGGATATCGCCACCGCCCATATCGCAGGCTACACCCTGGAAGGTAAAGCGCGCGGCACCACCCAGGTATTTGAAGCCTGGACGCAGTTTTTAGGCAACCCGCAGCAGGTGGCGCTGGAAACCCTGCTGCCCGCGCCGGAGTTTGGTCAGATCGCGCTGCGCGGCGAGCTGGATCAGCCGACGCTGAAAAGACTGGTGCATCTGGTGTATGATGTGCGCCGCGACGATGCGCCGTTGCGAAAAGTGGCGGCCGTACCGGGTGAATTCGATCGCCTGCGTAAAAATTATCTGGAACGTCGCGAATGGTCTTCGCTGCGCGTGCAGTGCGATAGCGAAAGCACCGCGACGCTGCTGTCGGCGTTGGGTTTCAGCGCGTTCTGGCAGGCCGATTGCTAAAAATTTCATGCGGCGTGCCCACGCGTAAGGGCGCGACGCATACTGCGAACAATTCTGAATCGTCGGGCGGTGTCGTCACCGCCCTCTGTTTTTTATGTACATTATCTGGAGTAAACCAACATGTCTGACGGCTGGAATATTGCGCTACTGGGCGCGACAGGCGCAGTAGGGGGAGCAGTACTGGAATTACTGGCCGAGCGTCAGTTCCCGGTTGGTGAGCTGTATTTGCTGGCGAGCGAACGTAGCGCGGGCGAAAACCTGCGTTTTGAAGGCAGAACGCTGCTGGTCAACAACGTCAGCGAGTTCGACTGGTCACAGGTGCAGCTGGCTTTTTTCGCCGCCGGTCGCGAAGCCTCGGCGCGCTATGCCGAAGAAGCCGCAAGCGCGGGCTGCCTGGTGATCGACAGCAGCGATCTTTTCGCGCTGGAGCCGGACGTGCCGCTGGTGGTGCCGGACGTGAACCCGCAGGTGCTGGCCGACTACCGCAACCGCAATATCATCAGCGTGGCCGACAGCGTCACCAGCCAGCTGCTCTGCGCGATCAAACCGCTGGTGGATCAGGCGGGCCTGGGCCGTTTGCAGGTCACCAGCCTGATTGCCGCTTCGGCACACGGCAAGGCCGCCGTGGACTCGCTGGCGGGCGAAAGCGCGCGGCTGCTGAACGGGATGCCGGCGGAAGAGAACTTCTTTGGCCGCCAGCTGGCTTTCAACATGCTGCCGCTGCTGCCGGACGCCGAAGGCAGCGTGCTGCAGGAGCGCCGCCTGATCGACCAGGTGCGTAAAGTGCTGCAGGATGAAGGGCTGCCGATTTCGGTCACCACCGTTCAGGCGCCGGTTTTTTACGGCAACGCGCAAATAGTGCACGTGGAAAACCTGCGCCCGATGTCGGCGGAAGAGGCGCGCGAAGCGCTGATGCAGGCGGAAGATATCGCGCTTTCCGATGAAAATGACTATCCGACGCAGGTCGGCGACGCATCGGGCAGCGCACAGCTCAGCCTGGGCTGCGTGCGCAACGATTACGGTGTCCCGGAGATGCTGCAGTTCTGGTCGGTGGCGGACAACGTGCGCTTCGGCGGCGCGCTGATGGCGGTGAAAACCGCTGAGAAGCTGGTTCAGGAGTACTTCTGGTAATGTCGGCGGCAGAAACTTACAGGCTGGCGCTGGGCATTGAGTATGACGGCAGCCGCTATTACGGCTGGCAGCGGCAGCAGGAAGTCAGAAGCGTGCAGGAGAAGCTGGAAAAGGCGCTCTCTAAAGTGGCCGATCATCCGGTGGTGGTGTTCTGCGCAGGCCGAACCGATGCGGGCGTACACGGTACCGGCCAGGTGGTGCATTTTGACACCACCTCGCTGCGTAAAGATGCCGCCTGGACGCTGGGCGTCAACGCCAACCTGCCGGACGATATCGCCGTGCGCTGGGTGAAGCCGGTTGCGGACGATTTTCACGCCCGCTTCAGCGCCACGGCGCGGCGCTATCGTTACGTCATCTATAATCGTCGTCTGCGCCCGGCTATTTTACACGGCGGCGTAACGCATTTTTACCATCCGCTGGATGTGGAAAAAATGCAGCGTGCGGGGCAGGCGCTGCTGGGTGAAAACGACTTTACCTCTTTTCGCGCGGTGCAGTGCCAGTCGCGGACGCCCTGGCGCAACGTCATACACCTTAATGTCAGCCGTCACGGCGCTTATGTGGTGGTGGATATCAAAGCCAACGCTTTTGTGCATCATATGGTGCGCAATATTGTCGGTAGCCTGATGGAAATAGGCTGTGGGAATCAGCAGGAAAGCTGGATGGCCGAGCTGCTGGCGGCAAAAGATCGCACGCTGGCGGCGGCAACGGCGCGGGCCGAAGGGCTTTATCTGGTCGCGGTCGACTACCCGGAACGTTATGATTTACCCCGTCCGCCGATGGGGCCGCTATTCCTCGAGGATTAACGCATTAAGGAACCTGTATGGAAGTGATTCACACCGTCATCGACTTTATTTTGCACATTGATGTGCATTTGCAGGCGATGGTTGCACAGTATGGCGTCTGGATTTATGCCATTTTGTTTTTGATTCTGTTTTGCGAGACGGGGCTGGTGGTAACGCCTTTCCTGCCCGGCGATTCGCTGCTGTTCGTGGCGGGCGCGCTGGCGGCTATCCCGGACAGTGCGCTGAACGTGCACGTGATGGCTCTGCTGCTGTGCGTAGCGGCGATTGTCGGCGATGCGGTGAATTACACCATCGGACGCCTGTTCGGCAATAAGCTGTTCAGCAATCCTAACTCAAAAGTTTTCCGCCGCAGCTACCTGGATAAAACGCATCAGTTCTATGAGCGTCACGGCGGAAAAACGATTATCCTGGCGCGTTTTGTGCCGATAGTCCGGACTTTTGCGCCGTTCGTTGCCGGTATGGGCAAAATGTCCTATCGCCATTTTGCGCTGTTTAACGTGGCGGGCGGCATCCTTTGGGTGGTGCTGTTCTCTTATGCCGGCTACTTCTTCGGCAACCTGCCGGCTATCCAGCAAAACCTGCACTATCTGATCGTCGCTATTATTCTGGTGTCGGTTCTGCCAGGCGTGGTGGAAGTGTTACGTCATCGCCGCGCGGCGCGTCAGCAGAAACCGCAATAGCCTCTTTGTTATCGTCCGTCCGCCGGCAGCGGCGGCGGGCGAGTTCTCCCGGCTTCCCTTCCTGATGCTTTTGCTCATAAAATATGTTTTCATGGCCGTTGCTGACCGCTTCGCGGCATGATAAATAAACAGCCCGGCTCGCCCGTGCCCGGTAGCGTAAAAGGGAAACGCGGGCCGTTGACGAATTGGTAGCGCGCAAAACGGTTTTATGATGTAATACCGCCTAATTCTCAGGCGATAATCTGTGTTAAGTATCTGATTTAGCACAATAAACAACATAACAGGTCATCAATGAGCTGGATTGAAAGAATTCTCAACAAGAGCACAATCACCCCATCGCGCAAAGCCAGCATTCCGGAAGGCGTCTGGACCAAATGCGACAGCTGCGGCCAGGTTCTCTACCGTGCCGAGCTGGAACGCAATCTGGAAGTTTGCCCGAAATGCGATCACCATATGCGTATGCACGGACGTGACCGTCTGCACAGCCTGCTGGATGAAGGTTCGATGACCGAACTGGGCAGCGAGCTGGAGCCGAAAGATGTGCTCAAGTTCCGGGATTCCAAAAAATACAAGGATCGTCTGGCTGCGGCGCAGAAAGACACCGGCGAGAAAGACGCGCTGATCGTGATGAAAGGCACGCTGCACGGCATGCCGGTTGTGACGGCCGCGTTTGAGTTCTCCTTTATGGGCGGCTCAATGGGATCCGTGGTTGGCGCTCGCTTTGTGCGTGCCGTTGAGCAGGCGCTGGAAGATAACTGCCCGCTGATCTGCTTCTCCGCCTCCGGCGGCGCCCGTATGCAGGAAGCGCTGATGTCGCTGATGCAGATGGCCAAAACCAGCGCCGCGCTGGCGAAAATGCAGGCGCGCGGTCTGCCTTATATTTCCGTGCTGACCGATCCGACCATGGGCGGCGTTTCCGCCAGCTTCGCCATGCTGGGCGATCTGAACATCGCCGAACCTAAAGCGCTGATCGGCTTTGCCGGCCCACGCGTGATCGAACAGACCGTGCGTGAAAAACTGCCGCCGGGCTTCCAGCGCAGCGAATTTTTAATCGAGAAGGGCGCTATCGACATGATCGTGCGCCGTCCGGTGATGCGCTTTAAGCTCGCCTCCGTGCTGGCTAAGATGATGAATCTGCCGGCGCCGCAGGAAGAGCGCGTGCCTGAGGTGGAAGAGGCGCCGCAAAGCCCTGAAGCCTGATCGATGTCCGAAAGGGCGCGCGTCGCCCTTTCACCAATGAACCGTAACTTGTGAACGGGATACATGGATACTCTTCCTCAAGCCACGTCGCCTCTGGCCACGTGGCTTCATTATCTTGAGAATCTGCATTCTCAGGCTATCGAACTCGGGCTGGCGCGCGTTCAGCGCGTCGCCGCACGGCTTGACCTTCTTAAACCTGCTCCGTTTGTTTTTACCGTTGCCGGCACTAACGGCAAAGGCACCACCTGCCGGACGCTGGAAACGCTGCTGATGGCCGCAGGCTATCGCGTCGGCGTCTACAGTTCGCCGCACCTGGTGCGCTATACCGAACGCGTGCGCATTCAAGGGCTTGAGCTGGCCGAAGCGGAGCATACCGCTTCATTTGCCGATATTGAGAAAGGGCGCGGCGACACTTCGCTGACCTATTTTGAGTACGGTACGCTTTCTGCGCTCTGGCTGTTTAAGCGTGCGCAGCTTGATGTGGTGATCCTGGAGGTGGGGCTGGGTGGCCGCCTGGACGCAACCAATATCGTGGATGCCGACGTATCGGTGATCACCAGCATCGCGCTCGATCATACCGACTGGCTTGGCCCGGATCGCGAAAGCATCGGCCGCGAAAAAGCGGGCGTCTTCCGTGGCGGCAAGCCTGCTATCGTTGGTGAACCTGATATGCCGCATACCATTGGCGAAGTGGCCGACGAGCTGGGCGCGCAGCTGTTGAAGCGGGGGCGCGACTGGTCTTATAGCGTTGGTGAGCACGACTGGCGCTTTACCGATGCGCAGGGCACGCTGAACGGGCTGCCGATGCCGCAGGTGCCGTTGCCGAATGCCGCCACCGCGCTGGCCGCGCTGCGCGCGTCGTCGTTAAAAGTCGATGACGCCACGCTTTACGAGCTGGATAAAGCGATTTTGCCCGGGCGTTTTCAGACCGTTGCACAATCGCCGCGCATTATTCTGGATGTCGCGCATAATCCTCATGCGGCTGGCTACCTGGCCGAACGCCTGAGCGAGCTGCCGAAAACCGGAAAGGTCCATGCGGTAGTCGGCATGCTGCACGACAAAGATATCGCCGGGACGCTGGCCTGTCTGGCACCGCAGGTTGACTACTGGTACTGCGCGCCGCTGGAAGGGCCGCGAGGCGCAAGCGCGGAGCAGCTGCTGGCGCATTTGTCGGGCGCGCAGGCCTGTACCAGCGTGGCGGCGGCGTTTGGCCAGGCGCGGCGGCAGGCCGGGCCGCAGGATATCGTGCTGGTGTGCGGTTCTTTCCACACCGTAGCGCAGGTAATGGAAACGATGGAAACGGAGAGTGGCAGTGGCAAGTAAGTTTCAAAATCGTTTGGTAGGAACGGTGATCATCGTGGCGCTGGGCGTTATCGTGCTGCCGGGCCTGCTGGACGGTAAGAAAAAGCACTATAAGGAAGAGTTCGCCGCGATCCCGCTGGTGCCCAAGCCTGGCGATCAGCAGGAAACGGAGATGGTGCCGCCGGTCACGCAGTCGCTGCCAGCCCAGCCGCCGGAAGGCGCAGGCACGGCGATAGCGGGCCAGACCAGTGAAAATACCTCGCAGGCTGAAAGCGGCTCTACCGCGCCGCAGGCGGGCAACCAGCCGACCGTGGTGTCACCGCCGCCGGTAAGTCATGTGGTGACGGAAAAACCGGTCGAGAAACCGAAAGCGCAGCCAAAACCCGTAGAGAAGCCGAAGGCAGAGCCCAGGCCGGTAGCGAAGCCGGAAACCAGGCCTGAGTCGAAACCGGAGCCGAAGCCCGTACAGCAGGAGAGCGCGCCGGCAGGCCAGGCGTGGGTCGTGCAGCTGGGCGCGTTGAAGAACGCCGCGAAGGTTAACGAAATCGTCGCCTCGCTGCGTCTTTCCGGCTATCGCGCCTTTACGGTGCCGTCCACGCCTGTACAGGGTCAGATTACCCGCGTTTACGTCGGGCCGGACGCTTCAAAAGCGAAGATGCAGGCCGCCGTGGGCGAGCTGAAAGGCATCTCCGGACTGAGCGGCGTGGTGAAGCCTTATAGCGCACGTTAGGCTGTTGCTATCGCAGCAAGAGCCGACGCCTTTCAGGCGCTGAAGTCGGGCTGTCGCCGTGCCGTTTCAGGCGAGGCGGCGGCCCGTAAAATAAAGTAAATCAAACAGTTGCCGGGGCGAGTCGGCCAGCCTGTTTTCCCGTTATCCTGGCAGGTTTTGCGCTGGTTTTTTTCACGCCCGGTTTTCGTCAGGACGGTTAAGGAAAAGCTACGCAAACGTTTTCTTTTTCTGTTAGAATTCGCCCCGAACTCAGGTTGTGTCCCTGTGCTGCCCGTGCCGACGCGGCAGACAGCAGAGGGACGCAGCCTGATCAGAGGCACAGTCGCTGGAAGAGTTCATGGTCTGGATAGATTACGTCATTATTGCGGTTATTGGTTTTTCGGCTCTTGTCAGCCTGATCCGCGGGTTCGTTCGGGAAGCACTTTCGCTCGTCACCTGGGGTTGCGCATTTTTTGTCGCCAGTCATTATTACTCCTTCCTTGCTGTCTGGTTCACAGGTTTTGAAGACGAACTGGTTCGAAATGGAATCGCCATCGCGGCATTGTTTATCGCCACGCTGATTGTCGGCGCGATAGTCAACTATGTGATTGGTTCGCTGGTTGAAAAAACCGGCCTGTCGGGAACCGACAGGGTGCTGGGAGTCTGTTTCGGGGCATTACGCGGCGTACTGATTGTGTCGGCCATGCTGTTTTTCCTTGATACCTTCACCGGCTTTTCCAAAAGCCCGGACTGGCAGCAGTCCCAGCTGATTCCCCAGTTTAGCTATATTATCAGGTGGTTTTTTGACTACCTGAAAAGCACGTCGAGTTTTTTACCCCGGTAATTGAGCCGGGGTTGCGGCTTATGAGGAAATGACCACATGTGCGGTATTGTCGGGATCGCCGGTTTTATGCCGGTCAACCAGTCGATTTATGATGCGTTAACGGTGCTGCAGCACCGTGGCCAGGATGCCGCAGGCATCGTTACCATTGATGCCCTGAACTGCTTCCGCCTGCGTAAAGCAAACGGCCTGGTGAGCGATGTTTTTGAAGCCCGCCATATGCAGCGTTTGCAGGGCAATATGGGCATCGGCCACGTCCGCTACCCGACCGCCGGAAGCTCCAGCGCTTCTGAGGCGCAGCCCTTCTACGTTAACTCGCCTTACGGCATTACGCTTGCGCACAACGGTAACCTGACCAACGCCCATGAGCTGCGCAAGCAGCTGTTTGAAAGCGGCCGCCGTCACGTTAACACCACTTCCGATTCGGAAATTCTGCTGAATATTTTCGCCACCGAGCTGGATCGTTTTCAGCACTATCCGCTGGAAGCGGAGAACATCTTCGCGGCGGTGGCGGCGGTGCACCAGCACGTGCGCGGCGCTTATGCCTGCGTAGCGATGATTATCGGCCACGGCCTGGTCGCCTTCCGCGATCCCAACGGCATCCGTCCGCTGGTTATCGGCAAGCGCGCCATGAAGGACGGCCGCAGCGAGTATATGGTGGCTTCCGAAAGCGTGGCGCTGGATACGCTGGGCTTTGAGTTCCTGCGCGACGTGGCGCCGGGCGAAGCGGTTTACGTCACCGAGAAAGGGCAGCTGTTCACCCGTCAGTGCGCGGAAAACCCTAAATGCAATCCGTGCCTGTTCGAATACGTCTATTTTGCCCGCCCGGATTCCTTCCTGGACAAAATTTCCGTATACAGCGCCCGCGTGCGCATGGGCACCAAGCTGGGCGAAAAAATCGCCCGCGAATGGGAAGACCTGGATATCGACGTGGTGATCCCGATCCCGGAAACCTCCTGCGATATCGCGCTGGAGATGGCGCGCATTCTGGACAAGCCCTACCGTCAGGGGTTTGTGAAAAACCGCTACGTGGGCCGCACCTTTATTATGCCGGGCCAGCACCAGCGCCGCAGCGCGGTTCGCCGCAAGCTGAACGCCAACCGCGCGGAGTTCCGCGGTAAGAACGTGCTGCTGGTGGATGATTCCATCGTGCGCGGCACCACGTCGGAACAGATTATCGAAATGGCGCGCGAAGCCGGGGCGAAAAAAGTCTATCTGGCTTCCGCCGCGCCGGAAATCCGTTTCCCAAACGTCTACGGCATTGATATGCCAAGCGCGACCGAGCTGATTGCGCATGGGCGGGAAGTGGACGAGATTTGCAAGCTGATCAAAGCCGATGCGCTGATTTTCCAGGACCTGGACGATCTGATTGAGGCGGTGCGCGAAGAAAATCCGGATATCGCCCAGTTTGAATGTTCGGTGTTTAACGGAGTCTACGTGACGAAAGATGTCGATCAGCGCTATCTGGAGCATATCCAGTCGCTGCGCAACGACGATGCGAAAGCGCTGGCGCGCCAGAACGAGGTCGAAAACCTGGAAATGCACAACGAGGGCTGATGCGCTCGCTGCTTTCCTGGTATCATGGGTCGGAAGCTATTCCGGCCCATTTTTTTGGGGCCGGCCTCAGGAAGGTTAAGGATTATTATGAAACGACTTATCATCGGCATTTCGGGCGCCAGCGGCGTAATTTACGGTATTCGCACGCTCCAGATACTGCAACAGGTCGACGGGGTGGAAACGCATCTGGTGATGAGCCAGGCCGCGCGCCAGACGCTGGCGCTGGAAAGCGACTATTCCGTGCGCGACGTGCAGGCGATGGCGGATGTGGTGCATGACGTGCGGGATATCGCCGCCAGTATCTCTTCCGGATCGTTTAAAACCGACGGAATGGCTATCCTGCCCTGTTCGATGAAAACGCTGTCCGGCATTGTCCACAGCTACAGCGACGGTCTGCTGACGCGTGCGGCCGACGTGATCCTGAAAGAGCGTCGTCGCCTGGTGCTCTGCGTGCGGGAAACGCCGCTGCATCTGGGACATTTGCGGATGATGACCACGGCGGCGGAGCTGGGCGCGATTATCATGCCGCCCGTCCCGGCCTTCTATCATCGCCCTGAAAACGTCATGGCCATCGTTGACCAGACGGTCAACCGGGTGCTGGATCAGTTTGATATCGAGCTGGATAACGATCTTTTCACGCGCTGGCAGGGTGCATAGACGCCTGTCTCCTGCGCTTTTTTGGTGCGCCTGCTCTCATAAAAACGCTTTGCGTGCAAAAAATGCACCAAAGCGAGGCATTCTTCTTCCATAATCCTGCTGTCGGGTCGCGTTTTTTTAACTTCTCCATGCGCCGGTGCGCTTCCTTGACCCTCTGGTAAAGATGGCATGAAAGCTGCACGTCTTTACGCTGGCCCATCCATAATAAAAGTGACTCTGAGGATAATCTATGAAGAAGCAGGTGATGGCTCTTTCTCTGCTGCTGGCGTTCTCTGCCGGTAGCGCGCTGGCCGCCGCGCCGAAAACGCTGCGTATCGGCACCGATCCAACCTACGCGCCGTTTGAATCCAAAAACGCGCAGGGCGAGCTGGTGGGCTTTGATATCGACCTTGCCAACGAGATCTGTAAGCGTATGGAAACGAAGTGTACCTTCGTCGAAAGCGATTTCGACGCGCTGATCCCGTCGCTGAAGGCGAAAAAAATCGATGCGATTATTTCTTCGCTGTCTATTACCGAAAAGCGTCAGCAGGAGATCGCCTTCTCTGAAAAACTTTATGCCGCCAACGCTCGTCTGATCGCCCCTAAAGGCTCCAAAATCGAACCGACCGTGGCGTCGCTGAAAGGCAAAACTATTGGTTTGCTTCAGGGTACGACGCAGGAAACCTATGCCAACCAGTACTGGCGCACGCAGGGCGTAACCGTAACGCCTTACGCCAATCAGGATTTGGTTTATCAGGATCTGACGGCGGGACGTATCGACGCCGCGTTTCAGGATGAAGTGGCCGCCAGTGAAGGCTTCCTCAAGCAGCCTGTTGGTAAAGATTACGCTTTTGCCGGCCCGGCAGTGAAGGACGAAAAAATCTTTGGCGTTGGCACAGGTATGGGGCTGCCGAAAGAAAGCACCGAGCTGAAAGCCGCTATCGATAAAGCCGTGGCGGCGATGCGCCAGGACGGCACCTATGACAAGCTGGCGAAAAAATATTTTAACTTTGACGTCTACGGCGGCTAAGAAAACCTGTCAGGGGGCGGCGCTGACGGCCCCCGATTTGCCCCCGGCATTGGGGCAAACGCCTTAAATCAGACAGGAAACTGCTTATGCTGTATGGCTACTCTGCAATCATTTTCAAAGGCGCGATGGTGACGCTGGAGCTGGCGCTCTGTTCGGTACTGCTTTCGGTAGTGTTGGGTCTTATTGGCGCGGGCGCAAAGCTCTCCGGCCGTCGCCCGCTGGCGATACTGTTTGAAGGCTACACCACGCTGATCCGCGGCGTGCCGGATCTGGTGCTGATGCTGCTGATTTTCTACGGGCTGCAAATCGCGCTTAATCAGGTTACCGAACTGATGGGGCTCAGCCAGTTTGATATCGATCCGATGACGGCGGGTATTATTACGCTGGGTTTTATCTATGGCGCCTATTTCACGGAAACGTTTCGCGGCGCCTTTATGGCCGTGTCGAAAGGGCAAATCGAAGCGGCCACCGCGTTCGGTTTTACCGCGTCGCAAACGTTCCGCCGCATCCTGTTCCCGGCGATGATGCGCTATGCGCTGCCCGGCATCGGCAATAACTGGCAGGTGATCCTTAAGGCGACCGCGCTGGTGTCGCTGCTGGGGCTGGAGGATGTGGTGAAAGCCACGCAGCTGGCGGGCAAAAGCACCTGGCAGCCGTTTTATTTCGCCATCGTCGCCGGCGTGGTTTACCTGATTTTCACCACGCTTTCTAACGGTGTGCTGTGGTGGCTTGCGCGCCGCTACTCCGTGGGCGTGAAAAGGGCGGACTTATGATCGATATTTTGCAGGAATACTGGAAGGCCCTGCTGTGGACGGACGGCTACCGCTTTTCCGGCGTGGCGATTACGCTCTGGCTGCTGATTATCTCCGTGGCGCTGGGCGGCTGTCTGGCGATACTGCTGGCGATTGCCCGCGTGTCGTCCGTTAAGGCCGTACGCTTTCCGGTCTGGCTGTTTACCTATCTGTTTCGCGGCACGCCGCTGTATGTCCAGCTGCTGGTGTTCTACTCGGGTATGTATACGCTGGAGGTGGTTAAAGGCAACGATCTGCTTAATACCTTTTTCCGCAGCGGCCTGAACTGTACGCTGCTGGCACTGACGCTGAATACCTGCGCCTACACCACGGAAATTTTCGCTGGCGCCATCCGCGCCGTGCCGCATGGCGAAATCGAGGCGGCGCGCGCCTACGGCTTCTCTACGTTTAAGCTCTATCGCTGCATTATTCTGCCTTCGGCGCTGCGCATCGCGCTGCCCGCCTACAGCAATGAGGTGATTTTGATGCTGCACTCTACGGCACTGGCCTTTACCGCGACCGTGCCCGACCTGCTGAAGGTCGCGCGCGATATCAACTCCGCCACCTATCGGCCTTTTGTTGCCTTCGGCATCGCGGCGGTGCTGTATCTGATTATCTCTTATGTATTGATTAGCCTGTTCCGCAGGGCGGAAAAGCGCTGGCTGGCGCATATGAAACCTTCATCGACCCATTGAGTAGATCTATGTCCAATAAACTAAACGTCACCGAGCTGCACAAACGCTATGGCGATCATGAAGTGCTGAAAGGCGTCTCGCTTCAGGCAAAGGCGGGCGACGTTATCACCATTATTGGTTCTTCCGGCTCGGGGAAAAGCACTTTTCTGCGCTGTATTAATTTTCTGGAGAAGCCGAGCGAAGGCTCTATTGCCGTCAATAATCAGCTGATTAATCTGGTGCGCGACACCGATGGCCAGCTGAAAGTCGCCAATAAAGAGCAGCTGCGGGCGCTACGCACCAGCCTGACGATGGTATTTCAGCACTTTAACCTGTGGAGCCATCTGACGGTGCTGCAAAACGTGATGGAGGCGCCGATTCAGGTGCTGGGCCTGAGCAGGGCCGAGGCGCAGTCGCGGGCCATTCGCTACCTGGATAAGGTCGGCATCGACGAGCGCGCGCGGGCAAAATATCCGGTGCATCTGTCCGGCGGCCAGCAGCAGCGCGTTTCCATTGCCCGCGCGCTGGCAATGGAGCCGGAAGTGCTGCTGTTTGATGAACCCACCTCGGCGCTCGATCCGGAACTGGTGGGCGAAGTTCTGCGGATTATGCAAAAGCTGGCGGAAGAGGGCAAAACCATGGTGGTAGTGACGCACGAAATGGAATTCGCCCGCCACGTCTCCAGCCACGTGATTTTTTTACATCAGGGCCGGATAGAAGAGCAGGGGCCGCCGGAGGTGCTGTTTAACCAGCCGCAAAGTCCGCGACTGCAGCAGTTTTTAGCGGGCGCATTGAAATAGGGCCGTTACACCACGTCCGCCAGCGCTTCGTCCAGCTGATACCAGCGAAAGCTGAAGCCTGACTCTTCCAGCCGCTTCGGCAATACGCGCTGACCGCCCAGCACCAGTACTGCGGATTCGCCCATCATCAGCTTAATCGCGCTGGCGGGCGTACGCATAAAGGCCGGTCGGTGCAGCGCGTGGCCGAGCATGGCGGCGAACTGTTCGTTGCGTACCGCGTAGGGTGAAACCATATTGAACGGTCCGCGCAGAACCGGGTTATCCAGCAGCCACAGGATCGCGTTTAGCATATCGTCCAGGTGGATCCACGGCATATATTGCTGTCCGCTGCCAAGGGGGCCGCCGATGCCCAGTTTGAAGGGCAGCTTCATTTTGCTCAGTGCGCCGCCGTTTTTAGCCAGCACGACGCCGGTACGCAGCAGGCAAACCCGTGTTCTGTCGCTGTCGGCCGCCATCGCCAGCGCTTCCCAGTGCGCGCACAGCTTATGGGTAAATTCCGCATGACCGGGATCGTCTTCAGTGATCGCCACATCGCCGGTATCGCCGTAAAAACCCGTGGCCGAACCGGAGATAAAAACTTTCGGTGGGGTCGTACTGGCATTGATCAGCGTGGCCAGCTTTTCGGTCATCTGCCAGCGGCTTTCACAAAGATGCTGCTTTTGCTGTTCGGTCCAGCGCTTGTCGGCGATAGGCTCGCCGGCCAGGTTGATAACGGCATCCACGCCGTCAAGATTACGCTGCTGATCCAGCCCGGACCACAGGCTAATCTTTTCCCCCAGTTTCTGCCGTGCGCTGACAACGTCGCGCGTGACCACGCTCACGCTGTCGCCCCGGGATATAAGACGAGGGATCAGATGGCTGCCGATCAGACCGGTGCCGCCCGTGAGTAAAATGTGCATTTTTTTCTCCTCAAAGGGTGTCGTCAATGCCATAAGCTTAGGCTAAGTTGCCGGGAAAGCGCGACGCGCGCCGGCAAAGTAACCGGCGCAGGCCAGGCAGAGATTGCCTTCTGTTAAAAAAATGGGTAAACAGGTTGCAGACGCCGCCTGATAAGGAACCGAGGATGAATTATCCCAACGTTGTTTTGTGGTCAGATGCCTGTTTTTTTAGTCCCTATGTGATGTCTGCTTTTGTGGCGCTCAGCGAAAAGGGGGTGCCTTTTTCGGTAAAGCGTGTCGATCTGGCCAGCGAGCAGCATCTTGAGGCGGCCTGTGTCGCGCTTTCGCTGACGCGCCGCGTGCCCACTTTGCAGCTCGATGATTTGATGCTTTCTGAATCCTCCGCCATCGCCGAATATCTGGAGGAGCGCTTTCCCGCGCCGGAGTTTGAACGGCTTTATCCGCAGGGTCGGGAAAAGCGTGCCAGAGCCAGAGAGATCCAGGCCTGGCTGCGCAGTGATTTTCTGCCGCTTCGCCACGAGCGTCCCACGGAAGTTTTGTTTGCTGGCGAAACCTTTGCGCCGCTGTCGCTAGCGGCGCAGCGCTCCGCTAATAAACTGATAAGCGCCGTTGAAAAGCTACTGCCGTCGGGTCAGCAGAATCTTTTTGGCGAGTGGTCGATAGCGGATACGGATTTAGCGATAATGATTAACAGGCTGGCGCTTCATGGCGACAGCGTGCCGGCGCGCGTGGCGGATTACGCTCATTTTCAGTGGCAGCGGGCGTCGGTGCAGCTTTGGCTGTCTGAATCTTCTAAAGATACCGCAGAATGACACAGCGGGATCAGTATCTTAAGGCGACCCGTGGCAGACTGCGCGGGCAGGCATCAACGAGCGCGAAGGCGCCAGAAAAGTAAGGGTTGGGGATGGTGGAGCAAGACAGCGGCACGGAGTGGGTGGATATCGTTAATGAAGATAACGAGGTAATCGCGAAGTCCAGCCGGGCGCAGATGCGGGCGCAATGTTTACGTCATCGCGCTACTTATATTGTGGTGCATAACGGCGCCGGCAAGATCCTGGTGCAGCGTCGGACGCAGAACAAAGACTTTATGCCGGGAATGCTGGATGCAACCGCTGGCGGCGTAGTGCAGAGCGGCGAAGAGATGCTGGAGTCGGCGCGTCGGGAAGCAGAAGAAGAGCTGGGCATTGCCGCTGTGCCTTTTGCGGAACATGGTCTGTTTTATTATGAAGACCAGCACTGTCGCGTGTGGGGCGGCCTGTTTAGCTGCGTGTCTCACGGCCCGTTTGCAATGCAGGAAGAAGAGGTTGAAGAGATATTCTGGATGACGCCGGAAGAGATCACTGGTCGCTGCGACGAGTTTACAGATGATTCGCTAAAAGCGCTGTCGCTGTGGCTGAGCCGCAACGGTGAGCAGAATCGCTAAAAAAAAGGCCGCATAAGCGGCCTTTTTAGCACTGGTGATTAGCGAGTTTCGCGTACGGCCAGGCGGGGCTGCGTTTTACGACCCAGCATACCCATCCAACCTGCGATCGCGGCTTCCACCAGCAGCGTGATCAGGGCGATCCAGCTGGCTTTAGCCGTAGCGGCGGCGGCTTTTTCACCGGCTTCACGCGCTTTCTGCTCCGCTTGTTTTTTCAGTTCCTGATATTTCTGGTAAGCCTGCTCGTAGCTCTGTTGCGTCTGAGCAACGATCTGATCGACTTCCTGATCGCTCTTACCGGTACGGGCTTTAACGATATTTTTCAGCGCGTCAACGTCGGCAGCCTGAAGGGTAGCCTGGTTACGCTGCACGACGCCTGAGAACCAGCTGGCTAAATCGGTATCGGCATTCTGCTGATCTTTGGCAGTATCCTCAGCCTGATTTTGCGCGGTATCAGCTTCTTTGTTGGCGTCCTGCTGCAGTTTTTCCGGCTGCAGCTCTGGCTTGCCGGTCTGACGCAGCGTGGTTTCCAGCTCGTTTTGCAAATTATTCAGGTCAATATTGTTTTCCTGCAGCTTCTGCTTGATGTTCTGTCCTACAGAAGGCGCCATGCTGGAAATACCGTTGCCCAGCATGTTAAAGCCGGAGCCAATCACGCTGGCGGTCCCGCTAACGGCGCTGCTAAGCACAACGGCGAACAGCCATACGCAAACCAGTGTGTTTACGGCCCACATCAGTAATCCGTGCAGCGCGCCTTCACGCTGTGCCAGACGGCCGGTGATATAGGCGCCCGCACCGACAGAGATCAGCATGCTCAGCCCTGTCCAGATAGTGGCGCCCGTACCCAGGCCTTCAAGCGGATTTTGTTCTTTTAACGGATCGACCGTGGTCGCGCCAATTGCCGTACCCAGAATGGTTAGCAGCAAATAAATAACCACGGAAAGGATCACGCCTGCGAAAATAGCACTCCATGAAATACGCTTTAGCGGAATGCCGCTATTTACTTCATTGTAAACCGGATGAACTTGGTGATCGCTCATGAGAGAACTCCCTTGCCTGATATAGGTGTTGTTCCTGAAGACATTATTATCAAAAAGACTCTGTCTCTTGCCATGATAAGCCTGGCACCGGAACCTGAATTCTACCAGGAATAATTTTATCCTGAATTTTTATTTTATATATCAGTGACTTTACTTTTTTTTCTTTGCGTAAAAATGAATTTTTCAGGACGAGGAAAAATAGCGGAGGTAAGGGTATTTCGCCGTAATGACTTTTTTATTTGTGCAAAAAAAAGCGGACCTTTCGATCCGCTTCAATTTAAAGTGCGTATTAACCTTCGGCCTGTTTAGCCTGAATGGCGGTCAGGGCGATAGTATAAACAATATCGTCTACTAACGCGCCGCGCGACAGATCGTTAACCGGCTTGCGCATACCTTGCAGCATCGGCCCGATGGAAATAAGATCGGCAGAGCGCTGTACGGCTTTATAGGTGGTATTACCGGTGTTGAGATCCGGGAAGATAAATACGGTGGCGCGACCGGCGACCGGTGAATCCGGCGCTTTAGATTTGGCGACATCGGCCATAATCGCAGCGTCGTACTGCAACGGGCCGTCGATCACCAGATCCGGGCGTTTCTCTTTGGCGATGCGCGTAGCTTCGCGCACTTTTTCCACGTCGCTGCCCGCGCCAGAGTTACCGGTCGAGTAGGAGATCATCGCCACGCGCGGCTCTATGCCGAAAGCGGTAGCGGAATCTGCGGACTGGATGGCGATTTCAGCCAGCTGCTCCGGATTCGGATCCGGGTTAATGGCGCAGTCGCCATACACCAGCACCTGTTCCGGCAGCAGCATAAAGAACACCGAAGAAACCAGCGAGCTGCCCGGCGCGGTTTTAATCAGCTGTAACGGCGGACGAATGGTATTGGCCGTGGTGTGCACCGCGCCGGAAACCAGGCCGTCCACCTCGCTGCTTTCCAGCATCATGGTGCCCAGCATCACGTTGTCTTCCAGCTGCTCCTGCGCCACAACCTCGGTCATGCCTTTGTTTTTACGCAGCTCCACCAGACGAGGCACATAGTTTTCCCGCACCTGCTGTGGATCGACGATTTCGATGCCTTTACCCAGCTCGACGCCCTGAGCCGCGGCCACGCGCTGGATCTCATCCGGATTACCCAGCAGCACGCAGGTAGCGATGCCGCGTTCGGCGCAGATAGCGGCCGCCTTAACGGTGCGCGGCTCGTCGCCTTCCGGCAGAACGATGCGCTTACGGGCATGGCGGGCCAGCTCGGTCAGCTGATAGCGGAAGGCCGGCGGCGACAGGCGGCGGCTACGCTCGGAGGCGGCGGTCAGCGAGTCAATCCAGTCGGCGCTGATATGGCTGGCCACGTATTCCTGCACCCGCTCAACGCGTTGGGTATCGTCGCTGGGCACTTCCAGGTTAAAGCTTTGCAGGCTCAGCGAGGTCTGCCAAGTATTGGTTTTCACCATAAACACCGGCAGGCCGGTGGCGAAGGCGCGTTCGCACAGGCGCTGGATAGGCGCATCGATCTGATAGCCGCCGGTCAGCAGGATAGCGCCGATCTCCACGCCGTTCATTGCCGCCAGGCAGGCAGCCACCAGCACATCAGGACGGTCGGCGGAGGTCACCAGCAGCGAGCCGGGACGAAAATGCTCCAGCATATGCGGCAGGCTGCGGGCGCAGAACGTCACCGACTTCACGCGGCGCGTGGCAATATCGCCTTCGTTAATAATCTGTGCATTAAGATGGCGGCACATATCGATAGCGCGGGTAGCTATCAGATCGAAGCTCCACGGCACGCAGCCCAGTACCGGCAGCGGGCTGTTGACGGCCAGCTGTTGTGGATCGATATTGGCAATGCTGGCCTTGGTGGAATCATCAAAAATTTCGGAAAGGTCGGGACGGGTACGGCCCTGTTCATCAACGGGCGCGTTCAGCTTATTAACGATCACGCCCGTGATGTTTTTATTTTTGCTGCCGCCGAAGCTGCTACGCGTCAGCTTTATACGCTCCTGTAGCGCTTCCGGCGAATCGTTGCCGGGCGACATCACAAAAACGATCTCCGCGTTCAGCGTTTTGGCGATCTCATAGTTCAGCGCCGTAGCGAACTGGTGCTTGCGCGTCGGCACCAGGCCTTCCACCAGCACCACTTCTGCATCACTGGTATTCTCGTGGTAGCGCGCGATGATCTCTTCCATCAGCACGTCCTGCTGATTAGCGCCGAGCAGCGATTCCACGCGGCTCATCTGCAGCGGTTCGGCTGCGGGAATAGCAGAGTTTTTACGGATAATCAGCGTGGTCTGGTCAAGCGAATCGCCGCCGGTACGCGGTTGGGCAATAGGTTTAAACACGCTGAGACGGACGCCTTTACGCTCCATCGCGCGGATAACGCCCAGGCTGACGCTGGTAAGACCGACGCTGGTGCCGGTAGGGATGAGCATGATGGTACGAGACAAGGTAAACCTCTCATAATTAGACCCGTTATGCCGGTGCTTTAGCGATAACTGCCGAAAAAACAGCGGCGGTGGGTTTCCTGATGTCTGAAACAGCACCGTCAGCCTGAGCTGACGGTGTGCACTTAAGCGGTTAAGCGGCTGGCGTCCTGCGCAATCACCAGCTCTTCGTTAGTCGGGATGACAATAGCAGGTCGGGTGCCTTCTTTATTGATAAAACCCGCTTTGCCGAAGCGAGCGGCCAGATTACGCTCACTATCGGGTTCAAAACCGAGCAGGGTCAGTTTGTTTAGCGTCAACTCGCGCACCATCGCGGCGTTTTCGCCAATGCCGCCGGTAAAGATAACCGCGTCCAGCCTGCCTTCCATCAGCGCCGTATAGGAGCCGATGTATTTGGCAAGGCGATGGCAATAAACGTCCATCGCGCGCCTTGCATCTTCTTTGGTGGTGTAGTTTTCTTCCACGTAGCGGCAGTCGCTGGTCACGCCAGTCAGTCCAAGCAGCCCGGACTCTTTGGTCAGCATTTTGTTGATGGCGTCAACGCTCATACCCAGCGTGTCGTGCAGGAAAAACACAATCGCCGGATCGATATCGCCGGAACGGGTGCCCATTACCAGGCCTTCCAGCGGCGTCAGGCCCATAGAAGTGTCCACGCACTCGCCGTTACGAATTGCGCTGACGGAACCGCCGTTGCCCAGATGACAGGTAATGACGTTGAGTTCATGCAGCGGTTTGTTAAGCGCTTTGGCCGCTTCGTGCGTGACGTAGTAGTGGCTGGTACCGTGAGCGCCGTAGCGGCGCACGCCGTGTTCCTTATATAGGTGATAAGGCAGGGCATACAGGTAAGACTCTTCCGGCATGCTTTGATGAAACGCGGTATCGAACACCGCCACGTTTTTATCGGAAAGATGCGGAAAGTTTTTCATCGCTTCGTCGATACCGATCAGATGCGCCGGATTATGCAACGGTGCAAAAGAAGAGGCGTCTTTAATACCCTGAACAACGTCCTGATCAATCACCACGGACTGGGTCAGCTTTTCGCCGCCGTGCACGATACGGTGACCTATTGCAGTAATTTGTGCAGACAGCGCTGGTTTTTGTGCCAGAATAGTTTTAACGATAAAGTTAAGAGCTTCACTGTGAGCTGCGCCAGCGCCCAGGGCCGCTTCCTGTTTTTCGCCTTCCAGTTTCCACTTGATGCGCGCTTCGGGCAGGTGGAAACATTCGGCTAAACCGGAAAGATATTCGTCGCCGTTTGCGGGATCAAGAATGGCGAATTTTAACGAAGAGCTACCGCAGTTCAAAACCAGAACTAACTTACTCGACATGGTAGGTCCTATTGGTTGAGGGTGGCGAAAAAAAACTCAATCAGACTATCAGCGTAGCGCATGAAAGCTGGTACATTATGATGAACATCATGCTGTCGGCATAATTTGTCCGAAAGCAAAAAAATTTCATAAAAACCCAAAGATTTTTTGAATTTGTGCGGGCCGACCCGTGTTAGCTCAGCAGAATCGCAGCAAGCATGTAACAGCCATTCAACAAGCGCGCACAGGATAACCAGAGTGCCTTGTAAAGACAAAATTTTTTGAAGGCTGTAAGGTAAAGTTGTTACGTGGTATTTTTTGTTTAATTTTTATCCGTGAAGTTGAGGTCAACCATGGCAAATGAATCCGGCACTGTCGGTTGGGTCAAGCTGTTTCAGAACGGGCAGCATTATATGAAGACGTGGCCAGCCGACAAGCGTCTTGCCCCTCTGTTTCCGGAAAACAGAGTCACTACGGCGACGCGATTCGGCATCCGTTTTATGCCGCCGCTGGCTGTCTTCGCCATGACCTGGCAGATCGCGTTGGGGGGCCAGCTTGGGCCTGCCGTCGCCACCGCGCTGTTCGCCTGTAGCCTGCCGATGCAGGGTCTGTGGTGGCTGGGCAAACGTTCCGCCACGCCGCTGCCGCCCGCCCTGCTGAGCTGGTTTCACGAAGTGCGCGAAAAACTTCAGGCCGCGGGCCAGGCGCTGGCGCCTGTAGAAGGCAAACCTACATACCAGGCGCTCGCCGACGTGCTGAAACGCGCTTTCGGTCAGCTGGATAAAACTTTCCTCGACGATCTCTGAGTTCTGCGTTTTTCGCCGCCGCAGCGGCGAAAAACTGCCCTGCATCAAAGAAGTAGCGGTTTGCTGTGCCTCGCCACAGCGCGTTATGCGATCCTTGCGCCATCCTTTCATTTTGTCCACCGTGTCACCAGGAGTTGATGATGGAAATGAGCCATGCGCAGCGTTTAATCCTTTCTAACCAGTACAAGCTGATGAGCCTGTTGGATCCCGATAATCTTGAGCGCTATCGTCGTCTGCAAACGATCGTTGAACGCGGCTATGGCCTGCAAATGCGCGAGCTGGATCGCGAATTCGGCGAGCTGCCGGAATCCGTCTGCCGTACGCTGATTGATATTATGGAGATGCACCACGCGCTGCATGTGTCCTGGACAAATCTGAAAGATCACAGCGCAATCGAAGCGCGCCGTCTGCAGTTTTTAGGATTTGACGCTGCTACCGAGGCGCGATTCCTTGGCTACGTGCGGTTTATGGTGCAGATTGAAGGCCGCTATACTCAGTTTGATGCAGGCAGCCACGGCTTTAACGCCCAGATGCCGATGTGGGAAAAGTATCAACGGATGCTGGCCGTGTGGCACACTTGCCCAAGGCAGTATCATCTGAGCGCGAACGAGATCGCGCAAATCATCAACGCCTGAGAAGGAACATGTAGTGAAGTGTAAAGGTTTTCTGTTTGATTTGGACGGCACGCTGGTGGACTCTCTACCGGTAGTCGAACGCGCCTGGGTAAACTGGGCCTCACGGCACAACATCGCAGCGGATGAGGTGCTGAATTTTATCCACGGCAAGCAGGCTATCACCTCACTGCGTCATTTTATGGCCGGCGCGTCTGAAGAAGCCATCCAGCAGGAATTTCTGGCGCTGGAAAAAACCGAAGCGGAAGATACCGACGGCATCGTAGCTTTACCGGGCGCGCAGGAACTGCTCGCCACGCTTAACGAGCTGCATATTCCGTGGGCTATCGTTACGTCCGGCTCCGTTCCCGTTGCTTCTGCCCGGCGTAAGGCGGCTGGCCTGCCGGAGCCGGAGATATTTGTCACCGCTGAACGCGTGCAAAACGGTAAACCGGCCCCGGATGCCTATTTACTGGGCGCCCAGCTGCTGGAGCTGGAGCCGGAAGAGTGCGTGGTGGTGGAAGACGCCGCTGCGGGTATCCTTTCCGGCCTCGCGGCGGGCAGCCATGTGATTGCCGTCAACGCGCCTGCCGGTTCACCTCGCCTGGAAGAGGTCGCCATGCAGCTCAGCTCACTGGAAGAGCTGATCGTCAATAAAAACGGTGACGGCACCATCGACGTGCATCGAAAGCATTAACTTATGATTTAGCCCCGCATCTGCGGGGCTTTTTTATGGCATCCTGCCGACAGTTTTGCTCATAAGCGGGAAGCGGATGTGAATAACGAGCTTATCTGGGTGCTGAGCCTGCTGGCGATGGCGATCGCGCTGTTTGTCAGCGGCAAGGTACGTATGGATGTTGTGGCGCTGCTGGTAATTATCGTTTTTGTGCTTAGCGGCACGCTGACCTTGCAGGAAGCTACGATGGGCTTCAGCGACGCTAACGTGCTGCTGATCGCGGCGCTGTTTGTGATTGGCGAAGGGCTGGTTCGTACCGGCGTGGCCCTGAGAATGGGCGACTGGCTGATGAAAATGGCGGGCAGCAGCGAAGCGAAAATGCTGGCTTTGCTGATGCTGACCGTAGCCGGTCTGGGCGCCTTTATGAGCTCAACCGGCGTGGTGGCGATTTTTATCCCGGTGGTGATGAGCGTCTCGGCGAAGATGAACCGTTCTCCGGGCAGGCTGATGATGCCGCTGAGCTTTGCCGGCCTGATCAGCGGCATGCTGACTCTGGTCGCGACGGCGCCCAATCTGGTGATCAACAGCGAGCTGGTACGGGAAGGGCTGGCGGGGTTCGGCTTCTTCGACGTCACGCCGATCGGGCTGGCCGCCCTGCTGCTGGGCATCGGTTATATGCTTGTTGCGCGTTTCTGGCTGGGTGCGGCGGAAAACAAACAGGCCAGAAAAGGGCAGGAACGTACTTTCCGCGATCTGATCAAGGATTACAGGCTGAGCGGCAGAGCGCGCCGCCTGGCCGTCCACCCCGGTTCGCCGCTTATTGGCGAGCCGCTGGACGATTTACGGTTGCGCGAGCGCTACGGCATTAACGTGGTTGGGCTGGAGCGCTGGCGTAAATTCCGACGGGTGATGGTGCCGGTGACCGGCATGACGCAGTTTCGCGCCCGCGACGTGCTGCTGATCGATATGTCCGCTGCCGATATTGATATCCGCGAATTTTGCAGCGAGTATCGGTTGGAACCGATGATCCTGCGCGGCGAATATTTTTCCGATCGGGCGCAGGATGTCGGTATGGCGGAAGTGCTGATTTTTCCCGATTCCGAACTCCAGGGCAAAACGCTGCGGGAAAGCTCGTTCCGCACGCGTTACGGCGTGAGCGTGATCGGCATCCGCCGTCGCGGCGAGGTGCTGGAAGGCGTGCTGAGCGATCTGCCATTGGAGCTGGGGGACTGTTTGCTGGTGATCGGCGACTGGAAAAAAATCACCCAGCTGCAGCTACAAAAGCGGGACGTGCTGTTGCTCAGCCTGCCTGCCGAGGTTAAAGACGTCGCGCCCGCCAGCAGCCAGGCGCCGCACGCCATTTTTTGTCTGGCGCTGATGGTCGCCATGATGCTCACCAATGAAATCCCCAATCCCATAGCGGCGCTCATTGCCTGTTTGCTGATGGGTAAATTTCGCTGCATTGATATGGAAAGTGCCTACCGGGCGATCCACTGGCCGAGCATTATTTTAATTGTGGGCATGATGCCGTTTGCGCTGGCGCTGCAAAAAACCGGGGGAATAACGCTGATTGTCGACGGATTGATGGATCTGGCCGGCGGCTATACGCCGCACGTTATGCTGACCTGCCTGTTTGTTCTCTGCGCGACTATCGGCCTGTTTATCTCCAATACCGCTACGGCGGTGCTGATGGCGCCGGTTGGCGTCGCCGCAGCGCATCAAATGGGCGTTTCGCCTTATCCTTTCGCCATGACTGTCGCGGTAGCGGCTTCCAGCGCCTTTATGACGCCGGTTTCCAGTCCGGTCAATACGCTGGTACTGGGGCCGGGCGGCTATCGCTTCAGCGATTTTGTCAAAACGGGCGTACCTTTTACGCTGTTGATTATGATGGTCAGCGTGCTGCTGGTGCCGCTGCTCTTCCCGTTTTGATCGCGGCTACAGCGATTGCTGGCTGATTTCATCCAGCGACAGGCTAAAGCTCGGCACGAAGACCTCAACAAAATAGTCCATCTCCGGGCTACGCCTTTGAGTCAGGGTCTTTTCCAGCCGGGCTTTCGCCAGCTGAAACTCATGGTTACCGGCGGCCAGCTCTTCCAGACATTTCAGGTAGGCGCAGAGCGCATCAGCCTGCTTGACGATAGCCGTCTCGTCTTCGCTGCGCTGCTGCTCGTCCAGCAGCGGTCGCCAGGCATCCTGCAGATCGTCGGGCAGCATCTCCACCAGCTTCTGCTGCGCTATCTTTTCAATCTTCTTGTATTCGTTGGCGATCTGGGCGTTGTAATACTTTACCGGCGTTGGCAAATCGCCCGTCAGGACTTCGCTGGCGTCATGGTACATCGCCATCAGCGCGATCCGTTCCGCGTTAAGGTTGCCGTTGAATTTTTTATTTTTAATCACCGCCAGCGCATGGGCTACCATCGCCACCTGCAGGCTGTGCTCGGAAACGTTTTCCGTGCGCACGTTGCGCATCAGCGGCCAGCGGTTGATGAGTTTAAGGCGGGAGAGATGGGCGAAAAAATGACTTTGATTCATCGGACGGTTTCCTGTGCCTGAAGACCAGAGCGGGAAGTATTCCGCTCTGGCATCACGGTAGTTGACAGAATGCAGCGATATTGGCCGATCCGGTTCGACAGCAGACTACTGGCGATAGCCTCCCAGGAAGCGGCCGAACTTGCTGATAGCCATTTCAAGATCGTTTACGTGGGGAAGGGTGACGATGCGTACGTGATCCGGCCATGGCCAGTTAAAGGCGCTGCCCTGCACCAGCAGTACTTTCTCCTGCAGCAGGAAATCCAGCACCATTTTCTGATCGTCATGGAGATTGAATTTTTTGGCATCAATTTTCGGGAACATATAAAGCGCGCCGTCCGGCTTGACGCAGCTGACGCCCGGAATATCGTTGATCAGTTCCCAGGCGCGCTGGCGCTGTTCATACAGCCTGCCGCCCGGCACGATAAACTCGCTGATGCTCTGGTACCCGCCCAGCGCGGTCTGAATGGCGTGCTGCGCAGGCACGTTAGCGCACAGGCGCATTGAGGCCAGCATTTCCAGTCCTTCAATGTAGCCTTTGGCATGTTTTTTCGGCCCGTTCAGCACCATCCAGCCCTGGCGGAACCCCGCCACGCGGTAGGTTTTTGACAGGCCGTTAAAGGTAATGGTTAACAGGTCCGGAGCCAGCGCGGCGATAGAGTGGTGCTGAGCGGCGTCATAAAGGATCTTGTCGTAGATTTCATCGGCGAAAATGATCAAATTATGCTGCCTGGCCAGCTCCACGACTTCCAGCAGCAGCTCCTTGCTGTAAACTGCGCCGGTTGGGTTATTTGGGTTAATAATCACGATCCCGCGCGTGCGCGGAGTGATTTTACTGCGAATGTCGTCCAGATCCGGGAACCAGCCAGCGGATTCGTCACAAAGGTAGTGCACCGCTTTACCGCTGGAAAGCGAAACGGCGGCCGTCCATAGCGGATAATCGGGCGCCGGCACCAGCATCTCATCACCGCTGTTCAGCAATGCCTGCATCGATTGCACGATCAGTTCGGAAACGCCGTTGCCAATATAAACGTCCTCGACGGTTATTTCGCGCAGGCCGCGAGCCTGATAGTGCTGCACGATAGCTTTACGCGCCGAATAGAGACCTTTAGAGTCGCAGTAACCCTGCGCGCTCGGCAGGTTGCGGATGACATCGACCAGGATTTCGTCAGGCGCTTCGAAACCAAAAGGCGCGGGATTGCCAATATTGAGCTTGAGGACTTTATTGCCTTCTTCTTCAAGGCGTCTGGCTTCTTTTAACACCGGGCCACGGATGTCATAACAAACGTTATCGAGCTTGCTGGATTTATCAATTGGGGTCATTTCATTCGCCTTTGGCTGAGCCGCATTCCTGCCGTGGAAAAGTAAACCCGCACAATGTACTCCTCTCGCCAGCGCTTTTGAAGCCCGATAGCGGGTTTGCCCGGCATGCCTGCGCGTTGTCTGAACGGCACAGCAGGAAAGCTCGTTCAGGTTCGAAGCTTTTTCCTGGAGAAGGTTTAATAAAACTTACACCTGCATCGAATGCCGCAGCCTGTAAAAAAGCCCGTTTTTTTGCAAGCAAAAAGGCTGTTTTTGTAACGATTAGGTAAAATAAGATGTATTGACACGGTGGGTAACTATTCAGTTATTCTTAACTGGCTGGTCAGGGGTTACTCACTACCGCCGCAACAGGCGACAATGGCAAGAAGCGGCGGCACCTTCAGAGGAGAGCCGTCGTTGCTGATATATTGTTACTAATTGATAAATTTTTATGGTGCGAAGCGAGCAGAAGGTGCGATTCACCATAAAAAATTATTTTACTGATAAGAATAATCGGATTTGGGCTTAAAAAGTAATCGACAGTATGTCAGGATATGCTTCAGGAAAAAGGACGTATGACGAGCCTGTTTCCGGAACGGTAATTAGCGCGTTTTATCGCCAATAATGTTAAGCTTTGTTTATTATTATTCCACTGTCACTACAGTGTTCTGGCTCTTTGATTTTTTATGGTTGTCTTACACTAACAGCGCCGGGCTAATCCAGCGGGCGGCTGGACGTTAACAGGGTGTGGCGGCAGGTAACCTGACGCCAGCCTGAAGTACCAAACGTATAAATCTGTCAGCGGCCTTGCGACGGCATCAGCCGGGCATATTGGGCCGCTGGGATAACGCGTTTGCGATTAAGGCAATGACGAGCCAACGGGTCGCATTGCCTACGGTTGTCTCTCTATCTTATTGATAAAGTAGATAATAACACCAGGATAGTAGTATCTTAAAAATCTTATAAAAGTGAAGAAAACATGACCAGTGCAAATCGTCCAATTCTTAATCTCGATCTCGATCTGCTCAGAACTTTTGTGGCCGTCGCCGATCTGAATACTTTTGCCGCGGCCGCCGCGGCAGTCTGTCGTACGCAGTCTGCCGTCAGCCAGCAGATGCAGCGTCTGGAGCAGCTGGTAGGGAAAGAGCTGTTCGCCCGCCATGGGCGTAATAAACTGCTGACCGAGCACGGTATTCAGCTGCTGGGGTACGCCAGAAAAATCCTGCGCTTTAACGATGAAGCCTGCACCTCGCTGATGTACAGTAATATCCAGGGCGTGCTGACTATCGGCGCTTCTGACGATACGTCAGACACCATCCTGCCTTTCCTGCTTAACCGTGTGACCTCGGTTTATCCGAAGCTGGCTATTGACGTTCGCGTCAAGCGTAATCCATTTATGATGGAAATGCTGAACCAGGGAGAAGTAGACCTGGTGGTAACAACGTCCAGCCCGATGAACTTCACCTGGCAGGTACTGCGTACTTCGCCAACGCTCTGGTACTGTGCGGCCGACTACGTGTTCCAGCGCGGAGAAGCTATTCCTCTGGTGCTGCTGGACGAGCCAAGCCCTTATCGTGATATGGCTATCGATCACCTTAACGAAGCGGGTATTCCGTGGCGCATCTCTTATGTGGCCTCTACGCTGGCTGCCGTCCGCGCCGCCGTTAAAGCGGGTCTGGGCGTGACCGCTCGTCCGGTAGAGATGATGAGTCCGGAACTGCGCGTGATGGGCGCGGCAGAAGGATTGCCGATGCTGCCGGACACGGAATACCTGCTGTGCCGCAATCCGGAAAGCGACAACGAGCTGGCGCTGGCTATTTTCAACGCCATGGAGTCGAGCAACGATCCCTACAATCTGACCGCTACGGGTCAGGATCGCTCCGCTTTTGCAGATGAAGATGAGTGATAATCTGATTTATCTAACTTTCTGATTAGTGTGAAAAAAAGTTAGAAGAATTGTCTAAAAAAGCCTTTCGAAACAGCTATTGTTTTGAGGGGCTTTTTTTATGCGTTAATTTCCTGTCTCCCATGCTTTTCCCCCGCCGTTTTTTATTCTGGTGTTTTAAAAAGCGCCAACGCCGTTTGCTGACCTTATCCGACATAGAGAAAAAATTAAATATCAAATTGAATTGATTTTGCTCACTTCTGCCTGGCTATTTTTTTCTCATAAAGACCGAAACCGTGTGCTGGATCAAAAAAATAACCCTTGTAAGGGGAAGGAAATGCAGGCAATTCCTGCCAGAATAGCCAGTGTTAAAACCGCGATCCGTGCAAGGAAATACCCGCTACACTTTAGTGCAGGATCGGTCACTGACACGATTTAGCGCAATCTTTGCGCATCAAATGTTAAATAAATGCTACTTGTGTAAAATAACCTGCGGATACTTTTATGAAAGTTGACAGAAGGTTATATAAAGGAGTAAAAAACCCCATAAAATTGCTGCTTAATCAATAAAGACAGCATAGTTTATCTGGTTTTTTATTTTTCCCGTGAATCGAGGCTTCAGCCAACTGCCGTGCATGAGAGCAGCCCCCTGACGCCCTTATTGAGTTAAGCAGAGTGTATGTCAACAACCACTGAAGTCGTCGCTCATCATTGGGCGTTTGCCGTATTTCTGATCGTCTCCATAGGTCTGTGCTGTGCAATGTTAGCCGGAGCGTGGTTTCTGGGCGGAAAAGCACGCGGAAGATACACAAATACCCCTTTTGAGTCCGGAGCCGCGCCTGTCGGCACCGCCAAGATGCGCATGTCCGCCAAGTTTTACCTGGTCGCGATGTTCTTCGTCATATTCGACGTGGAAGCGCTCTATCTGTATGCATGGTCGACCGCCATCCGTGAAAGCGGCTGGATCGGCTTTATCGAAGCCACCATCTTTATTTTGGTACTGCTTGCCGGACTGGTTTATCTGGTGCGGATCCGCGCGCTGGACTGGGCTCCCGCACCTCGCCGTGTGGTAGCCAAAACTACTACCGTTTCGCATTCCCATCGTCACACGCAGTAAAAGCGAGGCATAACAATGGATTATACGCTAACCCGCGCAGACCCGAACGGCGATAACGATCGCTACCCGCTGCAGAAGCAGGAGATCGTCACCGACCCGCTGGAAAAGCACGTTCATCAAAGCGTTTATATGGGCAAGCTCGAACACGCTCTGCACGATATGGTGAACTGGGGACGTAAAAACTCTCTGTGGCCGTTTAACTTCGGTCTTTCCTGTTGTTACGTAGAGATGACAACTTCTTTTACCTCCGTGCACGACGTGGCGCGGTTTGGTTCCGAAGTTATCCGCGCCTCGCCTCGTCAGGCCGACTTCATGGTAGTAGCCGGTACGCCTTTCACCAAAATGGCACCGGTTATTCAGCGTCTTTACGATCAGATGCTGGAACCCAAGTGGGTGATTTCGATGGGCGCCTGTGCTAACTCGGGCGGCATGTACGATATCTATTCCGTGGTGCAGGGCGTAGACAAATTCCTGCCGGTTGACGTTTATATTCCCGGCTGTCCGCCTCGTCCCGAAGCCTATATGCAGGCTCTGCTGCTGCTACAGGAATCGATCGGCAAAGAGCGTCGTCCGCTCTCCTGGGTGGTCGGCGATCAGGGCGTTTATCGAGCCAACATGCAGTCCGAACGTGAAAGGAAGCAGGGCGAACGCATTGCGGTCACCAACTTGCGCACCCCGGACGAAATTTAAGAGTTAATGAACAAGGCCCAAACAGCACGCAGAAAAAAATAATACGCGGGCGGCCTGTTCTGACGCCAATACTGAGTGCCTGTCGACAGGCCCACATGGTGAACGACCTATGACAGATTTAACCACGCAAAATCTCGCTCAGCCAGAATGGCAAACCCGGGATCACCTGGATGACCCGGTGATCGGCGAGTTGCGTAACCGTTTTGGGCCAGATGCCTTTACCGTTCAGCCAACCCGCACCGGCATTCCGGTGGTCTGGGTAAGACGCGAACAGTTACTGGAAATTGTAGCGTTTCTGCGCAAGCTGCCGAAGCCTTACGTCATGCTGTACGATCTGCACGGTATGGACGAACGTCTGCGCACGCATCGTGACGGACTGCCAGCGGCGGATTTTTCCGTTTTCTATCACCTGCTGTCCATTGAGCGTAATCGCGACATTATGCTTAAGGTGGCGCTGTCCGAAAACGATCTGCACCTGCCTACCATCACCAAAATTTTTGCCAACGCTAACTGGTACGAGCGCGAAACCTGGGAAATGTTCGGCATTACGTTTGACGGCCACCCGCATCTGACGCGCATCATGATGCCGCAAACCTGGGAAGGCCATCCGCTGCGTAAGGATTACCCGGCGCGCGCCACCGAGTTCGATCCCTTTGAGCTGACCAGGCAGAAAGAAGATCTGGAAATGGAGGCGATGACCTTCAAACCGGAAGAGTGGGGCATGAAGCGCGGCACCGCCAATGAGGACTTTATGTTCCTCAATCTCGGCCCTAACCATCCTTCCGCGCACGGTGCTTTCCGCATTATTTTGCAGCTGGACGGCGAAGAGATCGTCGACTGCGTGCCGGATATCGGTTACCACCATCGCGGCGCAGAGAAGATGGGCGAGCGCCAGTCCTGGCACAGCTATATCCCCTACACCGACCGCATTGAATATCTTGGCGGCTGCGTAAACGAGATGCCTTACGTGCTGGCGGTAGAAAAGCTGGCGGGCATTAAAGTGCCTGAGCGCGTTGACGTGATCCGCGTGATGCTTTCCGAGCTGTTCCGTATCAACAGCCACCTTCTCTACATTTCTACTTTTATTCAGGACGTCGGGGCGATGTCACCGGTGTTCTTTGCCTTTACCGACCGCCAGAAAATTTATGACGTGGTGGAGGCGATTACCGGCTTCCGTATGCATCCGGCATGGTTCCGCATTGGCGGCGTGGCGCACGATCTGCCGAAGGGCTGGGATCGCCTGCTGCGCGAATTCCTTGACTGGATGCCAAAACGCCTGAAGGCCTACGAACAGACGGCGCTGAAAAACTCCGTGCTGATTGGCCGCGCCAAAGGCGTCTCCGCCTACAACATGGAAGAGGCGCTGGCATGGGGCACCACGGGCGCGGGCCTGCGCGCAACCGGCCTGGATTTCGACGTGCGCAAATGGCGTCCTTATTCCGGCTACGAAAACTTTGATTTTGAAGTGCCAATTGGTGACGGCATCAGCTGCGCCTACACCCGCGTCATGCTGAAAATGGAAGAGATGCGTCAGAGTATGCGCATCCTGGAACAGTGCCTGAAAAACATGCCGGAAGGGCCGTTTAAAGCCGATCATCCGCTGACCACGCCGCCGCCGAAAGAGCGCACGCTGCAGCATATTGAAACGCTGATCACCCACTTCCTGCAGGTTTCGTGGGGCCCGGTGATGCCGGCCAACGAGTCTTTCCAGATGATTGAAGCTACCAAAGGGATCAACAGCTACTATCTGACCAGCGACGGCAGCACCATGAGCTACCGCACCCGCGTGCGCACGCCAAGCTTCCCGCATCTGCAGCAGATCCCTTCCGTCATCAACGGCAGCCTGGTATCCGATCTGATCGTTTACCTCGGCAGTATTGATTTTGTTATGTCAGACGTGGACCGCTAATTATGCACGATCAAAGAATTGCGATCGAAACGATCGAGCCTTCAGATGCTTTCGTCCTGAGTGCGACAGAGCATGATGCGATAGAACAGGAAAAGCACCATTACGAAGATGCGCGGGCGGCGTCGATTGAAGCGCTGAAAATCGTGCAGAAACAGCGTGGCTGGGTGCCGGATGGCGCTATTCAGGCCATTGCCGATGTGCTGGGCATTCCGGCCAGCGACGTAGAGGGCGTGGCCACGTTTTACAGCCAGATCTTCCGCCAGCCGGTTGGCCGCCATGTGATCCGCTACTGCGACAGCGTGGTGTGCCATATCACCGGCTATCAGGGTATTCAGGCAGCGCTGGAAGCAAACCTGAACATCAAGCCGGGTCAGACCACGCCGGACGGTCGCTTTACGCTACTGCCGACCTGCTGCCTTGGCAACTGCGACAAAGGCCCGACGATGATGGTGGATGAGGACACGCATGTGCATCTCACCCCGGAAAACGTCGTCACGTTACTGGAGCAGTATCAATGACTATTAAAGAGATTGTTCGTACTGCCGAGACGCACCCGCTGACCTGGCGTATGCGCGAAGACAAACAGGCGGTATTCCTCGACGAATACCGCAGCAAAAACGGCTATGCCGGCGCGGAAAAAGCGCTGAAGGGCATGGCGCCTGATGAAATCGTAGCGCTGGTAAAAGATTCCGGCCTGAAAGGGCGCGGCGGCGCAGGCTTCTCCACGGGACTGAAGTGGAGCCTGATGCCGAAAGACGAGTCCATGAATATTCGTTACCTGCTATGTAACGCCGATGAGATGGAGCCGGGCACCTATAAAGACCGACTGCTGATGGAGCAAATGCCGCACCAGCTGGTGGAAGGGATGCTGATCGGTGCCTTCGCGCTGAAAGCGTATCGCGGCTATATCTTCCTGCGCGGCGAATATATTGAAGCGGCCGTCAACCTGCGTCGCGCCATTGCGGAAGCGACCGAAGCGGGCTATCTCGGCAAAAATATTCTGGGCACCGGCTTTGATTTCGAGCTGATTGTGCATACCGGCGCGGGTCGTTATATCTGTGGTGAAGAAACCGCGCTGATCAACTCGCTGGAAGGCCGTCGCGCTAACCCGCGCTCCAAGCCGCCTTTCCCTGCTTCGGCAGGCGTCTGGGGTAAACCAACCTGCGTCAATAACGTGGAAACGCTGTCCAACGTGCCGGCAATCCTCGCCAACGGCGTCGACTGGTATAAGAACATCTCGAAGAGCGACGATACCGGTACCAAAATGATGGGCTTTTCCGGCCGGGTGAAAAACCCAGGCGTCTGGGAGCTGCCTTTCGGCACCACGGCGCGTGAAATCCTGGAAGACTACGCGGGCGGCATGCGCGACGGCCTGAAGTTTAAAGCCTGGCAGCCGGGCGGCGCGGGAACCGACTTCCTGACCGAATCGCATCTGGATCTGCCGATGGAGTTCGCCAGCATCGGCAAGGCGGGCAGCCGTCTGGGCACCGCGCTGGCAATGGCGGTCGACCACGAAATCAATATGGTATCGCTGGTGCGCAACCTGGAAGAGTTTTTTGCGCGCGAGTCGTGCGGCTGGTGTACGCCGTGCCGCGACGGCCTGCCGTGGAGCGTAAAAATCCTGCGCGCGCTGGAGCGAAAGGAAGGACAGCCGGGCGATATCGAAACCCTGCTGCAGCTTTGCCGCCAGCTTGGGCCGGGCAAAACTTTCTGTGCGCACGCGCCGGGCGCGGTAGAGCCGCTGCAGAGCGCCATCAAATATTTCCGTGAAGAGTTTGAGGCCGGCATGGCGCCACAGGTTTACAGCAACGCGCACGCGATCGCCGGTATCCAGGCGAATCTGCTGAAGGCGCGCTGGTAAAAATACCGTGCAAATAAAGAAATGCGCGAAATAACCAAATTAATTGGCGTTGTAGCCAGGCAGCAAGAGAACGCATCCCCGGGAGCTTACTTCAGTAAGTAACCGGGGTAAGAGAACGCCGCTAACACCGCTACAACGTCAAGTAAGACGGTTATTTAAAGAATTGTGTTTAACGCTCGGTTTCGAGCCTTACTTGAGCAATTTCATTATGGCTACAATTCATGTAGACGGTAAAGAATACGACGTCGACGGCGCGGACAACCTGCTCCAGGCTTGCCTCTCGCTCGGCCTTGATATTCCTTATTTTTGCTGGCATCCGGCGCTCGGTAGCGTCGGCGCCTGCCGCCAGTGCGCGGTCAAGCAATTTCAGAATGCCGAAGACACCCGTGGTCGCCTGGTGATGTCCTGTATGACGCCAGCCTCCGACGGCACCTTTATTTCCATTGATGACGGCGAAGCGAAAGAGTTTCGGGAAAGCGTGGTGGAGTGGCTGATGACCAACCACCCGCACGACTGTCCGGTTTGTGAAGAGGGCGGTAACTGCCATCTTCAGGATATGACGGTGATGACCGGCCACAGCTTCCGCCGCTATCGCTTTACCAAACGTACCCATCGCAATCAGGATCTCGGCCCGTTCATCTCGCACGAAATGAACCGTTGTATCGCCTGCTATCGCTGCGTGCGCTACTACAAAGATTACGCGGATGGCAAAGACCTGGGCGTGTATGGCGCGCACGACAACGTCTACTTCGGTCGTCCGGAAGACGGCGTGCTGGAGAGCGAGTTCTCCGGCAACCTGGTGGAAATCTGCCCTACAGGCGTATTTACCGATAAAACGCATTCCGAGCGTTATAACCGTAAATGGGATATGCAGTACGCGCCAAGCATCTGCCAGCAGTGCAGCGTTGGCTGCAACACCAGCCCCGGCGAGCGCTACGGCGAACTGCGCCGTATTGAGAACCGCTATAACGGCACCGTAAACCAGTACTTCCTGTGCGACCGGGGCCGCTTTGGCTACGGCTACGTTAACCTGAAAGATCGTCCGCGCCAGCCGATGCAGCGTCGCGGCGACGACTGGATCGCGCTCAATGCCGAGCAGGCGATGCAGGGCGCGGCGGACGTGCTGCGCCAGGCGAAAAAAGTGATTGGGATCGGTTCGCCACGCGCCAGCGTTGAAAGCAACTTCGCGCTGCGTGAGCTGGTCGGCGCCGAGAACTTCTCCACCGGTATTCCGGCTGGCGAGCAGGCACGTCTGGAACTGATGCTGAAAGTGCTGCGCGAAGGCGGCATCCATACGCCGGCGCTGCGCGAAATCGAAAGCTACGATGCCGTGCTGGTGCTGGGTGAAGATCTGACCCAGGTGGGCGCACGCATCGCGCTCTCCGTGCGCCAGGCCGTTAAGGGCAAAGCGCGCGAAATGGCGGCGGCGCAGAAAGTGGCCGACTGGCAGATTGCGGCGATTATGAACATCGGTCAACACGCCAAACATCCGCTGTTTGTCACCAACGTGGACGAAACCCGTCTGGACGACATTGCCGCCTGGAGCTATCGTGCGCCGGTGGAAGATCAGGCGCGTCTGGGCTTCGCTATCGCCAACGCGCTGGATGAAACGGCGCCGGCGGTAGACGGTCTCGATCGTGAACTGAGCGGCAAGATCGACGTGGTGGTGCAGGCGCTGGCCGGTGCGAAGAAACCGCTGATTATTTCCGGCGTGCACGCGGGCAGCGAGGCGATGATCCAGGCGGCGGCTAACGTTGCCAGAGCGCTGAAAGGACGCGGCGCGGATGTGGGTATCACTTTGCTATCCGGCGCAGCCAATAGCGTGGGCCTTGGCATGATCGGCGGCAAGCCGCTGGATGCCGCGCTCGACGAGCTTTCAAGTGGTTCTGCCGATGCCGTTATCATTATGGAAAACGACCTCTATCGCCATGCGCCAAAAGCCCGTGTCGATGCGGCGTTGACCAACACGCCGAACGTGATCGTTATCGATCATCAACGTACGGCGACCACAGAGAAAGCGGGTCTGATCCTTTCCACCGCCAGCTTTGCGGAAAGCGACGGCACCGTGGTCAACCAGGAAGGCCGCGCGCAGCGCTTCTTCCAGGTTTACGATCCGTCCTACTACGATGACAAAATTCAGATGCTGGAAAGCTGGCGCTGGCTGCACTCGCTAGCCAGCACCATCAGCAGCCGCGAAGTGGACTGGACGCAGCTCGATCACGTGATCGACGCCTGCGTGGCGGCGCTGCCGCAGCTGGCCGGGATCAAGGCCGCCGCGCCGGACGCCAGCTTCCGTATTCGCGGTCAGAAACTGGCCCGATCGCCGATCCGCGCCAGCGGTCGTACCGCGGCTCGCGCCAATATCAGCGTGCACGAACCGCGTCAGCCGCAGGATAAAGACACCATGTTCGCCTTCTCTATGGAAGGGAACAACCAGCCGGGCGCGCCTCGTTCGCAGATCCCGTTTGCCTGGGCGCCGGGCTGGAACTCTCCGCAGGCGTGGAACAAGTTCCAGGACGAAGTGGGCGGCAAGCTGCGCTTCGGCGATCCGGGCGTGCGCCTGTTTGAAGCAGGCGTTGGCCAGCTGGAGTGGTTCACCGCCGTGCCGGAAGCCTTTGCGGGCAAAGAGAACGGCTGGCGCGTCGCGCCTTACTTCCACCTGTTCGGCAGTGAAGAGATGACCCAGCGTTCACCGGTGTTCCAGCAGCGTATGCCGTTGCCTTACGTGATGGTGAACCCGCAAGACGCGGCGAAACTGGGCGTCAACGCAGGCGCTACGGTCGCCTTCCGCTGCGCGGGCGAAACGCTGAGCCTGCCGGTTCGCTTCTCGACCGCCTTGCAGGCAGGGCAGGTGGGTTTACCGTTGGGCTTGCCGGGCGTACCGCCGTTCCTGCTGGGGGCAAGTATTGAGGATCTGCAGGAGGCAACACAATGAGCTGGCTGACACCGGAAGTTATAGATGTACTGATTGCCGTCGGCAAAGCGCTGGTGATCCTGTTTGTGGTGGTAGGCTGCGGTGCCTTTATGAGCTTCGGCGAACGTCGCCTGCTGGGCCTGTTCCAGAACCGCTACGGGCCAAACCGCGTCGGCTGGGGCGGTTCGCTCCAGCTGGTGGCGGACATGATCAAAATGTTCTTTAAAGAGGACTGGACGCCACCCTTTACCGATCGCGTGATTTTCACGCTGGCACCGATGATCGCGTTCACCTCGCTGCTGCTGGCGATGGCCATTGTGCCGGTCACCTCGACCTGGATGGGTGCGGATCTGAACATCGGTCTGCTGTTTTTCCTGATGATGGCCGGTCTGGCCGTGTACGCGGTGCTGTTTGCGGGCTGGTCGAGTAATAATAAATACTCGCTGCTGGGCGCGATGCGCGCCTCGGCGCAGACGCTGAGCTACGAAGTGTTCCTTGGCCTGTCGCTGATGGGCGTGGTGGCGCAGGCCGGTTCCTTTAATATGGTGGATATCGTCAACAGCCAGCAGCATCTGTGGAATATCATTCCGCAGTTCTTTGGCTTCCTGACCTTCGCCATTGCGGGCGTTGCGGTCTGTCACCGTCATCCTTTTGACCAGCCGGAAGCAGAGCAGGAGCTGGCCGACGGTTACCACATCGAATACGCCGGCATGAAGTTCGGCCTGTTCTTTGTTGGCGAATACGTCGGTATCGTAACCGTCTCTTCCCTGATTGTGACGCTGTTCTTCGGCGGCTGGAACGGTCCGTGGCTGCCACCCGTTTTCTGGTTCGCGATTAAAACGGCTTTCTTCATGATGATGTTTATTCTGATCCGTGCTGCGCTGCCGCGTCCGCGCTACGACCAGGTGATGTCGTTCGGCTGGAAAGTATGTCTGCCGTTGACGCTGTTGAACCTGCTGGCGACTGCCGCAGTGATTCTGTACAACGCGCAGTAAGAGGTTATTACCATGAAAATAAAAGATATTCTGGTAGGGTTCGGCACCACGGTACGCAGTATCGTCCTGATCGGATCGAATGCTTTTGCCAGGCGTGAAACGCAGATGTACCCGGAGGAGCCGGTCTATTTGCCGCCTCGCTACCGTGGCCGCATCGTACTGACTCGCGATCCCGACGGCCAGGAGCGCTGCGTGGCCTGTAACCTGTGCGCGGTAGCCTGTCCGGTAGGCTGTATTTCACTGCAAAAGGCAGAAACGCTGGACGGTCGTTGGTATCCGGAGTTTTTCCGCATCAACTTCTCGCGCTGCATTTTCTGCGGCCTGTGTGAAGAAGCCTGTCCGACCACCGCGATCCAGCTTACCCCCGATTTTGAGCTGGGCGAGTTTAAGCGTCAGGATCTGGTTTATGAAAAAGAGAACCTGCTGATCTCCGGGCCGGGCAAATATCCGGAATATAACTTCTACCGGATGGCGGGCATGGCGATCGAAGGCAAAGACAAAGGTGAAGCGGAAAGCGAAGCCAAACCCATCGACGTCAAGGGTTTGTTACCTTAAGGAGCCAGGTATGGAATTTGCGTTTTATCTTTGCGGACTGGTGGCCGTGCTGACGACGTTGCGCGTTATCACCCACACCAATCCGGTCCACGCGCTGTTGTATCTGATTATTTCACTGCTTTCGGTGGCGGGCGTGTTTTTCTCGCTGGGCGCTTATTTCGCCGGGGCGTTGGAAATTATCGTTTATGCGGGCGCTATCATGGTGCTGTTCGTGTTTGTGGTGATGATGCTTAACCTGGGCGACAGCGTGCAGGCGCAGGAGCGCGAGTGGCTGAAGCCGGGCGTCTGGTTCGGCCCCGGTCTGCTGTCGCTGCTGCTGCTGGTGGTGATGGTTTACGCCATCCTGACTATTAATGACCAGGGCATTGACGGCACGATGATCGATGCCAAAGCGGTCGGCATCAGCCTGTTCGGCCCTTACGTTCTGGCGGTGGAGCTGGCTTCCATGCTGCTGCTGGCCGGTCTGGTGGTGGCTTACCATATCGGTCGCGAACAGCGTCCGGGCGAGGTGTTAAGCAATCGCCCTGATGCGGTGAAGAAGGAGGAAAACGCATGATCCCTTTGCAACACGGGCTTATCCTGGCGGCCATCCTGTTTGTGCTTGGCCTGACCGGTGTGGTGATCCGCCGCAACCTGCTGTTTATGCTGATCGGCCTTGAGATCATGATCAATGCGGCGGCGCTGGCGTTTGTAGTCGCGGGCAGCTATTGGGGACAGGCGGACGGTCAGGTGATGTATATCCTGGCGATCAGCCTCGCCGCCGCCGAGGCAAGTATTGGCCTGGCGCTGCTGCTGCAGCTGCATCGTCGCAGCCAGAACCTCAATATTGATAAAGTGAGCGAGATGCGCGGATGAATCTTCTCTATTTAACTATTTTGTTCCCGCTGATCGGTTTCGTGCTGCTGGCGTTTTCGCGTGGCCGCTGGTCAGAAAACCTGGCCGCTACGGTAGGGATGGGCTCCGTAGGGCTGGCCGCGCTGGTCACGCTCTATGCCGGACTGGATTTCTTTGCGCAGGGTCAGGCGGTGTTTAATCAGGCGCTGTGGACCTGGATGCACGTCGGCAACTTTGATATCAAAGTCAACCTGACGCTGGACGGCCTGTCGCTGACCATGCTGTCGGTGGTCACGGGCGTTGGCTTCTTTATCCATATGTTTGCCTCCTGGTATATGCGCGGCGAAGAGGGCTACTCGCGCTTTTTCGCCTATACCAACCTGTTTATCGCCAGCATGGTAGTACTGGTGCTGGCCGATAACCTGATGCTGATGTATCTGGGCTGGGAAGGCGTGGGGCTTTGCTCTTACCTGCTGATCGGTTTCTACTACACCAACCCGAACAACGGCGCGGCGGCGATGAAAGCCTTTATCATCACGCGCATCGGCGACGTCTTCCTGGCGTTTGCGCTGTTTATCCTCTACAACGAGCTGGGCACGCTGAACTTCCGCGAGATGGTCGAGCTGGCGCCTGCGCACTTTGCGGCGGATAACCACATGCTGCAATGGGCGACGCTGATGCTGCTTGGCGGCGCGGTAGGTAAATCGGCCCAGCTGCCGCTGCAAACCTGGCTGGCGGATGCGATGGCCGGCCCGACGCCGGTCTCTGCGCTGATCCACGCCGCGACCATGGTAACGGCGGGCGTTTATCTGATTGCCCGCAGCCACGGTCTGTTCCTGATGACGCCGGAAGTGCTGCATCTGGTGGGGATCGTTGGAGCGATTACGCTGGTGCTGGCGGGATTCGCCGCGCTGGTGCAAACCGACATCAAACGCGTGCTTGCCTACTCCACCATGAGCCAGATTGGCTACATGTTTCTGGCGCTTGGCGTACAGGCGTGGGACGCGGCAATTTTCCATCTGATGACCCATGCGTTTTTTAAAGCGCTGCTGTTCCTCTCGTCCGGTTCGGTGATCCTGGCCTGCCACCACGAGCAGAACATTTTCAAAATGGGCGGCCTGCGCAAAAGCATTCCGCTGGTCTATGCCTGCTTCCTGGTAGGCGGCGCGGCGCTGTCGGCGCTGCCGCTGATCACCGCTGGCTTCTTCAGTAAGGATGAAATCCTGGCGGGGGCGTTGGCGAACGGTCATATTAATCTGATGGTGGCCGGTCTGGTTGGGGCCTTTATGACCTCGCTCTACACCTTCCGCATGATTTTTATTACCTTCCACGGCGAAGAGAAAATTCACGCGCACGCAGGCAAAGGCATTACGCACCATCTGCCGCTGATTGTGCTGCTGATCCTCTCCACCTTTATTGGCGCGCTGATTGTTCCTCCGCTGCGCGGCGTGCTGCCGGAAACCACAGAGCTGGCGCACGGCAGCGTGCTGACGCTGGAAATCACTTCTGGCGTAGTGGCGATTATCGGCATCCTGCTGGCGGCCTTTCTGTGGCTGGGCAAACGCTCGCTGGTTAACAGCATCGCCGGCAGTGCGGTTGGCCGTTTCTTTACTACCTGGTGGTTCGCCGCCTGGGGCTTCGACTGGCTTTACGACAAGATTTTCGTCAAGCCTTATCTGTTCGTCGCCTGGGCGCTGTCACGCGATCCGCTGAATGCGCTGATGAACATTCCGGCACTGTTCTCCCGCCTGGCGAACAAAGGGCTGGTGGTCAGCGAAAACGGCTATCTGCGCTGGTACGTCGCTTCGATGAGCGTCGGCGCGGTCGTGGTGCTCGCGCTGTTGATGGTGGTTTAAAAGTTTGTGAGCGGGGTGGGGTAAACACTCACCCAGAATTAAAAGATGTTAAAAATTACCTGAATGTTGGGCGTTATCGGCGCAGTCAGTTTTGTCACGAGCCGCTTAGCAACCGCAGCATACTTTAGTATGTGAGGACTGCGAGCACTGCCGGGGGCAAAAATGGCCAGTAAGATAGCCCATGCAGGTTCAGAAAAGGGAATCAAATCGCCATGTTATTACCCTGGCTTATACTCATCCCGTTCATCGGCGGCCTGCTTTGCTGGCAGTTTGAACGCTTCGGGAGCAAGGTGCCGCGTTGGATAGCGCTGATCTCGATGGGGCTGACGCTGGCGCTCTCGCTACAGCTCTGGCTACAGGGCGGCTATTCGCTGACCCAGGCCGCCGGGCTGCCGCAGTGGCAATCCGAGTTTCTGGTTTCCTGGATACCGCGTTTCGGTATCAACGTGCACCTGGCGCTGGACGGCCTGTCGCTGCTGATGGTGGTGCTTACCGGTCTGCTGGGCGTGATGGCTATCCTCTGCTCCTGGAACGAAATTGAGAAATGGCAGGGCTTTTTCCACCTGAACCTGCTGTGGATCCTGGGCGGCGTTATCGGCGTGTTCCTGGCTATCGACCTGTTCCTGTTCTTCTTCTTCTGGGAAATGATGCTGGTGCCGATGTACTTCCTGATCGCGCTGTGGGGACACAAGGCGTCGGACGGGAAAACGCGTATCACTGCGGCCACCAAGTTCTTTATCTACACTCAGGCCAGCGGCCTGGTGATGCTGATTTCGATTCTGGCGCTGGTCTTCGTTAACTACAACGCCACGGGCGTCTGGACCTTTAACTACGAAGATCTGCTGAAAACGCCAATGAGCAACACCGTTGAGTATCTGCTGATGCTGGGCTTCTTTATCGCCTTTGCGGTGAAAATGCCGGTGGTGCCGCTGCACGGCTGGCTGCCGGACGCGCACAGTCAGGCCCCGACGGCGGGTTCCGTTGATCTGGCGGGCATCCTGCTGAAAACGGCGGCTTACGGTCTGCTGCGCTTTGCGCTGCCGCTGTTTCCGAACGCGTCCGCTGAGTTCGCGCCGATTGCGATGTGGCTGGGGATTATCGGGATTTTCTACGGTGCCTGGATGGCTTTCTCGCAGTACGACATCAAACGCCTGATCGCCTACACCTCTATTTCGCACATGGGCTTTGTGCTGATTGCTATCTATACCGGCAGCCAGCTCGCTTTCCAGGGCGCGGTAGTACAGATGATTGCGCACGGTCTTTCCGCCGCCGCGCTGTTTATTCTCTGCGGCCAGCTTTATGAGCGTCTGCATACTCGCGATATGCGTCAAATGGGCGGGCTATGGGCGCGCATCAAATGGCTGCCGGGCCTGTCGCTGTTCTTTGCCGTAGCGAATCTGGGAATGCCGGGCACGGGTAATTTCGTTGGCGAATTTATGATCCTGACCGGCAGCTTCCAGTCGGTGCCGACGATCATCGTCATTGCTACCTTCGGACTGGTGTTCGCTTCCGTATACTCGCTGATTATGATGCAGCGGGCCTATTACGGCGCACCGAAGTCAGAAACGCCGCTGCGGGGCATGTCGCCGCGCGAGTTCCTGATGATTATGGTGCTGGTGGTGCTGCTGCTGCTGCTGGGCGTTTACCCACAGCCGATTCTGGACACCTCACATGCTGCAATGAGCAATATTCAGCAGTGGTTTACCGCTTCAATTTCAACTACAAGGCCGTAATTCGCCATGACAATAACTCCTCAACATTTGATCGCGCTGCTGCCCATGCTGATCGTCGGATTGACGGTGGTAGTCGTGATGCTCTCCATTGCGTGGCGGCGCAACCACTTCGTCAATGCCACGCTGGCGGTAGTAGGGCTGAACCTGGCGCTGTTCTCACTCTGGTTCGTGGGACACGCGGGCGCGATGGACGTAACGCCGCTGCTGCGCGTCGATGGCTATTCAATGCTCTATACCGGCCTGGTTATTTTAGCCAGCCTGGCAACCTGCACTTTCGCCTATCCGTGGCTAACCAACTACCCGGATAATCAGGAAGAGTTCTACCTGCTGGTGCTGATTGCGGCACTGGGCGGCGTGGTGCTGGCAAGCGCTAATCACCTGGCTTCGCTGTTTATCGGTATTGAGCTGATTTCCCTGCCGCTGTTCGGCCTGGTGGGCTATGCCTTCCAGCTGAAGCGCTCGCTGGAAGCCAGCATCAAATACACCATTATGTCCGCCGTGGCTTCCTCCTTTCTGCTGTTCGGTATGGCGCTGCTTTATGCCAACTCCGGCAACCTGGGCTTTGTTGCGCTGGGCCGCAGCCTGAACGACGGAATGCTGCAACAGCCGCTGCTGCTGGCCGGTCTGGGCATGATGATTGTGGGGCTGGGCTTTAAGCTGTCGCTGGTGCCTTTCCACCTGTGGACGCCGGATGTTTACCAGGGCGCGCCTGCGCCGGTATCGACTTTCCTGGCGACCGCCAGCAAAATCGCCATCTTCGGCGTGGTGATGCGTCTGTTCCTGTACGCGCCGGCCGCCGACAGCGAAGCGGTACGTCTGGTGCTGGCGATTATCGCGTTTGCCTCGATTCTGTTCGGCAATCTGATGGCGATCTCGCAGAGCAATATCAAACGTCTGCTGGGCTACTCTTCCATTGCCCACCTGGGCTATCTGCTGGTGGCGCTGATTGCTATTCAGACGCACCAGCTGTCGCTGGAAACGGTGGGCGTTTACCTGGCCGGTTATCTGTTCAGCAGCCTGGGCGCTTTCGGCGTGGTCAGCCTGATGTCCAGCCCGTATCGCGGCCCGGACGCGGACTCGCTGTATTCCTATCGCGGCCTGTTCTGGCATCGTCCGATCCTGTCGGCGGTGATGACGGTAATGATGCTGTCGCTGGCAGGTATCCCCATGACGCTGGGCTTTATCGGTAAATTTTACGTCATTGCCGTAGGCGTAGGTGCGCAGCTGTGGTGGCTGACTGGTGCGGTAGTGGCAGGCAGCGCGATCGGTCTTTACTACTATCTGCGCGTGACCGTCAGCCTGTATCTTAATCCGCCGGAGCTGTTGCAGCGCGATACGCCAGCCAACTGGGCCTTTACCGCAGGCGGCGTGGTTGTGCTGATCTCGGCGATTCTGGTGCTGGTGCTGGGTATCTATCCGCAGCCGCTGATCTCGCTGGTGCAGATGGCGCAGCCGCTGATGTAACTCAGCAGGCTGTGAAAAAATCCCGGCTCCTGACTGACAGGCCGGGATTTTTTTTATGCGCAACCGGGCAGGCTTCAGTCCACCAGGTTGACGCCCAGGCTTTCCAGCAGGCTTAATGCTTCCAGACGGGAAAACGTTGCGCCTGCCACCGAATTGTTCAGTACATTGATGGAGAAATCGCGCGAGTCGGTCAAATCCGCCGCCTGAAGATTGGTTCTGTTAAACAAGCTTCCGGCCAGATCGCAGTTCAGTATTTCGGCTTTGCTCAGATCGCACTCTCTGAAATCCACGTCATGCAGTTGGCACTCCATCATTTTCACTTCTTGCAGCGTCAGGCCGAAAAAGGAGGCGTTGGACAACAGGCATTGCGTAAAACGCAGCTCGTGATCCAGATTAAAAGCGGGCCAGTAAGCGCGCGTCCAGTCTGTGCCGCTGAGTTTGCATTCGGTAAAGCTGACCTCGTTAAAACGCGAGTCGGGAATCTCCATCACGCTGAGATTACACTGGTCGAAGCGGCAGTTAATAAATTTGCAGCGGATAAACCTGGCGGCGGTAAAGTTGCAGTGGCTGAAGTCGCATCCTTCAAAAATGACGCCTTCAAAACAGGCATCTGACAGCGTCTGCCTGTCGAAGGAAACATCGAAATACTCTTTATTATCAACTATCTTTTTCATATAAAGCCTTAATCCTGTGCGGAAGGGGATGGCGCTGTCCCTCAACCGACAGTAACAAAATTGACGCACCTCGGGAGAAAGAAAATGGAGATCCGCTGGCAGAATCTACATCATAGCGAGCTGAATGCAACTCAGCTGTACCAGATCCTGGCGTTACGCAATGCGGTGTTTATCGTTGAGCAGAACTGTCCTTATCAGGACGTGGACGGCGCGGATCTGACAGGGGGAAACCGTCATTTGCTGGGCATGGCGAATAGCCAGCTGCTGGCCTATGCGCGCCTGCTTGCGCCAAAAAACCACGAGGATCCGGTGAAAATTGGGCGGGTGATCGTCTCTGGCGAGGCGCGAGGCCAGAAGCTGGGTAACCGGCTGATGGAGCAGGCCATAGCCTGCTGCGAGCGATACTGGCCGCAGCACGGGATCTTTTTATCCGCTCAGGCGCATCTGCAGGATTTTTACGGACGGTTTGGCTTTAAGCCGACGGGCGAGGTCTATCCGGAAGACGGCATCCCGCACGTGGATATGGAAAGGACGCGGATACACAAATAAGTAAGAGAGCGGAAAGACGCCTTAACAATGGCTTCTTAACGGCACGTCGGCTGCTGACATTTGCCAGCGGTGGCAAGCCCTGCGTTAGCAGGGCTATCCGGGCGGGTCACGCCACTTTTTTTGCTTTCTTGCCGGACTGTTTTTTCATCTCTTCAGAGTGAACCTGGCGTAAAATTCTTTTTTTCTCGCAGTCGGTAAATCTTGTCAGCACCTGCCTGATCAGCGGCTGATAGCCCAGCCCCGCAAGCTCTGCAATCATTTTGAGATCTTCAATCAGCGACTTGTTAAGACGTATTGAGATGGGCTGTAGCTCAAGCGCCTCATTAATCTCTTTTTCAAACGCCGCAGCGCTTGCCTCGCTGGAAATTTTAACATGCGCTTCGCTACGCCCAAGCACGCCTTCTTCCCATGCGGCATCCGTTGAGGCGATGAGAGAGGCGTTTTGGTCTGGCTTGTTAACGTTGTTACTCATAGTTTTTCGTATCCATATTTGTTGTAGATGCGTATTTCGTCATCGTTAGGGGCGTAGGCCGTCCTGATAGCTACCCCTCTACCCGGATAAAAGATAAAAACCACTTTGAGTTTTATTCCATAATCCGTTTCAGCAATAAACCAACGCGTCGGAGGATCTGACTGATGATCCTCTCTGTTATCTTCAAGAAAATGCCCGTCCCTGTTGGAAAAGCACTGGATTATTTCATCTTCCGTTACGGGAGGCTTTTTTTCAGACAGTTTCAGCCTGATTTTCTGAGAAATCATCAGCTCCATGATGTTTCATCCTTCTTCCCTGATTTTTGTATATACAAGGTAGTCCCACTTTATAACCATTTCAAGTGGTTTTCTTATTTTAATACTAAGATTAAAGGATTTTTTGTATATACAATTTTTCATTACGGATATTGACGATCGGATTGATGACAGAGGCCAGCAACTTCGATACGGAGTGGCTGGCTTAGGATTGCTCAGCTCAACCGGGCGTGAGGCAGGGGCGTCAGGTTGGCTTGCGCTACCCGATGGGATAGTGCTGTCCGGTTTTTTCTACAGCAGGCAGCGCCGTTCTTCTCGCGCCAGGCATCGTAGCCTGATGTCGGCACAGGACTTTCTTTGTAGGTAACAGAAATTAGCCGGACGGCTTTTGCGAGTACCCCTGTGCCATTTGCCTGAATTGAACAGGGATAAAAAAGGCGAGGAGTTCCTCGCCTGTTAACGTTTAGCCCGCCGTCATCTGCCGGTCATCAACGTATTTACGCTTATCCGGCGCCGGTGGGAAATACTGATAGAGCCAGGTTTCGGTCAGCGTCTGGTCTTTGGTGCGCAGGAACAAACGCAGGTTAACCGGCTCGACGGAATCGCTGTTCGGATACCAGTCAAACAGAATGCGATAGCCGTCAATCGGCTCGACATACAGGATCTCGACCTGTTTAACGGTGCCCGAGGTGACCGTAATCACCGGTTCGATGCCTTTTGGCGCGGCCGCTTTCAGATCGCCGCCGACAAAATCCACCGCAAAACGGCGTGCCCAGACGTCCGGATAATGCTCGCCCGGCGCCCAGCCTTCAGGGAAGCCGCCCATACCGGTGCGGGTTGCCTTCACGCGCGACAGATCGCTGTGAACCGGCGGCAGGCCGCTCCAGTAAAGCTTGTAGCTGAAGCTGTGCGCGCTGCCGGCCTTGATGCTTTCTGTAGGACGCCAGAAGCACACGATATTATCCAGCGTTTCGCCCGTGGTCGGGATCTCCATCAGGTTAATTGCGCCTTTGCCCCACTTGCCGACCGGCTCCACCCACAGGCTCGGACGCTTGTTGTACCAGCCGATCACATCCTGATAATTCTCAAAGTCGTGATCCAGCTGCAACATGCCGAAGCCGCGCGGGTTCTCGTCCTGATAGGCGTTAAACGTCAGCCGCTGTGGATTATTCAGCGGGCGGCAAATCCACTCGCCGCTGCCGGTCCACATCGCCAGGCGATCGGAATCGTGGATCTGCGGATGGATAGTGTCGCACATGCGGCGCTCGTTAGTGCCGCAGCTGAACATGGTGGTCATCGGCGCAATGCCCAGCTGGTCAATATCTTTACGGGCATAAAGGTGGTTTTCCACCTCCATTACCACGCGCTTCTCTTCGCAGTGAATAATAAATTTAAACGCGCCGGTGCAGCTCTCGCCGTCGAGTAAGGTATAGACGGTGAAGGTGGTGTCATCGGCTTTTGGCGTTTCAAACCAGAAGGCGGTAAAGTCCGGAAACTCTTCTTTGCTGCCGAAAGTGTTGATAGCAACGCCGCGTGCGGAAAGACCATACTGATAGGTATCGTCAACCGCACGGAAGTAGCTGGCGCCCAGAAAGGAGACGATATCACGGCTGGCCAGCTCCGGCTTTTTAAAAGCGCGGAAACCGGCGAAGCCTAAATCGGTTTTGCCTTCCAGCTGTTTGGTATCGACTTTGGCGTCGTTATAGTTAAACAGCTCAGGGCGGAAGTGAATTTCACGCGCCTGCCGATCGGCATCCACGGAGAACATGCGTAAACGGCGTTTAAACCCCATGCCGACGTGGAAAAACTGCACGTCAAGCTCGCGATCGGCGTTGCCGTTCCACAGCGAATGATTCGCATCGTACTGAATTTCGTTGTAGGCCTGCGGCGTCAGCGTGGCCAGCGTTTCGGGCAGGGGGGCGGGCGCGCCGCCGTAAGGTTTCTGCGCCAGGGTTGCGGCCATTTTTTGCAATACGTCAAAATCAAAACGCTTTGCCGAGCCGTCGGCGATATCGGTGTCGGCCCAGGCGGCCTGCGCAAACAACGTCGATAAACCGGACATCCCGCTTACCGTAGCGAAAGCCATTGACGCCTTCATAAACATTCTTCGATTCATGCCAGAGTCATATCCTTTGCTGAACGGAACTGTAAAAACTGCGCTAGATCTGTGGCTATAAGAGCCTGTTTTAGCTGAATTGTGAGCGGGTCACAAGGAGTTACGACAGCGTGTGGCGTCAGAAATTCAGTCAGGCAAAATTTAGCAGATAAATCTGACAAAAGCAGGCGTTTAACGGGAATCAATATCAGCCTATTCCTGGGCGGATAAACAAGCAAAGCGGCAAAAAGTGTCTATAGTTAAGGGTATTATTCGCACAAGGAGATGTTATGGCTAAGACAACTGACCCACAAGAAATCGACACCCGCCTGGATGACGATCTGGCTCTGCTGACCGAAACGCTGGAGGAAGTGCTGAAATCATCTGGCGATCCGGCCGATCAGAAATATGTTGAGCTGAAAGCCAAAGCGGAAAAATCGCTGAACGACGTTAAATCACGCGTCAGCAACGCCTCAGATAACTACTATCATCGCGCTAAACAAGTTGCCAGCCGTGCCGATGAGTATGTCCACGAGAAGCCGTGGCAGGGCATCGGCGTAGGTGCTACGCTGGGCCTGGTGGTAGGCCTGCTGCTGGCGCGTCGCTAAGCGATAACGCCGGGCGCTACGCCAGTAATAACGGGCACCCTAAGGGTGCCCGTTTTGTTTTTGCAGCCCGGGTTGCCAAACTGAAAATAACACGTTAATCCTGCCCTAAATCAAAATCGGCCCGCCAGGGCGCTTTTATACTGCCCGCTGCTTGTTTGATCCGGAGTGGGTGATGTCGCACAGTATCTTCAACCGCCGCTGGGCTGCCGTAATACTGGCAGCTCTCAGCCGTCACGGCGTGCAGCACGTCTGTATTGCCCCCGGCTCCCGATCCGCGCCGCTGACGCTGGAAGCCGCTGCGGGCAACCTGATCTGCCATACCCACTTTGACGAGCGCGGCCTCGGCTATCTGGCGCTGGGCCTGGCGAAAGCGACGCGCCGCCCGGTGGCGATAATCGTCACTTCCGGCACCGCCGTTGCCAATCTTGCTCCCGCTGTGATCGAGGCCAGCCTGACCGGCGAACGCCTCATTGTGCTCAGCGCCGATCGCCCGCCGGAACTCATTGACTGCGGCGCCAATCAGGCCATCATCCAGCGCGGTATTTTCGCCAGCCACGTCGGCGGCGCGCTGGATCTTCCTCGCCCCTCTGCGGATATTTCGGCTCGCTGGCTGGTTTCGGCCGTCGATGCGCTGCTGCAACAGCATCCTACAGGCGCCGTACATATCAACGTGCCTTTTGCCGAACCGCTATATGGCGAAGCGTCGTCAGCGTTCCAGGCCTGGCACGGTGCGCTCGGCAAATGGTGGCAACAGGAAACCCCCTGGCTGAACATCCATACGGAACGGGCCACGCCTGTGCTCGACAGCTGGCCGCGCTGGCGGCAAAAACGCGGGCTGATTATCGCGGGTAAAATCACGGCGCAGGAGGGCGTGGCGCTGGCTGGCTGGGCAGAGGCGCTGGGCTGGCCGCTACTGGCGGATATACAGTCCCATACCGGCGCGCCTTTTCCCTGTAGCGAACTCTGGCTACAGGAAGAACATGCGAGGCAGGCGCTCAATGGGGCGGAAATCATTATTCAGTTTGGCGCCCGGCTGACCGGGAAAAGGCTGACCGGCTGGCTGGCGGCAGCGGATCCCGCGGCATACTGGCTTATCGATCCGCTGCCCGGCCATCTGGACCCCGCCCATCATCGCAGTCAGCGCATTGTGGCCGACATCGGCAAATGGCTTACCGGACATCAAGCCGTTTCGCAACCTGCATGGCTGCCTTCTCTACAGGCGCTGGCTCTGGAAACCCATGCCGCGCTCGCCGACAGGCTGCGGGAGTTTGGTGAAGCGCAGCTGGCGCAGCGGCTGGCAGAGCTGCTGCCGGAGCAGGGCGCGCTGTTTCTGGGCAACAGCCTGACCATCAGGCTGGCCGACGCCTTTGCCCGCCTGCCTGCTGGCTATCCCGTGTATGCCAGCCGCGGCGCCAGCGGTATTGATGGGCTACTCGCCACCGCGACCGGCGTACAGCGCGGCAGCGGCAAACCGTTACTGGCGATAGTGGGCGATCTTTCGGCGCTGTATGACCTCAACAGTCTGGCGCTGACCGCCGGGCCGCTGGTGCTGATAGTGGTCAATAACGGCGGCGGACAGATTTTTTCCCTGCTGCCGACGCCTGAAAACGAGCGGGAGCGCTTTTTTACCCTGCCGCAGCAGGCGTGTTTCGCCAGCGCCGCCGCTATGTTCGGCCTTGCTTACCATCAGCCGGAAGACTGGCCGTCACTGCAGTCCGCGGTTGAAGCGGGCTGGCGCAGCGCCACCGCCACGCTGATTGAGATGAAGGTTGAGGCGGGCGCAGGGTGGCTGGCCGGAGCATGGCGAAAATGATGCTGCACGCGCGCTGGCAGGGCGAACACCGTAGCGACCGGCCGACGCTGGTCTGGCTGCACGGTTTTTTGGGCAGCGGCCGCGAGTGGCAGCCGGTACAGGATTTTTTCCGCGACTGGCCGCAGCTGAGCGTTGATTTACCCGGCCACGGCGGTTCACGCGCGCAGCGGATCGGCGGTTTTGAACAGCTTTCAGCGCGGCTGAACGCCACTTTGCGACAGCATCGCATTCGACGCTACTGGCTGATCGGCTATTCGCTCGGCGGCCGCGCCGCACTGTATCACGCCTGCCGTTGCGCGGATCCGTCGCTGGCTGGCGTGGTGGTCGAAGGGGCGCATTTCGGGCTGGTGACGCCTCGTGAGCGGGCGCAGCGGCTGGCTCACGATCGCCGCTGGGCCAGCCTGTTCCGCCAGCAGCCGCTGGGCGACACGCTGCATAAGTGGTATCAACAGCCGGTGTTTGCCGATCTGCGCGAATCGCAGCGGCAACAGCTGATCGCCCAGCGAACTGATAACGATCCGCAGGCGCTGGCCGCTATGCTGCTCAACACCTCGCTCGCCAGCCAGCCGTATCTGCTGCCGGAAATCCAGCGCCTTCCTGTTTTCCACTATCTCTGCGGCGAGCACGACCTCAAATTCCAGCGTCTGGCCGCCGGGGCCGGGCTGCCGGTTGCCACTATCCCGGCGGCGGGTCACAACGCCCATCACGCCTGCCCTCAGGCCTTTGCCGCAGCCCTGGCGCAAAAGCTAAACCCCGTTTAAGGAGAAATCATGATCTATCCCGATGAAGCGATGCTGGATGCGCCGACAGAATGGCGTCCATGCGGCGACTACCACGATATCCTCTATCACAAAACGGCGGACGGCATCGCCAGAATTGCCATCAACCGGCCCGAGGTGCGCAACGCTTTTCGGCCGCAGACCGTTAAGGAGATGCTGCATGCACTGAGCGACGCGCGGCACGACGAGCACATCGGCGTCATTATTCTTACCGGCTCGGGCGACCAGGCTTTCTGCGCCGGCGGCGATCAAAAAATTCGCGGCGACTACGGCGGCTACCGCGACGAGGCAGGCGTACATCATCTTAACGTGCTGGATTTTCAGCGTCAGATCCGCACCTGTCCCAAGCCGGTCGTGGCGATGGTGGCAGGCTACGCGGTCGGCGGCGGGCACGTGCTGCATATGCTGTGCGATTTAACGATAGCGGCGGACAACGCGCAGTTTGGCCAGACCGGCCCCAAAGTCGGCTCTTTCGACGGCGGTTGGGGCGCGTCCTATATGGCGCGGATCGTCGGGCAGAAAAAAGCGCGTGAAATTTGGTTCCTGTGTCGGATGTACAGCGCGCAGCAGGCGCTGGAAATGGGCCTGGTCAATACGGTCGTGCCGCTGGCTGAACTGGAAAAAGAGACGGTGCGCTGGTGTCGGGAGATGCTGCAAAACAGCCCGATGGCGCTGCGCTGCCTGAAGGCGGCGCTGAACGCCGACTGCGACGGTCAGGTGGGCCTGCAGGAGCTGGCAGGCAACGCGACCATGCTGTTCTATATGACGGAAGAGGGCCAGGAGGGCCGTAACGCTTTTAATCAGAAGCGGCAGCCGGATTTCAGCCGCTTTAAGCGAAACCCCTGATGCGCCGGGCAACGCTTTTTAATTACAACATACCAGTAACGACAGGCGTGGTGCTGCGCAATCGGCGGGTAGCATCGCGCCACGGGCTGCTGGTCAGGCTGGAAGAGGCGGGCCGCGAAGGGTGGGGCGAGATAGCGCCGCTGCCCGGCTTCAGTTCGGAAACGGTGGGGCAGGCGCAGACTGAAGCGCAGCGCTGGCTGCAAGGCTGGCGATCGGGTTGGGAAACGGGGCACGGCTTGCTGACGCCATTGTCGCCATTGCTTTCGTCCTCAGCGCCATTGCCAAAACAACAAAATCTGTCGCCTTCCGTGGCGTTTGGCCTCAGCTGCGCGCTGGCGGAGCTGGCTGGCGTAATGCCATCGACGGGCAATTATTCTGGCGCGATGCTGTGCACGGGCGATCCCGACGAGCTGATTGTTCAGCTTAATCAGCGGCCGCAGCCGCTAGCCAAGCTAAAAGTGGGTCTTTACGAAGCGGTGCGCGATGGAATAACCGCATCGCTGTTGCTGGAAGCGGTACCGACGCTGACGCTGCGGCTCGATGCGAACCAGCAGTGGAGTTTAGAGAAAGCCCGACAGTTTGCCCGTTTTGTGCCGAAGCCTTTGCGGTCGCGTATCGCTTTCATCGAGGAGCCGTGCCGAACGCAGGAAGATTCCCGTCTCTTCGCGCAGGAAACGGACATCGCGCTGGCCTGGGATGAGAGCAGCCGGATGCCGGGATACACTCCAACGGCGGAACCCCATCTGCGCGCCATCGTGATCAAGCCAATGCTTGTCGGCAGCCTGGCTACGGTTCGTGAGACTGTTGTCCGAGCCGGCGAGGCGGGCCTGACGGCGGTGATTAGCTCGTCGATCGAGTCGAGCCTGGGCCTGACGCAGCTGGCGCGGATAGCCTGCTGGCTGACGCCCGGCGTCGCGCCCGGCCTGGATACGCTTTCGCTAATGCAGCAGCAGCTGGTACGTGTCTGGCCGGGGTCGCCGCTGCCGCTGACGCCTGCTGAAGACCTGGAGGAAGTATGCTGACTTCAGGCCGCTGGCCCTGGCTGCCGTTGAAGCCTGCTGAAAATCTGGAGGAAGTATGCTGACTTCAGGCTGTTGGGCCTGGCTGCCGTTGAAGCCTGCTGAAAATCTGGAGGAAGTATGCTGACTTCAGGCTGTTGGCCCTGGCTGCCGCTGACGCCTGCTGAAGACCTGGAGGAAGTATGCTGACCGCTGACTGTTGGCCCTGGCTGTACTGGGCGAAGCTGGCGCCGACTCGCCTCGCGCTGACGGTTGACGATCGCGCCTACTGCTGGGCGCAGCTGGCAGACCAAATCGAGGCACTGGCGGCAGGCTTCCACGCGCAGGGCGTAAGCGCCGGAAGCGGCGTGGTGTTACAGGCCGCCAACAGCGAACGGGCCGTGCTGGCCTGGCTGGCACTGCTGCGCTGCGGCGCGCGCCTGCTGCCTATCAATCCCCGGCTGCCGGCCTGGCAGACTGCCGCGCTGCTGCCTTCGTTAAATATGGACTATGCGCTGACGCTGAACGGCGAGGGGCCAGCAAATATCCCTGCGTTAAAGATAATCAATCAAGCTGGCCCGATCCCGGCCCGCTGGCAGCGCGACGCCATCGCCACGCTGACGTTGACCTCCGGCTCCACAGGCCTGCCGAAAGCCGCCGCACATACCTTTAATGCGCATTTCGCCAGCGCGCACGGCGTAACGACGAGGCTTAACTTCGGGGCGGACGACAGCTGGCTGCTCTCGCTGCCGCTGTTCCATGTTTCCGGCCAGGGCATTTTCTGGCGCTGGCTTTATCGCGGCGCAAGGCTGGTGCTCAGCGATAACAAAATCAGCCCGGAAGCGACTTATGCCTCGCTGGTGCCTACGCAGCTCTGGCGTTTGCTGCAGGAGCCGACGCTGCGGCTGAACACCGTTTTGCTGGGCGGCGCGGCTATTCCGCCAGCGTTGACCGCTCAGGCTGAAGCGCGCGGTGTCGCCTGCTGGTGCGGCTACGGCATGACGGAAACGGCCTCGACCGTGGCGGCGAAAAGGGCGGACGGCGAGCCGGGCGTCGGCGAGCCGCTGCCCGGTCATAGCATCAGGCTAACCGAGGGAGAAATTACGATACGTTCAGAGGCGCTGGCCTGCGGCTACTGGCAGCACGGAAAGCTGCTGCCGCTTACCGATAAGGAAGGATGGTTTCACACGCGCGATGGCGGTGTGCAGCGTGGTAACGATCTGGTGATTAGCGGTCGTCTTGATAATCTGTTTTTCTCGGCGGGGGAAGGTATTCAGCCTGAACAACTGGAAGCGGTGCTGGCCCGACACGAAACGGTGGATCAGGTTTTTATCGTGCCGCAGCCTGATGAGGAATATGGACACCGGCCGGTCGCGCTGGTGGCGCTTAAGGGCACCTCTTCGTTTGCGCCGCTTCAGGCCTGGGCGGCAAAAAAGCTGGCCGGGTTTCAACGCCCGGTACGCTGGTACATCCTGCCGGAGCTGAGCGACGGCGGCATCAAGCCTTCCCGCAGGCAGCTGGCGGAGTGGGTTTTACGACAGGAAAAAAAAACAGCCTGCTGACAACGTCCTCGACCGCAGGCCATTCCGATCGCAACCTGTTGTGCTGACAACGGTTGGTCATCAAACGATAATGCCGGGAAAATATCCCGGCATTGCTATGCTGACTGGCGCTATCGAGGCCGAAGACGGCCCGGCATTTAGCCCTGTTTCGCTTCTTTCAGCGCCTGTTCCACGCCTGCACCGTAGGCCGGATGCACCTGGTAAAAGAGCGCGAGCTGGCGCTGCTGGATAAACTCCGGTATCTGACGCAGTTCTCCGGCGATACGCTGGAACATTCGCTGGTGTTCCTCTTCGCTCAGCAGGTTAAACAGCGCGCGCGGCTGGGTGAAGTAGTCATCATCTTCGCGATGGTTCCAGTGGTCGGCTGCGCCTTCCAGCGACAGCGGCGGCTCGCTAAAATCGGGCTGCTCCTGGAAGACGTTAAAGCTGTTGGGTTCGTAGGTGGCGCCGTTGCCGCTGTTGCCGTCCACGCGCATCGCGCCGTCGCGATGATAGTTGTGGAAAGGGCATTTCGGCGCGTTCACCGGGATCTGATGATGGTTGACGCCCAGGCGATAGCGGTGCGCGTCGCCATAGGAGAACAGACGACCCTGTAACATCCGATCCGGCGAGAAACCGATACCGGGCACCACGTTGGCCGGGCTCATGGCGACCTGTTCCACTTCGGCAAAGTAGTTGTCCGGATTGCGGTTCAGCTCAAACTCGCCCACTTCAATCAGCGGATAGTCGGCGTGCGGCCAGACTTTGGTCAGATCGAACGGGTTGTAAGGCGTGGAGGAGGCTTCGGCTTCCGGCATAACCTGCACAAAGAATTTCCAGCGCGGGAAGTTGCCTTGCTCAATGGCATCGAACAGATCGCGCTGCGAGCTTTCACGGTCGCGACCAATCAGCAACGCGGCCTCATCGTCCATCAGGTTCTGAATACCCTGCTGACAGCGCATATGGAATTTAACCCAAAAGCGCTCCTGCTGGTCGTTGATAAAACTATAGGTGTGGCTGCCGAAACCGTGGATATGGCGATAGGAAGTGGGCAGGCCGCGATCGCTGAAGTCGATAGTCAGCTGGTGCAGCGACTCCGGCAGCTGTGAGAAGAAATCCCATTTGTAGGTTGGGTTACGCAGGTTGGTACGCGGGTCGCGTTTTACCACGTGATTCAGATCGGGGAACTTCAGCGGGTCGCGCAGATAGAAAACGGGGGTGTTATTACCGACCAGATCCCAGTTGCCCTCTTCGGTATAAAATTTCATCGAGAAGCCGCGGATATCACGCTCCGCATCGGCACCGCCGCGCTCGCCAGCCACCGTAGAAAAGCGCATAAACAGCTCGGTTTTTTTACCCACTTCGGAAAAAATCTTCGCCCGGCTAAAACGGGTAATATCTTTAGTTACGGTAAAGGTGCCGTAAGCGCCGGAGCCTTTGGCATGCATACGACGCTCCGGGATCACTTCGCGGTCGAAGTGGGCCAGCTTTTCCAGAAACCAAACGTCCTGTAGCAGCATCGGGCCGCGGCGTCCGGCAGTCATTACATTATTATTATGGGCGACTGGCGCGCCTGAGGCGGTAGTGAGTCCTTTTTTGGTCATGAGCGCATATCCTCGTTAACTGAATATATACCTTTCAAAAGTTCTTTTTTAATCGGCACTGACTATTGTGTTGGCTATTCTGCCTGTCCGGGACGAACGGCGACAATCTGGCGTTAGCTATTGCTGCCATTTGCCGTATTGATGGTGAAATGACGTTGTAATTTTCCGTGAGGCTTCATACTGTTAAACAGGTCTGAACAATGCGGAGAAGAACATGATCAGAGTGGAAATGCTGTCTACCGGCGATGAAGTGCTGCACGGGCAAATCGTGGATACCAATGCGGCCTGGCTGGCCGAGCTGCTGTTTCAACAGGGATTACCCATGACGAGCCGCCAGACCGTTGGCGACAGTATGGAAGAGCTGGTCAGCGTGCTTACCGAGCGCAGCAGGGTGGCGGATGTGCTGATTGTCAACGGCGGCCTGGGGCCGACCAGCGATGATTTAAGCGCGGTCGCGGCGGCGAAAGCGGCAGGTGTAGGGCTGGTGATGCAGGAGGAATGGCTGGCGAAGATGGAGGCGTTTTTTGCCGGACGAGGCCGCAAAATGGCCGACAGTAACCGCAAGCAGGCGGAAATCCCGGCGGGTGCCGAGATGATCGACAATCCGATCGGCACCGCCTGTGGTTTTGCGCTTCAGCTCAACCGCTGCTGGATTTTCTTCACTCCCGGCGTGCCGTCAGAATATAAAAGGATGGTCGAGGAGCAAATCCTGCCTCGTCTTAAAGCTCGCTTCCCGGTGTCAGATCCGCCGGTGTGCCTGCGCTTGACTACCTTCGGGCGCGGAGAAAGCGATCTGGCGTCAGAAATTGAGCCGCTGCCGTTGCCGGAAGGCGTGGTAATGGGCTACCGCGCCTCAATGCCGATTATTGAGCTGAAGCTGAACGGCCCGGCCTCTAAGCGGCCTGAGATGGAGCAGTTCTGGCAGCAGGTACGTGAAATCGCTGGCGAAAGTACAATTTTTGAAGGTACGGAAGGGCTGCCCGCGCAGCTGTCGCGTCGCCTGCAGGAGCAAAACTATCGTCTGGCGATCGGCGAACAGTTTACCGCCGGACTGGTGCAGTATCAGCTCGCTTCGGTACAGGCGCCGCTGGCGGCGGGCAACGTGCTGCCGTCGCAGGATGAAAGCCTGGCTGAACTGATGCAGCGCGCGCAACGGTTGGCAGAAGCGGGTAAAGCCGATCTGGCGCTGGTGGTTGGCGCAGAAAAAGAAAATCACCTCGGCTTTGCCCTCTTTACGCCGCAGGGCTGCTGGAGCCAGCGGGTAAAGTTCAGCAACAACCGGCACGGGCTGAAAGCGCGTCAGGACGTTGCGGCCATGATGGCGCTGAATATGCTGCGACGCTGGCTGGACGGTCTGGAGGTGACGGGCGGCCACGGCTGGATTGACGTGGTGGAGACGCAGCGGGACTAAAAAAAACCGCGCCGGAGGGCGCGGTTTTTCAGCGTACAGCTAAAGGTGCAGGATCTCGATCTCAATATCACCTTTAGCCTTGCAGCAGCACGGCAGGATCTCCCCCGGCTGAATAAAGGCCAGCGGTTTCTCCGCATAGCTGACTTCACCTTTTACCAGGCGCATGCGGCAGGAGCCGCAGTAGCCTTCGCGGCACTGAAACTCCACCTGATAGTTGTGGGCTTCCAGCGTCGTCAGCAGGTTAGGGTGATCCTCTGCGCATTCGAGGCGCGTGCCGCAGGCGCTGAGGGTAACGTACATCCGCATATTACAGCTGGAAGTCGTCGAAGTCGTTTTCGCCTACTTCGGAATCGATCTGGCCAACCAGATAGGAGCTGACCTCCACTTCCTGCGGCGCAACCTGCACGTTGTCCGAAACCAGCCACGAGTTGATCCATGGGATCGGGTTAGAGCGGGTTTTGAACGGCAGCTCCAGCCCCACAGCGTTCATGCGGATATTGGTGATATATTCGATGTACTGGCAAAGAATATCTTTATTCAGGCCAATCATCGAGCCGTCGCGGAACAAATATTCCGCCCACTCTTTCTCCTGCTGCGCGGCCAGCACGAACAGGTCGTAGCACTCCTGCTGGCACTCTTTAGCGATTTCCGCCATCTCCGCATCGTCTTCGCCGCTTCTCAGCAGGTTCAGCATATGCTGAGTGCCGGTCAGGTGCAGCGCTTCATCACGGGCAATCAGCTTGATGATTTTCGCGTTGCCTTCCATCAGTTCACGCTCGGCAAAAGCAAACGAGCAGGCAAAGCTGACGTAGAAGCGGATCGCTTCCAGCGCGTTCACGCTCATCAGGCAGACATAAAGCTGTTTTTTCAGCTCTCTCAGGTTAACGGTCACGGTTTTGCCATTAACCTGATGCGTGCCTTCGCCCAGCAGATGCCAGTAGTTGGTCATCTCGATCAGATCGTCGTAGTAGCCGGAAATATCTTTGGCGCGCGACAGGATCTGCTCGTTGGTGACGATATCGTCAAACACCACCGCCGGATCGTTAACGATGTTGCGGATGATATGCGTATAAGAGCGCGAATGGATGGTTTCTGAAAACGCCCAGGTCTCAACCCAGGTTTCCAGCTCGGGGATGGAAATCAGCGGCAGCAGCGCCACGTTCGGGCTACGTCCCTGAATGGAATCCAGCAGCGTCTGGTATTTCAGGTTGCTGATAAAGATGTGCTTTTCGTGGTCCGGCAGGCCCTGATAGTCGATGCGATCGCGCGATACGTCCACCTCTTCCGGGCGCCAAAAAAAGGAGAGCTGCTTTTCGATCAGCTTTTCAAAAATGCCGTATTTCTGCTGGTCGTAGCGGGCGACGTTGACCGGCTGGCCGAAAAACATTGGTTCGTTCAGCTGGTCGTTTTTATTCTGCGAGAACGTGGTGTAAGCCATGACATTATCCAGTGAGGAAGGGCTGGGAAAACCCGGCCCGACGTAAAATCAGGGGGCGAAGCTCGCCCCGCTTTGGTTAAATTTTGCAGGCGCCGCTTTCACAGCCGTCATCCTGAATGGATGGCGCCAGGTCGTCCTGAGCATCTTCCGCACCGTCGCGGGTGTTCTGGTAATAAAGCGTTTTCACGCCGAACTTATAGGCGGTCAGCAGATCTTTCAGCAGCTGTTTCATCGGTACGCGACCGTTGGCAAAGCGCGTCGGATCGTAGTTGGTGTTCGATGAAATCGCCTGGTCGATAAACTTCTGCATCAGGCCGACCAGCTGCAGATAGCCGTCGTTGTTCGGCATATCCCACAGCAGTTCATACCGATCTTTCAGACGCTCATACTCCGGCACCACCTGACGCAGGATGCCGTCTTTGGACGCCTTGATGCTGATATGGCCGCGCGGCGGCTCAATGCCGTTGGTGGCGTTGGAAATCTGCGAAGAGGTCTCTGACGGCATCAGCGCCGAAAGCGTGGAGTTACGCAGGCCGTGCGTTTTAATTGCCTCACGCAGCGCTTCCCAATCCAGGTGCAGCGGCTCGTTGCTGATCGCATCCAGATCTTTCTTATAGGTGTCGATCGGCAGAATGCCCTGCGCATAGGTGGTTTCGTTAAACCACGGGCAGGCGCCTTGCTCCTGCGCCAGCTCGTTGGATGCCTTCAGCAGGTAGTACTGAATGGCTTCAAAGGTTTTGTGCGTCAGGTTATTGGCGCTGCCGTCAGAATAGCGCACGCCGTGCTTCGCCAGATAGTAGGCGAAGTTGATCACGCCGATACCCAGCGTACGACGGCCCATCGCGCCGCGTTTGGCGGCCGGGATTGGGTAATCCTGATAGTCCAGCAGCGCATCCAGCGCACGCACTGCCAGCGTGGCCAGCTCCTGCAGATCGTCCAGGCTCTCAATTGCGCCAAGGTTGAACGCCGACAGCGTACAAAGCGCAATTTCACCATTCTCGTCGTTGACGTCCATCAGCGGTTTGGTCGGCAGCGCAATCTCCAGGCAGAGGTTGGACTGGCGCACGGGCGCGATAGCCGGATCGAACGGGCTGTGGGTGTTGCAGTGGTCAACGTTCTGAATATAGATACGGCCGGTTGAGGCGCGTTCCTGCATCATCAGCGAAAACAGGTCTACCGCTTTTACGCGCTGTTTGCGGATGCTGTCGTCTTTCTCGTATTTGGTATACAGACGCTCGAACTCTTCCTGATCGGCAAAGAAAGCGTCATACAGGCCAGGCACGTCGGACGGGCTGAACAGGGTGATTTCTTCGCCTTTCAGCAGACGGGTGTACATCAGTTTGTTGATCTGTACGCCGTAGTCCATGTGACGCACGCGGTTGCCTTCCACGCCACGGTTGTTTTTCAGCACCAGCAGGCTTTCTACTTCCAGATGCCACATTGGATAGAACAGCGTAGCAGCTCCGCCGCGCACGCCGCCCTGAGAGCAGGATTTCACCGCCGTCTGGAAATGCTTGTAGAAAGGAATACAGCCGGTATGGAAGGCCTCGCCGCCACGGATCGGGCTGCCCAGCGCACGGATGCGGCCAGCGTTGATGCCGATACCGGCGCGCTGGGAAACATACTTCACGATGGCGCTGGAGGTCGCATTAATTGAATCCAGGCTGTCGCCGCATTCGATCAGCACGCAGGAGCTGAACTGGCGGGTTGGGGTACGCACGCCGGACATAATCGGCGTCGGCAGGGAAATTTTAAAGGTAGAAATTGCGTCGTAGAAACGCTTTACGTAATCCAGACGCGTCTCACGCGGATAGCCGGAGAACAGGCAGGCCGCCACCAGAATATAGAGGAACTGCGCGCTTTCGTAGATATCGCCGCTCACGCGGTTCTGCACCAGATATTTGCCTTCCAGCTGCTTAACGGCGGCATAGGAGAAGTTCATATCGCGCCAGTGGTCGATAAAGCCGTCCATCTGCTCGAACTCTTCCACGCTGTAGTCTTCCAGCAGGTGACGATCGTATTTACCCAGATCGACCATGCGCTTCACCTGATCGTAAAGCTTCGGCGGCTCAAACTGGCCATAGGCTTTTTTACGCAGGTGGAAGATAGCCAGGCGCGCGGCCATGTACTGATAGTCCGGCGCATCGCGGGAGATCAGGTCGGCAGCAGACTTGATGATCGTCTCGTGGATGTCGGAGGTTTTGATGCCTTCGTAAAACTGGATATGGGAACGCAGTTCAACCTGAGAGACGGAAACGTTTTGCAGACCTTCTGCAGCCCAGTCAAGCACGCGGTGGATTTTATCCAGATTGATGCGTTCGGTGCGGCCATCGCGTTTAGTGACAAGCAGGCTCTGATTCATGTGGCGTTTTTATCCTGTCCGTGAGATCGAAAATATCCCCCGTTTATACACAGACTGCTCAGGTGTGAGTAACTCTGTGGATAAACACTATATATAGGGGGTAGATGAAGTATTGATAACAATATGGTGGTTATTCTAGTAATTTCTGCGATCTTAACAAGCCTTGACGCAGCGGCAATTTTACGGATCGCGGGCTGGCTGTTTTCCTAAGTCCGCGTTTCTCAAGGCCCTGGGTCCATGTCAACAGGGCGAGAAATTTTTTCTTATTTTTCCTGAATGCGGGATCTTTGTGCACCCTTGATTCGCCGCCTTTTTTTTTGGCCAAAAAGTATACTTCAGATGCTGAAAATATCCCGAAGAATGGCGAAAAAATCGACGCAGGCACGAAATAAAATTTATGTCGAAGCGAATAAGAAGTTCCTGCAAAGGCAGAAGCACAAAAAGTGCGGTGCGGGCAGGGGAGCGCAGGTAAAGCGGAGGCAGGAAAAAATTTCCCTTAAGAAACAGCGCTCTTAAGGGAAATGGCGTTATTCCGCAGGGCGGTGCGTATGCACCATATAGTTAACGTCGACGCCCGGCGCCAGCTTGAATTTGTTGGTCAGCGGATTGTAATGCAGGCCGATCATATGGCGCTCGCGCAGCGAGGTTTCATCGACCCAGTTCAGTAGTTCACCGGGACGGATAAATTTCTTAATATCGTGCGTGCCGCGCGGCACCATACGCAGCACATACTCCGCACCGATTACCGCCATCAGCCAGGATTTGCTGTTGCGATTAAGGGTGGAAAAGAACACTTCGCCGCCGGGCTTAACCAGCTTCGCGCAGGCGTGCACCACCGAGCGCGGATCCGGCACGTGCTCAAGCATCTCCATACAGGTCACCACGTCGTACTGACCGGCGAACTGCTCCGCGTGCTCCTCAACGGTTTGCTGTACGTAATCAACCTTTACGCCGCTTTCCAGCGCGTGTAAACGGGCGATCTCCAGCGGTTCGGCGCCCATATCCAGGCCGGTCACCTCGGCGCCTTCACGCGCCATGCTTTCCGCCAGGATGCCGCCGCCGCAGCCAACGTCCAGCACCTTTTTGCCGAACAGGCCGTCGCTGTGCTGAGCGATATAACCAAGGCGCAGCGGGTTAATGCGGTGCAGCGGTTTAAACTCGCCTTCCAGATCCCACCAGCGCGACGCGACCGCCTCGAACTTGGCAATTTCCTGATGATCCACGTTAGCCGTGGCGCTGTTTTGCTCTGCCTTCATTGTTTCTTACTCCCTGGAAGTTTGGCTTCAGTATACATCTTTCCGCAGGCGAACGGCCGACAGGATAAAAGCGCGTGATTAAAGCGGGCGGAACGACGCTTTCCGTTCACCATAGAGCCTAAAGGTGATATACTTTCGCACCTTTAAATCCGGGTATAATTTAGAAGGAAAGCGCCTCCATGAGTGACCTGGCCAGAGAAATCACACCGGTCAATATCGAAGAAGAGCTAAAGAACTCTTACCTTGATTATGCCATGTCGGTCATCGTTGGCCGTGCATTGCCAGACGTCCGCGATGGCCTGAAGCCAGTACACCGTCGCGTGCTCTATGCCATGAACGTGCTGGGCAATGACTGGAACAAACCTTATAAAAAGTCAGCCCGTGTTGTCGGCGACGTTATTGGTAAATATCACCCGCATGGCGATACCGCCGTGTATGACACTATCGTGCGTATGGCGCAGCCTTTCTCGCTGCGCTACATGCTGGTAGACGGCCAGGGCAACTTCGGTTCCGTTGACGGCGACTCCGCTGCGGCAATGCGTTATACCGAAGTGCGCATGTCTAAAATCGCTCACGAGCTGCTGGCGGATCTGGAAAAAGAAACCGTCGACTACGTGCCGAACTATGACGGCACCGAGCAGATCCCGGAAGTCATGCCGACCAAGATCCCGAACCTGCTGGTTAACGGTTCTTCGGGCATTGCCGTAGGTATGGCGACCAATATTCCGCCGCACAACCTGACGGAAGTGATCAACGGCTGTCTGGCCTATATCGAAGATGAGAACATCAGCATTGAAGGGCTGATGGAACACATTCCGGGGCCGGACTTCCCGACCGCCGCCATCATCAACGGCCGTCGCGGCATCGAAGAGGCCTATCGTACCGGGCGCGGCAAAATCTATATCCGCGCGCGTGGCGAAGTGGAAGTGGACGCTAAAACCGGCCGCGAAACTATCATCATCCACGAAATTCCCTATCAGGTGAACAAAGCGCGCCTGATCGAGAAGATGGCGGAGCTGGTAAAAGAAAAACGTCTGGAAGGGATCAGCGCGCTGCGTGATGAGTCCGATAAAGACGGGATGCGCATCGTGGTGGAAGTGAAGCGCGATGCGGTAGGCGAAGTGGTACTGAACAACCTCTACTCGCTGACCCAGCTGCAAACCTCTTTCGGCATCAACATGGTGGCGCTGCATCAGGGCCAGCCGAAGATCATGCCGCTGAAGGATATTCTGGAAGCCTTTGTTCGCCACCGCCGTGAAGTGGTGACGCGCCGGACTATCTTTGAACTGCGCAAGGCTCGCGATCGCGCGCATATCCTTGAAGCGCTGGCGATCGCGCTGGCCAACATTGATCCAATTATCGAGCTAATCCGCCGGGCGCCAACGCCAGCGGAAGCGAAAGCGGGTCTGGTGGCGCGTGCCTGGGAACTGGGTAACGTTTCCGCCATGCTGGAACGCGCGGGCGACAACGCGGCGCGTCCGGAGTGGCTGGAAGAAGAGTACGGCATTCGCGACGGCCAGTATTACCTGACCGAACAGCAGGCCCAGGCGATCCTGGATTTGCGTCTGCAGAAGCTGACCGGCCTGGAGCACGAAAAGCTGCTGGACGAGTATAAAGAGCTGTTGGAGCAAATTGCCGAGCTGATCCGCATTCTGGAAAGCGCCGAGCGCCTGATGGAAGTGATCCGCGAAGAGCTGGAGCTGGTGCGTGACCAGTTTGGCGATAAACGCCGCACGGAAATCACCGCCAACAGTGCCGATATTAATATTGAAGATCTGATTAACCAGGAAGATGTGGTCGTGACCCTGTCGCATCAGGGCTACGTGAAATATCAACCGCTGACGGATTACGAAGCGCAGCGTCGCGGCGGCAAAGGCAAGTCGGCAGCACGCATCAAGGAAGAAGACTTTATCGACCGCCTGCTGGTGGCCAACACCCATGATACGATCCTCTGCTTCTCCAGCCGTGGTCGTCTCTACTGGATGAAAGTCTACCAGCTGCCGGAAGCGAGCCGTGGCGCGCGCGGACGTCCTATCGTCAACCTGCTGCCGCTGGAAGCCAACGAGCGCATCACCGCAATTCTGCCGGTGCGTGAATACGCGGAAGGCTGGAACATCTTTATGGCGACCGCCAGCGGCACCGTGAAGAAAACCGCGCTGACCGAGTTCAGCCGTCCGCGCAGCGCCGGCATTATCGCCGTCAACCTGCGTGAAGACGACGAGCTGATCGGCGTGTCGCTGACCAACGGCAACGATGAAGCGATGCTCTTCTCTGCGGCGGGTAAAGTGGTGCGCTTCGCCGAGAGCGCGGTGCGCGCGATGGGCCGTACCGCATCTGGCGTACGCGGCATCAAGCTGGCGGAAGGCGATCGTGTGGTCTCGCTGATCGTGCCGCGTGATGACGGCGCTATCCTGACGGTGACGCAGAACGGCTACGGTAAGCGTACCGCCAACAGCGAGTACCCGACCAAGTCTCGTGCGACCCAGGGCGTTATCTCGATCAAGGTCACCGAGCGCAACGGGCCGGTTATCGGCGCGGTGCAGGTGGTCGACAGCGATCAGATCATGATGATCACCGATGCCGGTACGCTGGTGCGTACCCGCGTGTCTGAGGTCAGCGTGGTTGGCCGTAACACCCAGGGCGTTATTCTGATCCGTACTGCGGAAGATGAAAACGTGGTGGGCCTACAGCGCGTGGCCGAGCCGGTTGCTGAAGAAGAGCTGGATGCTATCGACGGCAGCGTGGCCGAAGGCGACGAGGACATCGCGCCGGAAGTGATGGAAGACGACGCGCCGGAAGGCGACGAAGAAGAGTAATTTCTTCCGCTTAAGGTGCCAGAGGCCGGTTCAGTGAACCGGCCTTTTTTATGCGCCGAAGAAAATGCGGAAGGCGCTACGCAAAGTTAACGCTGAAACGGACTGCGGGGAAAGGGACTGCTATACAGGCAGGGCAAACTAAGGAGGGTTGTCAGGCAAATTAAAACCGAGCGCTGTTTTTCTTCGCTGACGAGCAGGGGAGAGTGCTACCTGATTAGCGCGATCAAACGGGAAGGGAGAAGCCGGGAATATGTCGTTGAGATAAACCCACTGCTCCAGGCAATGCATTTTTTATTTATTGGAGGCTGAGTGCGTGGCCGTGTTGAAAATTTCGCCTGGCCGTTGAGTTTTTATGCTTATGATGCGTTGTTCTTGTCCGGCACGCAGAGGCGACCGGCTATCTTTATCATCAGGCATATGTGCAGGAGGCTATTTATGTTATCGAGAAAAAAATCAAAAGCGCAAAGCCAGCAGACCTGCCAGAAAGAAGGTTATTGCACTATCGCTGGGTTGGATGAATGAATCAGCCGAAAAACTGGCTGCGCCGGCGAGAAGAAACGACGTTTTTGCGGGCTGTCGCCGTCCCGCTGACGGTTATCCAGAAAAGTCTTGAGTAAGCGCGGGGTTTTACGCAGAAAACAGCGCGTTGAGCGTACGGGTAACTGGCTTTTTAACGGCTCTGGCGGTACTGTAGCGGGATCGTATTTGTCATCCCGACCAGCCGCCACTGTAGGTTCCGTTTGAAATATTTAGTCTCGTTCAGAACGACGTTAAGGATCTCTCGCTATCTGTTCCGGGCGCTGGCGCTGATGCTCTGGACGCTTGGTGCGCTGCTCACCACCTTTTATATTATTAACGTGCTGCACGAGAAAGAGGCGCAGGTACGGCAGGAATTCAATGCCAGCTTTGAGCAGGCGCAGTGGTATGTTCGCCATTCAACAGACGTTACGCGAGAACTGAAGTATATCGCTGAGAACCGGCTGAACGCGTCCGCCAACGGCCTTGACGTGCTCAACGGCGTTTTTCCCGGCAAAACGGCGCTGCCACAGTTTTATCCGCTCTATTCCGACTCTGACTGTAGCGCCATGAGCGACGTCTGGCGCAATTCGCTGGAGTCGCTGAGCTATTTCCTGCACTACTGGAAAGCCAATTTTGCTTCCGCCTATGAGCTGAACAGGGTGTTCTTTATCGGCGGTGAAAGCCTGTGCATGGCAGACTTTGGCGTCGGCAACGCATCCGCCGACCGGGAGCGCGCGCTGAAAGCGCTGCACGAACGCATCCTGAAATACCGCAGCGGCAATGACGAAGAGCGCAAAAACAGCTTCTTCTGGATCGCACCGGCCAGCCAGCCCGGTACGGGCTACTACTATATGGTGACGCCGGTTTATGTCGCCAGCAAAATGGCGGCGCTGCTGGGTATTGAGCAAAGCATCCGCCTGGATGATTTTGTGGTGCCGGGCAGCTTCCCGGTCAACGCTATGCTGCTGGACGCAGACAATCAGCGCGTGCTGACTTCTTCCCGCCCCGGCAGTCGGGTATCGCTGGACGATCTGCCCGACGACAGTACCTGGTTCGGCTATATCAACGGCTACAAACAGCTGGTGCTGAAAAAAACGCTGACGCCGTCCTCGCTGACCATGGTCTATTCAGTGCAGACTAACGAGATGGTCGAAAAGCTGAAAATGCTGATCATCAATGCCATCCTGCTTAACGTCATCAGCGCCATCATTCTGTTTACGCTGGCCTGGCTGTTTGAGCGGCGCATGTTTTTGCCTGCCGAAGATAATGCCCATCGCCTGGAAGAGCACGAGCAGTTTAACCGCAAAATCGTCGCCTCTGCTCCGGTCGGCATTTGTATCCTGCGCACCAGTGACGGCACTAATATCCTCAGCAACGAGCTGGCGCATAACTACCTCAGTATGCTGACGCAGGAAGACAGGCAGCGCCTGACCGAAATTATTTGCGGCCAGCAGGTTAACTTTGTCGACGTGCTGACCGGCAGCAATACCAATTTGCAAATCAGCTTTGTGCATTCGCGCTATCGCAACGAAAACGTGGCGATTTGCGTGCTGGTGGACGTCAGCGCGCGCGTAAAAATGGAAGAGTCGCTACAGGAAATGGCGCAGGCAGCCGAGCAGGCCAGCCAGTCGAAATCCATGTTCCTGGCCACGGTCAGCCACGAGTTACGCACGCCGCTGTACGGCATTATCGGCAACCTGGATTTGCTGCAAACCCGCGCGCTGCCGAAAGGCGTAGAGTCGCTGGTCACGGCGATGAATAATTCTTCCAGCCTGCTGCTGAAAATCATCAGCGATATTCTCGACTTTTCCAAAATTGAGTCAGAGCAGCTGCGTATTGAACCACGTGAGTTCGCGCCGCGCGAGGTGATCACCCATATCGCCTCTAACTATCTGGCGATGGTAGTGAAAAAACGACTGACGCTCTGGTGCTTTATCGATAGCGACGTGCCGGTCACGCTGGACGGCGATCCGATCCGCCTTCAGCAGGTCATCTCTAACCTGTTAAACAATGCAATTAAGTTTACCCACACCGGCGGCATTATTTTGCAGGCTTACGTTAAGGATGGCTATCTGGCTTTCCGCGTACGCGATACCGGCGTGGGCATACCGGCCAAAGAGATCACCCGTCTGTTCGATCCGTTCTTCCAGGTCGGCACCGGCGTGCAGCGTAATTTCCAGGGCACCGGCCTGGGTCTGGCTATCTGTGAAAAGCTGATCAATATGATGGACGGCGATATTGAGGTCGATTCCGAACCGGGAATGGGCAGCCAGTTTATCGTGCGCATTCCGCTTTATAACAGCAAGGTGAAAACCCCGCAGCGGCATGAAGGCCTGGAAGGCAAAGCCTGCTGGCTGGAACTGCGTAACGAGGCGCTGGCCGCCTTCCTGGAAAAATTGCTCGACGGGCACGGCCTGAAGGTGCAGCGCCTGCATGAGCTAAGCCGCTGTGAGCCGGATGACGTGATCGTGACCGATTACGACTTCCAGAGCCAGCAGGTGCATCGGGCGACTATCCGCTTTGACGGCAGCCACAACGACGGCCCGCAGGAGCTGTCGCCGGGGCGTTGGGTTTACGGCACCACTACGCCGCACGAGCTGCCCGCGCTGTTGGGACGCATCTATCGCGTGGAGGTGGAGATGCCGGATGCTTCGTCGGAACTGCCGGAAACGGACGAGAAAAGCGTCACCAACGAAGATATTCTTATCCTGGTGGTGGACGATCACCCTATCAACCGCATGCTGCTATCCGATCAGCTTGGCTCGTTGGGTTATCGGGTGAAAACGGCGCAGGACGGCGTGGACGCGCTCAACGTGCTGAGCCGCAACGAGATTGATATTGTCCTGACCGACGTCAACATGCCGAATATGGACGGTTACCGCCTGACGCAGCGCTTGCGGCAGCTGGGCCTCACCTTCCCGGTGGTTGGCGTCACCGCCAACGCGCTGGCGGAAGAAAAACAGCGCTGTATGGAAGCGGGCATGGATAACTGCCTGTCGAAGCCGGTTACGCTGGACACGCTACAGCAGACGCTGGCGTTTTACGCGGATCGGGTCAGAAAAAGCCGGGAAGGGTAACGAGGGCGATAAAAAAAGCCTGGCGGGAGCCAGGCTTAGAACAGATCGACAGGTCCCGGGAATTTAGTCTTTATCCACCGGCATGGTGCTGACGGATGAAAGATAGTTCAGCAGCGCGATATCATTATCCACGCCCAGCTTCATCATCGCCGACTTCTTCTGGCTACTGATGGTTTTGATGCTGCGGTTCAGCTTCTTGGCGATTTCGGTTACCAGGAAACCTTCCGCAAACAGGCGCAGCACTTCGCTCTCTTTCGGGGACAGGCGCTTGTCGCCATAGCCGCCCGCGCTGATTTTCTCCAGCAGTTTAGCCACGCTTTCCGGTGTGTACTTCTTGCCTTTTTGCAGTGCGGCCAGCGCCTTAGGCAGGTCGGTTGGCGCGCCCTGTTTCAGCACGATCCCTTCAATGTCCAGGTCCAGCACGGCGCTGAGGATGGCCGGGTTGTTGTTCATGGTCAGTACGATGATCGACAGGTCCGGATAGTGACGCTTGATATACTTAATCAGCGTAATACCGTCGCCATATTTTTCACCAGGCATCGACAGATCGGTGATCAGGACGTTGGCGTCGAGCTTGGATAGGCTGTTGATTAATGCTGTGGAATCTTCGAACTCACCGACAACATTGACCCATTCAATCTGTTCAAGTGACTTGCGAATGCCGAACAGAACAATAGGATGGTCATCGGCAATAATTACGTTCAGGTTGTTCATATTATTGGTTACCTTGCTGCAGCAGTTCGTTGACGTAGCGGTCAATTTCACTGGTGGTATTTTTAATGTTTGAATTGTCACACTCGGTTATGTGCTGTTCTAACGTTTCACAAAGCTGCTTGCCCGGTGTCAAATTAAGCATGGCAAACACACCCTTCAGGCGATGCGCAGTCTGAGCAAGCGAACTCAAGTCCTTTTCTGCTGCCTCATTATACAATCTCTTTACATCATCTGGTACTGTCTCAACAAACAGCTGGAAATAGCCTGGCGCGAACAGCTGCGCAGGCGTCTCCTCTTCTTCGGTCTCATCCAGGGCCAGCTGAAGCTCAATAAGCTGCAGTAACGCATCCTGCATAGCGCTGCTGATATTGAAATTCACCCTGAAGCGATCGCGGGAAAGCGCGGTGTAGCCCGCCTCATCATCCGTCAGCAGCAGCGACCAGGCCGTCAGGCTGGCCGGGTCGTCCGTGACCAGCACATCGTGATCCTGTCCGGAAAAACGCTCGTCCGGCGTAATACAGCTGGCGCCCCAGTTTTCTAACTGATGCACCACAATTTTTCTGACCTCATCCACGTTGATATCAATTAACGCGGTCAGACCTTCCAGCAGCTTCTCTTCCTGAGCCTGCTGGTGTTCCTGCGGTGCATGAACCTGGATGCTGTAACGCGTGCCGATATCGGGACGCGCGACAATTTCAAGATGCCCGCCAAGCTGTTTGCACAGCTGCTTACAAAGGAAAAACGCCAGCCCCGAAGCCTGACCAAAACGGTCAAAGCTGGTTTCGCCGAGGAAAGGAAAATCGGTGTTGCCCATCTCGTCCACCGTCAGTCCGGCGCCGGTATCCACCATTTCAATCGCCAGCCTGTCCGGCCGATCGGCAGGATGGCTGACCTCAACAGAGATGCGGCCCCAGCTGGTGCTGGTAATGGAATAGTGCAGCAGGGTGGTCAGGATTTTGTAAATGGCGCGCCGATCGCCAAAACGGTTCTCGTCGCTGTTCAGGCGGTTGCTGACCACCAGCTTCAGCCCTTTACGCCGCAGCGAGGGCAGGGCCTCGGTCACCAGCTCATCAAGCACGCTTTGCAGGTTAAAGGCTTCGGCGTCCGGCGCCCAGTCATGCGTTTCCAGACGATTTAACAGCACGATATCATCCACCAGCCGACGCAGCGCCTGCGCTTCCTGCAGCGCGTCTTCCAGCTGTTCGCCCGGCTGCGCGGATTCGATTGCCTGCAAATGGCCGATCACATCGCCCAGCGGCCGGTTCAGCGCGTGTCCCAGATTCTGCAACAGCTGCTGACGCGTCTGGTGGCTTTTATCCAGCACCTGCTGCGCTTTTTGCAGCTTTTTATTCACCAGCAGCTCGCGATCCTGATCGCGCATCATAAACAGCTGGGTGCTGGCCGCCAGCATACTGCGCGCATGGCGGATCTCATAAACTTCGTTGTTAACGGTAGCCTGCAACACGCCCTGATGCTGATCGGACATATTGATAATCTTTTGCAGATTGAGATGCGGGAGCAGGTGCTCGGCGATTTTGTTGCTGATAATCGTGCGGTTGCTGGCAAAGTCATACACCAGCAGGCCAACCGGCAGGCTGGCCACAATCTCTTCGTTAAGGACGCGCAGCGACTCCAGTTCGGCGCTCTGGTTTTCGCTGGGGCGCAGCGACTGCTGGCGCAGCAGCAGCAGGCCGGCCAGCGAAAGCAGCAGCAGCACAAAATTCGCCAGCAGCGGCCATATCAGGTTACGCAGCGTATCGGCGATCAGGCCGAGGATCGGCACGCGATAAACCAGCTGCAGGGGCGTGCTGGTCAGCGAGGCGGCGATTTCTACATTGGGGTTAAGCAGCGTTACCTTAGTGCTGTGGGTGCTGTCTTCATCCACGCTGCTGCCGGTACCGGCCGTATCCTGCTTCAGCTGGAAATTTTCCAACGGCATATTCAGCGGGATCAGATCGTTAATCGGCAAATCGAAGGCGACCACCGTAGCCAGATGGCCCGGTTGGTTAAAGGTGGTGCGTACGGTAAAATAGTGGTCATTCTGCCAGGTAAAGCGGCGTAGCGGCGAGAAGCTTTCCCGTTCGTCCAGCGCGTTGGCCTGCTGGAGCATCTCCGCGCGGCGCGCATCGACAATAGTGCTGATGGCGCTCTCTTTATAACGCGTCGCCATATCCTTTAACGGCAGCGTCGAAATTAAAATCAGGCTGTTATCCTGCCCGTTGAGAAAATACATTGACCAGGTGCTGTTTTCGGCGCCCCATAGCGTATCCAGATAATTAGACATACGCAGCGTCATATCCAGCGTGCTGCTGTCGTGCGAGCCAAAAATCAGCGCTTCGGTTTTACGGCGGGTTTTCTCAAGATAATAAACATCGGGACGCAGGCGGGTTTCCTGCAGGCTGTTCGGCGGCGAGCCCGCGGCATTGGCCGCAAGATTTTCATAAATCTGCCAGGTTGCAAACCGGTAGGTGTCGATACGCTTCTGCATAACGTGAGCGATATCCGCCATCGCATAGCGTTTATCGGTCAGCCAGGCGTTAACGGCGTTGTGGATCATAAATCCGGATGCCAACAGCAGTACCAGGATAAACATCACGAAAAACCGGGTGACGTTACCGGAAGTCAGTGGAAATTTGTAGGGCATCATAGCCGTGGAACCCCAGTTAACGAGCCATCAGTCAGGCACAGGTAAAGGCAAGCCGCGAACAAAAGGACGAATGAGACAACGGAAGGCGGGCAGTAGCTGCCTGGCGATTCATCGGAACACAAGGATCTGTTGTGTGGCCACGCGCGTGTAAACAAAGAAATCGCGTGGGGGGCGGCCAGCGCGCAGGCGCTTGCGGGTCTGGCATCCTGAATCGTCATAGGTTCCGTTAAAAGCTTGTCGCAGTAAACACTACTTTTTATCACATTTCGCTAAATTAAAGAAGAACGCGCCACGGGCAAGGCGCATATTATATCGCGACAAAACCATAGCGACGCGGGCGTTTGTGTTAAATAACCTGAAAAAAAGCCCCTGTTAATCAAATATTGAGGCTAAAGGTGATTTTACAGATAACTCCTGGTGGATAGCGCGCCATCTTCTCTTAACTCAAATCATTGGCCAGAGGTAAAAAAAGCGTTTTAATGCGCTTTTGTCTGTCTCTCGATACTGCTGTTTTTTTGTACTACCCATGCCGTTTATCTTTACCGGTTTCTGCACGCTGATATGAAAATTTGCGCGCGGTCAAAAAAAACGAGCGGCAGCGGCGGCAGTAAATCTTCCGGGAGCTGTTACATTTTTTACACTTCCTTAAAAAAATTCCTTAAGTTAAATCAATTTATTAATGCGTTATTTCATCAATTTTATTTGATAGTTGACATTTTGCAGAATTGTAAACTAAGTCAAATTATAAATTATGTTTATCCTGTCGATAAATATTAATCAAGCCGAGTGGCGGGGTTTTTCATACTATCAGAAAGATAAAAGTTAAAAAAAATAGCGTATCAGCGCCTCTTTTTAGGTTGTTTTTAACATTTCTATGCCCGCCGGAAATGTCGTTGCACCAGGTAAAGCCGCCTGCCCTCGGGTAAGGCGATCTATTACTTTGCGCGTAAAGATGAAGGTTTTCTTCATGTTTACGTGTGAAACATTCAATGTCTGGTGTACACGAGGTTACTATGGCTCAGCTTACTGATGGCAGCGTGGAAATACTTTCGCGCGACGATGGCAGCATTCTTTCTCAGGTCGCTGCAGGGAACTCCAACAATACCATCCTCCTGAATCAACCCAGCGTAGTCCGCATTCATGGAACCCGCGCCATGGTGACCGAGTTCGAACGCCAGGGGAACGATCTCATTGTCCACATGCGTGACGGCAGCGTTAAACGCTATCAGCAATTTTTCCTGGATGACGTTGACGGCGATCACAGCGAGCTGGTTTTTGACGACGGCGTCAATCCGCCTGAACATGCGCTTTTCCCGGTCACCAATGAGTTTGCCGATGCGCAGGCGGCCATGACGATTACGCCACAGTATGAATCGCTTGGTTCGCTGGAACCGCTGCTGCTGGCTGATACCGGCGCAACCACCGGGGTTATCACTGCCGCAGGTATCGGCGCGCTCGGCCTTGGCGCAGCAGGCGTCGCCGCACTGGCAGGCGGCGGTGGCGGCGGCGGCGGCGGCGGCGATGATGATGCAGCAGCAGTAGCGCCATCCCTTACCGTCAATCCGTTAACCGGCGATAATACCCTGTCGACGGCGGAAAAAAATTCTGACCAGACGCTGAACGGTACTACCAGCGGCACGGAAGCGGGCAACACCGTTACCGTCGTGCTCAACGGCGTGACCTATACCACCACGGTCGGGGCCGATGGCAGCTGGAGCATCACCTTACCGGCCGCCGCCCTGGCTACGTTACCGGAAGGCAGCAATACGCTGACCGTCAGCGTGACCAACAATGCGGGCGGCACGGCGACCACCGCTGAAACCTTTACGGTAGAAGCTGGCGCGGTCACGCCGACCACGCCTTCCATCGCTATCGCTGCCTTTGCGGGCGACGACGTGCTGGATAACGGCGAGCAGCAGCAGGCGCAGACCATCAGCGGCACCACCAGCAACGTGCAGCAGGGTCAGACCGTTACCGTTACCCTGAACGGACAAACCTACACCGCCACCGTTGACGGCAGCGGCGCGTGGAGCGTGGCCGTCCCGGCTGCGGCCGTGCAGGCGCTGGCGGCGGGCACCGCGACCATTACCGCTACCGTTACCGATGCGGCAGGCGCGGCGGCAACCACCACCCATGATTTCACCGTTAACGCCCCGACTACCGTACCCGCCATCACCATCGCCGCCTTTGCGGGCGACGACGTGCTGGATAACGGCGAGCAGCAGCAGGCGCAGACCATCAGCGGCACCACCAGCAACGTGCAGCAGGGGCAGACCGTTACCGTTACCCTGAACGGGCAAACCTACACCGCCACCGTTGACGGCAGCGGCGCGTGGAGCGTGGCCGTTCCGGCTGCGGCCGTGCAGGCGCTGGCAGCGGGCACCGCGACCATTACCGCTACCGTTACCGATGCGGCAGGCGCGGCGGCAACCACCAC
>NZ_RHUM01000003.1:9984-295604 GCF_003937915.1 Erwinia sp. 198 | reverse complement strand
CCGTGCAGGCGCTGGCAGCGGGCACCGCGACCATTACCGCTACCGTTACCGATGCGGCAGGCGCGGCGGCAACCACCACGCATGATTTCACCGTACCAGCTTTTGGCATCGGCAGTATTAGCGTCAATGCACCGGGCGGCGACGGCTATCTTGGTATTAATGAAGCGCAGTCCGATCTCACCGTTTCCGGTTCTTCAGCCGACCTTCCTGCCGGCACGGTCATCCGGGTATCGCTGGGCGGGCGCGAATACACTGCCACCGTGGCGGCAGACGGCAGCTGGAGCGCCACCATTCCCGCTGCCGATTTGCAACAGCTGTCGCAGGGACAAAATCTGATTATTGCTTCAGCCACGCTGGCGGACGGCACCGTAGTACAGAATGGCTCTGCCGCTTCGCTTAACGTTGTTACCACAGAACCGAACGCCGGGCTTAATGTGCCCTTCGGCGACAGCGTCATCAGCGGCAGTGAAGCGGGCGCCGAACAGACGCTGACCGGCAACACCGGCGTGGCGGGCGCCGGCCAGTCGGTCACTGCGACAATAGGCGGCACGGACTATACCGGCACGGTCAATAACGACGGCAGCTGGAGCGTGACGCTGCCGGTAGGCTCGCTGCAAAACCTGCCGCAGGGCAGTAACGATATCACCGTAGTGATTACCGATCCGGCAGGCAACAGCAGCACCTCGACCACGCCGATAAACGTAGCGACCGCCGCGCCAGTTCTCACCGTTACGCCACCGGATGCGACGCTGAATCAGAACGATGTGACCCAGCCGCTGCTCCTGAGCGGCGTCAGCGCTGACAGTCAGAGCGTCGCCGTCACGCTGAACGGCGTGACCTACAGCACCACCGTTAACCCGGACGGCAGCTGGAACGTCAATATTCCGGCTTCCGATCTGCAACAGCTTGTCGATGGGGATTATACGCTGGGCGTGGTGGCGACCGACGGTTATGGCAACAGCACCACGCAAAATATTCCGCTGGCCGTGGACGCCACGCCACCGACGGCGACGGTTAACCCATTGGGCGGCGACGGCTATGTTAACGCGGGTGAAGTCGGTCAACCGCTGGTTATCACCGGCGCTACCCAGCCGGGCAACACGGTGCTGGTGCGTTTTGACAGCGTTGACGTGCCCGCCACAGTCGATCCGGCTACCGGTGCCTGGACGGCGACGTTAAGCCCGGACAGCCAGGCCGCCATTGCTGACGGCACCTACGTCGTCACCGTCGTTACCACCGATGCGGCCGGTAACGCCAGTGAGACCTATACCACTGTAACCTATGCAACCACTACGCCGGGCGTGACGGTTGACCCACTCACCGCCGACGGCTCGCTGAACAGCGCAGAAGTTACGGTCGATCAGGTGCTGACCGGCACGGCCACTAACGTCGCCGTAGGCAGCCCCGTCACGCTCACGCTGGCGGATGGCACCGTCTTTACCGGCAGTATTGAACCTGGCGGCAGCTGGAATATTACACTGCCTGCGGCCACGCTCACGGCGCTGGCTAACGGTACGCAAAACTATACCGTTAGCGTCAGCGATGCAGCGGGCAATACCGGCAACGCCACCGGCAGTTTTGCGGTGGCCGTCGATAACACCGTGGCCTCGCTGGCTATTGCGCCGGTCAGCGGCGATAACGCTATTAACGCGACGGAAGCGCAGGCGGATCTGGTTATCAGCGGCAGCAGCGCCGGCCTTGCCGCCGCCACGCCGCTGACAGTTACCTTTAACGGCGTGGATTACGCTTCTGCGGTCAATCCGGACGGCAGCTGGACGGCGACCGTGCCTGCCGCCGCGCTGACCGGCATCGCCAACGGTAGCTACGCCGTTACCGTGACGGGCACGGATGCGAACAGCAATCCCATTGCCAGCAGTAGCGACGTAAACGTGCGCACTTCTTTCCCGACAGAAATCATCCTTAACTCGCCGTTTGGCGACGGCGTGCTGAACGCAGCTGAAAGCACGGCGGCGCAAACGCTGACGGGCAATACCGGCGTCAACTTCCCGGATCAGGCGGTAACGGTAACCGTTGACGGCGTAAGTTATCCCGCTACCGTTGATACCCTTACCGGCAGCTGGAGCGTGGCGCTGCTGCCTCCGGCGCTGGCATCGCTACAGGACGGCACCGCAGATATTGTCGTTACGGTTACGGATTCGCTGGGCAATACGGCCAGCTCCACCACGCCGATCGTGGTTGATACTGCCGCACCAGCGTTGGACGTTGCCATTCCTGGCGATAACGGCGTGATTAACGCGCAGGCGCAGAATCAGCCGCTGATCGTGAGCGGCACGGCGGAAGCGGGCAGCAATCTCAGCGTAGTACTGGCGGGCGTCACTTATTTGACCGGCGCGGATGCAGACGGTAACTGGAGCCTGGCGATTTCGCCTTCTGCGCTGCAGTCGCTGCCGGACGGTAAATACGATATTACCGTGACCGCTACGGATGCGGGCGGCAACCAGACCGCCTCATTGACGCCGGTAACTCTGGATACTGCGACGCCTGCACTGACCATCGCGCCGGTTTCCGGCGACGGCTATCTGAACGCGGCGGAACACGACGCCGCGCTCAGCGTAGCGGGTACAGCCGATGCGGGATCGACGATTGTCGTTACGCTTAATAATGTTACCTATAACGCCGTGTCTGACGCCAACGGCAGCTGGAGCGTCAGCGTGCCTGCTGCCGACGTCAATGCGCTGACGGACGGCACCTATGCGGTGAGCGTGCAGGCCACGGACAGCGCGGGCAACGCTACGTCGAGCCTGCAACCGCTGACGGTGGTGGCGGGCACGCAGCCGACGATCGCCGTAGACGCCTTCACCGGCGACGGCGTGCTGGACGGCGCGGAGCAGGATCTCAACCAGCTGGTCACCGGTACCACGACCGACGTCCAGGCAGGCCAGCTCGTTACGCTGACCATGAACGGCGCACAGTATACCGGTACCGTGCAGGCGGACGGCAGCTACAGCGTGCTGGTGCCGGCTACGGCCTATTACGGGCTGGCCAACGGCACGCAAACCTTTACCGTTGATGTGGCTGATGTCGCGGGCAATCCGGCCACGGCGACCAGCGGCTATACCATCGATAATACCTTTAGCTCAATTGCTATTGGCGTCATTAGCGACGATAACGCCATCAACGCCGCCGAAGCGCAAAACCCGCTGGTGATCCACGGCAGCACCCGTTTTGTGACCTTTGGCGCGCGCATCCTGGTGCGCTTTAACAATGCGGATTATGAAACCACCGCCAATAATGACGGCAGCTGGAGCGTGACCGTTCCGGCCAGCGCGCTGAGCGGCCTGCCTAACGGCAACCAGACGATCACCGCGACGGCGACCGACGTTAACGGCAATCAGATCACCACCACGCAGAGTCTGGATTCCGCCATTAATCCAGACTTTACCGTGACGCTGAACGAGCCGTTTATCGATGGTGCGCTGAACGGCACGGAGGCGCTCAGCGACCAGCCTCTCTCCGGCTCGACCGGCATTACCGGCAGCGGCCAGGCCGTTAGCGTGGTGCTGAACGGCATCACCTACACGGCAAGCGTGGACACGGACGGCAACTGGTCGGTCACGCTGCCCAATGCGGTGCTGCAAGGTCTGCCGCAGGGCGATAACACGCTGACCGTGACGGCCACCGATCCGGCAGGCAATACTTCTTCACTAACCAATACCTTTACCGTAGATACCTCAACGCCGACGCTGACGCTGAATGCGCTGGCGGAAGATAACCGCCTGAGCCTGGCGGAGCAGGGGCAGGCGCTGACGGTAACGGGCGACGGCGCGCCGGGCAACGTGGTCACGCTGGTGCTGAACGACACCACCTATACCGCGACGGTGGCCGGCACCGGTAGCTGGAGCATTGAGCTGCCGGCGGCAGCGCTGCTGGCGTTAACCGACGGCAGCTATCCTGTTTCGGTCAGCGTGGTTGATGCGGCAGGCAACGTCTCTGCGCTGACCCGTACGCTGGATGTGGATCTGACGCCACCGGCGGTGACGGTGAACCCTGTCTCCGGCGATGGCTATCTTAATGCTGCCGACACCAGCCAGCCGCTGGTGGTTAGCGGCACCGGCGAAACCGGCAACACTATTGCCGTCGAGCTGAACGGTACCGTTTACAATACTATTGTTGGTGCTAACGGTCAGTGGACGCTGACTGTGCCAAACACAGCGGTGAATACGCTGGCGGAAGGTAACTATACGCTGACCGTTACCGCCAGCGATGCGGCCGGCAACGTGACTACCGCCGGCACGCCGCTGGTGGTGGATACCAGCGCGCCGGTTATTGCCGTTGACGATCTGACCGCTAACAATATTATCGACGGCGCGGAACAGCAGACCGATCAGCTACTCAGCGGGACGGTAACCAATGCGGAAGTGGGGCAAACGGTCACCGTAACGCTTAACGGCACCGATTACGTGACCACGGTGCAAACGGGCGGCGGCTGGCAGGTGGCGATACCGGCCGCCGACCTGAGCGCGCTGGCGAACGGCACGCAAACGCTCAACGTCACCGTGGCCGATCTGGCAGGCAACAGCAGCACCGTTGCCAAAACCTTTACCGTCGACAGTACGCTCAGCAGCGTGGCGTTCGATCCGCTCAGCGGCGACGGCTATCTGAATGCGTCTGAAGCGCAGACGGATCTAACCGTTACCGGCTCTACGGCGAACGTGGCGGCTGGCAGCACGGTCACCTTTACGCTCGGCGGCCAAACCTACACCGGCACCGTAGCGGCAAACGGCAGCTGGACGGCCACCGTTCCGGCAGCAGATTTGCAGGCGCTGGCAGAAGGGCCGCAAACCGCGACGGCCAGCGCGATCGCGCAAAACGGCAATACCGTGACCAGCGAAAACACGCTGAACGTGTACGTCGATCGCGTGCCGGATCCGACGCTGCAAACGCCGTTTATTGACGGCACCCTGACCGGCCAGGAAGCGGGCATCACGCAGACGCTGACCGGCACCACGGGGCAGGAAGGCGTTGGTCAGACCGTAACGGTCAACATCGGCGGCACCGATTATGCCGCCACCGTTAACAGTTCTGGCGTCTGGACGCTGGATCTGGCGCCAGCCGTGCTTCAGGCGCTGCCGCAGGGACAGTCTGCGGTGACGGTGACGGTCACCGACGTGGCAGGCAACGTTTCCGCCATTACGCCAGCGCCCGTTATTACCGTGGCCACCGCGCTGCCAACGCTGACGCTGGATCCGGTCGCAGGCGGCGATAACATTATCAACGCCGCCGAGCAGGGCGCAGCGCTGGCTGTCAGCGGCACGGGTACGGCTGACAATGACGTTACCGTTACGCTCAACGGCGTAACCTATACCACCACGGTGAACGCGGACGGCAGCTGGAGCCTGAGCGTTCCGGCAACCGATCTGGCGGCGCTGGCCGATGGGCCTTACGCGCTCCAGGTCAGCACCAGCGATGCCTTCGGCAACACCGCTACGCAAAATCTGGGTCTCTCCGTTGATACCGCGACGCCAGCCTTTACGGTGGATCCGGTCACCGGCGATAACACTATTGACCGCGTCGAGCAGGGCCAGGCGCAGAACATTACCGGTAGCGGCAGCGAAGGCGATACTATCTCCGTTACGCTGGGCGGCGATACCTATACCACTACCGTCGGCGCTGGCGGACAGTGGACGATTAGTGTACCGGCCAGCTCGCTGGCTAACCTTACGGAAGGCGATAACACGCTGACCGTAACGGCGACCTCGCCGGCGGGCAACGTCAACAGCCAGGACACCACGCTGACGCTGGATACGGCGGTAGACGTGACGCTGATTATCAATGCCGTTTCCGGCGATGATTTAATCAATGCCGCCGAAGCCGCCCAGGGCTTTACCGTAACCGGCAGCGTGCCTGATGACACCAGCACGGTAGTCGTAAGCTTTAACGGCACGGATTATCCGGCGACCGTGGGCGCAAACGGCCTGTGGAGCGCGGCGATCCCGGCAGCGGCGCTGGCGGGCGTAGCGGACGGTGATTACACCCTGACCGTCACCGCCTCGCCTGCCAGCGGCGGCAGCCTTGCGCTGCCTCACGCCATTACCATTGATACCGCTGCGCCAGTTCTGACCGTCGCGGCTATCGCTGAAGACAACTTCCTGAACGCCGCCGAACAGGGTCAGCCGCTGGCTATTACCGGCACCGGCGACGCGGGCGACAGCGTGCGCGTGGCGCTGAACGGCAGCGTCTATACCGCGACCGTAGACGGCGACGGCAGCTGGACGGTTACCGTTCCCGCGACGGCGACCATTGCGTTAACCGGCGGCAGCTATCCTGTCACCGTTACCGCGACGGATGCGGCAGGCAATGCCGTCACGCAAACCAGCGCGCTGGTTGTGGATGTCAGCACGCCTGTGCTGACGGTTAATCCGCTGAGCGGCGACGGTATCCTGAACGCCGAAGAGCAGGCGCAGCCGCTGACCGTTAGCGGCACGGCCGAGAACGGCTCAACCGTTACCGTCACGCTGGAGGGCACGGACTACACCGCCACGGCAGGCGCTAACGGCCAGTGGTCGCTGGCTATTCCGGCTGCGGATCTGGCCGGGTTGGCCAACGGCGACTACACGCTGACCGTAGCGACCGCCGACGCGGCAGGCAACGTGACAGCTCAGGAAAGCACGCTGACGGTCGTGGCCGATGCCGCTACGCTGCCAACGCTGACGCTGGACAATGTTGCGGGCAACAACGTGCTGGACGGCGCAGAGCAGCAGGTCAGCCAGACAATCAGCGGCACCACTACTAACGTCCAGGCGGGCCAGGTTGTGACCGTGACGCTGAACGGCTCGGTTTTCAGTGGCCTGGTGCAGGACAGCGGCGCGTGGAGCGTCACTGTTCCTGCTGCGGTACTGGCGGATCTGCCTGCGGGCACGCAGACCTATAGCGTTTCCGTGGGCGATGCGGCGGGCAATGGGGTGACGGCAAGCGGAAGCTTCGATGTTAATACTGATATCAGCTCGGTAGCCATTAATCCGCTCAGCGATGACGGCTACCTGAACGCCTCGGAGGCGCAGGGCGATCTGACCGTGAGCGGTGCGGTTTCTAACGTGCCGGAAGGCAATACCGTGACGGTGACCCTGAATGGCATCGACTACACCACCACGGTAACGACGGGCGGTACGTGGAGCCTGACGGTACCGGCGGCGGATCTGGCGGCACTGCCTGAAGGCCCGGTGACCGTCAGCGCCAGCGTGCCGGACGTGGACGGCAACGCCGTAACCAACGATGCGACGCTGAACGTGGCGACTACGCTGCCGACGCTGGCTATCGAAACGCCGTTTACCGACGGCACGCTGAATGCGGGCGAGGCGGGAACGGCACAAACGCTGACCGGCACTACCGGACTCACGGGCGACGGCCAGAACGTCAGCATCGCCATTAACGGCAGCACCTATGCCGGCACCGTTGACGGCGATGGCAACTGGCGCATCGTTTTGTCGCCGGAAGTGCTACAGGCGCTGCCGCAGGGCGATACCCTGGCGACCGTTGCCGTCAGCGATGCGGCAGGCAACTCGGCAGCTTCTCCGCTGACGTTGAGCGTGAACACGCTGCCACCTGCGGTTGCCGTTAACGCTATCGCTGGCGACAACATTCTTAACGCGGCGGAACAGGGCAGCGATCTGCCCGTTAGCGGCACAGGTGAAGCTAATGCCGCTATCGTGGTGACGCTGAACGGCATCGACTACACCACCACGGCGGGCACGGACGGCCAGTGGACGGTAACGGTGCCGGCAGCCGATCTGGCCGCGCTGGCGGACGGCAGCTATGTGATCACCACTACCGTGACCGATCCGGCAGGCAACAGCGCGACCGCTGACAGCCCGCTGACGGTTAAAGCCAGCGCGGCCGCGCTGCCAACCCTTTCTGTCGATCCTTTCACCGGCAATGATACGCTTAACGGCGCCGAACAGCAGACTACGCAATATCTCAGCGGTACGACCACTAACGTTGAGGCAGGGCAGCAGCTGACCGCAACGCTTAACGGCGTGGCTTACACCACCCGCGTGCTGGCCAGCGGCGCATGGCGCGTAGCAATCCCTTCTTCCGCGCTGTCGACGCTGGCTGACGGCACGGCAACCTTCAGCGTGGCGGTCAGCGACGCGGCAGGCAATCCGATCACCGTCGGTCATGATGTAACCGTGGACAGCACGGCGGCGGGCATCAGCCTCGATCCGCTCAGCACAGACGGCTACCTGAACGCTGCGGAAGCTCAGGATGCGCTGATTGTTACCGGTACCACTACCGGCCTTGCGCAGGGCGCGCCGGTGACCGTCACCTTTAACGGGCAAACTTTTACCGGCGTGGTCGGCACCGGCGGCACCTGGAACGCCGTGATCCCGGCCGCCTCGCTGGCCGGCCTGGCGGATGGCGCTAACACGCTAACCGTTACCGCGACCGACGCCAGCGGCGCCACGGCCACCGGCACCGCTACGCTGAACGTACAGGTCAACGATTTGCCTGCGGTCGCCGCGGATACGCCATTTAACGGCGGCGTGCTGAACGGCGCACAGGCGGCGACGGATCAGACGCTGACCGGCTCCTCTGGCGTAACGGGCGACGGACAAACTGTTGCCGTGGTGGTGGGCGATACCACCTATACCGGCACGGTAGACGCGGACGGCAACTGGAGCGTCACTATCCCGACCGCTGAACTTCAGGCGCTGCCACAGGGCGCAAACGCGCTACAGGTTACCGTAGCCGACGCGGCCGGCAACGCCAGCACGGTACCGGTGCCGGTCACAGTGGATACCGTCGCGCCGACCCTGACGCTTAATCCGTTGGCGGGCGACGGCGTGGTTAACGGTAGCGAAGCAGCGGCGGATATTACCGTCAGCGGCGGCAGCACCGGCGCGGAAGAAGGCCAGCTGGTCACGGTTTCGCTGAACGGCCAGACTTACACCACCGCCATTGCGGCGGACGGCAGCTGGAGCCTTGTGCTGCCGGCCGGCCTGCTCCAGACGTCGCCGGACGGCACTTATCCTGTTACCGTTTCCCTTAGCGACGCGGCGGGCAACACGGCCTCAACCGCTGCCGATATCACGCTGTCGACCGTGGCGCTACAGCCAACGCTGGATACGCCATTTATCGACAGCTACATCAACTTTACCGAGTCGCAGAGCGATCGGACGCTGAGCGGTACGTCCGGCGCGACCGGCGCAGGCCAGACCGTAACGGTCAACATTGCCGGCACGGACTACGCCGCTACGGTGGATAACGCCGGCAACTGGACGCTGCCGGTCAGCAGCGCTACGCTACAGGCGCTGGGCGAAGGCGTTCAGGGCATCACCGTGACCGCCACGGACGCCATCGGCAATACGGGCACCGCGACGACTTCTGTTAGCGTTGATCTGACTGCGCCAACGCTAACGGTTAATCCGGTCGCGGGTGACAATATTATCAACGCGGCGGAAAGCGTAGGGCCGGTAACCATTACGGGTACCGCTTCAGCCAGCGAAGCAGGCCAGCTGGTGACCGTCACCTTTAATGGCGTCGCCTATCAACAGTCGGTGCAGGACGACGGTAACTGGACGGTCAATCTGCCCGCCAGCGTCACTCAGGGCATTGCGGACGGGACTTATCCAGTGAGCGTCAGCCTGACCGATGCGGCGGGCAACGTCTCTACTCAGGCGCTGACGGTTGTCGTCGACGCCAGTCTGGCGAGCCAGCCGACCGTAGCGCTGGATGCCATCAGCGGCGACAACTACCTTAATCAGAGTGAAGCGGGCGCGGATCTGGCCGTTACCGGCACTAGCACCAACGTGACGGCCGGGCAGACCGTGACCGTCACGCTTAACGGCGTAGCCTATACGGCGCTGGTGCAGGCGGACGGCAGCTGGTCCGCAACGGTTCCGGCAGCCGATCTCGGCGCATTGCCTGACGGCGCGCAAACGCTGACCGCCACGGTCGCCGATGTGGCGGGCAACACGGGCAGCAATTTCGCTGAGTTTACCGTGGTTGCCCAGGCGGCCAGTCTGCCAACTATTTCTGTCGATCCGGTCACCAGCGACGATGTGGTCAATAATCAGGAAGCGCAGAGCGATGCCCTGATCACCGGCTCCAGCCAGCGCATCCCGGAAGGCGGCACCGTGACGGTGACGCTGAACGGCGCGACCTATACCGGCACCGTTGACGCCGACGGCAACTGGAGCGCTACCGTGCCAGCGGCTGCGCTACAGGCGCTAACGCCGGGCGCCAATACGCTGATCGCCAGCGGCAGCGACGTGGCGGGCAACGTGGCGACGACAACGGATAACTTTACCGTTGATACCACCGCGCCGGCGCTGAACGTGGCGTTAAGCGCGGGCGTGGATAACGTGCTGAATGCGGCGGAAGCGGCGGCCGGGCTGGTTGTCAGCGGCACCACCGATGCGGGCCTGCCGGTGAGCATTACCCTTAACGACAAGGTGTACGCGACCACGGCAGATGCGGACGGCAACTGGAGCCTGACTATCGGCAGCGGCGATCTGACAGCGCTGGGCGACGGTACGACTCCGCTCAGCGTGGCGGTAACCGACGCCAGCGGTAACGTCGCTACCAGCGTCATTACCCTGACCGTAGCGGTGAATACGCTGCCGACGCTGACGCTGAATACGCCGTTCATCGATGGCCTGGTTAACGCGACCGAAGCGGCAGCGGAACAGACGCTGACCGGCACGGCGACCAATCTTGCCGTCGGCACGGCGGTAACGGTCACGCTTGGCGATCAAACCTTTACTGGCGCGGTCAATGCGGACGGCACCTGGAGCGCCGCCGTGCCGGCAGGTACGCTTGCCGACCTGGCCGACGGGCTCTATCAGCTGACGGTCGCCAGCGCCGACGCGGCGGGCAACCCGGCGACGGCCGAAGCCAGCGTTGAGGTGCTGGCCACCACGCTGCCGACGGCCGCAATCAATACGCCGTTTATTGACGGCCTGCTCAACGCTTCCGAAGCGGGCGTCGAGCAGCTGATTAACGGTACCACCGGCATTACCGGCGCGGGCCAGACGGTTACGCTGAATATTGACGGCAACGCCATTGCTACTACGGTTGACGACAACGGCAACTGGACGGCCACGCTGACGCCTGCGCTGGCGGCCACGCTGGGCAACGGCGAACACACCATTAACGTGACGGTTGCCGATCTGGCGGGCAACAGCAGCACCGATTCGCTGGCCTATACTGCTATCGTTACCGGTCTGCCGACGCCGACGCTGACCCAGCCTTTCGTCGATGGCGTATTGAACGCTGCCGAGGCGGCAGCGGGCCAGACGCTGGTGGGCACTACCGGCATTACCGGTGCGCAAACCGTTAGCGTTGATATCAACGGCACCGCTTACCAGGCAAGCGTCGATCCGGCTACGGGGGACTGGACGCTGCCTCTGGAGGCTGGCGTGCTCTCTGCGCTGCCGGACGGCACGCTGCCGATTACGGTTACGGTCACGGATGCCGTGGGCAACGTCGGGACGGCCGACGATTCAGCACTGGTCGCCGTTAACGCGCTGCCGGCGGTCACCATCGATCTGCCGTTTACCGATGGCCTGCTTAACGTGGCCGAAGCCGCCGCCACGCAGACGCTGAGCGGTAATACCGGGCTGGTCGCGGCCGGCCAGACGGTCACTGTCGCTATCGACGGCGGTACGCCGCTGACGGCGACGGTCAACGCCAACGGCAACTGGACGCTGGATCTGACGTCGGCACAGCTGACCGCGCTGGGCAGCGGCACGCATACCTTTGCGGTTACCGCGACTGATACCGCAGGCAACGCCAACACGGCCACGCTTGCTTTCGACGCGCTGCTGGCGCTGCCGCAGCCGACCATCGATTCACCGCTGTTTACCGACGATATTCTGAATATCGCCGAGGCTGGAACGGCTATTACCCTGGCCGGCACTACGGGCGTTACCGGATTAAATCAGGGCGTGCAGCTGCAAATCGACGTGGCGGGCATTACCTACACCGGTACCGTGGATGCTAACGGCAACTGGGCGGTAGCGCTGCCGGCCGGTGCGCTGAACGGGTTGGCTAACGGCGCGCACAGCGTCGACGTCACCGTGATTGATGCGGCGGGCAATATCAACACCAGTTCGCTTGGCTTCACCGCCGCGCTGACCGCGCCAACGCCAACGCTGGATGTGCCTTTTGGCGATACATATCTTAACGCGGCCGACGTGGCAGCGGGCGTGGCGCTTAGCGGCACCACCGGGCTGGCAGGCGACGGTCAGGCCGTGACGGTGACGCTGGCCGGTGCCGACTACAATGCGACGGTGGATGCGAACGGCAACTGGACGCTGCCGCTCTCTACGGCACAGCTGGAGGCGCTGGATCAGGGGCTGCAAAACTATACCGTGGTGGCGGCAGATATCGGTGGTAACACGGCGACGGCGACGGGCAGCTTTACCGTCGACACGTCCGTGCCAACCCTCGCCATCACGCCATTCACCGGCGATGGGGCGCTGAACTATCTGGAAAGCCTGACGACCCAGACGCTGAGCGGCACCACGACCGGCGCGGGCGAAGGCCAGGTAGTGACGGTCACCATCGGCACGGCGACCGTAAGCGGCGTGGTAGCCGCGGACGGTAGCTGGTCGGTTAACCTGACACCGGAAGTGCTGGCGCAGCTGGGCACCACTGGCGATACCGGCACCATCAACGCTTCGGTAGTGGATGTTGCAGGCAATACGGGCACCGCAACCGCTGCGGTCACGGTCGATCTGACGCCGCCTCCAACGCCGCTGCTGACGCTGGCACCGGTTTCCGACGACAACATCATCAACAGTACGGACGGCGCGACGCTGACGCTGACCGGAACATTCGCTAACCTGCCTGTCGACAGCGGCGGCGCGGTGACGGGAACCGTAGCCGTCAGCATCAACGGCGTGGCGCAGGCCGGGACGGCCGTGGTGAATAGCGTCGACGGCACCTGGACGCTCACCGTGCCGAACACGGCGGCGAATATCGCCGACGGTATCGCCACCGTAACCGCGACGCTGACCACCGATCAGAACACTACGCTGGAGGCAAGTAGCCAGGTACTGGTGGATCGCTCCGTGCCTGTCGTCACCCTCAACGCCTTTGCTGGCGACGACGTGCTGAACGGCGCGGAAGCGGCGGTTAACCAGATAATTAGCGGGACGGCGTCCACCAGCGAGGCGGGCAGAGCGGTAACCCTCACGCTGAACAGCAGGACCTATACGGCCATCGTTCAGGCGGACGGTAGCTGGTCTGCCACGCTTCCGTCAGGCGATTTGCAGGCTCTGGGCCAGGCGGGACAAACCCTGACCGTCACGCTGACCGATGCGGCAGGCAATACCGGCACCATTACGCGCGACTTTACCGTAGATACCGGCGCGCCGCTGATTGCGGTGGACGCGCTGGTGGAAGATAACGTGCTGAATGCTGCGGATATCCTGACCACTCAGGTAGTGACGGGCACCGCGAACGGCGCGGAAGGCCAAACTATCGGCCTCTATCTGGGCGACAACTCGCCGATCGCCACGGCGCTGGTCAATGCCGACGGCACCTTCAGCCTTGATCTGACGCCGGAGGTGCTGGGCAGCCTCACCGACGGCACGCTGGTGTTTGGTCTGCGGGTTAACGACGCCGCAGGCAACACCACCGACGCCACGCTGACGGTAAATAAAGTGGTTAACGCGGCACTGAATCTGGTGGTGGATTCCGTCTTCGGCGACGGCTTCCTGAACGCGGTGGATACCACGGTAGCGCAGACTATTACCGGCCTGGCCAGCTCCGCCGGGATTGGCGCGACCGTTTCGCTGACGCTGGGCGGCACTACGCTGACGGCGGATGTTGGACAGGATGGGCGCTTTGCGCTGATCGTGCCGCCAAGCCTGCTCGGTTTGTTAAGCGATGGCGATACCGCGCTGAACATTGTGCTGACCGATGGCGCAGGCAATACCCGCACCGTGGGTGAAACCGTCACCACCATTCTGGAAGCGCCAACCATCAGTGCCATCACCGGCCTGTTTGGCGGCGACAACCTGCTAAACATCGCTGAGGCGGCGCTGGCGCAGACGGTTGGCGGTACGATTGACGGTGCGGCCGGCTCCACGGTTACCGTGACGCTGGGCAGTAAAACCTACCAGACGACGCTTCAGGCGGGTGGCGCATGGAACGTGACTATTCCGCCGCTGGATCTGGCGGCGCTGACCACCGGCAACCAGACGCTGGGCGTCTCGGTGACCGATCCGGCGGGGAATACCTCGTCGACGTCGGCCACTATCGGCATCTTTACCGCCCAACCGTCCATCACGCTTAACCCAATCTTTGGCGACGGCATTCTGAATATTGCCGATGCGCTGGTTAACCAGACCATCAGCGGCACGGTCAATAACGTAGCGACCGGTTCGACCATTAACCTGACGCTGGGCAATTCCACCGTACAGGCGGCGGTAGGACAGAACGGCGCCTTTACCGCCACGGTCACGCCGGATATTCTCGGCACGTTGACCAGCGGCGCCCTGGCCGTGGGGGCCAGCGTTACCGATGCGGCAGGCAATACCGCTACCGCCACCGGCAATCTGGTGGCCAAGCTGACCGCGCCGGTAGTCAATATTGCGCGGCTGTTTGGTGATGGCCTGCTTAACGCGGCTGATGCGGCGCTGGGACAGACCATTGGCGGCACCGTGGCCAATGCGGAGCCGGGTTCTCGGGTGGTGGTCAACGTGGCCGGTACGCAATTTGTTACCGCTACGGCGGCGGACGGCAGCTTTAACGTGGCGCTGACGCCGACGTTATTAAAAGGGCTGCTGGACGGCAACCTCAACGTGGGCGTCAGCGTAACGGATAGCGCGGGCAACACCACTACCGCTAATGCCGGCGCAACGGTTGGCGTCAACACGCTGCCGACCGTGACGCTGAACCCGGTCTTTGGCGGCGACGGCGTACTGAACCTGGTGGAATCGCTGGTCACGCAGACCATCAGCGGGACGGCCAGCAACGTAGCGCCGGGATCGACCGTAACAATCAACCTCGGCAACACCATCGTGACGACCACGGTCGGCGCGAACGGTGCCTATAGTGCTCAGGTGTCGCCTGCTGTGCTCAGCACGCTGTTGGACGGTAATCTCACCGTGGGCGTCGCCGTCACCGATGCGGTAGGCAACACCGCCAGCGCCAGCACGGGCGTGCGGGTTGGCATCCAGACTACGCCAACCCTGACGGTCAACACGGTATTTGGGGACAGCGTGCTCAGCGCCAACGATATCAACACCGTCCAGACCATCAGCGGTATAGCCCGTAACGTTACGACTGGCTCCCTTGTAACCGTCACGCTGAACGGTAAAACCTACACGGCACCGGTTAACAGCAGCGGCGGCTGGACGCTGAACGTGCCGAAAGCCGATCTCAGCGCGCTGGCGAACGGCGTGCTGACGGTCAATGCCTCGGTAACGGATAGCTACGGCAACGTGGCGACCAATACCGGACAACTGGTTGTTATCGCGCAGACGCCGCCTTCGGTCACGATCTCCAGCATCTTTGGCGATGGCCTGCTGAGCGCTGTCGATGCGCAAACTGCCCAGACGATTACCGGTTCGTCTACCAATGCTGAAGGCTCGATCCTGAACGTGCGCGTGGGCACCTCGACGTTGACCACCACCATCGGCGCGAACGGCACCTGGAGCGTGCTGGTGCCGGCCGCGACGCTGGCCGCACTGCCGGACGGCAACGCTACGGTCACCGCCAGCGTAACCAATGCGGTAGGTAATACCGGCACCGGTTCCGATACGGCGGTGGTGAAAACCCATACGCTGCCAAGCGTGACTATTAATAACAGCACCATGTTTGGCGGCGACCACTACCTTAATCTGAGCGAGGCCAACACGCCGGCTACCATCAGTGGTACCTCGGTTAATGCGGTTGGCAGTACGGTGACGGTTAATATCGCGGGCAACCTTTACACCACAACCGTGGGCTCTACAGGCGCATGGAGCGTGACGGTGCCTTCCGCCACCCTGAAAGGCATCGCTGACGGCAGCTATACCGTCACGGCTACCGTGTCCGATGTGGTAGGCAACACCGCCACCGGCAGCAATACCTTTACGGCTATTACCCATAACCTACCGGCCATTGGCGTCGATCCGGTGCTGAGCCTGGTCAGCGTGCTGGTAACAGGGCTGACCGTGACCGGCGGCACGCTGAACCTGCCCCAGGGCACCCCGTTGAGCGTCACGCTGAACGGCACGACGCTGAACACCACCACGGATGCGCTCGGCCGCTATAGCGTAAAATTCACCGGCGGCCTGTTAACCTCTTTAAGCCTGAACTCTATCGTTACCGTAACCGCAGCGGATGTGGCAGGCAACCGCGCCACTACCAGTAACACCCTGCTGTTGGGATCGCTGCTGCCGGCTGCGGGCACCTCTTCTGCGGCGGCGGCAACGGCGCTGCTGGCGATGGCGGCGGATGAGGCTACTGCTGTCGCTGCTGCTGACACCAGCGATACCGGCAACGCCGCTGTGACTGCCGCTTCCGCGCAGGTGGCGACGGCGAACACGGCGAGTAGCGAGTCGGACAGCGCGACGGCCGGCAGTACGGCGGAAACCACTACTACGACGGATGCCACCACTCCGGCGGACGCCTCCACCGCAGCGGCTACTGGCACAACCGACAACGCCACGGCTACCACGGGCGAGTCCGCTACGGCTACGGTCATTGATGACGGCAGCTACAGCATCGGTGGGTTAATCGCGGCGCTGGCGGACGGACAGACGGTAGAAGGCGCGTCGGTCGCGGGCAGCAGCGGCGAAGATACCGTAACGCTTAATACGCTGAACTTTACGCATATTGATGGCGGCGCGGGTACCGATACGCTGGTGCTCAATGGCGAGCATATGACGCTGGATCTCACCACGCTCGGGCTGAAGGTGGAGCATATCGAAATCATCAACTTAGGGCAAAGCGGTACTAACAGCGTCAAGCTGGATCTCAACGAGGCGCTGAATATTACCGATAAACAGACCGACGATCTGATGATCAAGGGGGTAACCGGCGATCTGGTCACGCTGGCTAACGGCGACGGCGGTACCTGGGCTACCACCGCACAGCGCACGGTAGACGGGCAGGTATTCGACGTTTACCACAACTCGGCGTTGGATACTGCAAACACTCTGGGCGATGTGCTGATCCAGCATAATCTTCAGGTTCATCTGGTATAACAAAGACTTTCCTGCGCGGGCACAGTCAGGCTCGCGCAGGGCGGTTAAGGTTAAGGAGGGGTTATCATTTGTAGCGGCAGCAAAAGCGTCAGCGAAAATAAAGAATGGCGAATTTTTGTCATTTTTGCGTAAAGTGACGTTAAAGACACTAATAAGAAAAAATTGCCGTTTGGCACCACTTTCCAGATTTACGCCAGTAGTAAAGTGTGTTGTAGCGGACTAGGTTATCCACTATCCAGCGTCGACTGCTCGCCTTTTTTTGACGATAAGTTATTGAGGTAAAAAGTGGTAAGTTGGGCCGATTCTCGGTTATGGCAAAGAGTGGTACTGTTTTTTTTGCCGGCGAAATAAAATCCTCGCCTTGTCGTTAGCTTTTTTTTTGGAAATTTTTTTTACCATTAGCCTTGTTATGGATTATTTTGTAAATCCAGAAAGCACCGGGTCTGGCCTGGCACCTTTTTTGAGGCGCTGGCCGCTGCATGCCCGCTTTAAGTGAAGTAAAACTTTACTTTTACGCGGCGTCACTTTACTCATTTATCTGGTGCACAAGGGGATTTTTATGGCGTATTCAGGCTCAGGCCGCGTCAATATCGTGTCGCTGGCAAGCGGTGAAACACTGCTCGTCGAAAACGATTCACAGGCTTATACCCTCAGCGAACCCAGTATCGTCATCTTACAGGGCGCGCCTTCTCAGGTTTCTGTCTGGCAGAGGCAGGGCAGCGATTTGATCCTACATCAGGATGGCGGCGTCTCGCGTTTTCAACAGTTTTTTAGTACCGATCCTCAATCGCAAAGCCAGCTGATCTTTCAGGATGGCGCGACGCAGCAGCAGGCGCTGTTTGCTGGCGGAACAGAGGATACCGAAACAGCCGTGACGCCGACGCCGACGCTGGCTGCGATACCGGCAGCTGCCGAATTCATTGATTCCACACTGATTGTCAACAATACGACCGCGCCCGTTGATAGCGCAGCGGCAGCCGTCGCCACTTCTCCCACGGCGCCTGCGCTAACGGCCAGCCCGGCCACCGCGACCGGCACTATTGCCGCAGAAGCCTCGACCACGCTGCCGATGCTGACCATTAATCCGGTTTCTGTCGATGACGCGGTTAACTATAAAGAGGGCGTTTACGGCGTCGAAATTACCGGTACCAGCACGCAGCTGGCCTCCGGTACGCGGGTAGAGCTCACGCTGGACGGTAAAACCTGGTCCGGCTACGTCAACAACAACGTCTGGTCGGTGCAAATTGGTGACAGCGACCTGGCGGCGATCAAAGACGGCAGCTACACATTTTCCGTCAGCGCCATCGACGCCAGCGGCAACAGCATCAGCGCCACTCGCGATCTGCTGCTTATCAGCCACTACAACAGCAGTAGCCCGCTGGTTACCACCGATGAGCTGACGCTGGCCGACGTGACTTATCAAAACGGCGAGCCGATCTACACCGTGACCGGCACAATGCAAACGCCTTTTCCGCTGACCATGTTTGCCGTTAAGGGCGAGATCGAGAGCTATCGTACCGGTACCCTGAATGCGGACGGCAGCTGGAGCGTGCAGCTCACTTCCCAGGATATCCATACCCAGCAGGGACAAAACGCGCTGGTGCTGGGCGTCCAGGACGGCGCGGGCAACTGGTTTGAGCAAATGATCTATGTTGCTACCGATCTGGTGACGCCGGTCGGCACGGGCGGCGGCGGCGCGGAAGTGCCGGTTCCCGTTCCGCCGATTGAGAACCCCACGGACGGCACGCCGCCGACGCCGGATAACCCAGGCACCACATCGCCGGAAACGGGCGGCGGCGCGGTTGCTACGCCGAAGCCGACTATTGCCACGCCCTTTGGCGACGGCTGGCTGAATCACGATGAGAAAACCCATAGCGAAACGCTGAGCGGCACGACGGGCGTGACGGGCAGCGGTCAACAGGTAGCGATCAATATCAGCGGCAGCCGCTATCAGGCGACGGCGGCGGACGACGGTAAATGGAGCCTGGCGCTGACCTCCGCCCAGCTGATGGGCACTGATTTCTCTACCGGCAAGCACTGGATTAACGTCTACGCCACCAATGCCGAAGGCGAAAGCGGCAAGACCGGCGCTTACTTCTTCACCGATATCAGTACGCCGCATGTCAGCGTCGATACGCTGCCGAACACGGATATCAACCTGAATAGCGCCCGGCAAAACGGCCTGGTCTTTACCGGCTCGGGCGATGCGGGCGACGGCCTGACGCTGACGCTGGGCACTCAGACCTGGCAGACGCTGGTCGGCTTCGACGGCACCTGGCGGGTAGACATCACGCCGCAGCAGGCGCAGCAGCTGCAATTGGGCAACTATACGCTGAAAGCCAGCGTGACCGATCCGGCGAAAAATACCGGCACGGAGACGCAGGATATTACGTTTTACAACGGCGAGGCGACGCCGGCCGCGGCTGTTGACAGCGCCTCCGCCGACCATGCAGCCGCGACCGCCGGGCAGGCGACCGCAGCCGCCCAGCCTGCAGCGGACAGTACCGGCGTGCTGCTGGCCGCCACCGCCGTGCCGCATCCTACTATCAATACGCCTTTTGGCGATGGCTGGCTGAATCGCAGTGAAAAGCTTGACGGTCAGACCCTGGTCGGCACGACCGGCGCGACCGGCAGTGGTCAGACCGTTATGGTGAAGATCAACGGCGTCGACTACCAGGCTGCGGTGACCAACGATGGGAACTGGCGTCTGGATCTGAACACCGAAACGCTGCTGCACAGCGAATTTAATACCGGCAAGCGCTGGATCACCGTGACCGCCAGCAACGCGGAAGGCGAAACGGGCAGCACCCAGGCTTACTTCTTTACCGACGTCAGCACGCCGCAAACGGCTATCGACACCCCAGCAGACGGAACGCACATCAATCTCAACCAGATTGCCGAAAACTATCGCTTTACCGGCACGGGCGATGCGGGCGATGCGCTGACGCTGACGCTGGGCGCGCTGACCTGGCACACTACGGTCGATTTTGACGGCACCTGGCAGGCGGCGCTGACGCCGCAGCAGGCGCAGCAGCTGACCGCGGGCGACTACAGGCTGGAGGCCACGATTTCGGACATGGCGAAAAACGTCGGCTCCGGTTCGCTGGCGCTGGACTTTTACAACGGCAGCACGTCGCCGACCGTAACCATTAACAGCCTCTCCGACGACAACCGTGTCAACCTCAACACGCTTACCGATGATTACGCTATCAGGGGAACCGGCGAGGTGGGCGCCAGAGTTACCCTGTCCATCGGCTCGCTTGCACTCGGCTCGGCTACCGTAGGGCAGAACGGCGAATGGACAACCTGGCTTTCCGAAAACGACGCCAGGCAGCTGACCGCCGGTAATACCACGATACTCGCCAGCGTGCAGGATTCGGCCGGACATGAACACAGCGCGTCGCTAAGCGTGGAGCTTTATGCGGCGGACGTGCAGCCAACGCTGACCATGGATACGGTGGAAATCAACGATATCGTTGATTACGCCAACTATCAGAACGACGTCCAGCTGCACGGCGACAGCTGGGGTCTGCATACCGGCACCGAAGTCACCCTTACTCTGGCCGACAAAACCTATACCGGTTATGTTTACGCCAATCACTGGATGGCCACCATTCCATCAGCGGATATAGAGGCGACGGCGGACGGCTACTACAACCTTAAGGTCAGCATCGAAAGCGCGAGCGGCAACGCCAGCGCCAGCCGTGACGTCCTGCTGCTGTCGCATCTTTACAGCAGCGATCCCGTGCTGACGTTTAATGCGCTGACGCCAGAAGATGTCGTTTATCACGATGATAATGCTTACTACCTTATCAGCGGCACAGTGACAGAACCGCTCCCTGTAGACAAGCTGTCGTTTTATGGCGGCGAGCTGCTTAATTACTACGCTATCAATGTGGCCGCGGACGGCACTTTCACCGCCGAGGTACCGGTAAGCGAATATACCTCCATTTCTTCTACGCCTGGTTTTTACGTGTCCTATCAGGACGCGGCGGGTCATTGGTATGAGACGCGGGATACCGTCACTCTGCCGGATGCGCCAGCCACAGTAGAAACGGCCGATCAAAGTACGTTTAGCCTGCTTGCGGAGGCTAATCCCCTGGATGACGTTAGTCACGCCAGCGCCACGGATGCGCAAGATAGCAGCGCAACAGCCGTAACGGAAAGCGGCGCTACCGGCGGTGAACCGGCCGTAGCCAGCCACGTCGAGGGCATTGCTCCCAACGCTGGCACGGAGGGCAATGAGACCTTTACGCTCTCCACGCTGAATCTGCTCAGCAACCTGAACGGCGGTGCCGGTCACGATACGCTGGTGCTGGACGGCTCGCACGAAGCGCTGGATTTCGCCTCGCTGGGCCTGAAGATTAGCAGCGTTGAAACCATCGACCTCGGCACGTCCGGCAGCAACAGCCTTACGCTGGGGCAAAAGGATCTGCTGGCGCTGACCGACAATGCCAGCGAGGCGCTGACCATCAAAGGCGCAGACGGCAGCGCGGTAACGCTGAGTACCGCCGAAGGCGGCGTCTGGAACGAGGCGGGCATGCAGACGATCGCGGGTCAGCAGTTTGATCTCTATCACAATTCCTCCGCAAGCCACGAAGGCACGCTGGCGGATGTCTTAATTCAACATAACCTACAGGTACAGACTGCCTGACGTAACAGGCCGGCGCGGGATTGCCGCACCGGCCGTTTTTTCACCAAAAAGGAAGAAGGAAGAGAGGACCAGGATGAAGAAAGTGTGGGTATCTTTGTGCCTGGCCGCGCTGTGCGGCACCGTGGGACAGAATGCGCTGGCAGCAAAGCAGCAGAAAGTAGAATTTAACTGGCGTGCCGCTCCCACCGAGGAGCAAATCTCAACGCTGACGCTACGTGAAGCTATCCTCCGGGCCTTTGCCCGTAATCCGAAAATCTCCGAGGCCGCCGCGCAGATCCGCGTGGGCGAGGCCGATCTGGATGCCGCCGAAAGCGCCTGGTATCCGCAAATTTCCCTGGCGGCGACCGGGGGACGATCGCACACCACCGACTCCTCCGGCAGCCTCAACAACAATGGCTCTGGCGGCATTACCCTCAGCCAGCTGCTGTATGACTTTGGCCGCACCGGCGGCGCTATTGACGAACAGCATCACCTCTCCGAAGCCTATCGTTTCGCCCTTTACGACACCATGACCACGGTGGCGCAGGATACGCTACAGGCCTATTTACAGGTCAAACGCTACCGCGCGCTGGTGGAGGCGGCCAAAAACAACGTCGCCTCGCTGGAACATGTCAAGGATATCGCCCATATGCGCGCCGACGCCGGGCTAAGCTCGCAGTCGGATGTGCTCCAGGCGGAAACCCGCATCGCCGGGATGCACGCGACAATGGAGCAGTACCGCGCTTCAGAACGCTCTGCGCTGGCGCAGCTGACGGTGCTGACCGGGGTGGTGCCCAGCGCGCTGCCGGAGCTGCCGCAGTCGCTGTTGAATCAGCAGATCACGCTGGACAGGATCGCCTACGAAAAAAGCGCGGCGGTGCGCAGCGCGCAGGCTAAACAGGAAGCGGCAATCGAACGCGTTCGCCAGGCGTCTTCTAACCACTGGCCGACCATTAAAGTGCAGGCGGGCCGTACGCGTTATGAAAACGCTACCCGATCCTACTGGGACGATGAGCTACAGCTTCAGGTAGAAGCGCCGCTCTACCAGGGCGGTCTGGTCAACGCCAGAACCCGCGCGGCGGAAGGCGACCGCGAAGCAGCGCAGGCCGCCGTCGAACAGTCCAAGCTGGATATTAATCAGAGCGCCTCCACCGCCTATGCCGACATGATTGGCGCGCAGCAGCGCCAGACGGCAGGCGAGCAGCAGCTGAGCAGCGCCGACCACACCCGCTCGGTTTACGCCGACGAATACAAATTAAATAAGCGCAGCCTCAACGATTTACTGAGCGTTGAACAGGATGTCTTTCAGGCTGACAGTAGCCGTCTGACCGCGCTTTACGACGGCTGGGACGCCACCGTGCGCTACGCCTCCGCTGTCGACAACCTGCTGGATATTATGGGCATCGATCGTGAAGCCACCAGCGGACAAACCCTGCCATCGCTTTGATGCCAAACAAGATAAGGCCGTACTTATGACCAAAACCGCTAGTACTGAAAACTGGATTGACGCGATGCTGCGCGTGGCGGCGCGCTTTGGCAAACCGGCGGATGGCTCCACGCTGCGTCAGCAGATGCGCTGGTTCGAGCATCTGACGCCCGCGCAGCAGCTGGAGCGGCTGGCGGGCCTGCTGGGCCTGCATCTGACCATGATGCCGCGCGATAAAATTCGCTGGCGGCAGGAGGTGACGCCGGTGGTGCTGATTATGGAAAACGGCAGCGTGGTGGTGGTGGAAACCATCGATACGGAGGGCAAAGCACGCTACTGGCTGAGCGACGGCGGCGACGTGGTGCGGGAAAGCGAGCTGGCGCTGCTGCTGGCGCAAAGCCAGCAGCAGGTGGGCATTGTCGGCGTGGCGGCGCGCGGACGCGACGCGCGCATCGACGAATTTGTTCAGCCGTACAAAAAACACTGGTTCTGGGAAAACTTTCGCGGCATGGGCCGCCGCATCATGGAGATTTCGCTGGCCTCGGTGGTCGGCAACGTGCTGGCGCTTGCCGGCATCCTTTTCTCCATGCAGGTTTATGATCGCGTGATCCCGGCGCAGTCGGAGCCGACACTGTGGGTACTGTTTGCCGGCGTGCTGATTGCCGCCGCCATCGAGTATGTTATTCGTTTGATGCGCACCCAGGTTTCGGATCTGATGGGAAAGCGCATCGATCTGAAAGTCTCCTCCATGCTGTTCGCGCGCGCGATGAATATTCGCAACGAAGCGCGGCCCAAATCCACCGGATCTTTTATCTCGCAGCTGCGTGAAATCGATCAGGTACGCGAGCTGCTGACCTCAACCACCGTGGGCGCGGCGGCAGATATGCCTTTTGTGATCCTGTTTTTGTGCCTGATGGGCTTTATCGGCGGCCCGCTGGTGATTATTCCGCTGCTGGCGATCCCGCTGATCGTTATTCCGGGGCTGCTGGTGCAGTTCCCGATGGCGAAGCTGGCGAAAGAGGGGCTGCGCGAGGGCGCGCTGCGTAACGCGGTGCTGGTGGAAACCATCGAAGGCATCGAAGACATCAAATCCTTACAGGCGGAACCCTATTTCCAGCGGCAGTGGGAACAGACGCATGAGGTCAGCGCCACTATCGGCATGCAGCAAAGGCTGTGGGGGGCAAGACTAACCGGCTGGGCCTCGACGGTTCAGCAGCTGACCTATGCGAGCATGCTGGTGTTCGGCGTTTACCTGGTGCTGAACGGCGAGATCACCACCGGGACGCTGGTCGCCAGCAGCCTGCTCTCGTCGCGCACCATTGCGCCGCTGATGCAGCTGACGATGGTGTTTTCACGCTGGCAACATGCCAAAACCGCTATGGCGGGCCTGGATGAGCTGCTGAAGAAACCGCTGGATCAGCCGGAAGAGGGCGAAATGGCGCACTGTCCCACGCTGACCGGGCACTACGATCTGCGCGGCGTGCAGTACAGCTACGATGAAGAAAACGTCAAAAACGTGGTGACCATCAACCAGCTGCAAATCAAGCCGGGCGAGCGGGTGGCGATCCTCGGCAAGGTGGGCGCGGGGAAATCCACGCTGCTGAAGCTGTTGGCTGGTCAGGCGCGGGCAACACAGGGCAAAGTGATCGTCGACGGCGTGGATGTTCAGCGTATCGATCCGGTAGATCTGCGCCGCCAGCTGGGCTGGCTGTCGCAGGACTCGCGCCTCTTTTTTGGCACGCTGCGGCAAAACCTGATGCTGGGCAATCCGCACGCCAGCGAGCAGGAGATGCTTCAGGCCCTGAAGGTCAGCGGCGCACTGAGCCTGGTGCAGCAGGATGCATCCAGCCTTGACCGTATTATCAACGAGGGCGGGCGCGGCCTGTCCGGCGGGCAGCGGCAGATGGTGATGCTCAGCCGGATGATCCTGCGGCAGCCGCAGGTGGTACTGATGGACGAGCCGACCGCCTCGATGGATGAAGCGCTGGAAGAGTATGTGATCCGGCAGATGCAGGGCTGGCTGTCGGGGCGCACCCTGGTGCTGGTCACGCACCGTCCGGCGCTGCTGAAGCTGGTGGACAGAATTATCGTTATGGATAACGGGCGTATCGTGGCGGATGGGCCGCGCGATGACATTTTACGCGCCGCCGCCGCGCAGACGGCGAAGCAAAACGGCGGACAGGGGGACGCAGCATGAGCCTGATACTGATCGACCGCAGCCTGAAACGTAACGAAAAGCGCACCTCGGCTATTATCTGGCTTTGTACCGCCGCGCTGGCGATCTTTTTTGTCTGGGCGCACTTCGCCATTCTGGATGAGGTCACGGTCGGCACCGGTAAAGTTACGCCGTCCAGCCGCGCACAGATTATTGACAGCCTGGACGGCGGCATCGTCAATCAGCTGAACGTACATGAAGGTGATATCGTCGAAAAGGGCCAGGTACTGGGCCGTCTCGACCCTACGCGCTTTCAGTCCAATTTCGGCGAGGCGGCAGCTAAAGCCCGCACGCTGCGCGCCTCGGCGGAACGGCTGCGTGCTGAACTGACCGGCGCGCCGCTGGCGTTCAGCGCCGAAACGCTCAAGGAGCCGGAGCTGGTGGCGCGCGAGACGCAGCTTTACCAGTCGCGTCGACGCAACCTCACGGAAACGGTCAGCAATCTTACCCAGTCGATGAAGCTGGTGCAGGACGAGCTGCGCATGACCGAACCGCTGGTGGCGAAAGGCGCGGCGGGGCAGGTGGAGGTCATCCGGCTGCGTCGGCAGATTAGCGATCTGCGCGGTAAGATTGACGAGGCAAAAAACGATTACGCGGTACGCGCGCGCGAGGAACAGGTTAAAAACAATGCCGATCTGGATGCTCAGCTCCAGGTGCTGACCGGCAAAGAGGATCAGCTGACGCGCGCCACGCTCTACTCGCCGATGCGCGGCATCGTCAAAGATATCCAGGTCACCACGGTCGGCGGCGTGCTTCAACCGGGGGGTAAGCTGATGGAGATTGTCCCGCTGGAGGATCAGCTGCTGATTGAAACCCGCATCAACCCGCGCGATATCGCCTATATCCGTCCGGGATTGCCTGCGGTGGTCAAAATCACCGCCTACGACTCTTCTATCTACGGCAATCTGGATGGCGAAGTGGAGACGGTGTCGCCGGATACGCTGCAGGACGAGGTTAAACGCGACCAGTATTATTATCGCGTTTACGTACGTACGCAGAAGGCAGAGCTGGTTAATAAGGCCGGCAGAAAATTCCCTATCGTGCCCGGCATGGTGGCGAACGTTGAAATTAAAACCGGCCAGAAATCGGTCATGGATTACCTGGTTAAGCCGCTGAATAAAGTTAAAGAGTCGCTGCGCGAAAGATAATTAATTACGCCACTGAATAGTGAATGAAATAAACTTTTTTCGTTCGCCGTTCAGTGGTTTTTTTTGGTCTTAATTATAACCGCAGCAACAGCGGGGAATTGCGCATAGAGCAGGCATAAAAAAAGCCGAACACAAGGTTCGGCAGAAAAATAGGGTAAAACAAAACATTCGGGGTGAATGAAGGTAATAATGAAATAAAATGATGATAGCCCGTATATTATAAACCAAAATGCTACGTCTTTTTATCATTCAGTGCTCACACAGGTAACATTACATAACCCTATGAATATTTGAAGATTAGGTATTACTTGACATTTAGTGCGTTATTTTTTATCACTGCGTGCGGCCATAAAGTTCCCACATATTATCATTTTGTAATATTTGAATTACAAAATGAAACACATTCGGAAATTTAGTAGCATTTTCTTTATAGATAATTACTGACCGCTCTCTACCATGAGGGTGCCGACTGAATTTTCGACGTTCAGCACGCAGTGGTAAATAAGGCATATAACAAGAGGGTAATACAAAATGAAACTTCGCGTTCTCTCCCTGGCCGTCCCGGCCATGCTGATCGCAGGTTCTGCCGGCGCGGCAGAAATCTACAATAAAGACGGGAACAAGCTTGACCTGTTTGGCAAAGTAGACGGCCTGCACTATTTCTCCGATAACGACGGCTCCGATGGCGACCAGTCTTACCTGCGCTTCGGCTTCAAGGGCGAAACCCAAATCAGCAACGAGCTGACCGGTTACGGCCAGTGGGAATACCAGGCGGCGCTGAACACCACGGAAAATGAAGGCACCGCAGACAGCTATACGCGCGTCGGCTTTGCCGGTCTGAAATTCGGCGATGCGGGCTCTCTGGACTATGGTCGTAATTACGGCGTGGCTTACGATATCGGCGCATGGACCGACGTGCTGCCGGAGTTCGGCGGCGATACCTACGGCGCGGACAACTTTATGTTCCAGCGCTCCAGCGGCCTGGCGACTTACCGCAATAACAACTTCTTCGGTGCGGTTGAAGGCCTGAACTTCGCTATCCAGTATCAGGGCAAAAACAACAGCGGCTCCGAGCTGGACGGACGTGACGTGCTGGCGCGCAACGGCGACGGCTGGGGTTTGTCCACCACTTACGATCTGGGTTCCGGCTTCGGTATCGGCGCGGCGATGTTCAGCTCTGACCGCACTAACGAACAGAACAATAACACCAACGGCATTTTGGGGAATGGCGATAAGGCCACGGCCTATACCGGCGGCCTGAAATATGATGCTAACAACATCTACCTGGCGGCGATGTATACCCGTTCTTACAACGCAACCCGCTTTGGCGACAGCAGAAGCGACGACAGCATCTACGGTTACGCCAACACGGCGGATAACTGGGAAGTGGTAGCGCAGTATCAGTTCGACTTCGGCCTGCGTCCGTCTCTGGCGTTCGTCAGCTCTCGCGGCTCCGATATCGAAGGATACGGCTCGCAGAACCTGAAAAAATATGTGGATGTAGGCGCGACTTACTACTTTAACAAAAACATGTCTACCTACGTTGACTACCAGATCAACCTGCTTGATGACAACAACTTTACCAACGCTGCCGGCATCAACACCGATGACGTAGTGGCGCTGGGCTTAGTATACCAGTTCTGATTTCCGCGGGAGCGCGCCATGCGCTCCCGCTTCTTAACTCTTCGCCGTTTCCCTGCGCTTAGCGTACCTCCCTGACCACTTTCTCAGCGAAAACGTGGACGATTGAGCTGTCTGGTATGCGTCTGCTTGTAATGCTTGTAGCCTGAAAAGATAATCAGTGCAAGACAGACGAAAGGTAGCAGAAAGTAGATCATAAAGACCTCCATTATTGCGGCAAAGCGCCGCGGTAAAGTGGGTTCAACGGGTATACTGAGTAGCATCCGCCAGAAGATCAACCCCGCCAGGTTCGGCGCCATGCTGCATTTTCACGCTTTCAGGACCAAAACTATTGCAGGGAAATTTGCGTAATATGAAGAAGAAATGGCTGTACTATCCTGTTATGGCAGCATTTATCCTGGTTTCCGGCTGTGACCGTCATCGTGAAACCGTTGGCGCGTCGGCCATGGTGCTGGAAGGACGCACTATGGGAACATTCTGGAGGGTTAGCCTCGCCAACGTTGACCCCGGGCTGAAAGAAAATCTGCAAAAAGCGGTGCAGCAGCAGCTGGATAATGACGATCGGGAGCTGTCGACCTGGAAAGCCGATTCGGTGCTTTCGCGCTTTAATCAGTATCGCGGCAGCGACCCGCAGCCGGTCAGCGACAATATGGCGGACATCGTCACTATGGCGCTGCGCATCGGCCAGAAAACGCACGGCAAGATGGATATCACCGTCGGGCCGCTGGTCAATCTGTGGGGGTTTGGCCCTGCCAAACAGCCTGCTACCGTGCCGACACAGGCGCAGATTGCGGCGGCGCGTGCGCTGACCGGCCTGCAGCATCTGCGTGTTATCCAGCGCAGCGAAGGGGCTTATCTGCAAAAGGATCTGCCGGATCTTTATGTCGATCTGTCCACTATGGGAGAAGGGTTCGCCACCGATCATCTGGCGCGCCTGCTGGAAAAAGAGGGGATCAATAACTACCTGGTTTCCGTTGGCGGCGCAGTGCTGACGCGCGGCAAAAACGCCGAAGGCAAGGCGTGGAAAGTAGCGATCCAGAAGCCTACCGATAAAGAAAACGCGGTGCAGGCGGTGGTGGATCTTCAGGGGCACGGCATCAGCACCTCCGGCAGCTATCGTAACTATTATGAGCTGAACGGCAAACGCATTTCGCATGTGATCGATCCGACCACCGGCGAGCCGATCCAGCACAAGCTGGTTTCCGCAACGGTGATCGCGACCACCGCGCTGGAAGCGGACGGCTGGGATACCGGCTTGATGGTGCTCGGCGAAGAGCAGGCGAAGGCGCTGGCGCTGCGCGAACAGCTGGCGGTTTATCTGATTGTGAAGCAGGGTAACGGCTTTAGCAGCTGGATGTCGCCGCAGTTCAGCGCTTTTCTGGTGCCGGAAGCGCAATAGCGGCATTTACTCACGGGCAACGGCCCGCTAAGGAGCTTTTATGCTGGATTTATTTAGTGAAGAGACGCCCTGGCTGGAGCCGCTGGCGGAAGGGGCGGCTATCCTGCGTCGGCGCGCGCGGGACGAGGCGGCAGCGCTGCTGGCGCTGGTTGACGATATCGCCGCGCGAAATCCTTTTCATCACCGCATTACGCCGGGCGGACACCGCATGTCGGTGGCGATGACCAACTGCGGCGATTTCGGCTGGTCGACGGACGCGCGCGGCTATCAGTACAGCGAATACGACAGCGTTAGCGGCCAGCGCTGGCCGGCGATGCCGGATCGCTTTCGTCAGCTGGCGATGGCCTGCGCGGAAGAAGCCGGTTTTCCCCATTTTCAGCCCGATGCCTGCCTGATCAACCGCTACGCGCCGGCGGCGAAGCTCAGCCTGCATCAGGACAAAGACGAACAGGATATGCGCCAGCCTATCGTTTCTGTTTCTCTGGGTCTGCCCGCCGTGTTTCAGTTTGGCGGCTTCGGGCGGGGCGACGCGGTGCAGCGCGTGCTGCTGGAGCATGGCGACGTGGTGGTCTGGGGCGGGCCGTCGCGCCTGCGCTATCACGGCATCCTGCCGTTAAAAGCAGGCAGCCATCCGGCCACCGGCGCGTTTCGCTATAATCTGACCTTCCGGCGCGCTTTTCGGTAAACGAGAATTATTATTGCTATCGTCCCGCTTCTCATTAAACTGCAGGCTGCTCAGAATAATGGGATAGTGTTATGGAGTTGCTTCGCGTCGTTTACCGCCAGTATCGCTGGCCTTTTGTGCTGGTAATTGGCCTCAGTTTACTGAGCGCCGCGCTCGGTATCGGGCTGATCGCCTTTATCAACCGCGAGCTGATTGTTTCGCTGAACGCCGGCGTCTGGCTGCTGCCGTCTTTCTTTGGGCTGCTGCTGCTGCTGATGGCGGTGACCCTGGCCTCGCAGCTGGCGCTGACGCTGCTCGGCCACCATTTTGTTTACCGGCTGCGCGGTGAGTTTATTCGACGCATTCTGGATACCCAGATCGAACGTATCGAACAGATCGGCAGCGCCCAGCTGCTGGCCGCACTGACCAGCGACGTCCGCAGCATTACCCTCGCCTTTGTGCGCCTGCCCGAGCTGATTCAGGGCGCGATCCTGACCCTGGGTTCGGCCGCTTACCTGGCCTGGCTGTCGCCGAAAATGCTGCTGATCACCACCCTCTGGCTGACCATCACCATCGTTGGCGGCTGGCTGCTGGTCTCCAGGGTCTATCGCCATCTGGCGAAGCTGCGCGAGCTTGAAGACGCGCTTTACGTCGACTATCAGACCATTATCGAAGGGCGCAAAGAGCTGGCGCTTAACCGCCAGCGCGCGCAGCAAATTTACGAGACGGTTTATCAGGAAGACGCTCGCGCCTGGCGCCACCATATTGTGCGCGCCGATACTTTTCATCTCAGCGCGGTGAACTGGTCGAATATTATGATGCTGGGCGCCATCGGGCTGGTCTTCTTTATGGCTAACGGCCTGGGCTGGGCGAATACGGCGGTGGCGGCGACCTATTCGCTTACGCTGCTGTTTCTGCGCACGCCGCTGCTTTCCGCCGTCGGCGCGCTGCCTACGCTGCTGAGCGCCCAGGTCGCCTTTAACAAGCTCCATACCTTCAGGCTGGCGGCTTACCAGGAAAGCTTTGAGCAGCCCGCCGCCGCGCGCGCGTGGCAAACCCTGGAGCTGCGCGATGTGGTGTTTCACTATGGCGACGGCGGCTTTGCCGTCGGCCCGATCGACATGACGCTAAAACGCGGCGAGCTGGTCTTTCTGATCGGCGGCAACGGCAGCGGCAAATCCACGCTGGCGATGCTGCTGACCGGACTGTACCAGCCGGTATCAGGGCAAATCCTGCTGGACGGTGTACCGGTGGCGGCAACGGAGATGGCGGACTATCGACGCCTTTTCTCCGCTATCTTTACCGATGTTCATCTGTTTGACCGCCTGATCGACGCCAGCGGCGAGCCAGCCGATCCGGCTCAGGTACAGCTGTGGCTGGAGCGCCTGCATATGCAGGATAAACTCAAGCTGGAAGGCAACCGGGTGCTGAACCTTAAACTGTCCAAAGGGCAGAGCAAGCGTCTGGCGATGCTGCTTGCTACGGCGGAGCAGCGCGATATTTTGCTGCTGGACGAATGGGCCGCCGATCAGGATCCGCATTTCCGCCGCATCTTCTACCGCGAGCTGCTGCCGTGGCTGAAAGAGATGGGCAAAACCGTTGTCGCCATCAGCCATGACGACCACTATTTTCTGCACGCCGACAGGCTGCTGGAAATGCGTGAGGGAAAACTAGGCGAGCTGATCGGGGAAGCGCGCGATCGGGCTACGCTGGATGCAGTAAAGCGTACCGGTACCGATTAGTCCGCCGACGGCGGCTTGCCGTCACTCAGGCCGGCTGTGGCTTAATATGGGCCAGCGGGCTTATTGGTCGCCTACGTGACGATGACCCAGCTGGTCAGCTGCCCTTCAGCCAGCGCCACGCAGCCGGTAAACAGCGTGCCGACGGGAAAGCGTGGCGATAAGGCCCGGTTCAGCCGCAGCGTGACGCCGGTTAGTCCTGCCCGGCAAGCGATGATTTCCGCTTCGTTGAAATGCATAAACTGGCGGAAAAGCGGGAACAGCGCCTTATACAGACTCTCCTTGAGGGAAAAAGCGGCGGTGAGCGCGGTCGCGAAGGGCACGCCGCTGCTCTGTAAAATGCCGTACTCGCGCTCGTTAATAATCATCTCACGCATCTCTTCCGCCGCTTCGGGCCGCATAATCTCTTCACAATCCACGCCGGGCTGCTTTCCCGTCGCCTTATCGGCCAGCAGCAGACTAATGCAGGCGCGGGTATGCGAAAGTGAACCCATTATTCCTTCTGGCCAGACCGGCGCGCGGTCGGCATCGTTAGTCAGCAGAAAATCGTTAAAACCAAACTGACGCAGCGCCGCACGCACGCACAGGCGGCTGGCAAGGTATTCCGCCTGGCGTTTCGCCACGGCTTTATGCAGGTGAGCAGGGAAGGGCAGGCGGTAGTCGGTGAACAGTTGGTCGCTGTAATAAGCCAGATCGTAGCGAGCCTGTACCAGCAGAACATCAGAATGTTCTGCCAGACGTGAACTAACGGACGCGGTTAAAAACCGATCTTTGGGCAAGGTGGCGCCCGACAAAAGCGCCGGTTCGCTTTGTGCCGGTCTGTTGAGCCAATCAGAACGCATTTTTTCTGCCTGTTAATCAAAAAAGAGAATTTAAGCAGGTTAGCGTACCGGGAGTAAAGCGCGGCGCAGGTTACTTATTGGGAGGAATGTGCAGCCCTTTCAATGAAACAACAAAGTGCTTATTGCCGCGGGAAATCTTCGCGCCGCGATCGCACCAGTGGCTGGCGAACCGAAAAAAATCATCGCTGTCAATGTCATAGGCCAGTTCGACCTTGCTGATACCGGACTGCAGCATCTCTTCAGCGTCCCTGTAATTTCTTGCCTTAATGATTGCCATTGGGTTACCTGTTACTGCCTCAAAAGTGTAGGTTCAGCCTATGTCAGGAAGATGACAGTTTTGTTGCAGCGTCTGGCTTTAAGATTAAGGCTAATGCCAACCGGGCCGGGGAGAAGTGTGCTTTATGGCGGAGGCGCTTCCTCAGCGGCTTTCTGGTTAAGGCATTTAAAATAAATTAGCTACTTTCTAACGATTTATAATCGGTCTCAGGATCGCCACAGCGCGTTGAAAACGCTGGCCTGAACTCTGAACTTTGCTCCCCTGAAGGGGGTAAGAAGCTGTACAAGCCTGTATCAGCGCTAACCCACAATACTGCTTGCTCTGGCTGGTATCTCAGTAACCATTAGTTGAGAATTTCTGATAATAATTAATCAGCGGGATATTAAAGCGGCGAAAATGGTTATTTTCGCTATCTGAACGAGCAGAAAGGCGGACAAAAAGGGTGGGTTGTAAACGTTTACAGTCAGGTGGCGCTTTTTCAGAACTTTCCGGTAAGAGGCGACGACTTGCGTTTAGTTTTGCTGTTATTTGTAAGTTATTTAAAATTAAGGTGATTTTATCGCAACCCTGTTTCTTCCACGTGCGGTTGCTCTGCCATCTCCTTTTCTAAGACTCCTCTCATGTGTTAAGTGTTGTTTATGAGTGCTATGGTGCCGCTTTTGTTGTTTTAGGTTATCAGAGGTCACCATGGAAACGCGAATAAAACACCTGGATGGAATGCGAGGACTGGCAATACTGCTGGTGATCGGCTTTCATGCCTGGGCCAGATGGCCTGAATATCTGGGATACGTTTCGTTTACTAAGGATTTTCCTTTATTCGCCTGGGGCTATCTGGGCGTACCGCTGTTCTTTATGATTTCCGGGTTCGTTATTTTTATGACCCTGGATAAATCAAAAAGCTTTATAAACTTTATGTTTAAGCGCTGGCTGCGGCTCTTCCCGGCCATGCTGATAGTGACGCTACTGATCTTCGCTACGGCCAGCTTATTTAGCGAAAGACCGCTCGGCGTGCCGCATCCGGCCAATGCCATTCCGGGCCTGACTTTTATCAGCCCGGAGATACTCCAGTATTTGACCGGTATGTCCGTCAAACCGCTGGAAGGATCGTTCTGGTCGCTTTACGTTGAAGCCGCGTTTTATATCTTTATCGGTGCCGTCTACTTTACGTTGGGCAGAAAATACTGCCTGCCTTCGCTGCTGGTGCCGATGTTTCTGGTAGCGGGCGCCTCCGCCTTTAAAATGATTGGTCATCCGGCCATTGCGGATTTTATCTCCAAGTTCGGCTTTATCCACTACTCGTGGTTTATGATCGGTTGCCTGGTGTATGAACGGCTGCATCAGCGCGACGCCAAATTCCATTACGCCCTGGTGCTGGTGGCGGTACTGATCAACTTCAGTTATTACATCAAAAACAATGGCTATATCGTTATTTTACCGCTGCTGCTAATGCTGGCGCTTTTTATCGTCAGCTTTTATAGCCGGCTCGTAGAACGCATGCTGTCAGGCAGGTTCCTGACGCTCACCGGCTTTATCAGCTACACCATCTATCTGCTGCATGAAAACATGCTGATCGCTACCTTAAGGAAGCTGGAGCGTCATATCAGCAGCGATTACGTGATGGGCTTTATGCCGATAGCGGTAGTAGCCGCGCTTTATCTGGTTGCCTGGCTGATCACTAAATATATTGAACCGGCCGTCAGAGATACGCTGAGGAACCTTATTCTGTTCAGGGAGAAAAAGAAGGTGCTGCCTAACGGCTAAGCGCGAACGGCAGGGTGGTTGCTGGCAGTGCGCCGCAGCAGCCGTAAAAAAGGGCGCAGATTACTGCGCCCTGAGTTTATTTCACTTCGGTGATCACGCTGCCTTCATGGGGGGACGGCTGCTCTTTCGTCTTGCGGAAGATCGCCACCGCCAGTCCCAGCGCCGCGACGGCAGGTATAGCGCCGATATAGCCCACTGAGGACATGGAAAGATCCAGGCTAACCTTATTGCCCAACAGCGCGCCTGCGCCGATACCAATATTAAATATGCCGGAGAACATCGCCATAGCGACATCGGTGGCGTCCGGTGCCAGCGTCAGCACTTTCATTTGCATTCCCATGCCGATCATCATAAAGGCCATGCCCCAGAACAGCCCCAGCGCAATCAGGCCGGCCTTGCTGGCCGCAACCGCCGCCAGCAGCAGCAGGCAAAGCGACAGCAGTGCGATAGAGCCGGTCAGCAGCGGCGACAGGCGTTTTTCGCCGCTCTTGCCAAAAATAATGCTGCCGGTAATGCCCGCAATACCAAAAATCAGCAGCAGAAGCGTGGCAAAGCTTTGGTCAAAGCCGGCTACTTTCTCGACAAAAGGTTCAATGTAGGTAAACGCGGTAAAGTGCGCGGTCACCACGGCGACGGCCAGCACGTAAAGGCCCACCAGCGCAGGGCGGCGCAGCAGATCCGGCAGGCTTTTCAGCGAGCCGGTATGCTCCGACGGCACGCGCGGCATAATTTTTAAAATCAGACCCAGCAGCACTAAAGCCCCGACGCCAATGGCCAGGAAGGTGCTGCGCCAGCCGAAGGCCTGACCGATAATTCTGCCCAGCGGCAGGCCCAGCACGGAAGCCAGCGCGGTAGCGGTCGCAATCAGGCTCAGCGCCTGCGCTCTTTTACCCGGCGGGGCCAGCCTGACCGCCAGTGATGCGGTGATAGACCAGAACAGCGCATGGGCCAGCGCTACGCCCGCGCGGCTCAGCAGCAGCACGTCGAAGCTCCAGGCGAAAAAGGCCAGCACATGGCTAAAGGTAAACAGGCCAAAGATCGCAATCAACAGCACGCGCCGATCGGTATTGCTGGTCATCAGCATCAGCGGCAGCGACATCAGCGCCACAATCCACGCATAGATAGTCAGCATAATGCCCGCCTGCGCCGACTCCATGCCGAAGCTGTGGCCGATATCGGAGAGCAGGCCGACAGGCATATATTCCGTGGTATTAAAGATAAACGCAGCAACAGCCAAAGCCAGAACGCGTGACCAGGCAACTTTGCGTGAAACGGTAACGGTGTTCATATCAGTCATAGGCTTCTGCTCCGCAAAACTCAAAACGCGTCATTCTAGAGCCGACCGCATAAAATTCAATCCGAAAGTGATCGTCATCACACTTTTTACATAGTTTGAAGGTTTAGAGAAGGCTATATTTTGCGGCGACGTCGCTGGTGAGCAGCCAGTCATCTGGCAGTGAACGGGCACAAGCGCGCGGCAAGACGTCTGTTTTCAGCAGCGGGAAAACAGCGTCAACGCGCTTATCTTCAGCAGCAGGAAAACAGACGATATAAAGAGGGGCTATCGGATCATCCTGAGAACAGGCTTGATTACGCTGCCGCTTTCGGCTGCCTTTACCGCTTTGTTGATATCAGTAAAGTCATACAGTTTGATTAGCTTTTCAAAAGGAAATTTTCCGTCATGCCACAGCTCAATAAGCTGCGGAATAAACTCGGCCGGTACGCTTTCTCCTTCGACGATGCCGCGTATCGTCCGGCCAAACAGCAACGTGCTCATATCCAGAGTAACTTCGGTACCCAGCGGTGCGGCGCCAAGTAATCCACATACGCCGGGCGTGCTTAATGCCTCAACTGCCTGCCTGAAAACGGCCGGGCGCCCGGTACATTCAAGCGAATAGTCTACGCCATGGCTGAGGATAGCGTTAATCGCCGTGACAGGATCCTGCTCCAAACTGTTGATGGTATGGCTCACCCCCAGCGTTTTGGCAAAAGCGAGGCGCTCGGCATTGATATCAATCATTATGACCGTCGCAACGTCCAGCGCTATAGCGGCAAGCGCGGCTGAAAGACCAACCGCACCGGCTCCGAAAATAGCGACAGAGGAGCCAGGCTCAGGTTGCAGGACGTTGATTATTGCGCCTGCTCCCGTCTGGATGCCACAGCCAAGCGGCCCCATCAGCTCCAGCGGCACATCCTTGCGGATTTTGATGACGTTGGTTTCAGGCACCAGCGCGAAGTTACTGAAAGCGCTTTGCGCAAAAAAAGAGCCGCCGACAGGCTCGCCATCATGAGTATGATGGCAGTGGCTGCCGTCCATTCGGCTGCCTTTAAAATTTTGCTCATAAAACGTCAGGCAATAAAAAGGTTTTTTTGCCAGGCAATTGCGGCAGACGCCACAGGCGCCAAAGCTCATCACTACATGGTCGCCGGGCTGGACGTGCGTAACGGCATTGCCCACCTTTTCAATAATTCCTGCGCCCTCATGACCCAGCACCATCGGCAGCGGCACCGGATACTCCTGATCGCGGATAACCAGATCCGAGTGACAAACACCACAAGCTACTACGTTGACCAAAACCTCATGCGGGCGTAGATCATCAAGGATGAGTTCCTCAATAAGAAAATCCCCGCCTTTTTCACGAACTACGGCTGCGTTTATCAGCGTCATTTTCAGCTCCCGGCTGCGTTTAAAACAGTACTCTATTCACGGCAGCCCAAAGGCCCGGCAGATTGCCTGGTCAGGCCTTTGCGGCAGCCGTCAGCAATGTGTAAACCAGTCAGGCAGCGCGCTGACCTGCTGCCAGGATCCGATCGAATACGTCTGCCGCAGCGCTGGCGCCGCCTGCCTGATAAATTTCTTGCTGTAGAGCGGCCAGGTTTTTCTGACAGGCCGGATCGGCGCTTATCTGCTGCGAGGCCGCAAGCAGGCTGGCGGCTGAAAGAGTCTCGCGAGGTAAATATTTTCCTAAGCCAAGCGCCTCAACGCGCCGGGCATTAAGGCGCTGTTCAGCCTGCTGAGGCACGGCTATCACCGGCACGCCGAAATAAACGGCCTCCATCAGGCTGTTCATCCCGGCATGGGTGATAAACAGGCTTGCCGCCTGTAGCACCTCAAGCTGAGCTATCTGACGGTGAATTTCAATATTGGCAGGCAGAGCTCCCAGCTGCGCGGGATCCACATAGCGGCCAATAGCCATAACGACATGCCACTCGCTATTGGCGAAGGCCTGAATGCAGGCGCGGAAAAAAGCGGTCTGATGGGTATAAACGGAGCCCAGCGAAATGGCGACAATCGGCCGTCCTGCTGAGTCGGGTTTCCAGCCAGGCTGCGTGGTTACCGGCCTGATCTCTGGCCCGACAAAGGTTACGCCAGGGGGAATAGTGTCGGGTTTTTCCTGAAAAGAGCGCGGAATAAAGGCAATGGCAGTATCGCGGGCGGCCAGGATGGCACGAAGATCCACGCTCAGGTTATTGTCATGCAGCATTTTTTCCAGAATCGGTATGCAGGGCCACTCTTCGCCCGACAGGCCCAGCCACTCCTCAGACTGCCCCTGATAGCTGACGTGGGTAGGATTAAGGCTGATGGCCGGAACTTGCCAAAGATGGGCGAATATCTTGCCCAGCCAGCTAAGCGGGCCGTAGGCGATAATGTCGGGCCGGTCGTTCTCAAAGGCCGCCAGCAAAGGGCGGCAGGTCGCCTGTGCTTCCTGCGCCAGCTCGCGGACAACGTAGCCCATATCCTCTGGTCGTGGCTGTTCTTTGGTAAAAGTGGGTTCAAACAAAACCGGCGTGGCGCCGCAGGAAGCGACAAGAGAGGAAAACTCTGGCGAGGTGGTATAGCTGACCCTGTAGCCCCGCGCGACCAGTGCTTTGACCAGCCCCAGGGTCGGGTTGACGTGTCCCTGTTCAGCACAGTTAAAAATGGCCACGTGCCGTTGGATATTCTTGCCGCTTATCTTCACCGTCATAGTCAGTTTTCCTGAAATAATGAGAGTTAAAACCGCTTTAGTTTTCCCTGTGCCTGGCCACTGGTGTAACCGCCCGTATAGCTGGCCGCTGCTATCAGTCACGGTGGCTCAGGGATCCTCAAAGATATCATTCAGTTAATGAAATTAATATGTCAGGATTTTCTTATAACAAAGAGAGCCGCCGGGTCTGGCTTAACGTACGATGATGTGGAGCTAAGGCGGCTGCACGGGGAGTGCAGGAAGAAAAATCAAACGCAGCAGAGCCGTGCGGGATTAATTTCATCATCGCTATAGGTATTTTGCCGTCTTAGGGCAGTGATACGTGGAGGCAACAAGACCATTCTTTATCGGGAAGAGTCTGAAGAGTGCTGCTCTGTTTAAAAAAGTATATGGATAGCGGTGGAATCATTGACGCTGAACTTTAACGATTTTACCGTTTTTTTCCATCCGATATGTTCCGTTGTAAAGGGTAAATATTACGGAACCTTCTCTGCCATCTTCTACGGAAAAAAACGGCATTTTTATCAATGCAATTATTCTCTTTTTTCATGTCTGTGAAGCACAGCCTGTCATATTTACCCTCTTTTTTGTAGCCATCAACAAATAACCAGAAGGTAATGTAAAAAGAACCATCTGAGTCGGAGTTGGGGAGCTTATATTTATTTTTTAGCATTTCCTTATTTTCTAACCACCATGCTATTTTTCCTTTATCAGTAACAGGAAAGTTTTTCACCAGTACATCACTAAAATGACTACTCCTTTGATGGACGGCGATAATTTTAACCGGCCGTATAGATATCCATAGTAAATAACTAAGTAAGGTGAAACCTGCCAGCACCACTATGACCATAAATTTCCTATTTCTGTTATTCATCTCGTCCACCAGCGATCTTTACTGTAGCCTCCATATTTGTCATGAAGGGCTTAAAACCAAACTTGTTGCACCTTTGGAGGACAAACCAGATATGGAATAAGCGAAAAGAGCTAAATTTAGCGTTTAAAATATCACTGCCATCAAGGCCAAAATGATCCTGGGATCTGTAATGCACTACAGCCTGGAAACCACTATCATTAATCTGGAGAGATTTAAGAGTAAGCGGCATATTGATAGATACTAAAAAAGAATATATTCCTGATACAAAAATAGAGATTGACGGCTATATAGAGGTAATCGCTGATGGCAAAACATGTCCGTGACGCTATAAAAATTATACTTTTCTGCGTATTATTTCTTTTGTCATTAAAATTTATCCACCCCCCTTATCCAATGTCTGAAAATCAATTGGATTTTTGGTTTAAAATTTCAGATTGTATCGGAGTGAAAGACCCGGAGAGTGTTTATTTCCCGGCAATTCTTCTGACAGACTTCGCCCTTGCAGGTATTTTTTATAAGATAATATTGGCATTCTGTAAAAAAAATTGTCACTCCCGGTAGCTTCTTTCAGGCCCGATTTCATCCGGGCCTGATGTTTATCCAGAAAACACCCTCAATATTGCATTATGTAAAAAAATAAAGATATAAAATGGCTCTCGATGAGACTGTGGTCATCTTCCAGGTAGTCGGGTTGTTCAGATCTGAACAGCATGGGCTTGCCGTTGAAGATCTGTCTCATATAGCCACCAAGCCGATCTTTTCTTCTTCAGTAGGCTATGGCTTAAAAAGAAGAGCTCTTGCTCCATTTGTATACGCTAAATCCTGCTACCTACAGACAACAAAAAACCCGCAAGCTCAAAGAGAATGCGGGTTCTTGCGGGGTTTCCATCAGTAACCGGTACTGACAGAATATGTATTTGGTCGGCACGAGAGGATTTGAACCTCCGACCCCCGACACCCCATGACGGTGCGCTACCAGGCTGCGCTACGTGCCGACGCGTGAGCTAATAGTACGCAAATTCGCTACGATTGCAAGCGGCTAACACGTTGACTGCTATGAAAATAGCCAAAGTTGCCGTCTGGTTTACGCAGAGCAGGGAGCGGGCAATAATTTTAAAACCCGCGCCTCAGTTAGCGATAAAGCGTTTCTCTTCCGTCAGCACCTGCAACAGCAGCGTCAGCTGCGGCTTGTGATCTTTCAACCGCTGGCCCTGAGCATCCCAGGCGGTATAGCTGCCGTTGCTGTTCAGCTCCAGCGTCAGGTTTGGTGTGGTTACCACCAGCTGGCCGTCATGCATACTGGTTACCCAGTTATGGCTGCGGCGCACGGCAAACAGATCTTCGCCCTGCGAATAATCAGAAGCCGGCGTGCGCACGTGCAGCAGCCGCTGCATCAGCGTAGTCATAATATCCTGATGGCTGGTCAGCTTATCAATCTGCTGCGATGGCGTATTCGGCCAGTGGATCACCAGCGGCACCTGTAGGTTTGCACGGTTACCCATATCGTCATCGTCGTTCAGCGCCACGCCATGCTGTGCCGTGATCACCACCACCGTATTATCCAGCAGGCCTTTCTCCTGTAACGTGGCGAGCACGTTCTGGATTTGCACATCCACTTCTGCCGCACTGCGCGCGTAGCGCCGTGCCGCTTCTTTCGCCACGCCAGCATTTTTGCCGCCGGACAAAGAAAGATAGGAGAACCAGGGCGCGCCTTTCGTTTTCTGCGTTTCCAGCCAGCGTTGCCACTGTGCAACGGTCTGTGCATCGGACTGGATTTCTGAAGTGGGCAGCGAATAGTCTGCCAGCAGCGCCTGACGATAGAGCGGCGAAGCAAAGCCGTCGCTGGCAAACAGGCCAAACTGGTAACCCTGTTTCGCCAGCGCATCCGTCAGCGCCGAAGGCACGCGCGAAGAGAGCACGCCGTCCATATAGCCTGCCGAAATACCGTAAAAGAGGCCGAACAGGCCGCTGTCGGCCTGGCTGCCGGCGCTAAAATGCTGCGTAAAACGCACGTTATCCTGAGCGAACCGGGCCAGATGCGGCAGCTGTTTCGGCATCGTGGCCTCGTTCAGCCCGTCCACGGTGACGATCAGCAGATTGCTGCGGGTGCCGCCATCGCGGAAAGTAATATCGTTCAGCGGATAGGCGACCGAAAGCGCCTCCGGATTACCCTGCTGCACCAGCCGGCGCTGATACTCCTGCGCATCCAGCAGGCCGTGGCGCTCCAGAAAGCGGCGGGCCGTCATCGGATAAGAGAGCGGCAGGTTGGAACGCTGCATGGTGACAGGGCGATAGAAGTTCGCATCGGCCCAGATATACATTAAATGGCTGGCGAAGAACGTGACGATAAACAGCACGGCCAGCGGCTTGCCAAAGCTGCGGCGGTTCAGGCTGCGCAGCTTTTGCCAGCTCCAGGTGGCGAACAGCATCTCGACCAGGAAAATAGCCGGTACGCTGATAAACATCAGCTGCCAGTCACGCGCCATTTCGCTTTGATCGGGATTGACCACCAGCTCCCAGACGACCGGGTTAAGGTGCAGGTGGAAGCGGGCGAACACCGCGCTGTCGATAAGCAGCAGTGTCAGCCCGGTGGTGGCGATGATGGCGGAAAGAAAGCGCAGCAGTCTTTGCGACATCACCACAAACGTCAGGGGAAAAACAATCAGCAGGTAGGCGGCGAAAACAATAAAGCTAAAATGGCCTGTCCAGCTGGTAAACGCATAGATACGCCCGACCAGCGAGGCAGGCCAGTCGGCAACAATCAGATAGCGACTACCCAGGATAAGGGCAAAGATAATGTTAAACAGGGCGAACCAATGCCCCCAGCCAATCATCTGGGAGACTTTATCACGGTAGCGCGGCTGACTTGTTACCATAGCGGGATCACATCAGTGTGCTTTATCTTCACGTACCGAAGCCTGAAGCGCCTCGGCAAATGAACGCGCAAGCGCGCGGCGCTGCTCCGGAGCAACGCTGGTGTTCAGCAGGTTAGTCACCATATTGCCCAGCACCATCAAAGAGAGATCGGTGGGCGCCTTGTCTTTTTCAAGCACGTTGACCATTTCGGCGAGGAGTTTTTCCACGCGGTCGTCGCTGTAACGGGATGATTGTGGCATAGCGTCAAATTTATCGATTATTAAAAGGCGGCATCTTACCGTAAAAGCGCGATTCTTTCTGCAATTTTATCATCTGGAAAAGGTTAATGTTGTTGCCTGTTGATCCCGACCACGCTCGGTGATTGAATACGCGCTTAAGTTTAAAGGAGAGTTTACATGAGTCTGGATATCGAGCAGATTGCCCTTCATCAGATGATTAAGCGTGACGAGCAGACGCTGGAGCTGGTGCTGCGGGAGTCGCTGCTGCCGGCCAATGGCCCGGTTACGGCGATGATGGAGGAGCTGCATCGCGTCTACAGCGCCAAAAGCAAGGCTTACGGCCTGTTTAATGAAGAGAGCGAGCTGGCCGACGCGCTGCGCAACTGCCGGAAGGGCCAGGATGATTTTCTGGCCTTCAGCCGCGCGGCGACCGGACGTTTACGCGACGAACTCGCTAAGTATCCCTTTGCGGACGGCGGCGTGGTGCTGTTTGCCCACTATCGCTATCTGGCGGTGGAGTATCTGCTGGTTGCGGTGCTGAATAGCCAGAACAGCATGCGCGTTAACGAAGAACTGGATATCAGCACCACCCACTATCTGGATATTAACCATGCGGATATCGTGGCGCGTATCGATCTGACCGAATGGGAAACCAATCCGGAATCAACTCGCTACCTGACCTTTCTGCGTGGCAGAGTAGGGCGCAAGGTCGCCGACTTCTTTATGGATTTCCTTGGTGCCAGCGTGGGCCTGGACACCAAAGCGCAGAACCGTGGTCTGCTTCAGGCGGTGGACGACTACTGTGCGGAGGCGGCGCTGGATAAAAATGAGCGTCAGAACTATCGTCAGCAGGTTTACAGTTACTGCAACGAACAGCTGCAGTCGGGCGAAGAGATCGAGCTGGAAGGCCTGTCGAAAGAGCTGGCACCGCTGGGCGAAAAAACCTTTCAGGATTTTACCCAGGAGCAGGGTTACGAGCTGGAAGAGAGCTTCCCGGCGGATCGCAGCACGCTGCGCCAGCTGACAAAATTCGCTGGCAGCGGCGGCGGGCTGACCATTAACTTTGACGCCATGCTGCTGGGCGAGCGCATTTTCTGGGATCCGGCTACCGATACGCTGACCATCAAAGGCACGCCGCCTAATCTGCGTGACCAGCTACAGCGTCGCAGCGGCGGCAAATAAGCGCAGCGGCAGGGATGCCCGCTGCTGACCAACGCCCATAAAAAAACGCCGCATTAAGCGGCGTTTTCTTCACAAAGAGATCGGTCGGCAATTAAGCGCGAACGAAGTCGATGTGGTGCAGTTTTGGCTTGAACGGGTGACGCTGTACAGCCTGCACTTTTACTTTAGTTTCTTTGCCGTCAACAACCAGAGTCAGCACGTCGGTGTAGAACTCAGGCTTAACCTGCATGTTCATCACGTAGTCGTGATCCAGTTCGATAGCAACAGCTGCTTCGTTACCGCCATAGATAATGGCCGGGAATTTGTTAGCTGTACGCAGGCGGCGGCTCGCACCCTTACCCTGCTCTTTACGTTCTTCTGCATTGATAGTGAACATTGTTCAGTCTCTTTCTAAGTAATTATCCTGCTACAGGCGACCCAGCAACAGGTTGGATTGTTCAGCTTTCGCCAGCGGCAAAAGCGGGGCGTATTGTAGCAGGCAAGGCCGGCGCGGGCAACGCATTAAACACCGCGTGCCTTAACGGATTTCATTAGCGCGTCGAAAACGGCCCTGATAATCGAACACTTTTTCACGGATCTGCCAGAAATTGCGCTGTTTGCGGGCGACGACAAAATCGGGATGGCGCAGCAGCGGCTGCATCGCCACGATATCCGCCGCGTTTTCCCAGCCGAGCGGCACCCCGGGCGCGCGCTGATGCGGCCGCATAAACAGCTGCTCGAAGGCTTTGCGCTGGGCGGGCGTGCTCAGGCGGAAGCGCTCGCTCACTTCGGTTGCTTCCTCATCGAAATAGCGCGCCTTTAGCCACTCGCCTTTCTCATCACGACCGTTTTCCAGCACCATCGCGGCACAGCGCAGCACCAGCGCATCCTTCAGCTTTAGCGCCGCCTTCAGCATATCGTCGGGATCGACCAGCACCGCGTCACACTGATGACAGCGTCGGGCGGCGATATCGTTCTCGGCGTTGCAGTGCGGGCAGCTTTTAAAGCGAAAGCGGAAGTCGCACTGCTCGCGCTCGCCGTCGTCGTCTTCCATTACGCCCTGGCAGCGGCGGCCAAAGTGCTCAATGAGGGTGCCGTCGGCGGTGGTTTTGCCCCAGAACGTATTGGCAAAGCCGCAGGCCGGGCAGAAAACCTGCACCGGTTTATTGTCGCTTTTGCCCTTGGGCGCGCCCACTTCCGGCGTAAAGATATCGTGCGGATTACCCGCGTAGTCCAGGATCAGGCAGTCGGTTTTGCCAGGGCACAGCCGCAGCCCGCGTCCGACAATCTGCTGATACAGGCTGACCGATTCCGTAGGGCGAAGAATGGCGATAAGATCGACGTGCGGCGCGTCAAAGCCGGTGGTCAAGACCGCCACGTTAACCATGTAGCGCAGCTCGCGCGCTTTAAAGGCGGTAATAAGCGCATCGCGCTCGGCGGCGGGCGTGGTGGCGCTGATCAGCGCCTTGCTGTCGGGCAGCAGACCCAGTACCTCTTTGGCATGCTCGACCGTGGCGGCAAAAATCATCACGCCCTGACGATCCTGCGCAAACTCAACGATCTGCTGAATGATATGCGGCGTAATACGCTGCTGCTGCTTCAGCTCAAGGTTGAGATCGGCCTCGCTGAACAGGCCGTTTTCTTTGGCCGTCAGGCGGCTGAAATCGTACTGCACCACCGGCATATCCAGCCTTTCCGGCGGCACCAGAAAGCCATGTTTAATCATATAGCGCAGCGGCAGCTCATAGATGCAGTCGCGGAACAGCGCGCGCTCGTCGCCGCGCACCATGCCATGATAGTGAAACTGATAGATCCAGCCTTTGCCCAGGCGATAAGGCGTGGCGGTCAGGCCCAGCAGACGCAGCTGCGGATTGCGCTGGCGCAGATGGTTGAGGATCTGCTGGTACTGGCTGTCTTCGGCGTCGCCGATGCGGTGACACTCATCCACAATCAGCAGCGAAAACTCGCTGTCGAACTGCGCAAGGTTGCGGGCCACCGACTGTACGCTGCCGAATACTACCTTGCTGCGGCTCTCTTTCTTTTGCAGACCGGCGGCAAAGATATCGGCCTGCAGGCCGTAAGCCTGATATTTGCTGTGGTTCTGCGCCACCAGCTCTTTGACGTGCGCCAGTACCAGCACGCGTCCGCGCGCCAGCCGCGCCAGTTCGGCGATCACCAGGCTTTTGCCCGCGCCGGTCGGCAGGACAATCACGGCGGGCTGGTGAGAGCGACGGAAGTAGCTGAGCGTGGCGTCAACGGCTTCCTGTTGATAGGGGCGCAGGGTAAAGGACATGATGAAATCCGCGAGCAAAGCCGCATTATGCCACGAAAGTCCGCTCCGTGCGCGCGCGCCTCTGTGCCTGAGCCGCAACTCCCGATATACTTCTGCTGTTACTCTCTTCTGACGTTCCCTACAGGAACGGTGAATTCATTCATTGAAACAGGCAGTGCAGATTTAATGCGACTTGATAAATTTTTATCTCAGCAGCTGGAAGTCAGCCGGGCGATTGCCGCCCGTGAGCTACGCGCGCGTAAGGTGACGGTTGATGGGGAAGTGGTGCGCGAAGGGGCTTTTAAGCTCAGCCCGGAAAGCGAAGTGGAATATGACGGCAATCCGTTACGGCTGCAGATCGGCCCGCGCTATTTTATGCTGAACAAGCCGCAGGGCTACGTCTGCTCCACCGACGATCCGGATCATCCAACGGTGCTCTATTTTCTGGAAGAGCCAACCGCGTATAAACTGCACGCGGCAGGGCGGCTCGATATCGACACGACCGGTCTGGTGCTGATGACCGATGATGGCCAGTGGTCGCACCGCATCACCTCGCCGCGCCATCACTGTGAGAAAACCTACCTGGTGACGCTGGAAAATGCGCTGGCCGACGACACGGCGGAGCAGTTTGCCACAGGCGTGCAGCTGCATAACGAAAAAGATCTCACTAAACCGGCCAGCCTGGAAGTCATCAGTGAAAATCAGGTACGGCTGACCATCAGTGAAGGGCGCTATCACCAGGTAAAACGGATGTTCGCTGCGGTGGGTAACCACGTGGTGGCGCTGCATCGTGAGCGTATTGGCGATATCGTGCTGGATGAGGCACTGGAGCCGGGCGAGTATCGCGCCCTGACGGTGGAAGAGATCGCCAGCGTGAGGCTGCCCGCAGAATTAAAATAAGGAAACAGGGATGCGTAAGGAAAAGAACTCGTCGGCGGGACTGGTGGTTATTCTTGGCCTGCTGGCTATGCTAATGCCGTTGTCGATCGACATGTATTTGCCTGCGCTTCCGCAAATCGCCCGCGAATTTGGCGTGTCGGCCGGCAGCGTGCAGATGACGCTGAACCTCTATATTCTGGGCTTCGCGCTGGGGCAGTTAATCTATGGCCCGCTGGCCGACAGCTTTGGCCGCAAGCCGGTGATAGCCGTGGGCACGCTGATCTTCGCCGTCGCGGCGGCTGCCTGCGCGCTGGCGCAAACCATCGATCAGCTGATCTTTATGCGTTTGCTGCACGGCCTGTCGGCAGCGGCGGGCAGCGTGGTAATCAGCGCCCTGATGCGCGACAGCTACTCGAAAGAGGAGTTTTCGCGCATGATGTCTTTTGTCATGCTGGTCACCACCATCGCGCCGCTGCTGGCGCCTATCCTGGGCGGCTGGATGCTGCTGCTGTGGAACTGGCACGCCATCTTCTGGGCTATTTCGCTGGCCGCCGTGGTCACGACGCTGCTGGTGGTCACGCAGATCAAAGAAACGCTGCCGCACGATAAGCGGCAAAAATTCAATATGCGCACCACGCTGCGCAACTTTCTGTCGCTGTTTCGCCATAAGCGCGTATTCAGCTATATGCTGGCCAGCGGCTTCTCCTTTGCCGGGATGTTCTCTTTCCTTAACGCCGGCCCCTTCGTGTATATCGAGCTGAATCATATTTCGCCGCAGGATTTTGGCTACTACTTTGCGCTGAACGTGGTTTTCCTGTTTCTGATGACGCTGCTGAACAGCCGCTGCGTGCGCCGTTTCGGCCCGCTGGCGATGTTCCGTCTGGGGCTGCTGATCCAGTTTACGATGGGTATCTGGCTGGTAGTGGTCAGCGCGCTGAACCTCGGCTTCCTGCCGCTGGTGTTTGGCGTGGCAATGTTTATCGGCTGCGTGGCGATGGTCTCTTCTAACGCCATGGCGGTGATTTTGGAGGAGTTCCCGCATATGGCGGGCACCGCTTCCTCGCTGGCGGGCACGCTGCGCTTTGGCGTGGGCGCGCTGGTCGGCGCGCTGCTCTCAACGATGACCTTTACCAGCGCCTGGCCGATGGTTGGCTCCATTTTTATCTGCGCCACGTTTTCCGTGCTGCTGTTTATTTACGCCACGCGCCCGCGTAAAAGCCGTCAGCGCGGCTTGCAATAACATTGACGCCCGCCTCCGCATAACAGCCTGACCTGCTTAATCCTCGCCAAAACGGGAAGCCTCGCTTCCCGGCTTTTCTATTGATACAGGCTATAATGTTGCCTTATTGTAAAAATAACCGGGCTTAAATTACTTTTGTGCAACAAAATTGATTGTTATTACGGCGCCGACGCGGTAAAAATGAGAACAAAATCACGAACCGACGGTACTAAGCCCCCGCAGATGGGGTATGTCCACGATCGGAAACAGGCAGAAATGATGATGGCTACGGGCTGGGGAGTAGGGGTGAACAGATTACAACATTCGGTAGTGCATCGCCTGCCGCAAAGCTATCGCTGGGGAGCCGGAAAACGGCTGGAGCCGCGTGCGCTCAGTGGTACAGAGGCGGAGGATGACCTGGTAGGCCTGAGCCTGCTCAGTCATCAGGGCGTACAGGCCTGGGATATCATGCAGATGCTGAAAGAGGCGCTGGCGGAAATTCAGCTCGACTGCACCGTGGTCGAGTGGGAAGGCGAGCCGTGCCTGTTCGTGGCGCGTAATGATGAATGTGCTACCACCTGCCGCCTGAAAAACTTTGGCGTCGGCATTGCCGAAGCCTTTAAAGATATGCCTGCCTGAGCCAGGCCTCAGGCAAGCGCAATCAATTCCTGCGTATAGTGCGCTTTCGGCGCAGTAAAAATAGTTTCGCAATCGCCTTGCTCCACGACTTCTCCCTGGCGCAGCACCACCACCTGGTGGCACAGCGATCTGACTACGCGCAGGTCGTGGCTGATAAAAATATAGGCCAGCTGACGATCCCGCTGGAGCTTTTTCAGCAGCGCCAGGATCTGTTTTTGTACGGAACGATCCAGTGAAGAGGTTGGTTCATCCAGCACGATCAGCTGCGGCTGAAGGATCAGCGCGCGTGCGATGGCGATGCGCTGTCGCTGTCCGCCGGAAAACTCCGATGGATAACGATGACGGGTTTCCGCATCCAGTCCCACCTCCTGCATTGCCTGGATCACCAGCGCCTCGCGCTGTTCCGCGCTCAGTTCAGGCTGGTGCACCTGCAAACCTTCCGCAATGATCTGCTGCACGTTCAGCCGGGGATTGAGCGCAGAATTCGGATCCTGAAAAACCACCTGCATTTCCCGGCGTACCGGCAGCATTTGCCTGCGATCCCATTGGTGCAGCGGTCTGTCACCCAGCCAGATTTCGCCTTTGGCCTCGATTAGCCGCAGCAGCGCCAGGCCGGTGGTGCTTTTACCCGAGCCGGATTCCCCTACCAGCCCCAGGCTTTCACCCGGACGCAGCTCAAAACTCAGCGACTTCAGCGCCTGATGCGCACCCACTACGCGGCGCATCAGGCCCTTTTTCAGGGAAAAAGCGACGCTGAGGTTGCTGACCTTCAGCAGCGGTGGCGCCGCGTTGTCGACAGGATCGGGGCTGCCTTCCGGCTCCGCATCCAGCAGCGTGCGGGTGTAGGGATGTTCGGGCGCGCTGAACAGCTGGCGACTGGTGTTGCGCTCCACGCCCTGGCCGTCACGCATTACCAGAACGTTGTCGGCCAGCTGCCGCACAATGTTCAGGTTATGGGTGATAAAAAGCAGGCCCATATTCATCTCCTGCTTCAGCTCCTTCAGCAGGGCCAGGATCTGCGCCTGCACGGTGACGTCCAGCGCGGTGGTCGGCTCATCGGCAATCAGCAGCTGAGGCCGCGTCAGCAGCGCCATCGCAATCATTACCCGCTGCCGTTCGCCGCCGGAAAGCTGATGCGGAAAATCGCCCATTCGCTTCGCAGGCTGCCGGATGCCCACGCGATCCAGACAGCTAAGGATCTCGGCCTTCGCCGCCGCCGCGCGCATGCCACGGTGCAGCGATAACACCTCATACAGCTGTTTTTCAATAGCGTGCAGCGGATTCAGTGACACCATCGGCTCCTGAAAAATCATCGCCATACGGTTGCCGCGCAGGCCGCGCAGCGTACGCTCGTCTGCCTTCAGCACGTCCTGACCGGCGAACAGAATTTCTCCCTGCGGATAGACCACCGGCGGCGTTGGCAGCAGGCGCATCATCGACAGGGCGGTCACGCTTTTGCCCGAGCCGGATTCGCCCACCAGCGCCAGCGTTTCCCCCGCTGCGACGCTCAGCGACAAATTATCGACAACCTGACGCTCAACGCCGGCCTGGCGAAAAGCAATGCTTAAGTTTTTGACGGTCAGCAACGACATCAGTGCACCTTACTGGGATCGAAGGCGTCACGAACCGCCTCACCGATAAAGATCAGCAGCGACAGCAGGATCGCCAGCGAGAAAAAGGCCGCCATGCCGAGCCAGGGCGCCTGAAGGTTATTTTTGCCCTGCAGCAGCAGCTCGCCCAGCGAGGGCGACCCCATCGGCAGTCCGAAGCCAAGGAAATCCAGCGAGGTCAGCGTGGTTACAGAGCCGCAAAGAATAAAGGGCAGATAGGTTAGCGTCGCCACCATCGCATTCGGCAGCATATGGCGCAGCATAATAGTCCGGTCGCCAACGCCCAGCGCCTGCGCGGCGCGAATATAGTCAAAGTTACGCGCGCGTAAGAATTCAGCGCGCACCACGCCGACCAGCTGCATCCAGCCAAACAGCACGTTAATGGCCAGCAGCCACCAGAAGCCGGGCTGCAACACGCTCGACAGCAAAATAATCAGAAACAGCGTAGGCATTCCCGACCAGACTTCGATAAAGCGCTGACCCCACAAATCTATCCGCCCGCCGTAATAACCCTGACAGGCGCCGACGATGACGCCGACTACGCTGGACATCAGCGTCAGCATCAGGCCAAACAGCAGCGAAATACGCGCGCCGTAGAGGATCCTTGCCAGCACGTCGCCGCCGTTGGCGTCGGTGCCCAGCCAGTTTTGCAGCGAGGGTGGCGAAGGGAAGGGGACGCTGGAGGCGAAATTGATGGTGCCGTCGCCAAATTTGATCGGCGCCCAGATGGCCCAGCCTTCCTTATCCAGGCGGGATTTCAGCCACGGATCCTGGTAGTCGGCTTTGGTCGCCAGCTGGCCGCCAAAATCGGTTTCGCTGTAGTCTACCAGCAGCGGAAAATAGAAGCGATGATCGTAGCGCACCAGCAGCGGCTTATCGTTAGCCAGCAGCTCGGAGCCAAGGCAGAGCACAAACAGAACGGCAAAAATCCACAGCGACCAGTAGCCACGACGGTTATGTCGAAAACGCTGCCAGCGGGCGTGATTAACGGGGCTTAATCGGCTCATCAGCGACCTTCAAAATCAATGCGCGGATCGACCAGCGTATAGGTGATATCGCTGAGGATATTCAGCAGCAGGCCGATCAGGGTGAAAATATAAAGCGTGCCGAACATAACCGGATAGTCACGCTGAATGGTGGCGTCGTAGCCCAGCAGGCCCAGCCCGTTCAGAGAGAACATCACCTCAATCAGCAGCGATCCGGTAAAAAACATGCTGATAAAGGTGGCCGGAAAACCGGCGATCACCAGCAGCATGGCGTTGCGGAAAACGTGACGGTAGAGAATTTTGCTCTCGTCCAGCCCTTTGGCCCGCGCCGTGACCACGTACTGCTTGCGGATTTCGTCGAGAAACGCATTTTTGGTCAGCATAGTCAGCGTGGCGAAGCCGCCGATCACCGTCGCCAGCACCGGCAGCGTAATATGCCAGAGATAGTCCGTGATCTTGCCGTACCAGGGCAGCGAGTCAAACTGCGCCGACACCAGCCCGCGCAGCGGAAACCAGTCCAGATAGCTGCCGCCTGCAAACAATACGATCAGCAGCGTGGCGAACAGGAACGAGGGAATGGCGTAGCCGACAATAATCAGCGAGCTGCTCCAGATATCGAAGGCGCTGCCGTTATGCACGGCTTTGCGGATGCCGAGCGGAATGGAAACCAGATAGATAATCAGCGTGCTCCACAGCCCCAGCGAGACGGAAACCGGCAGGCTCTCTTTAATCAGCTGCACCACCGAGCTGCTGCGAAACAGGCTGTCGCCAAAGTCGAAGCGCACATAGTTCCACAGCATCTCCAGGTAGCGCTGATACATCGGCTTGTCGAAACCGTAACGTTTGGTGATTTCCGCCACCACTTCCGGATCCAGCCCGCGCGATCCACGATACTGGCTGTCTCCGGGCTGGCCGTGTAGCGCACTGCGTCCCTGCGCTTGCGGCGTATTGCCGGCACCTGGCATCCCGGTAGTCTGGCCGAATTCGATATTGGCCAGCGCCTGATCGACCGGGCCGCCCGGCGCAATCTGCACGATAAAAAAGTTAATCGTAATAATCGCCCACAGCGTGGGAATGATTAATAGAAGTCTGCGTAGCAAATAGGCGCCCAAACTGCTCTCCTTAACGACGCTGGGCCGGCAGCTGCGCGGCTTTATTAACGTCATACCACCAGCTGTCGAAGCCTAAAGAATAAGTCGGTCGCGTGGCGGGCATCGAAAATTTATCCCACCACGCATAGCGATCGCTGGCACCATACCACATTGGGATCATGTAATAGTTCCACAGCAGCACCCGATCCAGCGCGCGGCCCAGCGGCAGCAGCGCGGCTTCATCACTCTGATGCTGATTTATCCTTTCAATCAGCTGGTCAATTACCGGGCTGGCGACATGCGGCCGGTTGTAGGTGGAATTCACATAGGCGCTTGACCAGTAAATTTGCAGGTTGCTGTCGGGGTAGGGGATGGCCGGGTAAGGCGAAACCAGCATATCAAAGTCGCTTTTTCGCATGCGGGCCAGATATTGCGAGCTGTCTACCTGCCGGATGACCAGGCTGATGCCCAGACGTGCCAGATTGTGCTGAAAAGGCAGCACCCACTGATCGTTGCCGCCGCTGCGCAGCAGCAGTTCAAAGGTGAAAGGCTGACCGCTGGCGTTGACGAGGCGCTGATTTTTCAACGTCCAGCCGGCCTGCTCCAGCAGCGCCGTGGCCTTCAGCAGATTAGCGCGATCGTACCCGCTGCCGTCGGTGTGGGGCGGCTGATAAATCTGCGAGAAAACCTCATCAGGAATTTTGCCCTTAAAGGGGGCCAGAATTTCCAGTTCTTTAGCATCGGGATAGCCGGTAGCGGCATAGTCCGTGTTCTGAAAGTAGCTGCGGGTGCGCTTATAAGCGCCGTAAAATAACGCCTTATTCATCCACTCAAAATCAAACGCCAGCGAAACAGCTTCGCGCACGCGGCGATCGGCAAACAAAGGTTTCTGAACGTTAAACGCCAGCCAGTTTGAAGATGTAGCCACGGTATTCGGCTTTTCGTCTTTCACGATGTAATGGCTGTCGAAATTCCGGCCGCGATACTGGGTGGCCCACTTTTTGGCGGAGCCTTCGGCACGAAAGTCAAATGCGCCCGCTTTAAACGCCTCGAAAGCCACATTGTCATCCAGATAGTAGTCGTAGCGCAGCGTATCAAAATTAAAACGGCCTTTATTGACGGGCAAATTGGCGGCCCAATAATCTTTGACCCGTGACCAGGTCACGGACTGACCGACTTTATAGGCCGTCACGCGATACGGCCCGCTGCCGGGCGGCGGCGCAGGTAACGGCTCGCTGAGATTATGATCCTTCCAGAAGCTCTGTGGGAAAACGGGCAGCGTAAGCAGCGAAAGCATCATATCTTTGTTGCCGACCGGCAGCTCAAAGCGCACCGTCAGCTGCGCAATGGCTTTGACCGTAACCCCTTTGTAGAACACCCGAAACTGCGGTACGCCCTGCTGCATAAATTTATTGAAGGTAAAAGCAACATCTTCTGCGGTGATGGGGGAACCGTCCTGGTAACGCGCCTGGGGATTCAGCGTGACTTCCACCCAGCGATAGCTATCCGGGTAGCGAGCGAATTCGGCAATCAGCGGATAGTAGCTGCCCACTTCGTCTTCTGAGTTCACGAAAAGAGTATCGTAAAGCGTGTCCGTGCCCTGCGCCGGATTGCCGCGCGAGGCGAAACGGTTAAAGTTATCGTAAGTGCCGATAGCAGCAAGCGTCGCGCTACCGCCCTTGGGCGCAGCCGGATTGGCATAGTCAAAATGCGTGAAGTTCACGGCATATTTAGGCTCGCCCAACTGGGCAAAAGCGTAGCTCTCATGAATTTCTTCAGCCTGTGCCGTCGTCGCGGCGCAGCAGAACAGCAGCAAAGCTAACCAGCGAAAAATCATCTTATTATCCGATCCTGATAAAAAAACGCAGCGCGATCCCCAGCCTGCCAGAGCATTGCGCAATGCGCCAGCGAAGCACGTTTAAAAAGCGTAGCGCAATAACTCATCCGGCAGCCGGTTCGCTGCGGGGCTCATGCTGAAAATAATCAATCAGCTGCGTCACCGTACGCGGGCGGCTGAATAAATAGCCCTGAAAATGGCAGACGCCACGATGGCGCAGCCAGCGCGCCTGCTCACCGGTTTCTACGCCTTCAGCTACCGTCAGCAGATTGAGTTTTTTCGCCAGCGCCAGCACTGCATCCAGCACCGGTGAAGAAAACGACTCGCGGGCGATGTTTTTGACGAATCCCCGATCTATTTTCAGATAGTCAAAACGGAATTTCTCCAGATAAATTAAGGCACTGTGCCCGGTGCCGAAATCATCCAGCGCGATACGAATATTTTGGCTGCGCAGCCAGTCGAACACCGACTGGGCGTTGCGGGTTTCTACCATAGTCCGTTCGGTAATTTCAAAAACGTAGCTGAAGTGATCCTGAGGCATCGCTTCCAGCCACGCTAAAACGTCCTGACAAAAGGTTTTATCACCAAGGTGAGCAGGCGAAAGGTTCAGGTTGAGATTGATGCCGGCCGGCACGGCATGTTGCAGCGTATGGCAATCACGCGCCACCAGTTCGAACAGATGCCGGGTTAAGGGCACAATCAGATTTTTATTTTCGGCGTAGCGGATAAAAACGTCGGGCGGAATGGCGCCAGCTTCGGGATGCGTCCAGCGCAGCAGCGCTTCCAGACCGCAGGCCTGGCCGGTCGCCGCGGCAATAACCGGCTGGTACTCTACGTGAAATTCGCCGCGCCGAATGCCCTGCAGGATCTCCTTGCCCGGCCGGATAAAGAGCGTGAGCAGGGCATAGCAGGCAAAGCCGCCGGTAAGACTCAGCAACAAACCGGCCAGCAGCACCAGCGTAATATCGTCCGTATTCAGCCTGCCGCCATAAAGCTTTAGCTGTAAAGGATAGCCGGGTAGCGTCAGGGTTTTTGACGGATCGTCGGGCAGCGAACTGGTTGCCGTTACGCGCTGTTCCCAGCTGGTTAACGCCCGCTTGCCGGTCACGATAGCTATACCTGACATCTCATGCTGCCGCTCGGTATACAGTAGCCAGGGCGTCAGATTAATCTTTAGCGTGACCAGCAGCCCGTTGCCTGCTTCGCCATTCTGCAACCAGAGGTGAAGGACCGGTTTATCAGGCGTCAGCGGCGCGGCGGCAAGCTGAATATCAAGCGGCTTGCGGGTGTCCGTCGTGGGGGAAAACTGGCGCATATCGATTTGGGTTTCTCCGGCCAGCGAAGAGCACCATGCCCGATTGTGCGTAACCATCAGGATAGCCTGAATATTATCATCCAGGGCGGCGCGCTCAATCAGGTCATTTTTTATGGCGGGGCAGGCAGGGCGAGGCGACGTTTGTAGCGGCAACAGTTTCCGCTTCAGGTCATCGAGCATCGTCAGCACATAGGCCTGGGTATTTTTGGCCATTTCATCGTGATTGTCCGCCCGGCGATGAAGCATAACGGCCAGCGCGATAATGATAAATGCCAGAAAAAGAAATAAGCCGAGGGTCGCGCTGAAGCAGGCAATCTTGCGAGGATTGAGAAGTGGCCGCGTAAGGCTTGATGAGAGTGGCATGGGGTTTATCTCCCGAAAGTGCCGGTTAAGTCATTGCGCTGTCCTGCACAACAGACGCCGTTTCAATCCGGCAGGATATACCGGGAAAGTGCCGTTTGTCTTCTTATTATTATGATTAGCTTCGGTTTTTTAACGCATTATGTCAGTTATTTCGCCTGTACGCGCGGCGAGGACGCAATTAAACAAACCACCAGAACGGTCGGTTTTGCCAAAAAGCTTTTGAATATAAATATTTGTGCGTCTGTAATTAGCAACAAGTTAGCGCCAGTTAATATTAAAGCCAGGCGTGTCAGGCTCAACGGAAAACAGGTTACTTTGTGTTGGCCTTTTTGGCGTTTTCCAACGGGCCAGGTGAAGAAGGAGAAGAGCCCGGGAGCAGCCAGCCTTTACCCATAAAAAACCCCGCTTATAGCGGGGTTCAGAACCGTTTTGCACAGACTTCAGGGGGATCAGCTTTGCGTTCGGCTTAGTACCCGGCGACCTTCGCGGTAGCGATTTTTCCAGTAGGCGTCGTTGAGATTGGAAATCATCACGCCGCTGCTGGTAGATGCATGCACGAAATTATCATTTCCCAGGTAGATGCCCACATGGCGTCCGGTGGAGCCGGCGCGGAACAGCACTAAATCACCCGGGCGCAGTTTACCGCGCTGGATGCTCTTGCCCGTGTCTTCCTGTTCGTAGGTTGAGCGGGGCAGATCCAGGCCAAACTGTTCGCGAAAGGTGGTCTGCACAAAGGCAGAACAGTCAATGCCGCGTTTACTGGTACCGCCAAGACGGTAACGAACGCCCTTCCAGTCCGAATATTGATCCATCAGGCGGGATTTAATATCCACATTCTGAACCATCTGTTCGAATTCATCCTGAGACGCCTGAAGTAAAAAGCCGTTATGGCCATTAACTGCATGCGTATCAGTTTGTGCATTGCTGTTGGTATTCGTCGAGCTACAGGCTGAAAGCAGCGTGGCTAAAGCCACTGCGGGCAATACCCGCCATATATATCTCAGAATCGGTTGAGACTTGACCATTATGTTTGTGATCCCTTGAAGTCCTTAACGACAAAAGTCGCTAGCCAGGCGAAACGGAACGAGATTAATTAGCGCACACGGGCAAAACAATTCCACAAAATTCAAATTGTGCGAAAGCGCACAGTTTAAAATGTAAATAATGGAAATATCTTACAGCTTTGTCCTAATCGGAAATGAGATTACCCGATTAACTGCGTGCTGGCGAGGGGTTTTCACGACTTTTTTATTGATTTTTGTCATAAGAAACAGAGAGGTCGTAGTCTGGCCACTTTATCGGCATAAACGCTGGAAACCTGAGGCGTGAAAGGCTAAAAGAGCGTTAAAAAATGCGTGTTACCCACAATTCAGTTTAATCCCGCTGTACCTTTCTTAAAGTCAGAAGATTCCGCTGGTGGTCAAACATCATGGCAGCTGTAGCATAAAGCGGGATTTTGAGAGCTACATCGCATAAAAAAGCAACGAAAGTGGCGTAAGCCGCTTTTCGCTGCTCTCTGAAAACGGTAAAAAAGTGTGTTAATTAGTCGGCTTATATTTACCTGGTAAAGCACGATATAAAATATTCACCAGCCAGTCGCTGCCCGGCGTAATTAACCACCAGCTCGTCCCTACCAGCACCACGGAAAGCGAGCCTACCGCGACATCGGTAAACCAGTGCGCGCCAATCATAATGCGCGGCGTAGCGAATATCAGCACAATTCCCACGGCAATTAAAAAAGCACGAACGCCAAAGTAGCGCAGCATAAAGCTGGCAAAAATCATCAGCATCATACCGTGATCGCCAGGAAAACTATCCGAAGAGGCATCTTTGGTAGGAATGCCGGTTAATGTCGTCACGTGATTAACGCCCGGGAAATATTTGGTCGGGCTGGGATGCGAAACCGGGATCAGATGACCAAGCTGGTTTAGCACGACCGCCGTCAGCAGCATAGCAATGCCGATCGCGAGCAGCCGCCTGCGCCCCTGGGGCGTTTCACGCCGCCAGAAACGGTAATAAAGCGCGCCCATCGCCAGCAGCGACACCGCGTCAAAAGGGCGAAAGTTGGTAATAGCAACCAGCCATAACAGCGCTTTATTGGTTGCCAGCCGCTCGTTAAACCAATAAAAAAGGTTTTTATCGAGCGTAAACCAGGCGCCGTGATTCTCCGGCAAATACCAGGAAAAAAAGAGCGCCAGTCCCAGCGCGTTAAGCACCAGGATAGTGATCAGTTGATTAGCACGCATTTTATTAAGATTAAGTTAAGAAGAAGTGACGGCGTACATTATACAACAGCAGTTAAACGAAGTTTCAACAAAGATGCCTGGAGGCTGTTCCAGTCGGCTTCTTCTTCATGAATAATTTCGATCCGGCTGTCTGGCGGCGCAGCCTGACGCGTTTCGATATTAAGATCCTCGCCCTGACGATTCACGCTTAGCAGGCCTTCCTGAATGCGCACCACGCCTTTTACCCGGCTAACCGGAGCGAGCCGCGCCCACTCCAACAGGCCAACCGTATCGAACACGGTTTCTGCATCAAACACCCAGCCGCAGGAATAGTAGCCCTGGCCCTGATTCAGCGAACGCCGCCAGCGCGTATTCTGCACGGGCGCCAGCGCCGCCAGTCGCGAAGCGGGCCTGGCATGATGGTGTGCCGCCTGCGGCAGCGGCTGCTGATTCAAACGTGGACGCGTCAGCAGTTCGCCAGCGATCTGGCCGAAACGCGCTGGAATAATGGGGCGCTGTAAAGCGTCCTGCGCGCGCCAGTCTTGCAGCGCTGCCAGCGTGGCCTCATCCCAGCGATCCTCTTTATTGGCCACGATAATATCGGCGGCGGCGAGCTGATCGCGGAAGTTTTCATTAGCCGTAATGCGGGCATCGCCTAGCTGACGTGGATCGAGCAGGCAGAGCGTGGCATCCAGCGTCAGCCAGGGCTGATAAACTTCCGCAGACAGCAGATCGAGGATCTGTTTGGGATGACCAAGGCCGGTCGGCTCAATCAGCAGACGGTCGGGCCTGGTTTGCTTCAGCAGCATATTCAGGCCCACCTGCATCGGCAGGCCGTTAACGCAGCACATGCAGCCGCCGGGGATCTCTTTTAGCACCGCGCCGCTTTCCGCCAGCAGCGCGCCGTCTATACCTACCTCGCCGAACTCATTAACCAGCACCGCCCACTTTTCTCCCTGTGGTTTCTGCGCCAGCAGATGCAGCAGCGTAGTGGTTTTGCCGCTGCCCAGAAAACCGGTAATCAGGTTTACGCGAGTCATTCTTTTCTCCTTGAGTTGTGGCCGGTTGTGCTTATCGGCTATCGGAAAGCGTATTGCCGACTATGTTAATTAAGAGACGCTAATAAATGAGGTAAGTATGAGCAAACTTAACTTTTCGCTGGCCCTTTTTTTGATGGTTCCGGCAGGTAGCGCGCTGGCAACGGTAGCCGCAGGCACCGGCGTTATCACTTTTTCCGGCGCGATCACGGAGCCGGGTTGCGCTGTGCAACAGGAACAGAATCAAATCAGCGCTACCTGTTACCGCGACGGCCAGCTAAAAGTATCGCCGATCTCGCTACAGACCCACGGCACGCAGCCGTCCGGCATCGCCCGTATCGGCGTTGAATGGCTGGACCAGGCGCGCCAACAGGGCGTGCTGACCATTAACTATCGGTAGTAGTGTAATGATATAACAATAACGGCGAGGCGTGGCGCGCTCGCCGTTTTATTATTCCGCGCGGCCCATAAGGGCAGGCGCGATTGCCTTTTATTAGTCTGCGCGACCCATATAGCGACGTTCAGCAATATGGATGCGGATGCGCTCGCCGCTGCTGAGGTATTCCGGCACCTGGATCACCAGGCCGGTACTCATGGTGGCAGGCTTGGTACGCGCGCTGGCGGAAGCGCCTTTAATGCCCGGCGTGGTTTCGATAATTTCCATATCCAGCGTTTGCGGCAGCTCAAGCGCCAGAATTTGACCGTCCATCGTCAGCACCTGAATGCCCGGAATGCCGCCTTCCGGGATAAACAGCAGCTCTTCTTCGATCTGATCTTTTTTGAAGACGTAAGGCGTGTAGTCCTCGTCATCCATAAAGACGTATTCGTCACCGTCTACGTAAGAGAAGGTAACCTGACGACGGCTCAGCGAGATCGCTTCCAGGATATCATCACCCTTAAAGCGCTCCTCGACTTTCATGCCGCTGCGAATATCGGTAAAACGCATTTTATAGAGGGTAGAAGCCCCGCGCGCGCTGGGGCTTTGGACATCAATGTCTTTGACTAACAGCAGCTTACCGTTATGGCTGACGGCCATGCCTTTTTTGATTTCGTTTGCTCTTGGCATTGTGTTATCTCGATGAAAGGGGCAATGAAAATGTTCGCGACAAATTACTCTTGCTGACGGCTTCAGGCAAGTGCTGAACGAGGAAGAAAAGCGGGGATGGCGGCCATAGTATTCCCGCGGCGCGCCTGCTATTGTCGCGTCTCTTAAAGGGGATAACCAATGCAATGTCGAGCTTCCTGCGGCGCCTGCTGTACCGCGCCGTCTATTTCCACACCAATCCCCGGAATGCCCGACGGCAAACCGGCCAACACCCCCTGCGTTCAGCTGGATGAGCAGCAGCGCTGCAAAATCTTTACCTCGCCGCTGCGGCCGTCGGTCTGCGGCAGCCTGAAACCCGATGCTGAAATGTGCCGTAACAGTCGGGAAGAGGCGATGGTCTGGCTACTGGATCTGGAAAAACAGACCGCCTGGTGTTAATAGCCTGTTGGCAAAACGTAAGGCATCAGCCATCCATCAGCTTATTGAGACCTTTTTCCCAAAAAGAAAAGTCGAAGTGTGCGTCGCTTCAAAAATCTGCTATGCCGTTGGCAGTAAAACTTGCCATAAGCGCGGGAACGGAGTCAAAATCATTGAAACGTTTCAGCGTCGTCTGCACAGGCGGTTAGCGGCCTGAAAGCTTGTTTTTTCGTCCGTCAGCTGAAACGATTCAATGAAGCAGTGAGGAGAACTATGTTCCAGCTTGAACTGAATGCAATCCACCCCGGCGCCAGGGCCGGAGATAAAGAAGAGGCCATCCGCCAGGTGGCAGCCGCTTTAACCTCAGCCGGCAACGTGGGTGAAGGATATGTTAACGGTATGCTGGCCCGCGAGCAGCAAACCTCGACCTATCTGGGTAACGGCATCGCTATTCCCCATGGCACGACCGACACGCGCGATCTGGTGTTGAAAACCGGCGTGCAGGTTTATCAGTTTCCGCAGGGTATCGCCTGGGGCGAAGACCAGACCGCCTATGTGGTGATCGGCATCGCCGCTAAATCGGACGAGCATCTGGCGCTGCTGCGTCAGCTGACGCACGTGCTGAGCGATGACAGCGTGGCGGAACAGCTGAAAACCACGGACTCCGCAGAAACGCTGCGCGGTTTGCTGATGGGGGAAAAGCAGGGAACGGAATTTAAATTCGACACCTCGCTGATTACAGTCGACGTGGCGGCCAGCGATCTGATGACGCTCCAGGCGCTGAACGCCGGTCGTCTGCAGCAGGCTGGCGCGGTAGATGCCCGCTTTGTCAGTCGCGTTATCGCTTCGCGTCCGCTGAATTTAGGGCAGGGCGTCTGGCTGAGCGACAGCACCGAAGGCAACCTGGGCAGCGCCGTCGCCGTAAGCCGCAGCGCGACGCCTTTTGAAGCAGACGGCGAAAAAGCCGCGCTGCTGGTGACGGTCGCCGTAGCCGACGAGCAGCCGCTGAACGTGCTGAACTATTTAAGCGATCTGCTGGTTAAGCAGAAAGCGGATCGCCTGCTGAGCGCCGATGCCGCAGGGATCCTGGCGCTGCTGACCAGCGAAGTCTCCGAACAGGCCGATACGCTGACGGAAGAATTTACTATTCGTAACGAGCACGGCCTGCATGCCCGTCCGGGCACGGCGCTGGTCAGCGTCATTAAAAAATTCAACTGCGACGTCACGGTGACCAATCTCGACGGCAGCGGCAAGCCGGCTAACGGCCGCAGCCTGATGAAAGTAGTGGCGCTGGGCGTGAAAAAAGGTCACCGCCTGCGCTTCACCGCCAGCGGCGAAGATGCCCGCGCGGCGCTGGATGCGATTGGCGAGGCTATCAGCGCTGGTTTAGGCGAGGGGGCGGCATGAGCAGACGCGTAGCAACCATCACGCTAAACCCCGCTTACGATCTGGTGGGCTATACGCCAGAAATCGAGCGCGGCGAAGTCAACCTGGTGAAAACCACCGGCCTGCACGCCGCCGGGAAAGGCATCAACGTTGCCAAAGTGCTGAAAGATTTGGGCATCGATGTCACCGTTGGCGGCTTCCTGGGCAAAGAGAATCAGGATGGCTTTCAGCATCTGTTCAGCGATCTGGGCATTGCTAACCGTTTTCAGGTGGTCGAAGGCCGCACCCGCATCAACGTTAAGCTGACTGAAAAAGATGGCGAGGTCACCGATCTTAACTTTTCCGGTTTTGACGTCACCCCGCAGGACTGGGAGCGCTTCACCACGGATTCTCTGACGTGGCTGGGCCAGTTCGATATGGTCTGCGTCAGCGGCAGCCTGCCCGCAGGCGTCAATCCCGATGCCTTTACAGAGTGGATGAGCGCGCTGCGCACGCACTGCCCGTGCATTATTTTCGACAGCAGCCGCGAAGCGCTGGTGGCGGGCCTGAAAGCCGCGCCCTGGCTGGTTAAGCCAAACCGTCGCGAGCTGGAAATCTGGGCCGGGCGCAAGCTGCCGACCCTGCAGGATGTGATTGAGGCGGCGCATGCGCTGCGTGAACAGGGGATCGCCCACGTGGTGATTTCGCTGGGCGCAGAAGGCGCGCTGTGGGTTAACGCTTCAGGCGAATGGATCGCCAAACCGCCGGCCTGTGAGGTGGTGAGTACCGTGGGGGCCGGAGATTCGATGGTGGGCGGGCTGATTTACGGCCTGCTGATGCGCGAATCCAGCGAGCATACCCTACGCCTGGCTACCGCCGTAGCAGCCCTGGCCGTAAGCCAGAGCAATGTGGGCGTAAGCGATCGTACCCAGTTGGCCGCGATGATGGCGCGCGTCGACCTGAAACCTTTTAACTGACAGCAGGAGAGGCATAATGAAAACGCTGCTGATACTTGATCCTTCGCTGGGACTGGCTACCGGTCATCTGGCAAAAAATATCACCAGAGCGAGCGCGGCCGCAAAAGGGCTGACGCTAACGGAAAATCTGGCCGAAGCGGACCAGGTGATCCTGGTGGGCGACACGCTGCCCGCCAACATCGACCTGACGGGTAAAACCGTTTATCAGACCACGGCGGAGCAGCTGCTGCGCCAGCCGGATGCAGAGCTGGCCCGCGCGCAAACCGAGGCGAAAGCCTGGCAGGCGCCTGCCGCCGTAGCTAAACCTGCCGCGGTGAACACGGCCGACGCGGTTGCCAGCGGGCCAAAACGCATTGTCGCCATCACCGCCTGTCCAACCGGCGTGGCGCACACCTTTATGGCGGCCGAAGCCATTGACGCCGAAGCGAAAAAACGCGGCTGGTGGGTGAAAGTCGAAACGCGCGGCTCTGTAGGCGCGGGCAATGCCATTACGCCGGAAGAAGTCGCCCAGGCTGACCTGGTTATCGTGGCGGCGGATATTGAAGTCGATCTGGCTAAGTTTGCCGGTAAGCCGATGTATCGCACCTCGACCGGCCTGGCGCTAAAGAAAACCGCACAGGAGTTTGATAAGGCGTTGGCGCAGGCCAAACCTTATCAGCCGCAGGGCGGCGGTCAGCCAGCGGCGCAGGGCGAGAAAAAAGAGGGCGCAGGTGCCTATCGTCATCTGCTGACCGGCGTTTCCTATATGCTGCCGATGGTGGTGGCGGGCGGCCTGAGCATCGCGCTCTCTTTCGCCTTCGGCATTACCGCTTTTAAAGAGCAGGGCACGCTGGCGGCGGCGCTGATGGAAATCGGCGGCGGCAGCGCCTTCAAACTGATGGTGCCGGTGCTGGCGGGCTTTATCGCTTTCTCGATTGCCGATCGTCCTGGCCTGACGCCTGGCCTGATTGGCGGCTGGCTGGCCAGCACCATCAACGCCGGTTTCCTTGGCGGCATTATCGCTGGTTTTATTGCCGGTTACGCCGCGAAGTTTATCAGCGCTAAGCTTAAGCTTCCGCAGAGTATGGAGGCGTTAAAACCGATCCTGATTATTCCGCTGGTCGCCAGTCTGATCACCGGCCTGCTGATGATTTATGTGGTTGGCGGCCCGGTTGCCCAGATTATGGCGGGGCTGACCCACTGGCTGAGCAATATGGGTACGGGTAACGCTGTTCTGCTGGGCGCGGTGCTGGGCGGCATGATGTGTACCGATATGGGCGGCCCGGTGAACAAAGTGGCCTATGCGTTTGGCGTCGGCCTGCTCAGTTCGCAAACCTACGCGCCGATGGCGGCCATTATGGCGGGCGGCATGGTGCCTCCGTTGGCGATGGGCGTTGCTACGCTGGTGGCGCGCCGGAAATTCAACAAAGGACAGCAGGAAGGTGGCAAAGCAGCGCTGGTGCTGGGCCTGTGCTTTATTTCCGAAGGCGCTATTCCGTTTGCGGCTCGTGACCCGATGCGCGTCCTGCCATGCTGTATCGTTGGCGGCGCGCTGACCGGCGCTATCTCTATGTGGGTAGGTGCGAAGCTGATGGCGCCGCACGGCGGGCTGTTTGTGCTGCTGATCCCTGGCGCTATTACGCCGGTGCTGGGCTATCTGATAGCGATTATCGTCGGCACGCTGGTTGCCGGACTCTCTTACGCGGTGCTGAAGCGCCCGGAAGCGGAAATGGCTAAAGCCTGATCCAGGCGGGCATAATAAAAAAGCGCGGGCAACCGCGCTTTTTTTACGTCTCGGGATCAGACCTGCTGAGACTTAAGCCAGGCGATTTCATCTTTCCAGATATCAGGATTGATGGTTTCCAGGATCAGCGGAATACCGTCGAAGCGAGCATCCTTCATCAGCCAGCTGAACACCGTTTTGCCGATATTGCCTTCGCCCAGGCTGTGATGACGGTCAACGCGGCTGGCAAATGCGCTTTTGGCATCGTTAAGATGCATCCCGCGCAGATACTCAAAGCCCACCACGCGACCAAACTCCTCAAAGGTTTTCACGCAATCTTCTTCAGTACGCAGATCGTAACCGCCCGCAAAGGCGTGGCAGGTGTCAATACAGACGCCGACGCGCGACTTATCCTCTACGCCATCGATAATCGCCGCCAGGTGCTCAAAGCGGAAGCCCAGATTGCTGCCCTGGCCGGCGGTATTTTCAATCACCGCGGTGACGCCCTGGGTTTTATCCAGCGCGACGTTAACCGATTCGGCGATGCGCTTCAGACAGGCATCCTCGTCAATCTGCTGCAAATGGCTGCCGGGATGGAAGTTCAACAGCGTCAGGCCCAGCTGCTCACAGCGCTGTAGTTCGTCGATAAACGCGGCGCGGGATTTCTCCAGCGCCTCTTCCTGTGGATGGCCCAGGTTAATTAAAAAGCTGTCGTGCGGCAGGATCTGGGCGGCGCTGTAGTGATATTTTTCGCAGGCGTTGCGGAAAGCGGCAATCACCTCTTTGCTCAGCGGGGCCGCGCGCCACTGACGCTGATTTTTAGTGAAAAGCGCAAAGGCCGTTGCCTCGATTTCATGGGCGCGAAGCACCGCCTGATCCACGCCGCCGGATGCGCTGACGTGGGCGCCGATATATTTCATGCCTGCTCTCCTGTTGGTTTTACTGTAAAGCGGGCCATGATAACCGGAAACGGCGCGGATTTATGCCAGCAAATGCTGGATAGCCAGGTTTATCGCGCCGCCGCCCAGCAGCAGCCAGACGAATAACAGCAGGCCCAGCAGTAATGGCCTTAGTCCCGCCTTTTTCAACAGGCTGAACTGCGTGGTTAAACCCAGCGCCGCCATCGCCACGGCCAGTAAAAAATTGTCCAGCTCGTTCAGGCCGCTAACCAGCGACGGCGGCAGCAGATGCAGCGAGTTAAACAGCGCCACGCCGATAAAACCCAGCGCGAACCAGGGAAAGCTTACCTCGCCGCCGCCGCTGTCGTCGGCACGCACGAAGCGGCTGAGCAGCAGCAGGAAGGGTGCCAGCATCATCACGCGCAGCATTTTAGTAATGACCGCCGCGTTCTCCGTTTCCGCGCTCACGGCGTGCCCGGCCGCCACTACCTGTGCCACTTCATGCAGCGTAGAGCCGGTAAAGATCCCCCATTGCGTCGGCGTCAGGCCCGGCAGCAGAGCGGCCAGCTCATGCCATAGCAGTGGATAAAGAAAGATGCCGAGCGTGCCGAACAGCACCACGGTAGCCACCGCTACCGCCACTTTTTGCGGCTCCGCTTTAATTACCGGCTCCGTCGCCATAATCGCCGCCGCGCCGCAAATGCTGCTGCCTGCGCCAATCAGCCAGGCGGTATCGCGATCCAGATGCAGCACGCGACGGCCCAGCCAGCAGGCCAGCAGAAAAGTGGAGGTCAGCAGCAGCAGATCGGTCAGCACGCCGCTTAAACCGATATCGGCAAGTTGCTGAAAGGTCAGGCGAAAACCGTACAGCATGATGCCAAGCCGCAGCAGCTGCTGTTTGGCAAAGTGTACGCCTGCGCCGCAGCGCGCAGCCAGGCGGCCATAAACCGTATTGCCTGCTACGATCCCCAACAGCATCGCCAGCGTTAAGGTGCCCAGCCCGGCCGTTTTCAGCACGGGCAGGTTGCCAGCCTGAAGGGCAACAGCGGCCAGCAGCATTGCCAGCCCGAGGCCTGCGCCATAGCGCAGCGGACGAGAAGAAGGAAATGCCAGTTCAGCCATATCAGCCTCCTTAGTTGACAGACGCAGCATGGCGCAGGCTGGCTTAAAAGAGAAATTGATTATATATTTATAATTAACCAGAATAAGTGATATGAGAGGGCCGGAATGTTCAGGCGATTAACAAGATGGGTAAGCGTAATCAGAAAGGATGGCGTCACGCTGTGGTATGCCTGTCGCGATCCGCGTACGCCGCTGTGGCAAAAGGGCATGGCCATCCTGCTGGCGGTTTATGCGCTAAGCCCCGTTGACTTTATTCCCGATGTTATTCCCTTTGTTGGGCTGCTGGACGACGCTATTATCGTGCCGTCGGGCATGATGTTGCTGCTGCGCCTGCTGCCGGCGGAGGTCAGGGTCGCCAGCCAACAGCGAACCGCCCGGCAGGCCCACAGGAAAAAGAAAATCGGCGGCTGGCTGGCGATAGTGCTGCTGGTATGGCTGGCGATTATTATCTGGCTGGTGAAGACATGGAGTCAGTGAGGAAGAACAATGCATATCACATTAAGGCAGCTTGAGGTCTTTGCCGAAGTGCTGAAAAGCGGCTCGACAACCCAGGCCTCGCAGGTGCTGTCGCTGTCGCAGTCAGCGGTCAGCGCGGCGCTGGCGGATCTGGAAAATCAGCTGGGCGTTCAGCTGTTCGACAGGGTCGGAAAACGGCTGGTGGTTAACGAGCACGGCCGCCTGCTTTTTCCACGGGCGGTGGCGCTGCTGGAGCAAACCACGGAAATTGAACAGCTGTTTCGCGAGGATAACGGCGCGCTGCGGGTCTACGCCAGCAGCACCATTGGTAACTACCTGTTGCCGGGCATGATTGCCGGCTGGCGGCGCGACTTTCCCGAGCTGCCGCTGGAGCTGAGCGTGGGCAACAGCCAGGATGTGATTAACGCCGTGGCCGATTTTCGCGTTGATGTGGGCTTTATCGAAGGGCCGTGCCACGTTAGCGAGCTGGTTGGCGAACCCTGGCTGGAAGACGAGCTGGTGGTTTTTGCCGCCGCCGACGCGGCTATTCTGCGGCAGCCGGTGACGCTGGAAAGCCTGGCGGCCGCATCGTGGATCCTGCGCGAACACGGCTCTGGCACGCGCGAAATCGTCGATTATCTGCTGCTTTCGCATCTGCCGCAGTTTAGCCTGGCGCTGGAGCTGGGCAACTCAGAGGCGATCAAGCATGCCGTGCGCCACGGAATGGGCATCAGCTGTCTGTCGCGGCGGGTTATTGCGGAACAGCTGGCGGTGGGCACGTTAAAAGAAGTGCCAATCCCGCTGCCCAAACTCAAACGCACGCTGTACCGTATTCATCATCGGCAGAAGCATCTCTCGAAGGCACTGCTGCGTTTTCTGAGCTACTGCGCTGAATAAAGCAGGGCGGTCAGAACAGAAAACAGGGCTTAATCAGGCGCTAATAATTCGCCGCAGATCATGAAGCTATCTTATAACGTCGCGGAATGACTTCTTCTGGCGAAGGAGTTTGTTACAATCGCGCCTCATTTTAGCCAGAGCACAGCATTTACCAATGGATCATGACACAAAAACAACACAACAGCCTGAATTACAGCGCAAACTAAAGGCGCGTCATTTGACGATGATCGCCATCGGCGGTTCCATAGGCACCGGCCTGTTTGTCGCTTCCGGCGCGACTATCTCCCAGGCAGGCCCGGGCGGCGCGCTGCTTTCCTATGCCCTGATCGGCCTGATGGTCTATTTCCTGATGACCAGTCTCGGCGAACTGGCTGCCTTTATGCCGGTATCCGGCTCCTTTTCCACCTACGGCTCCAACTTCGTTGAAGAAGGCTTCGGCTTTGCGCTGGGCTGGAACTACTGGTACAACTGGGCCGTGACCGTGGCGATTGAACTGGTTGCCGCGCAGCTGGTGATGACCTACTGGTTCCCCGATACCCCCGGCTGGATCTGGAGCGTACTCTTTCTGAGCGTTATCTTCCTGCTCAACTACATCTCGGTAAAGGGCTTTGGTGAGGCAGAATACTGGTTCTCCCTGATCAAAGTGGTCACAGTAGTGATTTTTATCGTAGTGGGCGTGATGATGATCCTCGGCATTCTGCGCGGCGACCAGCCTGTCGCGGGCTGGGGTAACTGGCAGATCGGCGATGCGCCTTTCTCCGGCGGTTTTTCCGCCATGATCGGCGTGGCGATGATTGCCGGCTTCTCCTTCCAGGGAACGGAACTGATTGGTATCGCCGCAGGTGAATCGGAAGATCCGGCCAAAAATATTCCGCGCTCGGTTCGTCAGGTCTTTTGGCGCATCCTGCTGTTTTATATCCTGGCGATCCTGGTGATCAGCCTGATTATTCCTTACACCGATCCAAGCCTGCTGCGCAACGACGTGAAAGACATCAGCGTCAGTCCGTTCACGCTGGTGTTTAAACATGCCGGGCTGCTTTCGGCGGCGGCGATCATGAACGCCGTGATCCTTACCGCTATCCTCTCGGCAGGCAACTCCGGCATGTATGCCTCGACCCGTATGCTGTTTACGCTGGCGCGCGAAGGCAAAGCGCCGCGTATGTTTGGCAAGCTGTCAAAAGGCGGCGTGCCGCGCAATGCGCTGTATGCCACCACCGTGGTTGCCGCGCTCTGTTTCCTGACCTCAATGTTCGGCAACCAGACGGTCTATCTCTGGCTGCTGAATACTTCCGGCATGACCGGCTTTATCGCCTGGCTGGGGATAGCCATCAGCCATTACCGTTTCCGTCGCGGCTTTGTCTCGCAGGGCTACGATATTAACGATCTGCCGTACCGCTCTAAGTTCTTCCCGCTGGGGCCGATCTTTGCTTTCGTGCTCTGCCTGATCATCACCCTGGGGCAAAACTACCAGGCGTTCCTGGCGGATCGCATTGACTGGTACGGTGCGGCGGCAACCTATATCGGCATCCCGCTGTTTCTGATTATCTGGTTCGGCTACAAGCTGACGAAGCGCACGCGCTTTGTGAAATACAGCGAAATGCAGTTCCCCAAATTTAAATAGAGATGAGGCAGATCAAGGCGCGGTTTCCGCGCCTTTTTCTTTGACATACTCTGTTACACATATGATTGATAACTATTATCATTTCCTTTATTGTTAGCGCCGTACGTTTTCCGCTTTGCTAATTTTCAGGGTTTGCAGCCGGCCTGGTGCGAACTCAATGACAGGTAGAAACCATGAGCGTGACCCACAACACCGACCGCTACGCCAGCGTCCAACAGCACGAAGGCGCGATGGATCGTTATCATCATCTGCTGCGCCGCCGCCTGTTTTTTATGGGCGTGCTGGTGTTGGCCATCCTCGCTTCGCTGCTGTTCGACTTTACTTTAGGCCCGTCGGGCCTGTCGCTGGAAACGCTGTGGCAGACGCTGCTGTCGCCGCAGAGCGTGGATGCCGGTTCGCGCGTTATTGTCTGGGATATTCGTTTACCTTACGCGCTGATGGCGGTGGTAGTCGGGCTGGCGCTGGGGCTGGCGGGGGCGGAAATGCAGACTATCCTGAATAACCCGCTGGCCAGTCCGTTTACGCTGGGCGTCTCTTCCGCCGCCGCCTTTGGCGCCGCGCTGGCTATCGTGCTGGGCATCGGTTTACCCGGTATCCCGGATCAGTGGTTTATCTCGGCTAACGCCTTTATTTTTGCGCTGCTGGCCGCGCTGATGCTGGACGGCGTTACCCGCTGGACGCGCGTAGCGACCTCCGGCGTGGTGCTGTTCGGCATCGCGCTGGTCTTTACCTTTAACGCGCTGGTATCCATGATGCAGTTTATCGCCAGCGAAGATACGCTGCAGGGCCTGGTGTTCTGGACGATGGGCAGCCTGGCGCGCGCTTCCTGGGAGAAACTGGGCGTGCTGACGCTGGCGCTGCTGTTGGTTCTGCCGTTCTCCATGATGAGCACCTGGAAGCTTACCGCGCTGCGCCTGGGGGAAGATCGCGCCGTCAGTTTTGGTATTGACGTACGCCGCCTGCGGCTGGGTACGCTGCTGCGTATCAGCGTGCTTTCCGCGCTGGCGGTGGCTTTTGTCGGCCCAATCGGGTTTATCGGCCTGGTGGCGCCGCATATCGCTCGCCTGATCTTTGGCGAGGATCACCGCTTTTACCTGCCAGCCAGTGCGCTGACCGGCGCGCTGGTGCTGTCAATGGCGTCGGTGGTGTCGAAAAACCTGGTGCCCGGCGTGATTATCCCGGTCGGCATCGTCACTTCTCTGGTCGGCGTACCGTTCTTCCTGAGCATTATTCTGCGTCATCGGGGGAGCGTCTGATGGACGGTTTAGTTATCAAAGATTTTCACGCCGGTTATCCTAAGCGTAAGATTATCGACGGCCTGAACGTGCCACTGCTGCCGCGAGGCAAAATCACCGTGCTGCTGGGACCGAACGGCTGCGGAAAATCCACGCTGCTGCGCTCGATGGCCGGACTGAATCAGGCGCAGGGCGAGCTGTGGCTGAACGGCACGGAGCTGCTGAGCCAGCCGTTTGCCCGCCGGGCGGAGAAAGTGGTGTATCTGCCGCAGTCGCTGCCCGCCGGCGTACATCTGCACGTGCTTGAATCCATTATCGTCGCCCAGCGCGCTTCCGGCGCACGCGGTAGCGCGACGAGCGAGGCGGAAGTAATGGCGCTGCTGGAAAGGTTGGGCATCGCGCATCTGGCGCTGAGCTATCTCGATCAGCTTTCCGGCGGCCAGAAGCAGCTGGTTGGCCTGGCGCAGTCGCTGATCCGTCGCCCGGAGCTGCTGCTGCTGGACGAACCGTTAAGCGCACTGGATCTTAACTATCAGTTCCACGTTATGGATTTAGTACGCCGTGAAACCAGCAAGCGGAATATCGTTACCGTGGTTGTGGTACACGATATCAATATCGCTCTGCGTCACGGTCAGCACGTGCTGATGCTGCAAAACGGCAGCCCGATCGCTGACGGCCTGCCGGAAGAGGTGATTACGCCGGAAAGCCTGGCGAAGGTATACGGCGTGCGGGGCCGTATTGAGCGCTGCTCGCAGGGGACGCCGCAGGTGCTGATTGACGGCCTGGTCAGCGAGCCGGTTTCCTGAATGGACGAGTCGGTTTTTTCCGGCTCTCTTTTGCATTCTTCCCTTTCTCTCTGGCGCATCATTGTTAACGCTCAGGCGCAGTTGTACGCTATTTGCACAGCTTGCTTTGTTACTGCGATGGGAGCAAACATGCCAACAAAATTAATTAATCTGGCGAAGGTTAATGAATTTTCCGCTTATCTCAATCAAAGCGAAGACAAGGCGGCGCTTTATTCTGCCCTGGCAAATGGTCAGGCTGTCCGGGTTAAAGGCGTGGCGCTTTCTCCGGGTTATCGCCTTATTCGTGTTGATGGTCGTCTTTTCCATTGCCTCAGCCAAAATCACCGTGAGCTGGCCTTAATCAATGATGTCTCAGAGGATGCCGCTTACTACAACCGTGCCCTGATCTAATCTGATGCCTTCCCTGTCATAACCATGACGGCTTTATTGCAAACGGTTGTGGCCATGTCGACAGAGGATATATTGCCATTGCCCGGGCGGGTTGTGAGGGGAGCGTAAGACAAAAAAGGCCGGGAAGATCCCGGCCATGAAGGGCTACGCCAGCAGATAGCGGGCATGGAAGCGCAAATGATCTTCCACAAAGCTGGCGATAAAGTAGTAGCTGTGATCGTAACCGGGCTGAATACGCACGGTCAGCGGATAGTTTTTCTCGCGGGCCACCGCTTCCAGCCGTTCCGGGCGCAGCTGATCGGCCAGAAACTGATCGCTGTCGCCCTGATCCAGCAGCATCGGTAGCGAATGCGTCGCCTGCTGCATCAGCAGACAGCTGTCCCAGGCATCCCACTGCGCGCGATCCTCGCCCAGATAGGCGGTAAAGGCTTTTTCGCCCCAGGGCACCTGCGTTGGATTAACGATCGGCGCAAAGGCGGAGGCCGAAACATAGCGCTGCGGATTACGCAGCGCCAGCATCAGCGCGCCGTGACCGCCCATAGAATGACCCATAATCGCCTGCTTATCACTGACGTTGAAGCTGCCGGCAATCAGCGCGGGCAGCTCTTCCGTCAGGTAGTCGTACATACGAAAATGCGCATCCCACGGCGCCCGGATCGCGTTCAGATAGAATCCGGCACCCTGGCCCAGATCGTAGGCTTCATCATTCGGCACCACTTCGCCGCGCGGGCTGGTATCCGGCATCACCAGCACCAGACCCAGCTCCGCCGCCACGCGCTGCGCGCCTGCTTTGGTCGAGAAATTCTCGTCGCTACAGGTCAGCCCGGCCAGAAACCAGAGCACCGGCGGGGCGGTATCGCCTTTCGGACCCGGCAAAAAAATGCTGAAGGTCATCGAGCAGTTCAGCGTGGTCGACTGATGGCGATAGCGCTGCTGCCAGCCGCCAAACATGCGGTGTTCTTCCAGTAACTCCAGGGTGGATACCATCCTTGTCTCCTTATTTAGAAAAATGCACCACGGAACGGATCGATTTCCCTTCGTGCATCAGATCGAACGCGTCGTTGATCTCTTCCAGCGGCATATTGTGGGTTATGAAATCATTCAGCTGGAATTCGCCGTCAAGGTAGCGCTGGACGATCCCCGGCAGCTCCGAGCGGCCTTTCACACCGCCAAACGCGGAGCCGCGCCAGACGCGTCCGGTCACCAGTTGGAACGGGCGGGTAGAAATTTCTTCGCCTGCGCCAGCCACGCCGATAATCACGGACTCGCCCCAGCCTTTGTGGCAGCACTCCAGCGCGGAACGCATCACGTTAACGTTGCCGATGCACTCAAAGGAGTAATCGACGCCGCCATCGGTCATTTCAACAATAACGTCCTGAATGGGCTTATCGTAATCTTTTGGATTAACCAGGTCGGTGGCACCCAGCTTTCTGGCGAGATCGAACTTGCTGGTGTTGAGATCGATACCGATAATCCGGCCCGCTTTCGCCATTTTCGCGCCAATAATTGCCGAAAGGCCGATGCCGCCTAAACCGAAGATCGCCACGGTATCGCCTTCTTTTACCTTGGCCGTGTTCATCACCGCGCCCATACCGGTGGTGACGCCGCAGCCCAGCAGGCAAACTTCTTCCAGCGGCGCTTCCTTACTGATTTTCGCCAGTGAAATTTCCGGAATTACGGTGTACTCAGAGAAGGTCGAGGTGCCCATATAGTGGAAAATCGGCTTGCCGTCCTTAAAGAAACGGGTGGTGCCGTCCGGCATTAACCCCTTGCCCTGGGTGGCGCGGATAGCCTGGCACAGGTTGGTTTTGCCGGAGAGGCAGAACTTACATTTGCCGCATTCCGGCGTGTACAGCGGAATAACGTGATCGCCGACCGCCACGCTGGTGACGCCTTCACCAACCGCTTCCACAATACCGCCCCCTTCGTGGCCCAGAATAGCCGGGAACACGCCCTCAGGATCTTTTCCTGAAAGGGTATAGGCATCGGTGTGGCAGACGCCGGTCGCGACGATGCGTACCAGCACTTCGCCTTTCTGCGGCGGCATCAGGTCGACTTCTTCAATCGACAGCGGCTCGCCGGCGGCCCAGGCCACGGCGGCGCGAGTTTTAATCATCTGCATATCAGTTTATTCCTTGTAAAGGTTGCCATTTGGCAGGGATCTGGCGAGCGGCCTGACGCCGCTCAAACCATTTAATTATGGCTGAATTTCATCGTTCGGCGATTGCTCTATAATCAGGTACTTCAGCGCCTTGACGTTAGGGGTGAACGCATCCCGACGCCACACCAGATAAGTAGTGGTCTCGCTGATATCCGCAGGCAGCGCATGTTTTTGCACCTGGCCCGGCGCGGCAATCCTTTCCAGCACCGATTCCGGCAGTATCGCCAGCCCGGCGCCGCTGGCTACGCAGGCCAGCATGGCGTGATAGGACTGGATCTCCATAAACGGGCCGGGAGAAATCCCCGCCTGACGAAACCAGTTTTCTAAACGCAGGCGGTAAGAGCAGCCCGGACGGAAGGCGAACAGCGTATCGCCTGCGGCATCTTCAGGACGCTGAATGGGCGCATGGTGCAGGTTGCTGATCAGCACCATGCGCTCGCTAAAGGTTTTGCAGCTGTTGAGCTCGTCGGCCACGACCGGGCCTTCGGCCAGCGCGGCGGCCAGCGTGCCTTTCCGCACCTGCTCGATAATTTCGCCTGAGGTACCGGTGGCCAGCGACAGCGTAACCTCAGGATAGCGCTGATGGTAGGTCGATAATAAAGAGGGCAGGTGGACGGCGGCGGTGCTCTCCATCGAGCCCAGCGCAAATATGCCGCCAGGCTCGCCGTTGTGCGTCATTGCCAGCGCTTCCTCGCTGAGCGCCAGGATCCGCTGCGCATAGCATAAAAAGTTGTGGCCCATCGGCGACAGCCGCAGGCGCTGCTTTTCGCGGATAAAAAGATCGATGCCCGTTTCCTGCTCCAGCTGACGCAGCCTGGTCGTCAGGTTGGACGGCACGCGATGCAGCTGTTCGGCGGCGCGCACCAGCGAACCGGTCTCCGCTACCGCGCAGAACATTTTAAGCTGGGTCAGATCCATTTATTCTCTTTTCGTAAGCAAGTTTGTTTGTATTATTCACTTTTTGTAAGTCTATCCATGATGCAGACTGACTGCAACACTTTATCAAGCCGGATAAAGCCGGAAGGGAGAACAAATGGCAATACGGGTAGCGCTAAGCGCTTTTATTTCGCTGATTGTCGCGATGGGCATCGGGCGATTTACTTTTACGCCGCAGGTGCCGTTGATGATTACGGAGCATCAGCTGACGCTGACCGGCGCGGCGGTGGTCGCGGCCTTCAACTATCTGGGCTACCTCTGCGGCTCCTGGAACGCGATGCGGACGACCACGTACGTGGAGGCCAGGCTTAAGGCAGGCATCGGCGGCGCGGTGCTCCTGACGCTGCTTTCCGCCTGCGTGTCCGACGCCTGGCTGCATGGCGTGGTGCGCTTTGCGATCGGCTGGGCCAGCGGCTGGGCGATGGTGCTGGTAGCGGCATGGAGTAACGAGCAGCTGCATAAGTATGGCCGTCCGGGCTTAAGCGCCGCCGTCTTCGCCGGGCCGGGCATGGGCATCTTTCTGAGCGGGCTGCTGGCCGTGTTTCTTCACGCACGTCAGGTCAGCGCCGCTCAGGCCTGGTGCGCCTATGGCGTGCTGGCGTTGGTGCTGGCTTCTCTAATTTTTCGTTTCCTGCCGCGCAAGGGTGAGCTGCACCGGCCCGAAACCACGCCGGAACCGCTGGTGCTGACCAGCGGGCTGAAAAAGTTGGTCTTGAGCTACAGCCTGGCAGGCTTTGGCTATATCATTCCCGCCACGTTTCTGTCGCAGATGGCGGCGGCCCGTTTTCCTGCCAGCGCTTTTGCGCAGTTTGTCTGGCCCATTTTCGGCGGCACGGCGGTGTTAGGCGTCGGGCTGGGCATTGTTATGCGGCATATCGGCTCCTCTAACACCCGGCTGGCGTGCAATTTATGGGCACAGGCGCTGGGTGTGCTGTGTGCCGCCGTAGTGCCGGGTTTGAGCGGGCTGGTGGTCGGTTCGATACTGATGGGCATCGGCTTTCTTAACCTGGTGTCGCTTTCCCTGCAATATGCCCGCGAGATGGCGCCGCGCCATAGCCGCTATATGGCGGGCCTGCTGACCACCGGTTACGCTATCGGCCAACTGGCCGGGCCGTTGGTTTCCGCACTTTCCACCACTTTTACGCATCGCCTTGAGCCAGCGCTTTACGTCGCGGGCGCGGGACTGCTGGTAGCCGGACTGTTGGTCTGGCGGCGCGATCCCGGCGCTGCATGAAACAGTTTCAGGGTGGTTTGGCTTGATTCGCTGGATTAACGACGCGTTGTGTACCAAAATACGCCCTCTGAAATTGTACCGGTCCCGTCGGGACTGGCGTCACACCTGCTGGAGAAAAGATCGCCATGGCTACGTTAAGTCAGGAAGCCACACTTGTTCACGAAGCGCTGCTTGCGCGTGGACTGGAAACCCCCCTACGCTCGCCTGCGCGTGATATGGATGACGAAACCCGCAGACGGTTGATCGCCGGTCACATGACTGAAGTCATGCAGCTGCTTAATCTTGATTTAGAAGATGACAGCCTGATGGAAACGCCGCATCGCATCGCTAAGATGTATGTAAATGAGGTGTTCTCCGGCCTGGACTACGCCAACTTTCCGAAAATCACCCTGATTGAAAACAAAATGAAGGTGGACGAAATGGTGACGGTACGCGATATCACGCTGACCAGCACCTGCGAGCACCACTTTGTGATCATCGATGGCAAAGCGACGGTGGCCTATATCCCGAAAGACAAAGTGATTGGCCTGTCGAAAATTAACCGCATCGTGCAGTTTTTCTCTTCCCGTCCACAGGTACAGGAAAGGCTGACCCAGCAGATCCTGGTTGCGCTGCAAACGCTGCTTGGCACCAATAACGTCGCGGTTTCTATCGACGCGGTGCACTATTGCGTAAAAGCGCGCGGCATCCGCGATGCGACCAGCGCCACCACCACCACTTCACTGGGCGGCCTGTTCAAATCCAGCCAGAACACCCGTCAGGAGTTTCTGCGCGCCGTTCGCCACAGCTAAGCCGCGGCGTGCCGTCGTAGCCAGCTGTTATCCTTTACCACAGTCAGGGCCTGCCGATGCCTCGTATTCAGACGCTGGATTTTATTCGGGGCATCGCCATTATGGGGATCCTGCTGCTCAACATTAACGCCTTCGGTCTGCCGGGCGCCGCCTATCTGAACCCGGCGTGGCAGGGCAGCGTTACGCCGGGCGATGCCTGGACGTGGGCGCTGATCGATTTCTTCGCCCAGCTGAAATTCCTCGCGCTATTTGCGCTGCTGTTCGGCGGCGGCTTGCAGCTGCTGCTTTCGCGCGGCAAGCGCTGGCTACAGGCACGCCTGAGCTGGCTGCTGCTGCTCGGTTTTGTGCACTGTCTGCTGTTCTGGGAAGGGGATATTCTGCTGGATTACGGGCTGATTGGGCTGGTAGCCTGGCGGATGATCCGCGATGTTTCATCGACGCGGCAGCTGTTTAATACCGGCGTGATGCTTTATATCGTGGGCTGCGGCGTGCTACTGGTGTTTGGCCTGCTGTCGGGCCATCAGCCTAATAATTCCTGGCTGGCGGGGGCGGCGGATATTCAGTATGAAACCTTCTGGAAAACCCACGGCGGCTGGGAAGCGGTGCGCAACCGTCTCGATCTGTTCTCGTCAGGCCTGCTGTCGCTTGCCGCGCAGTACGGCTGGCAGCTGGCCGGCCTGATGCTGATTGGCGGCGCCTTAATGCGCAGCGGCTGGCTACAGGGCCGCTGGAGCCTGACCCACTACCGGCGCACCGCGCTGATCCTGCTGGTGCTGGCGGCTATCATCGAAATACCGGGAATTTATCTGCAGTGGGCCTGCGGCTGGGCATTTTATCCGTCAGCGTTCTATTTACAGCTGCCGCGCGAGCTGAGCGCGCCGCTTCAGGCTATCGGCTATGCCGCACTCTGCTTTGGTTTCTGGCCTACGCTGGCCCGTTTTACTCTCACGCGGGCCATCAGCAGCGTAGGGCGGATGGCGCTGAGCAACTATTTACTGCAAACGCTTCTTTGCACTACGCTCTTTAACCATTTCGGCTGGTTCAACCGGCTCGATCGGCCGCAGCTGCTGGCGGTTGTGCTGCTGGTCTGGCTGATAAATCTCTTCTTTTCGCTGTGCTGGCTGCGCTATTTCCGCCAGGGGCCGGTTGAATGGTGCTGGCGTCAGCTCACCCGCCTGAGCAGCCGCGAGGTAATGTTACAAAAATGATAAGCGTCACAAATGTGACGGAAAGGGATGTAACCGTTTTCATCAGTGTGACCTGATTCACGCAGTCTTGCCTTGCCCTTTGTCAGAATAGCCCCGCAAACAACGCATCCGGGAGGGCTATGCAAACCTTATCTTCCACAGGCAGTCAGCCATGATCACCATTCGCGATGTAGCCCGTGAGGCTGGCGTGTCGGTGGCGACGGTTTCACGCGTGCTTAACCACAGCGCGGCGGTCACACAGGAAACGCGGGAAAAGGTGCTGGGCATCGTCGGCCAGCTGGGCTACCGACCCAACGCCAACGCGCAGGCGCTGGCTTCCCAGGTCAGCGATACCATCGGCGTGGTGGTAATGGACGTCTCCGATCCCTTCTTCGGCGCGCTGGTCAAAGCGGTGGATACCGTCGCTCAGCGTATGCAAAAACACGTACTTATCAACAACTCCTATCATCAGGCGGACAAAGAGCGGCACGCTATCGAGGTGCTGATCCGTCAGCGTTGCGGCGCGCTGATCGTTCATGCCAAAGCGCTGGCGGACGACGAGCTGGCTTCGCTGATGGATCAGGTGCCCGGCATGGTGCTGATCAACCGCGTCGTACCGGGCTACGCACACCGCTGCGTCTGCCTGGACAACGTCAGCGGCGCGCTGATGGCAATGCGCATGTTGCAACAGCAGGGCCACCGGCGCATTGGCTATCTGGGGTCGAGCCACACTATCGAAGATACCGATCAGCGACGCGCGGGCTGGCGGCAGGCGCTGGCCGAGCAGGCTACCCAGCCTGCCGAAAGCTGGATCGCCAGCGCCGAGCCGGATATGCAGGGCGGAGAGGCGGCGATGGTGGAACTGCTGGGGCGTAACCTCCAGCTCAGCGCCGTTTTCGCCTATAACGACAGCATGGCCGCCGGGGCGCTGACCGCGCTGAAAGATAACGGTATTGCGGTACCGCAGCAGCTGTCGGTGATTGGCTTCGACGATATCCCCATTTCCCGCTATACCGACCCGCAGCTGACGACCGTTCGCTATCCTATTGTTTCCATGGCTAAACTGGCCACCGAGCTGGCGCTGAAAGGCGCGGCGGGCCTGCTGGACGAGTCAACCGCACACTGCTTTATGCCAACGCTGGTGAGACGTCACTCCGTCGCGCCCTGCCAAAGTGTGGCGGCGATCACTATACGCAACGATACCGCCATGTAACCGTTTTCAATCCGTGAGTAAGTTCACAGTTAATTAACATTCGCTTCACTAAGATGGCCGTGCCTGGCCGGGACAGAATAACAACACGGTCCGGCCGCACACGCATACCGACCCTACAAAGAACCGGAGAGAACAATGAAGAAGGCATTCACCCTCACAGCCCTGGTTGCCAGCATGATGTTTGGCGCAACGGCGCAGGCGGCCGATACCCGCATTGGCGTAACCATTTATAAATATGACGATAACTTTATGTCCGTGGTGCGCAAGGATATCGAGAAAGAAGCGAAAAATAGCAGCGGCATTCAGCTGCTGATGAACGATTCGCAGAACAGCCAGTCAACGCAAAACGATCAGATTGACGTGATGGTGGCGAAGGGCGTGAAGGCGCTGGCGATTAACCTTGTCGATCCGGCGGCGGCGGCGGTGGTCATCAGTAAAGCCAAAGCCAACGATATTCCGATTGTCTTCTTCAACAAAGAGCCTTCTGCCAAAGCGCTGGCCAGCTACGACAAGGCTTACTATGTCGGTACCGATTCTAAAGAGTCCGGCGTCAAACAGGGCGAGCTGATTGAGAAACACTGGAAAGCCAATGCCAACTGGGATCTGAACAAAGACGGCGTGGTGCAGTTTGTGCTGCTGAAAGGCGAGCCGGGCCACCCGGATGCCGAAGCGCGTACCAAATACGTGATCGACACCCTGAATAAAGACGGCCTGAAAACGCAGCAGCTGCATCTGGATACCGCCATGTGGGATACCGCGCAGGCAAAAGACAAGATGGACGCGTGGCTCTCCGGCCCGAACGGCAACAAAATCGAAGTGGTGATCGCCAATAACGATGCGATGGCGATGGGCGCGGTAGAAGCGCTGAAAGCGCATAACAAAACGTCCGTACCGGTCTTTGGCGTGGATGCGTTGCCGGAAGCGATGGCGATGGTGAAATCCGGCGCGATGGAAGGCACCGTGCTGAACGATGCGGAAAACCAGGCCAGAGCCACTTTTGAAATGGCGAAAAACCTGGCGGCGGGCAAACCGGCGACCGAAGGCACCAACTACAAGCTGGAAGGCAAAGTGGTGCGCGTGGCCTATGTGCCGGTTGATAAAGAGAACCTCGCTCAGTTCAGTAAATAAGTCTTTCCGGGCGCACTCGCGTCCGTTACCGGGCCCGTGGCAGAACGGGCCCGATCGTAAAACGATCCGCCAGGTAGAATTATGAGCAGCGATCAGGGGCAGTATCTGCTGGAAATGACTAACGTCAGCAAGTCCTTTCCGGGCGTAAAGGCGTTAGATAACGTTAATTTAAAAATTCGTCCCCATTCGGTTCATGCGCTGATGGGAGAAAACGGCGCGGGCAAATCGACTTTATTAAAATGCCTGTTTGGTATTTATAGCAAAGACACGGGAAGCATTCTTTTTCAGGGCAAAGAAATCGACTTTAAAAGCTCCAAAGAGGCGCTGGAAAACGGCGTATCTATGGTGCATCAGGAATTAAACCTGGTTTTACAGCGCACGGTCATGGATAACATGTGGCTGGGCCGCTATCCGCGAAAAGGCTTTTTCGTCGACCAGGATAAAATGTATCGCGATACCAAAGCCATTTTTGAAGAGCTGGATATTGATATCGATCCGCGCGACAAGGTCATTAACCTTTCCGTTTCGCAGATGCAGATGATAGAGATTGCCAAAGCATTCTCTTACGATGCCAAAATCGTCATTATGGACGAGCCGACCTCTTCATTAACGGAAAAAGAAGTGAACCACCTGTTCACTATTATCCGTAAATTAAAAGATCGCGGCTGCGGCATAGTTTATATCTCCCACAAGATGGAAGAGATTTTCCAGCTGTGCGACGAAATTACCATTCTGCGCGACGGCCAGTGGATCGCTACCCAGCCGCTGGAAGGGCTGGATATGGATAAGATCATCGCCATGATGGTAGGGCGCTCGCTGAACCAGCGCTTCCCGGATAAGTCCAACGTGCCGGGCGAAACTATTCTGGAGGTACGTAACCTTACCTCGCTGCGCCAGCCGTCTATTCGCGATATTTCGTTCGATCTGCGCAAGGGCGAAATCCTTGGCGTGGCCGGGCTGGTGGGGGCTAAACGTACCGATATCGTGGAAACGCTGTTCGGCATCCGCGAAAAGTCCGGCGGCACCATTAAGCTGCACGGCAAAAAAATCAATAATAACTCGGCTAACGAAGCGATCAATCACGGCTTTGCGCTGGTGACGGAAGAGCGTCGCGCCACGGGGATTTATGCGTTTCTGGATATCGGTTTTAACTCGCTGATTTCAAATATTCGCAAATATAAAAACTCGATTGGCCTGCTGGATAATAACCGGATGAAAAGCGATACCCAATGGGTTATCGATGCCATGCGGGTAAAAACGCCGGGACACGCGACCTCCATCGGCTCGCTTTCGGGCGGCAACCAGCAGAAAGTCATTATTGGCCGCTGGCTGTTAACCCAGCCGGAAATATTAATGCTGGACGAACCGACGCGCGGCATTGACGTCGGCGCAAAGTTTGAAATTTACCAGCTGATTTCCGATCTGGCGAAAAAAGAGAAGGGCATAATTATTATCTCTTCCGAAATGCCGGAGCTGCTGGGCATTACCGACAGGATCCTGGTCATGAGCAACGGCATGGTCGCAGGTATTGTCGAAACCAAAACTACCACGCAAAACGAAATATTACGTTTAGCATCCAAGCACCTTTAATGAGGTAAGGGCTGTCCATGAATGCTGTGAATAAGAAGAATGCGCTCACCTGGCTGAAAGAAGGTGGCATCTATGTTGTGTTGCTGGTTCTGCTGGCAATTATTATTTTCCAGGATCCGACATTTTTAAGCCTGATGAACCTGAGTAATATCCTGACTCAGTCCTCCGTGCGCATTATTATTGCGCTTGGTGTGGCCGGGCTGATTGTGACCCAGGGCACCGATCTTTCCGCCGGTCGTCAGGTTGGTCTGGCAGCGGTAGTGGCGGCAACGCTGCTTCAGGCGATGGACAACGCCAACAAGGTGTTTCCACATATGGATACCGTACCGATCCCGCTGGTTATCCTGATTGTCTGCGTTGTCGGCGGCCTGATTGGCCTGATCAACGGTGTGATTATCGCCTATCTGAAGGTGACGCCTTTTATCACCACGCTGGGTACGATGATTATCGTTTACGGCATTAACTCGCTCTATTACGACTATGTAGGCGCTTCGCCGATCGCCGGGTTTGACGAGAAATTTTCGACTTTTGCACAGGGCTTTATTCGCCTGGGCGACTTCAAGCTCTCCTACATCACCTTCTATGCGGCTATTGCCATCTTCTTTGTCTGGATTTTGTGGAACAAGACCCGCTTCGGCAAAAACATCTTTGCTATCGGCGGCAACCCGGAAGCGGCAAAAGTGTCGGGCGTGAACGTTAACTTCAACCTGATCCTGATTTATGCGCTTTCCGGCGTGTTCTACGCCTTCGGCGGGATGCTGGAAGCGGGGCGTATCGGCTCAGCAACCAATAATCTGGGCTTTATGTACGAGCTGGATGCAATTGCGGCCTGTGTGGTGGGCGGCGTCTCCTTCGCTGGCGGCGTGGGCACCGTAGCCGGTGTGGTGACGGGCGTGTTGATTTTCACCGTTATCAACTACGGCCTGACCTATATCGGCGTCAACCCTTACTGGCAGTATATTATCAAAGGCGGCATCATTATTTTTGCCGTGGCGCTCGACTCCCTGAAATACGCCCGCAAGAAATAGTTTTCTCCTGTAGAGAAAGGCCAGCCCGGCCTTTCTCTTTCCTCTGTCAGAACTGCACGCCTTTAGTCAGCCCGCCGTCCACCAGCAGATTAGTGCCGGTGGTGAAACTGGCCGCCTCGCTGGCAAGGAAGACCGTGGCTTTCGCTACTTCCTGCGGCGTCGCCATTCTTCCCAGCGGATTCGCCGCCAGGCATTGAGCAAAGGTTTCCGGCTGGTTGCGTTCAATATCGCCCCATACGCCTTCACTGAAATAAACGTTGCCCGGCGAAACGGTATTCACGCGGATGCCATCTGCGGCGTGGCGTTCCGATAAGGTTTTGCCGTAATGGATCAGCGCCGCTTTCATGATGCCGTACGGCTCGGCAAACATATCGACCTCGCGTCCCGCCACGCTGGAGATCAGCACGATGGACGCCGCAGGGGATTTTTTCAGGTAAGGAAGGGCCGCCTGCACCATCGTTACGGTGCCCATCAGGTCGGTGTCGAACGCTTTACGCCACACGTCCGGATCGCTGCCTGCCGCCAGCGCGCTGACGTTAGGCACGATAATATCCAGCCCGCCAAGCCGGTTCGCTGCTTCCTGAATCCATGTTTGCATCCGATCTGGAGAGGTGACATCGACCGCCGTGCCGTTTGCGCGTGAACCCAGCACCTGTTGCGCTTCCTGCACGCCTTCAGGGCTGCGGGCGCAAAACTCCACCCGTGCGCCTTCGGCAAGAAAGCATTCCACAATTGCTCGTCCAATGCCGCGCGAGCCGCCGCTGACCAGTACGCGACGATCCTTCAAGTTCAGATCCATGTTTCTCTCCCGTTAACGTTTAGCGATCTATTCGGGAGACAGACTGACAGAAGAAGCGGGCAGGTTCATAACAATCAGTGCGTTAACGGCGGCATTTCACGCTGGCGGACGAGCGTCCGCCTTCATCTTTTGTTCCAGCTCCAGCAGCTGTTCAGGCGTGACCGCCGGATAGCTCTGCGCATCTTCCGGGACTTCGTGACGCGCCGGGATCGGCACCAGCGGCCCTAAAAAGCGCGGTTCGCGCTTCATCAGATACAGATCGGCCAGCGCGCCCAGGCGAGCCGCCACTTCCCTGATGCGGATATTCAGCATGTTTTTCGGCGAGGGTACCGCATAACACTGCGCCTGAATGCCCATATGCAGCGCAATAAACAGCGCGCGCTCGCAGTGGAAACGCTGGGTGATGATAATGAAATCATTGGTGTCGAATACCTTGCGCGTGCGCACGATAGAATCCAGCGTACGGAAACCGGCGTAATCCAGCACGATATCGGCAGGCGCCACGCCGGCAGCAATCAGATCCCGCCGCATGGTCATCGGCTCATTGTAGCTTTGTTGCGCATTATCGCCGCTCAGCAGCAGATAGTTAACCTTGCCGCTGTTATAGGCGTTGAGCGCGCCCTGCATCCGATAAAGGTAATACTGATTAATGACGCCGGTACGATAATATTTTGCCGTGCCCAGTACGACACCGACCTGACGATGGGGCAGGGATTTGAGGTTATCGTAGACGTAAGGCGCAGTTTTGACGCTTATCCAGCGATCCAGGCCGAGCGCGGTTATTACCATCAGGGTAACGATGATAATCAGGCCGTAGATCAAGCGTTTTATCATGCCGTACGGTACTCAGACTGAAGCCGAAAAGGTGGCTCAAGGCTACTGTACCCGACGAGGTGAAGCAAGCGGTAGCGCACCGGCTGGCGGCTTTTTGTACAAAATCGTCAGGCGCGGCGGAAAGGGAATAAAAACCGGGCGCACGGCGCGCCCGATCGGCATTATTAAATAGAAGTGCGCCGATAGTTACGGTACTGCGGCAGCCAGAAATTGGCGGCAATCGCTTTGGACAGCACATCTTCTGAGGTGACCACCGCCACGCCGGCCAGCTGCGCCGCCTTACCCACGGCCATCGCAATCACCTTCGATACGCCCTGGATATCTTTGACTTCCGGCAGCACCGGGCCAACGCCGTCGTTGACCAGCGGCGAACAGTCGGCCAGCGCGCGGCTGGCGGCCATCAGCATACTGTCGGTCACGCGGGTGGCGCCCGAAGCGATCACGCCCAGGCCAATGCCGGGAAAGATATAGGAGTTGTTGCACTGCGCGATCGGGAACGTCTGCTCTTTCCAGGTTACCGGCGCGAACGGGCTGCCGGTCGCGACCAGCGCGGCACCGTCGGTCCACGCCATAATATCCTGCGGCGTTGCTTCCACGCGGGAGGTCGGGTTGGAGAGCGGCATGACGATTGGGCGCGCGCAGTGCTTGTGCATCTCGCGGATAATCTCTTCGCTGAACAGACCGGGCTGGCCGGAAACGCCGATCAGAATATCCGGGCGCGCGTTACGCACCACATCCAGCAGCGACAGGGAATCGGAGCTGGAATCCCAGCCGGCCAGATCCTCGCTCTTCTGCACCAGCTTGCTCTGGAAGCTGAGCAGGTTTGGCTGCTTGTCGGTGAGCAGTCCGAAGCGATCCACCATAAAGACGCGCGCGCGGGCTTCTTCGTCGCTCAGGCCTTCCGATTTCATCTGCGCGATAATCTGCTCGGCGATGCCACAGCCGGCAGAGCCGGCGCCCAGGAACACTACTTTCTGCTCGCTCATTTTGCTGCCTGCCGCGCGGCTGGCGGCGATCAGCGTACCCAGCGTGACGGCGGCGGTACCCTGAATATCGTCGTTAAAGCAGCAGACTTCATCGCGGTAGCGCTCCAACAGCGGCATGGCGTTTTTCTGCGCGAAATCCTCAAACTGCAGCAGCACGTTTGGCCAGCGGCTTTTCACCGCCTGGATAAATTCATTAACGAAGTTATCGTATTCTTCACCGGTGATACGCGGATGACGCCAGCCCATATAGAGCGGATCGTTCAGCAGCTGCTGGTTGTTGGTGCCGACATCCAATACAACCGGAAGCGTATAGGCCGGGCTGATGCCGCCACAGGCGGTATACAGCGACAGCTTGCCGATAGGAATGCCCATGCCGCCGATACCCTGGTCACCCAGGCCAAGAATACGCTCGCCGTCGGTGACTACGATTACCTTCACGTTCTGCTTGGTGGCGTTTTGCAGCATATCTTCAATGCTGGCGCGGTTCGGATAGGAGATAAACAGCCCGCGCGCGCGGCGATAAATTTCAGAAAAGTGTTCACAGGCTGCGCCAACGGTCGGGGTATAGATAATCGGCATCATCTCTTCAAGATGATTATCCAGCAGGCGGTAGAACAGCGTTTCGTTGGTGTCCTGAATGTTGCGCAGGTAAACGTGCTTGTCGTTGGCGTTTTTGAAATCCTGAAACTGACGCCAGGCGCGCTGGGCCTGCTCTTCGATGGTTTCCACCGTCTCGGGCAGCAGGCCGTTCAGGTTAAAGTCATTGCGTTCTTCTATAGAGAAGGCGCTGCCCTTATTCAACAGCGGAAATTCCAGCAGGATAGGGCCAGCGTAGGGAATGTAGAGAGGGCGTTTACTTTCGTAGTCGAGTTCCATGTAATCAATACTCACTGGGATCGGTAGTGGCCCAATCCTAAAATAATTCATCCGAAAGTACAGCATTTGTTAACAGCTTATAACAAATGCGGGCACTTTTTTGGCAATAAAAAGCCAGCCGGCAGCGGGACTTGCGGGCTGGCGAAACGGCAACGAAGCGGATCAGCGCAGCGGCACGGTTTGCAAAGTCGCGCAGCCCAGTGCCTGCAGCGTCGCGGCGGTTGCCTGCCGCTGGATAAGGCGGGCATCGGGCGCTTCCGCCAGCACGGCGCGCTGAATTTGCAGCACGTCGTAGCCTGCAAGGTTTAACAGGATCAGCGCGGCCTGCAGCGGCGGCAGGCTTGGGTTAAAGGCGGCGTTTTCCGCATAGCTGCCGGCAAAAATTGCGCCGTCGGCCATTTGCAGCGCCACGCCGCTTAACGCCTGCGAGTAAGGTGCATGGCTGCGGTTAGCCGCCTCAAGCGCGGCCCTGACCAGCGCGTCGCCGGTGATGGTCAGGCCGTGATCGACCTCGTCCAGCAGCAGCGTCTCAATCGCTAAATCGCGCGGGCCGAACGCATCCGGCAGGTAATCGCCCAGCGTTGCCGGTTCGCGTCCCGGCAGATGAATGCGCAGCGCGGTGCCGCTGTTCAGCTCGTTCATAAACTGGCGGCAGTGGCCGCAGGGCGTGTAGTTGACGGTAATTGCCTCAAGGCCTTTTTCGCCGCGCAGCCAGGCGTGGGTGACTGCGCTTTGCTCGGCGTGGACGGTCTGCTGCATGGTCGCGCCGGAAAACTCCATGTTCGCGCCAAAATAGAGATGGCCGCTGCGGCCCAGCGCCAGCGCGCCAACGTTGAAGCGGGAAAGCGGCACCACGGCGCAGGCCGCCGCCAGCGGCAGCAGCGCAAAAGCCAGCTCGCGATTGTCCAGGCCGGTTTCGGTACGCACGGCGGCCAGTTGCTCAGGAGTGAAAAAAGCAGGAAAGGTGTCGGTCAGCAAAGGCTGCAGCGCCGCCTGCAGCGGGGAAGGCAGCGCGGCGAAAGCCGCTTGAAAACGTGGTTGCATAGTGGCTTCTCTTGCATAAGTGGCCGCTTATTCTGGCGGGCAGCCAGGCTAATGTATGTGATTATAATCACACAGATTATGCAATTTATGAAAGAGAACCACAAAATGCGCGACGCATCGCAAGTTTTAGCGCCAGAAATGCATCAGTAGCGGAAACAGAAACGGCGCCAGCAGCGAAGTGATAATGCCGCAGATCACCAGCGCCAGCGAGCTGTAGGCGCCTTCCTGGTAATCCAGCTCCGAGCAGCGCGCCGTACCCAGCGCGTGAGAAGCGTTGCCGATCGCCAGGCCGCGCGAGGCCTTGCTGCGGATTTTCAGCAGGTTAAGCAGCATATGACCGAAAACCGCGCCGAGTACGCCCGCAATCAGCACGCAAATGGCGCTGATGGCCGGAATGCCCCCCAGCGTGGCGGAAACCGCCATGGCAATCGGCGTGGTCACGGATTTGGGCATAATAGTTGCTGCTATCTGCGGCGTGGCGCCCATCCACAGCGCGATAGCCGTGCCGGAGATCATTGCCGTCATGCTGCCGATAAAGCAGACGCCGATAATTGACTTCCAGCGCGCACGGATCTGATGCATCTGTTCATACAGCGGCAGCGCCAGCGCCACCACGGCGGGCTGTAACAGCTGGTTCAGGATCGCGCTGCCCTGAAAATAGCGGGCGTAGGGCATTTGCATCAGCAGCAGCAGCGGAATGATGACCGCCATGGAGATCAGCAACGGATTGAGCAGGGAAATTTTCACCCTCGCCGCCACCCGGCGAGCGCCGAAAAAGACCAGCATGGTCAGCGGCAGAGACCACCAGATATCACTCATCGCCCGTTCCTTTGCCGTGCAGCTGGTGCGATGCCAGCCCCACGGTCAGTAAAACAATAAAGGTGCTGACCACGCAGGAAACCACTATCGGACCGAACTGCGCGCTGAGCAGGTCGGTATAGCCCATCACGCCGACGCTTATCGGCACAAACAGCAGCGCCATATAGCGGATCAGCAGCAGGCTGCCGGGCCTGATCCAGTCGGGCGGAACCAGTTGAAAAGCCAGCAGAAAAAACAGGATCAGCATACCGATAATGCTGCCCGGAATAGTGACCAGCAGCAGCAGCGCCAGCGCGTTTCCGGCATAGAGGCAGAGATAGATAATCAGGAAGGCGCGCAGATAGCGCCAGATGACCAACAGTACGGTACGCATGATAAGCTCCGGTTTTGCAACGCATTAATCATACGATCCACAAGAGATTTGTGCCAGAGATCACAGTGGGCCACAAAAAAACGGGCGAATCGCTTCGCCCGTCTCCGTCGCTTATTTTACCTGCATTCCCGGCTGAGCGCCGCTGTCCGGCGACAGCAGGAAAATCTCTTTGCCGCCGGGGCCAGCGGCCATCACCATGCCTTCCGACATGCCAAAGCGCATCTTGCGCGGCGCAAGGTTAGCTACCATCATGGTCAGTCGGCCTACCAGCACCGACGGATCCGGATAGGCGGTGCGAATGCCGGAGAAAATGTTGCGGGTTTCGCCGCCCAGATCCAGCGTCAGGCGCAGCAGCTTATCGGATCCTTCGACAAACTCGGCGTTCTGGATCAGCGCGATACGCATATCCACTTTGGCAAAGTCGTCAAAGGTGATGGTTTCCTGAATCGGATCGTCCGCCAGCGGGCCGGTCAGCGCCGGTTTGTTCGCCGCCGCCGCGTCCTCTTTCGAGGCCTCGATCAGCGCGTTGACCTTGTCCATCTCGACGCGGTTATATAGCGCTTTAAAGGTGGAAAGCGTGTGATCGCGCAGCGGCTGCGCAATACCGTCCCAGCTCAGCTCCTGGTTCAGGAAGGCTTCGGCGCGCTCGCTCAACGAAGGCAGCACCGGCTTCAGCCAGGTCATCAGTACGCGGAACATATTGATGCCCATTGAGCAGATCGCCTGCAGATCAGCATCACGGCCTTCCTGCTTCGCTACTACCCACGGGGCCTGCTCGTCAACGTAGCGGTTCGCCACGTCCGCCATCGCCATGATTTCACGCACCGCACGACCAAATTCGCGGCTCTGCCAGGCTTCCGCAATGCTGGCTGAGGCATCGACAAAGGATTGATACAGCGCCGGATCGGCCAGCTCGCCGGACAGCTTGCCGCCAAAGCGCTTGTTGATAAACCCGGCGTTACGGGAAGCCAGGTTAACCACTTTATTAACGATATCCGCATTCACGCGCTGGACGAAATCTTCCAGATTCAGGTCGATATCATCAATGCGAGAAGAGAGCTTGGCGGCATAGTAATAGCGCAGGCTGTCGGCATCCAGGTGCTGTAGCCAGGTGCTGGCCTTGATAAAGGTGCCGCGAGACTTGGACATTTTCGCGCCGTTAACCGTCACATAACCGTGTACAAACAGGTTGTTTGGCTTACGGAAGTTGCTGCCTTCCAGCATGGCTGGCCAGAACAGGCTGTGGAAATAGACGATGTCCTTGCCGATAAAGTGATACAGCTCGGCCTCAGAGTCTTTTTGCCAGAAGGCATCGAAATCAATGTCGCCGCGTTTGTCGCAGAGATTTTTAAACGAGCCCATATAGCCGATAGGCGCATCCAGCCAGACGTAGAAATATTTGCCCGGCGCGCCCGGAATTTCAAAGCCGAAGTAGGGCGCGTCGCGGGAGATATCCCACTGTTGCAGCCCCGACTCGAACCACTCCTGCATCTTATTGGCGACCTGCTCCTGCAGGGCGCCGGAACGGGTCCATGCCTGAAGCATGGCGCTGAACTCCGGCAGATCGAAGAAGAAGTGCTCGGAGTCGCGCAGCACCGGCGTCGCGCCGGATACCACGGATTTAGGATCGATCAGCTCGGTCGGGCTATAGGTGGCGCTGCACACTTCGCAGTTGTCGCCATACTGATCCGGCGATTTACATTTCGGGCAGGTGCCTTTAACAAAGCGATCCGGCAGGAACATGCCTTTTTCCGGGTCGTAAAGCTGCGAAATAGTCCGGTTCTTGATAAAACCGTTTTCTTTCAAACGGGTATAAATCAGCTCCGACAGCTCGCGGTTTTCATCGCTGTGCGTGGAGTGGTAGTTATCGTAGCTGATATTGAAACCGGCGAAGTCATTCTGATGTTCCTGACTCATCTCGGCAATCATCTGCTCGGGGGCAATGCCCATCTGCTGAGCTTTCAGCATGATCGGCGTACCGTGCGCATCGTCGGCGCAGATGAAGTAAACCTCGTTGCCGCGCATTCGCTGGTAACGGACCCAAATATCCGCCTGGATATGCTCGAGCATGTGGCCGAGATGAATAGAACCGTTGGCGTAAGGGAGTGCGCACGTTACCAATATTTTTTTCGCGACTTGAGTCATAGTGAGACTTGCTATACCTGTTTAAAATAGGGGGTTCCGATGTTACCCGAAAGGCCCGGCCTGCGTAAACAACGCCGCGCCGACCGTGCCGTTTTTTACTGCCTGCCGCCGACAGCCTTATCTGATATGCTCTGAATAACGTCACAGAAAAAAAGGAGCCGGGATGATGCCTCAATCCCAACATTCACCTGAAGCGCTGCGCGCGATAGTGATGGGCGTTTTAACCACGTTTGAACATCCGACGCTACAGCGTAACCTCACCGCGCTGAAGGCGCTGCACCATTGCGCAATGCTGGACAACACCCTGCATATTGAACTGCTGCTGCCTTTCGCCTGGCATAGCGGCTTTGAAGCCTTAAAGGAGAGCGCCAGTGCGGAGCTGCTGCGCCTGACTAACGCTACCGCCATCAGCTGGAAGCTGAACCTGGATATCTCCACCCTGAAAAGGGTGAAGAACCAGCCTGGCGTAAAGGGCGTAAAAAATATTGTTGCCGTCAGCTCCGGCAAGGGCGGCGTCGGCAAATCCAGCACGGCGGTCAACCTGGCGCTGGCGCTGATGGCCGAAGGCGCGAAAGTCGGCCTGCTGGATGCGGATATCTATGGCCCGTCGATCCCCGATATGCTCGGGACGCAAAACGAACGGCCTGGTTCGCCGGACGGCACGCATATGACACCTATTATGGCGCACGGGCTGGCGACCAACTCTATCGGCTATCTGGTGACCGACGACAACGCGATGGTGTGGCGCGGGCCAATGGCCAGCAAGGCGCTGATGCAGCTGCTGAATGAAACGCTGTGGCCGGATCTGGACTACCTGATCCTGGATATGCCGCCGGGCACGGGCGATATTCAGCTGACGCTGGCGCAAAACGTGCCGGTGACCGGCGCGCTGGTGGTGACCACGCCGCAGGATATCGCGCTGATCGACGCCCGTAAGGGTATCGTGATGTTTGAAAAGGTCAGCGTGCCGGTACTGGGCATCGTCGAAAACATGAGCGTGCACGTCTGCAGCAACTGCGGCCATCACGAACCGATTTTCGGCAGCGGCGGCGCGCTGGCGCTGGCGGAACAGTATCACACGCGCCTGCTGAGCCAGCTGCCGCTGCACATCACGCTGCGCGAAGATCTGGACGACGGGATGCCGACGGTTGTGCGCCGTCCCGACAGCGAGTTTACCGCGCTGTATCGCCAGCTGGCAGGCCAGGTTGCCGCACAGCTCTACTGGGATGGCGAGGTGATCCCGGACGATATTGCTTTCCGCGTCGTCTGACGGCAAATGTGTGATACGGGCGCACCTGGCGCCCGTTTTCTTTTACAGCACGTAGTGCAGCAGCAGATATTCTCCCTGGTCGCCTTCACCGCTGCTGATAACTTGCCAGCCGTGACGCTGATAAAAAGCCAGCGCCCGTTGGTTTGCCTTAAGACACTTTAGCGCGCCGGTCGACGTGAAGCCTGCCTGCACCACTTCCAGCAGCTCGCTGCCAATACCCTGACCCTGACACGCCGGGTCGACAAATAAACTGTGCAAAAAATTATCGGCGGGCAGCAGCGCGGCAAAGCCCGTGCGGTGGCCGTCGTGCTCGGCGACCAGAATGCGTTCGCCCAGCGTTACGCGGTCGAAATCCTCCAGCTGCCAGTCGCTGCCGTCAAGCCAGTGCCAGTTCGCCCTGCGGGCAGCCAAAAACAGCGTGCGCAGAAAAGGGCGGTCGGCTTCGGTAAAGGCGCGTACCGTCATCTGTTTTCTCCCCAGACGGGCTTTACGTGTCTTTCGCTCTCAATGCCCGTGCCGCGATAGTCATAATCGATTTTACCCGCTTCAAACAGCTGATCCAGCAGGCGGAAATTGTCCGGGGGCGTAACGTTACAGCGGCTGTTCAGCACGGTATCCCGAATGGTAAAGGCACGATCGCCGCGCGCTATCTGTTGCAGATAGTGCAGCATTTGCAGCGCCGCGACGCTGATGCCGTATTGTTCATTAAGCGGTCTTGTCATCTTACTTCTCGTCAGGACAGGGATGGCGTTCAGATTAGCGGATGGGCGGACTTTATCAAAAGTCGCTACGGGAGCGGAGAGTATGACGCAAAAAATCCGGGCGGCAAAAGAAGCCGCCGGAAAATAATCAGAAATTCACCGTCAAGCCGCCGGCCAGCAGCCAGTCGTTGGCGCCTTCCTGTTGCAGCCTGCGCTGATGGTTGAGGCGGGTAGAGAAAGAGATGTTGTCGGTAACGGCCAGCCTGGCCTCTGTTTGCACAGCCAGCGCATCGCCGCCGTTGCCGGTCCGAAAGGCGTCACGGTGGCGACCCTCGCTGACGGTTACTTTGCCCTGGCCTGCCGGACGATGCAGCCAGTGCACATCCATGCCCAGGTGCAGGGTGCCAGGGACTACCGGCAGCGTGTAATTCCAGGCCAGGCCACTAATCAATGCGCTACGCCGCTGCTGCTGATAGCTGACGCTGGCGCGATCGCTGTCGGTAAATTCCCTGACCTTCAGCTGCTGGTGGCGATAACCGAGATAGGGACGAAGCTGGTGCGCGCTGAAGCTCAGCGTTTTTCCCGCTTCGATTTCGCCAAAAATTTGCCTGGCGTGCGGCGAAGCGACGTTGCCGCGCGGGCGCGTGGCGATATTGCCCTTCAGCCAGCTATAGCCCGAAAGCAGGTTCAGATAATAATCATCAACGTGCCAGGCCAGCATCAGGTTCAGGGCGTTGCCGTCAAAGCTGCCCTGACTGTAACCATCTGCGGCAGCGGGTTTGAAGGTAAGATCGCCCCGCGACCATGCGCCACTGAGACTTAGCGACTGCTGATCGGTACGCCATGAGGCCAGCTTCGCGCCCAGCATCCAGCCTTGATAACGGCTTTTATAGCTGTAGCCGTAGTCAAGAAAACCGTTGGCCGAGCGGTAACGCTCTTCGCCGCGATAGCCGAACAGAAAGAAACCGGCGCTCTCTGCCCGGGCGCTTTGCAGCGCGCTTTCTTTAAACAACCCGGTGCGCTGTTCTTCAGCACGGAACAGGGCTGAGGGTAAAGAGATATACGCCGGGACCTGCGGCGTAACCGCACGGCGCACGGGGGCGGCTGGTGTTGAAGGCAGCGGTGGTTTCTCTTCTGGCGCGGCAGGCTGTTCGGCTGCGTTCTTGTCCGTCGCTTCAGAATCGGGTGCCGGCGCCGGAGCTTCATCGGCTGGCGCTTCAGGTGCTGGCGCCGGAACTTCATCAGCTGGCGCTTCGGGTGCCGGCGCCGGAGCTTCATCGGCTGGCGCTTCAGGTGCTGGCGCCGGAGCTTCATCGGCTGGCGCTTCAGGTGCTGGCGCCGGAGCTTCATCAGCTGGCGCTTCGGGTGCTGGCGCCGGGGATTCATCGGCTGGCGCTTCGGGTGCTGGCACCGGAGCTTCATCAGCTGGCGCTTCGGGTGCTGGCGCCGGAGCTTCATCAGTGGGCGCGTCAGGTGTCGGAACCGGATCTTCGTCGGCAGGAACTTCGGGGGCCGGGATCTCGTTGTTACCCGATTCGGATAATAAAATATTTTGCAGACGATAATCCCAGAACTCATTGCCGGAACCGCTGACCTCGCGCTCGCTTTCTGCTGCCTTACCCGGTGCAAAAGCGTAAAGGCCGTAAGCCCAGGCACCCTGGGCCACGTAGTCGCCCGCAAGACGGAAGCTGTTCTTTGTCGCCTGGCCGCCAACCTGAATAATCGACACGCCCTCTGTATTGTCAGCGCTGCCGTTTTGATTGCTGTCACTGTCCATCCACGCACTTTGGCTGTTCACGGTTACCAGCACAGGCTCGCTCTCACTGATATCGCCGTCTATTAACAGCTTATCGGTAGCGCCGGGGCGGAAGGCGCTGTTCAGCGACAGGCCGACCATCCCCGTGGTGGTTAGCGAACCCAGGCGTAGCGTGGCGTAATCTGCGCTATCGGTCAGCAGCGCGCCGGGATAGATGGTCGAACCGCTGGCCGCCTTTAGCGATTGCAGCATACCGTTACCCGCCAGCACCGTTTCGCTGGCTATCGTGACCGGGGAGGTGACGTTGCCGTTCAGCGCCAGCGTGCCCGCCAGAAGTTCGGTAACGCCGGTAGTGGTGATATCGCCATCTACCTGCAAAATGCCCGTGCCGTTTTTTATCAGCTGGCCTTTACCGCTGATGTCCGCCGTAACCGTCGAAAAAAGCCCCGGCACGCTGCTTGCTCGTTCGGAAATGTCCGCCTGTAGCAGGCTGTTTTCAGCCAGCTCGACGCTGCCCGACAGTAAGGTATGCGCGTACAGATCCAGCGTGGCCTGTTCCGCTACGGTTATCTCACCTTTGAGAACCGCGTGATCGCTTACCGTCAGCGTCGTGCCGGACTGCACCTCTACCGTTTCAGCCCGGTAAATTTGCTCGCGCCAGTCGTCGCTGTAGAGTGCACCGCCCGCGTGGGGCGTTTGCTCGCCCGACAGCACCAGTTCGCCGCGTTTAACTTTTAAAGCGGAAATATCGGCTCCGCCCGAGAGCGTTGCACAATAGGTGCTGTCGGAAGCGTAATAGCTCAGATTGAGGCGACCGCTGTCCTGCTCGCCAAAATGACCAGCGAAATTAAAACCGTTGCCGTACAGCGTCACCGTTCCGGTTTTACCCGCGTTGCGGTTTACAACTGTCGCGCCGCTGTCGTTATGCTCGATTTCGCGAAAACTCAGGCTGTTGCCATTGATATCCAGCGTGCCGCCGCGGTAGCCAAAGCGGATATTTTTCGTCGCTACCTGGGCCGCGTCCGCCAGCTTTACCACCGGGCGGCCGCTGACCAGCGTTACGGTAGAGAAAGCCTGTTTTAAGCCGTTTTCGTCGGCCTGCTGATCGAGAACAACCGTACCGTCGCCTACGTTAAGATCGCCCTCATTGAGGCCGGCAGCGTTAACATACAGCGTTCCTTCGCCGATTTTATGCAGCGCATCGCCCGCCAGGCCGTTCACCTGCCACAGCACTGATTTGCCCGCATCCACCTCGATGCCGCCGCCTGTCCAGGTATATTGCTGATTATCAGCCGATTTAATCTGATAATTATTAGAAAATTGCAGTTTACCCGCGCCCAGGTTAACCGACTGGTTAAGTACTAACGTGCCGCCTTCGCCGTTAAAGCGCAGATCCCTGCTACTGTCCAGTTCGGCATTGGTTGCGGCGGCAGGCGTCGACGCCTCAACGCCATGCCAGCTCCAGCGTTCTTCGCCCTGAATAATCGCCTCTTTATTCCAGTAAAGCGTGCCATTATTTTCAACGTCAGTGATCTCGGGATCGCTGCTGGCCGCCATTACCTGCGCGACGAAATTATCCTGAATAAAGAGAATATAGGAGCGCAGGGAGTAGGGGGCCGAGCCGGCGCCAGAGGTCAGAACGCCCGCCAGTTTCCAGATTTTTTCTTCATTATCGTAAACCAGCATCGGACTGCCGCTGTCTCCTCCCCGGGAGGCGCTGTCAAGCGGCTGTATGGCCGGATTGTCCGGGCTGTAGTTATACCAGCGCAGCCGCCAGTTTTCGAAGGTAGGATTAGTCATAGTGCCGCCCGATTTCCAGCTGTAGGCACCGGCAAGCTGGATGAGCGTCTGCGTGTCGGCATCGACCTGATATTGTGTGCCTGCGCCTGCACGCGCATACCAGGTATAACGTTCCGGATTAGCGCGCAGCTCGGTGCCGACTACCGAAGGCACGGGAGCGGCTTCGGTAACGACCTTATTTAAGCGAGGTAAATGGAAATCCTGCGCATCATATTCATTACGGTTAATTAATTTATAAATAGTTTTGTATTTTGCGTTGTTGCCAAAATTTACAGATTGATAGCCACCATTATGCTTGACGCTGGCAAGAAAGGAGGGGGAAAACAGCGTCGCATAGCCGCCTGACACCACGGCACCGAAATCAGGTATGGGGAAATTAAGTACGCCAGCCAGCGTGCCGTCCGTTTTATAGACCGAAACGTTTTCTTTCCCGATGCCATATTTCCCCAGGTTTTCAGCGAAATCCCGATAGTCCTGAACCGGGACATCCTCACGCATCACGCCTGCAAATAAAGATGGCGTTAAACAAAAATAGAAACATAAAAATGCATTTATTTTAAATTTCATCGATATCTCTTGTGGCTTATTATTGTCGTGTTTGTTTAATAGCAGAATATTGTTATATTTTTTTAACCAGCCCGTTACCCATGCCGCTGTTTTTAATGGGTTATCTGGTATAATAACAATAAATTATTATTGCAAAGGTTATTTTTAGGCCCGATTGGCAGAATGAGGCATAAGGTTGATCCTGATCAATTGATATTGCATGGCTCATTAGCTTTTTTCAAATTGCTGTTTATATCAATTAATCAGCTTTATCGTTTCATATGAAATATAATTAATATGAGGGGGTTAAATTATATATTGGCTCGGGCGGAGGGGCAGGTAGAGCGGCGGAGCTGCTGCGCTGGATGATTATTTATAATTATTGAAAAAATAAATGCGTAATTATCAATCGTTCGTTAAATGCTGTTGCAGGTATAGCTGCGGGCGTCTGCCTTTGTGGATCTTTCTGATGCCCAACTATCAACGTTATTATTGAATATTCCGCTTTAAACCCGACAGCCTGTTATATATTTTCGCTACGTCAAGGAAGCTATGCTGCGGGGCGGCAAGCAACCCGTACGCTGGAAACCATGATGGCGAATGCCTGACGCTGGCGGCAGAATAATCCTCAGGGCTATCTGCGTGAGCAAGCCGTGCCGCGCTTGCGTAAAACGGCGTGTTTCCCTATGCTGGCAAACACTACGACTCGGGGTGCCCTTCCTTGTGAAGGCTGAGAAATACCCGTTGAACCTGAACTGGATAATGCCAGCGGAGGGAAGTCAGATGCTTTATCGCATCGCCTTCTTGATCGCCGGTTGGGAGCGCTATGATCCAACCTACTCACTATACGGCCAGTCCGGCCGCGTCTCTTACTCTGTTCCGCCAGCGGTCGCCGCTGGTTCACTGCCTGACCAATGATGTGGTACAAAGCCTGACGGCTAACGTGCTGCTGGCGCTGGACGCGTCACCCGCGATGGTGACTGAACCTGCGGAAGCGGCACAGTTCAGCGCTATTGCGGATGCCGTGCTGATCAACGTCGGCACGCTGACCGCTGCGCGTAGCAAAGCGATGCTGGCCGCGGTGGAAGGCGCGACGGCGGCAGGCCGACCATGGACGCTGGATCCGGTTGCCGTTGGCGCGCTGACTTTTCGCAGCGATTTTTGCCAGCGGCTGTTGGCATTCCGCCCTGCTGCCGTTCGCGGCAACGCTTCTGAAATTATGGCGCTGGCCCGCCGGGCGGTTTCCGGTCGCGGCGTCGACAGCCAGCACGATCCTGCAGCCGCGCTGGAGGCCGCTATTCAGCTGGCGCAGTCCAGCGGCGCGGTGGTTGCCGTAACGGGCGAAACGGATTACGTCACCGATGGACGGCGGCTGCTGGCAGTGTCGGGCGGTTCGCCGCTGATGACGCGCGTGGTCGGCACGGGCTGCGCGCTCTCCGCCGTGGTGGCCGCATTTTGCGCACTGCCGGGCGACAGGCTGCTACATATCGCTGCCGCCTGTCGGGTAATGAGCCAGGCGGGTGAGCAGGCCGCGGCGGCGGCCAACGGGCCGGGCACCTTTGAACCACTGTTTCTTGATGCGCTCTACCGTCTGTACAAGGAGGCGGTATGAGAGTCAACGCATTGACCATCGCCGGCACGGATCCCAGCGGTGGCGCCGGGATCCAGGCCGATCTGAAAACGTTCTCTGCGCTTGAAGCCTACGGAACCAGCGTGATCACCGCGCTTGTGGCGCAGAACACCTGTGGCGTGCAGGCCGTCTACCCCGTGGCGGCCGATTTTGTTTCGGCTCAGCTAGCCTCGGTGTTAAGCGACGTGCGCATCGACAGCGTCAAAATCGGTATGTTGCAGGACAGCGATATTGTGGAGGCGGTAGCAGAAGGGCTGGCGACGGCAGCTATCCCCTGGCGAGTACTGGATACGGTAATGCTGGCGAAAAGCGGCGATCCGCTGCTTTCCAGGCGGGCCGTGGCGACGCTGCGGGAAAAACTGCTGCCGCAGGTTTCTATTATCACGCCGAATCTACCGGAAGCCGCTGCGCTGCTGGACTGCTCGCCGGCTCGCAACGAGCACGAAATGCTGCAACAGGGCAGGGCGCTGCTGGCGCTGGGCTGTCAGGCGGTGCTGATGAAAGGCGGCCACCTGAGCGACAGCGAAAGCCCGGACTGGCTGTTGACCCCGGAAGGGGAAGAGCGCTTTACCGCACCGCGCGTACCGACTAAAAATACACACGGCACCGGCTGCACGCTTTCTTCCGCGCTGGCTGCGCTGCGTCCACGTCATACCAGCTGGCAGAGTACGGTAAGCACAGCGAAACAGTGGCTGCAGGGCGCATTGCAGCACGCAGATACGCTGGAAGTGGGTAAAGGTATTGGCCCGGTGCACCATTTCTACCGCTGGTGGTAGACACGGTACGCTACCAACTTACAAAATGTTACAGGGGCAGACAGGGTTGATTCACTTCGGCCATGCACCGAGAGCGAAAACGTTACGGCTGAACCGGCGCCTGAAGCTTTCAGGATATCGCTGAAAAGGGGGTGGCGTTAATTTGTATCGTGCGGCATATGGCGCTAACTGATGCGGTGCGAGCCTGCGCTGCTCTGAGGCATGGCGCTGGCGACCGGATCGCGATCGCCAGCCCGGCAGGGTCACTCCTGTTCAAACCACGCGCCGTTTTGCTCTGCGATCGGCGTAATGGAAAAAATCATCTCCTGTAAATGATGCCGCAGCGCCCGTTCAGCGGCGTCGGCGTCTTTCGCCAGCAGCGCCTGCAGGATCTCTCCATGCTGATCGATCAGGCTTTCCGGCGGAGAAACCTTGCTGAGGGTCAGGAAGCGCACGCGATCCATCGTCGCCTTGATATTTTCTACCGTTTCCCATGCCAGCTCACAGTTGATGCTCTGAGCGATAAGGCGGTGGAACTCATCGTCCAGCAGCAGAAACGCCTGGCTGTCGTTGCGCTCCGCGGACAGCTTTTGCAGGCGCAAATTATGCTCCAGCCGCGCCAGCGCCTCTGCGGTCGCTTCCGTCGCCGCTCGCCGTATTACCGCCGTTTCAACCGCTTCCCGAATAAAACGGCCGTCGGCAACGCGTCGCGCGGAGATCTTGCGCACAAAGGTGCCACGCTGCGGCAGAATTTGTACCAGGCCAGCCTCGGCCAGCTTAATAAAGGCCTCGCGCACCGGCTGACGCGAGACGCTGAAGCGGGCAGAGACCTCTTTTTCAGACAATAAGGCGCCCGGTGAAATCACGCAGGTCACAATATCCTGGCGTAAAAAGCGATAGATTTGCTGATTAACGGGTTCGCTGGCGGTAATGATATAGGCAATAGACATGCGGCAATTTTCATTTCATTAGGGCGTCGTCAAGCCTGACGCCGGAAGCAGCCAGTCTAATCAGCCTGCTGCGCCAGCGCCAGCTCTTTTGCCATGAAACGGCGTTCAGCCAATAGTCTCTCTGACCGCGGCTTTTGCGCCTGCCCTCAATAACAGTCGATAGCAGTGGCTGACCTTTTCGCGGAACAGCGAGTTATTGGGCAGATCCTCGCCAAAAACAGCCCGCAGCGAGAGCAGAGCGGCAACGCGCTCATCGCCTTCCTGACTGTCGTTTACCCGCTGCGCCAGCTCCGCTGACAGCGGATCGTTAATGATGACTGGCTTGCCCTGCTCATCCACGCCGCCGACAAAGCGTATCCAGCCCGCCACGCCCAGCGCCAGCAGTGTAAAATCACTGCCGTTAGCCAGAAGCCAGCGGATGCTGTCCAGCCAGCGCTGCGGCAGTTTTTGCGTGCCGTCGGTTGCGATCTGATAAGTGCGGTGCCTGATCGCCCGGTTGCGATAACGAGCGATCAGCGAATCCGCATAGGCTGCCAGATCCACATTTTTAATGCTCAGGGTGGGCGCCTGTTCTTCCAGCATCAGGCTGCGGGCAGCCTTAAGATAGTAAGGATCGTCCATGCAGTCGCTGATATGTTCATAGCCGGCAAGGTAGCCGAGGTAAGCCAGCAGCGAATGGCTGCCGTTCAGCATCCGCAGCTTCATCTCTTCAAACGGCAGCACGTCCGCCACCAGTTCCGCGCCCGCTTTTTCCCATGCCGGGCGACCATTTACAAAATTATCTTCAATGACCCACTGGAAAAAAGGCTCGCATTCGACGCCCACAGGATCGGCGCAGCCCAGCTTGCGGCTCAGCTCGTCAAAGGCTTCCGGCGTCATGGCGGGCACGATACGGTCCACCATAGTGGAAGGGAAGGTAAGGTGTTTACTGATATAGTCGGCCAGCGCTGGCTCCTGCTGCTGCGCCAGCTGCGTAATGACGTTGCGCGTTACCCGCCCGTTTTCCGGCATATTGTCGCAGGACATCACGCTGAAGGGCGGCAGGCCGAGCACGCGCCGGCGTCTGATGGCCGCCAGCACGATCCCTGGAAAAGAAACAGGTTGCTCAGGATGGGCCAGGTCATGCGCAATCGATGGATGCGTCAGATTTAGCTCGCCGTTGGCAGGATGGTAGCAGTAGCCTTTTTCCGTGATAGTGGCGGAGACAATCGCCACGTCCGGCTGGCAGAGCGCAGCGATAACGCGCTCCACGCCGTCTTCGCGCGCAAAGAGCGCCTCTTTGACCACGCCAACCACGCGGGTGCGCAGCTCGTCAGCGGTTTTTTCCGTCACGCTGTAGAGACAATCCTGCTCGCGCAGCGCTTTAATCAGCTCGCCGCTGTTAAGCTGGCATTCGCAATAGCCCCAGTCGCTTTGCTGCTCAGCGGCCAGCCTGTCGGTACACACGGCCTGATGAGCGCGATGGAAAGCGCCGAAGCCAAAATGCACGATACGCGTACGCAGCGCGCTACGATCGTAACGCGGGAGGATCGTGCCTGCGGGCAACACATCGACAAGTAACATGATAAATCCTTATCAAACAAAAGGCGCCGCAATGCGCCAGTCAGACGGAAACTCGCGCCGCCGCGTTTTTCGGGCTTTTGATCACCAGCAGCACCAGCACAGCGCCCACGGCGGCAATCACGCCAGCCAGTACGAAAGCGCTGTCGAACTTGCCGGTGTGGTGCACGATATAGCCGGTAACGATGGGACCGATAATGCCGGAAAGGCTGCCGATCAGGTGGATAAAGCCACTGATGCTGCCGACGCGGCTTTTATGCACCACATCCTGAATAATTGCCCAGTAGATAGCCCCGGTGATATAGAGGAAGAAGATAGAGACCGACATCAGGATAACGGCGGGATAAACCCCTTTTACCGAGCCGGCGAAAGCGACGCAGATAGCGGCGGCCAGCAGCGACACCACCAGCACAATTTTTCTGGAGAGCAGGAGCTTACCGGTGATCTTAAAGATTTTGTCGGAGATCAAGCCGCCCAGCGCCAGCCCGACGAAGCCCACCACCCAGGGGATCACCGTAGTCATACTCATCGATTTGATATCCAGGCTGTGCGCCTGCACCAGATAGGCCGGAAACCAGCTCAGGAAGAAAAACAGAATATAGTTGTAGCAGAAGAAGGCGAAGGCGGTCACCAGGATAATCGGCTGACGCAGATAGTAGCCCAGTCCGTGCGACGCCTGCGCCAGCTCTTCGTCCGGCGTGGTTTGCTCCGCTTTCAGACTGGCGATCAGCTCACGCTCACGCGCGCTGACGAGGCGGCTTTTTAACGGGTTATCCGCGGCGATAAAGAACCATGCCACCATCCAGACAATACCAATAGAGCAGATAATCATAAACGCCGGCCGCCAGCCGAAGGCCAGCGCCAGATAGCCGATAATCGGGCCGGCTACCGCGCCGCCCAGTGGTGAACCGGCGCTGAGAAAGCCCATTGCGGTCGCGGCCTGCTTTTTAGGAAACCAGCCGTTGATCGCCTTATTCGCCGAGGCGCAGATCGGCCCTTCGGCCATTCCAAACAGCACCCGCAGGATCAGCATCGACCAGAAGCCGGTAGCCAGCGCGGTAAAGCCGCAGAACAGCGACCACAGGCCGACGGCAATCCCCAGCACCAGCGTCGGGCCATATTTGTCGGTGGCCAGGCCGCCAACAAAGTTGAAAATGGCATAGCCAAAGAAAAAGCTGCCGAAAATCAAACCAAACTGTTCGGCGTTCAGCAACAGATCTTTTTCAATCATCGGCACGGTCAGAGAGAGCGCCACACGATCGAGATAGTTGATCATGTAGACCAGAAACAGCAGGAGTACGATAGTCCAGCGGAGATGCTTGAACATATAAAATCCTTATTTCTTATGGTTTTAAGTAAGTCTCTTTACGACTCAGGGAGCCTGGTAACGGGAGGATGGCCCTCCCTTACCGACTACCGCCCTGACCGTTAAGCCCGGCGTTCGTTAACTGACTTTAAGGACAACTTTGCAGCAGCTGCGAGGATCTTTTTCAAACAGCGTCATCGCTGCTTCCACCTCGTTTAGCGGCAGATAATGCGTGACCAGCCTTTCTGGCTGGATCAGACGTTTTTCCATCCATTCGATCACCTGAGGGAAACGGTGGCTGTTAAGCCTTGAGGTAAACAGGGAAAGCTCTTTGCTGGTCAGGCTTTGCTGCGTCACGGTGCAGGGCTCGCCGGAAAAACCCAGCAGCCCAATGCGCGCCGCCGGCGAAGCCAGCGCGACGGCTTCGGCCAGAATAGCGGGATGGCAGGCGGCATCGATAATCAGCGTTGGCTTAACCCCTTCCAGCTGGGCAGCCAGTGGCACAGTACTGTTATCCAGCACGGTATCCGCGCCGTTTTCTTTTGCCATGGTCAGCCTTTCCGGCAGCCTGTCCGCGACGATAACGTTGCGCACGTTAAACACGCCTTTCAGCGCCTGGATAGCGGTCAAGCCCATTGGACCGGCCCCGAAGATCAGCGCGACATCGTCCGGCACGGGCTTCAGGAAAGCACAGATATTGGCGGCAATGGTAAAAGGCTCGATCAGGCTGGCGAGCTTATCGGGGATCGATGACGGCACCACGTAAGCGTTGCGCGCCGGCACCACGGCATAGTCGCTAAAGCCGCCATCGCGGTGGACACCGATCACCTGTAGCTCGCTACAAACGTTGGGGCGGCCAACGGAGCAGGGATAGCAGTGGCCGCAGCTGACCACCGGATCGACCGCCACGCGCTCGCCAACGCGCGGATCCTCTACGCCCGGGCCTGTCGCATCGACCACGCCAAAAAATTCGTGGCCGATTACGCGCGGATAGCGGGCGAAAGGATTGTGGCCGTGCCAGATATGCACGTCTGAGCCGCAAATGCTGGCATAGGCTATTTTTACCCTTACTTCGCCAGCGGCTGGCTGCGGTAAGGCGCGCTCCTCAATTACCAGCTCGCCTGGTTTAGCAATAACAACGCTTTTCATTTTATCTTCCTCACCAGTTCCATAAGGTACCGTCTTCAAGACGGGCTACCGGCAGGTAGGCAGGCTCATAGGGGTATTTCGCCGCCAGCTTCTCGTCAAACTCAATGCCCAGACCCGGCTTATCGCCCGGATGCATATAGCCGTCTTCAAAAGTCCAGCTGTGACGGAAGACTTCCATCATCTGTTCGGAATAGCCCATATATTCCTGTACGCCGAAGTTGGGCACCCAAAGGTCGAAATGCAGCGCGGCCGCCATGCAGACTGGCGACAGATCGGACGGGCCGTGCGAACCGGTACGCACCTGATAAAGCGAGGCGAAGTCGGCGATGCGGCGCATCCCGGTAATGCCCCCCGCATGGGTGATGGTGGTGCGGATATAGTCGATCAGCTGCTCTTCTATCAGCTGCTTGCAGTCCCAGATGCTGTTGAAGACTTCACCTACCGCAATCGGCGTGACGGTATGCTGACGGATCAGGCGGAAACACGCCTGATTTTCGGCAGGCGTCGGATCCTCCATCCAGAACAGACGGTAATCTTCAACGCTTTTACCGAAGCGGGCCGCTTCAATCGGCGTCAGGCGATGGTGCATGTCGTGCAGCAGATGCTCATTAAAACCAAACCTGTCGCGAATGGCGGCAAACAGTTTAGGGGTAAAATCGAGGTATTTTTCCGTAGACCAGAGCTGCTCTTCCGGCCAGTCGCCTTTGGTGGCAGGCTCGTAGGCCAGGCCTTTGCCTTTGGCCATCCCGTAGGTGGTTTTCATGCCCGGCACGCCACACTGCGCGCGGATAGCCTTAAAGCCCATCTCTTTATGCTTCGCGTAGTCGTCCATCACTTCATCAATGCTGTGACCGGTGGTATGACAGTAAACCATCACGCCCTCGCGCGAGGCGCCGCCCAGCAGCTGGTAGACCGGCATATTGGCCGCTTTGCCTTTGATGTCCCACAGCGCCTGATCGACCGCGGAAATCGCGGACATGGTCACCGGGCCGCGACGCCAGTAGGCGCCTTTATAGAAATACTGCCAGATGTCCTCGATCTGATGCGCGTTGCGACCGATCAGCTGCGGGCAAACGTGATCTTTCAAATAGGAGGCGACGGGCAGCTCGCGGCCGTTCAGCGTGGCGTCGCCGATGCCGGTCAGCCCCTGATCCGTGGTGATCTTAACCGTAACGAAGTTCCTACCGGGGCAGGTAACAAAGACTTCCGCTTTTACAATTTTCATTCTTGTCGTCCTGGTGAAGAGAATGAGGAGAAAATACGTTCTGGCGTACTACCATACAAGTTGCAGGCGACGAAACTCCGATAGCGATCACACTTGTGAAAGCATTGTTATGAGCAGAGAGGCATTTTTGCTGGCGAAAGCCGGGACCGGATCCACAGGCTGTGCGCTTTTCAGCATCAGGACGGAAGCGGCGCCGCTATGCGGCAGAAGATAAGTTCAGTAACGGCGGAAGAGGGCGCAAGCCGGTTCGCTCTGTACGCCAGGACTGACGGTCAGCGCCGGTTCGCCCTGAATGCTAAGGCTGGCGTCCTGCGGCGGGACAAGGCTAAAAGCGTTCCTTCGCCTTTATTCATCCGTGACCTAAATCGGGGCGCGATGGCCCCGGTCGGTCAGGCCAGAAGCTCGCAGGAAGGTGGCAGGCGACAGGCCAGCGCGGCGGGCAAAACTTCAATACGGAACGTGGTGCCGCGTAGCGGTTCGCCATCAAGATTAAAGGCCATCTCGTTTGGCGAAGTAATTTCCAGCCACGGCAGCGAGGCGCGAATGATGTTTGGATTTTCATCATCGCCGCCGGTCAGCGAGTTAAACAGCGTCGGCAAAATTTCTTTTGAGGTGACAATCGTCAGCTCCAGCCGGCCGTCGTTGATCAGCGCGGTAGGACAGAGCCGCTGGCCGCCGCCCGCCTGGCGTCCGTTGCCGATGCCGATCACCAGCGCGTCGCCCTGCCAGCTAAAGTCCGGGCCGCGCAGTTCGCAGCTGTCCGCCTTAAGCGTATCCATACGCAGCAGGCCATGGATCAGATAAGAGACGCCGCCCAGCGCTGATTTCAGCTTCTCTGGCGTTTCGGTAGTTATACGCGTGCCGAAACCGCCCGTCGCCATATTGATAAAGTAGCGATCCTGATTAACCCGCGCCAGATCGACAGAGGTGGCCTTGCCGACAATAGCCAGCCGCAGCGCGTGCTCCATCTCTTCAGGTATGCCCGCGCTGGTGGCGAAATCGTTGGCGGTGCCGAGGGGAATTATCCCCAATACCGGACGTAGCGGCGCATCCACGCCCGCCAGCGCGGTAGCGATTTCGTTAATCGTGCCGTCGCCACCGCCCGCAACCACGGTCGCGGCGCGCAGATCGACCGCCTCTTTGACGAAGCGTTCGCCATCGCCGTGTTCCCAGGTAACGCGGACTTCAATCTGCAGTCCTTCCTCGCGCAGCGACAGAATAGCTTCGCGCAGTTCCTCATTACCTGCACCTTTACCATTAAGGATTACCAGCGTAAGCGATTGTTGGTCCATCTTCTTTTCCTGTCAAAATGGCCTTAGCCAGACGAGCTTCTGTTATAGCACATCCGACCATCGGTGGAAAAAACCGTGGGCTAAAAGAAAGGCCCGCTCGGCGAGCCGGGCGGGCCAGGAGGTGGTTTTAAAAACCGCTATTTAGAATTTTTCATTCGAGGCCCGTGCATCATAACCGGAAACGGCGCGTCGGAATGTGATGGCATTCTAAAAGTCACGTCAGGAAACTTTCGGCGTCCTGAACGTTATGCCGACTCAGGAAAATTGCGCATCAGCAACGCGAAAGCAAGGTCGATCGCTTCCGGCACCGGCATCCAGACAAAGTGGCCGTTGCCCGGCGCAACGCTGGTCGGTTGGCCTTTTTGGTTTTCCATTTGCTCCAGGCGGAAATTGACGTTACCCGCCGGCGTCATCAGCTCCAGGCTGTCGCCCAGGCTGAACTTGTTTTTTACTTCGACCAGCGCCATATCGCCACGGCGTTCGCCGGTAAACTCGCCGACAAACTGCTGGCGCTCGGAAGCGGAGAAGCTGCGGTCGTAAGTCTGATAGCTGTCATGCGTGTGGCGGCGTAAAAAGCCTTCCGTATAGCCGCGATGAGCCAGGCCCTCCAGCGTTTCCAGCAGGGAAGGATCGAAAGGTTTGCCAGCGGCGGCGTCGTCGATGGCGCGACGATAAACCTGCGCGGTGCGGGCGCAGTAATAATGCGATTTGGTACGGCCTTCAATCTTCAGCGAGTGTACGCCCATTCTCGTCAGCTGCTCTACGTGTGCTACCGCGCGCAGATCTTTGGAGTTCATAATATAGGTGCCGTGCTCATCCTCAAAAGCGGTCATATACTCGCCGGGACGCATGGCTTCCTCAATCATAAAGACTTTATCGGTTGGCTGGCCCACGCCCAGCGTCGGCTCGACGTTTTTTACCGGAATGGGTTGATACTGGTGCACGATATTGCCGACTTCATCCTCTTTACCTTCCTGCACCTTATATTCCCAGCGGCAGGCGTTGGTGCAGGTACCCTGATTCGGGTCGCGCTTGTTGATATAGCCGGAAAGCAGACAGCGGCCGGAATAGGCCATGCAGAGCGCGCCGTGCACGAAAATTTCCAGTTCCATTTCCGGCACGCGCTCGCGGATTTCGGCAATCTCTTCCAGCGACAGCTCGCGCGAGAGGATAACGCGCGTCAGCCCCATCTGCTGCCAGAACTTAACCGTGGCCCAGTTGACCGCGTTGGCCTGTACGGAAAGGTGAACGTCCATCTCCGGGAAGGCATCGCGCACCATCATAATTAAACCGGGATCGGACATAATCAGCGCGTCCGGCCCCATCGCCACGACGGGCGTCAGATCGCGGATAAAGGTTTTCAGCTTGGCGTTATGCGGCGCGATATTCACCACGACGTAGAATCGCTTTCCCTGCGCGTGCGCTTCGCTGATGCCGATAGCCAGATTTTCGTGGTTAAACTCATTGTTGCGCACGCGCAGGCTGTAGCGAGGCTGACCGGCATAGACGGCGTCCGCGCCATAGGCAAAGGCGTAGCGCATGTTTTTCAACGAGCCGGCGGGAGAAAGCAGTTCTGGTTTAAACATAGAGGTCTCAATCCTGGCATAAGGCCGTATGACGGCCTTACAAAATGTGCGGGGATTGTAAAAGCTGGCGGCAGGAATGTAAATTGCGCTAGATCAACCGGCACACGTCCGCTTCCCAACGGTAGCCCATGCCGTAGACCGCGCGAATAAAGGGTTGATCGGCATCCAGCGCCTCCAGCTTACGGCGCAGATTCTTGATATGGCTGTCGATGGTGCGATCGGTCACGACGCGATAATCGTCATACAGATGGTTCAGCAGCATCTCGCGCGAAAAGACTTTGCCTGGCTCATGCGCCAGCGTTTTCAGCAGGCGAAACTCGGCGGGCGTCAGCTCCAGCGGCGTGCCGTTCCAGCTGGCCTGAAAACGCGCTTCATCCACTACCAGCAGCGACGCTTTTTGCGCCTCTTCCGGCGTGCGTTTACAGCGCTTGAGGATAGTTTTCACCCGGGCGACCACTTCACGCGGGCTGAAGGGCTTGCAGATATAGTCGTCGGCGCCAATCTCCAGCCCCAGCAGCCGGTCAATTTCTTCCGTTCTGGCCGTGACCATAATCACCGGCAGCTCGGTGAAGCGGCGCAGCTCGCGGCATAGCGTCAGGCCATCCACGCCCGGCAGCATTAAATCCAGCAGCATCAGATCCGGCGGCGACTGCTTAACCCACTCCAGCACCTCGTCGCCGCGCAGCAGGTGATGCGTACGGTAATTGGCGGCCTGCAAATAATCGACCAGCAGCTGGCCGAGCTTGGGTTCATCCTCAACCACCAGGATCAGTGGGCTAAGCGGTTCCTGATTCATGACACTCTTCTTTGCAAGAAGGCGAATTACGCCCGGGTTAGTCTTGCGGGTAAGTGTACCGTAATTTTAAGGCCACCGGCAGCAGAGTGATCCGCTTTGATAACGCCTTCGTGCGCCTCCACGATATTCTGACAGATGGCCAGCCCCAGCCCGGAGCCACCGCTGGCCCGGTTGCGCGAGCTTTCCGCCCGGTAGAAACGCTCAAAGATTTGCTCGCGCTGCTCGTCGGTAATGCCCGGCGCGCTGTCCTCAAAATCGATGATTTGCTGGCCCTGTTCCGCGCGCAGCGTCACCACCAGACCGCCGCCCGCATCGGTATAGCGCAGGCTGTTTTCCATCAGGTTGGTGAACAGCTGCATCAGGCGATCCGGATCGCCAAACAGCGGCGCGGAGTCGGGCAGGCGAAGCTGCAAAGTCAGATGTCGGCTCTGATAACGTCCCGCAAAATTCGCGGCGACCATGTCCAGCAGCGGCACCAGATCGATATCGCTGCGGCGATAGGCCAGCGCGCCTTCGTCAGAGAGTGAAAGCTGATGCACGTCATCCACCAGCTTGGTCAGCGTCGCGACTTCACCCTGTAGAGAGACAATCGACTCCGGCGTTAGTTTACGCACGCCGTCCTGAATGGCCTCCAGCTCGCCGCGCAGGATCGCCAGCGGCGTGCGCAGCTCGTGCGAGATATCCGCCATAAAAGCGCGCCGCATACGCTCGTTTTTCTCCAGCGTGCTGGCCAGACGGTTAAAATCCTGGCCGAGGCGGCCCAGTTCGTCGCGGCTGTCGGCCTTGACGCGCGTGGCGAAATCGCCGGCGGCCAGGTGATGCGTGCCCTCGACCAGCCTCTTTACCGGCGCGAGCAGGCCGCGCGACATCAGCCAGGTCACCAGCGCCGCCAGCAGCATGGTCAGGCCGACAATCATCCAGCTGGTGCGCTTCTGCTGCTGATCGAAATTAATATCCGCGCTGCGCGTCAGCCTTTCCGGCGGCGAGCCGATCACCCAGCCCACGATATGGCCGCTGCTGGTGGTAATGCTGCGGCGGCTGCCTTCCGGCGGCACCGGCGCGCGCGGCCCTATCATCACGCGATATTGCTGATCGATGACCCAAAACTGCGTGCGCCAGCCGTGCGGCGGCAGCTGATTATTCGCCTCCGGGTTTTGCTCCAGCGAATGCAGGATCTGAAACACCAGCTTGTTGTTATGGCGCAGAAAGTCCCAGTTGCCGTGCTGCTCGTACTGATCGGCCAGCGCGTCGCTCAGCAGCACCAGCCGCTGCTCATTGCCCTTTTTGATATAGTCGATAAAGCCGTGCTCAAAGCTGAGGCGCACGCCCCAGTGCATGGTGATCAGCACCAGCATACAGGTGGAAAAAATAGCGATAAACAGCTTGGCGGTGATGCCGATACGTAATTTTGCAAACATTCAGGGCTTTCTCCGACGACTCAGCACCACGTTTTTGTTAACGTCAGGCGGCACGTGGCGAAATACCAGCGCGGGCAGAACAACCACCGCCGCCATACAGATATGGGTTGATATAAAGGCCTGCTGACCGGCAGCATTACCGCCACGGTCAGCACACAGGAAACCCCCACCGAATACATCTGTAGCGGATCCTGATGCAGGCTGTGCGCCATCGCGGGCAGCGCGGCGTTGACGATAGTGGTGTCCAGCGTCTGCCTAAAGAAGCCGAACGCCACAATCCACAGCGGCCAGCGCGCGCTGGCCGAAAGCGTCTCCATCAGCCGGTTGCCTCTGCGCGTCTGCGCGCGGCCGGTTTTCTGCGTAGTTTATCCATATACAGATAAACCACCGGGGTGGTGTAGAGCGTCAGCAGCTGGCTCATCACCAGGCCACCGACGATGGTGATCCCCAGCGGCTGGCGCAGCTCCGCACCGTCGCCCGTGGTCAGCACCAGCGGCAGCGCGCCCAGCAGCGCCGCCAGCGTGGTCATCATAATAGGACGGAAGCGCAGCAGGCTGGCCTGGAAGATCGCCTCGCGCGCGCTCAGATTGCCGTTTCGCTGCGCGTCCAGCGCGAAGTCAACCATCATGATAGCGTTCTTTTTCACGATGCCGATCAGCAGCAAAATGCCGATCAGGGCAATCAGGCTAAAGGGCGCGCCAAACAGCTCCAGCGCCAGCAGCGCGCCCACGCCCGCAGAGGGCAGGGTGGAAAGGATTGTCAGCGGATGCACATAGCTCTCGTAAAGGATCCCCAGCACGATATAGACGGTGGCGATGGCGGCCAGCATCAGCCACAGCTGGCTGCTTTGCGTCTCCTGAAAGATCTGCGCCGTGCCGGCAAAGCTGCCGCGCACGCTGGACGGCACGCCCAGCGCGGTCATGCTGCGCTCGATAGCCTCGGATGCCTGAGAAAGCGAGACGCCTTCCGGTAGGTTAAACGACACCGTAGAGGCGGCAGAAAGCCCCTGATGATTCACCGACAGCGGCGCGTTGGCGGGCTGCCACTTCGCAAAGCCGGAAAGCGGGATCGCCTTGCCGTCGTTGTTGATCACGTACATCAAGTCCAGCGAGCTGACGTCCTGGGTATAGCGCGGGTCGACTTCCATGACCACCTTATACTGATTCAGCGGCTGGTAAATGGTAGAGATCTGCCGCTGGCCGAAAGCGTTATTCAGTAGGCTATTGGCGTCGGCGACGTTGATGCCCAGCTGCGCCATGCGGGTGCGATCGTAAACCAGCGCCATCTCGGCGCCTTTATCCTGCTGATCGGAGTTCACGTCCGCCAGCTCGGGCAGCTTAGAAAAAGCCTGGCGAATTTTCGGCTCCCAGCTGCGCAGATCGTCCAGATCGTCCGACAGTAGCGTGTACTGATAGCCTGCGTTCGACTCGCGCCCGCCCACCCTTAAATCCTGTACCGCCATTAAAAACAGGCTTGCGCCCGGTTCTTTCGCCAGCTTGCCGCGTAGCCGGGCGATCACCGCCTGGGCGCTGTCGCTGCGTTCACTGAGCGGCTTAAGCGAAATAAACATCGAGCCGCTGTTGGTGCGCGAGCCGCCGGTAAAGCCGACCACGCTTTCCACCGCCGGATCGTCGCGAACGATTTTCATAAAATCTTCCAGCTTGCCGCGCATCGACTGGAAAGAGATGCTTTGATCCGCCTGGATAAAGCCCATCAGCCGCCCGGTATCCTGTTCCGGCATAAAGGTTTTCGGCACCACAACGTACAGGTACATGGTCAGGCCGATAGTGGCGATAAACACCAGCAGCGTCCAGCGCGAGTGGTTCAGCACCCAGTTCAGCGAGCGGCCGTAGCCCTGCTGAATACCGGTCAGCACCCGGCCAAAACCGCGCAGGCGCGGCTGCTCGCGGCGGGGATGCGCTTTCAGCAGGCGGCCGCACATCATCGGCGTCAGCGTCACCGAGATCAGCAGCGAAATGATGATAGAAACGGAGAGGGTCACGGCGAACTCGCGGAAAAAGCGGCCAATCAGCCCGCCGAGCATCAGCAGCGGCAGGAATACCGCCACCAGCGACAGGCTCATTGACAGCACGGTAAAGCCCACCTCGCGGGTTCCCTGCAGCGCGGCCTGAATCGGCTTCATGCCCGCTTCTACGTGGCGGGAAATGTTTTCCAGCACCACGATGGCGTCATCCACCACAAACCCGGTCGCCACCGTCAGCGCCATCAGCGACAGGTTGTTGAGGCTGAAGCCGCAGAGATACATGGCGGCAAAGGTGCCGATCAGCGACACCGGTACGGCAACGGCGGGGATCAGCGTGGCGCGGCCCGAACGCAAAAAGGCGAATACCACCAGGATCACCAGCCCGACGGAAATTATCAGCGACTGTTCCACTTCGGCCAGCGAGGCGCGAATAGTCGGCGAGCGATCCTGCGCGACATCCAGCTGGATAGAGGCGGGAATGCTGTTGCGCAGCTCCGGCACCGCCGCACGAATACGATCGACGGTATCGATAATATTGGCTTCGGGCAGCTTGCGTACCAGCAGCAAAATCGCCGGTTTAGCGTTCGCCATCCCGGCGTTACGCACGTCCTGCACCGAGTCGGTGACGTTGGCGACATCCTGAAGCCGCACCGCCGCGCCGTTGCTGTAGTGTACGATCAGCGGCTGATACTCCGCCGCCGTTTTCAGCTCGTCGTTGGTTTTTATCTGCCAGCGTTGATGGCTGTCTTCAATCGCGCCCTGCGGCCTGCGCTGGTTAGCGTTGCTGATGGCCGTGCGCACCGCGTCCAGCGACACGCCCTGGTTAAACAGCGCCTGCGGATTCAGATCCACGCGCACCGCTGGCAGCGAGCTGCCGCCCACGGAGACGTCGCCCACGCCCTCGATCTGCGCCAGCTTCTGCGCCAGCTGGGTAGAGGCGTAGTCGTACAGATCGCCCTGCGACCAGGCGTCCGACGTCAGCGTCATAATCATAATCGGCGCGTCGGAGGGGTTGATTTTGCGCCAGGTTGGACGGCTCGGCATCCCGGTCGGCAGCAGGCTTTGCGCCGCGTTGATCGCACCCTGCACGTCGCGCGCCGCGCCGTTGATATCGCGATCGTAATCAAAAACCAGAATGATGCGTGTGCTGCCCAGCGAGCTGGTGGAAGTCATTTCGCTGACGCCCGCGATGCGCCCCAGCGACCGCTCCAGCGGCGTGGCCACTGACGAAGCCATTGTCTCCGGCGACGCGCCGGGCAGCGAAGCGGAGATTAAAATCACCGGGAAATCGACCTGCGGCAGCGGCGCGACGGGCAGCAGGCGAAAGCTCAGCGCGCCCGCCAGCGCGATGGCGATGGTCAACAGAATAGTGGCCACCGGACGGTGAATAAACAGCGCAAAAAATTTCACTGCGCCTCCTTCGACGGCAGACGACGACGGGCTGCCTGCGCCAGGCGGTCGAACAGCAGATAAATCACCGGCGTGGTGAACAGCGTCAGCACCTGGCTGACGATCAGGCCGCCTACCATCGCCACGCCCAGCGGATGCCGCAGCTCGGCACCGACGCCGGTGCTTAGCATCAGCGGCAGCGCGCCCAGCAGCGCCGCCAGCGTGGTCATCAGGATCGGTCGGAAGCGCAGCAGGCAGGCCTGATAGATCGCGTTATAAGGCGTCATGCCCTGTTCGCGCTCCGCCGCCAGCGCAAAGTCAATCATCATAATGGCGTTTTTCTTCACGATGCCGATCAGCAGGATAATGCCGATAATGGCGATCACATCCAGCTCGTTGCCGCTGAGCATCAGCGCCAGCAGCGCGCCGACGCCTGCCGTGGGCAGCGTGGAAAGAATGGTGATCGGATGGATAAAGCTTTCATACAGCACGCCCAGCACGATATACATCGCCACCACGGCGGCCACGATCAGCCAGACGGTGCTGGAGAGCGCCGCCTGAAACGCCAGCGTGCTGCCCTGGAACTTCGTGACGATCCCGGCAGGCATCGCCATAGCCTGCTCGGCCTGAGTAATGGCGTTCACCGCCTCTTCCAGCGAATAGCCGTCGCGGACGTTAAACGAGAAGGTGGTCGAAGGGAACTGATCCAGATGATTGATGCTTAACGCGCCGTGACGCTGCTCAACGCTGGCGATGGCGCTAAGCGGCACGCTGCCGCCGTCGGTGCTGGTCAGGCGAATGGACTCCAGCGCGGCCAGGCCCGGGGTGGCGGAAATATCGTTTTCCAGCACCACGCGATACTGGCTGGCCTGGGTATAAATAGTAGAGATTAGCCTTTGGCCAAAAGCGTTATAGAGCGCGTTATCCACGTCCGCCATGCTGATGCCGAGACGGCTGGCGTTATCGCGATCCACCTTGATGTAGGCTTCCAGCCCGCGATCTTGCCAGTCGCTGCTGACATCTTTCAGCTGCGGCAGCTGCTTCAGCGCCTCGGTGAGCTTCGGCACCCACAGGCTCAGCGAATCCAGCGAGCCGGTTTGCAGCGTAAACTGATACTGTGTGCGGCTAAGCTGGGTATCAATGGTGAGATCCTGCACCGGCTGGAGATAAAGATCGATGCCGGGCACAGCGGCGACCGCCTGCTGTAAACGGGTAATTACCGCCGGAATGCGATCCTCACGCTCGTCCAGCGGCTTGAGGTTGATTTGCAGCCGTCCGCTGTTCAGCGCCGGATTGGTGCCGTCCACGCCGACAAAGGAGGTCAGGCTTTGCACCGCCGGATCTTTCATAATAATCGATGCGACCTGCTGCTGGCGCTGCGCCATGCTGGCCCAGGAAACCGACTGCGGCGCCTGCACCGTGCCCTGGATAATGCCGTTATCCTGCAGCGGGAAAAAGCCTTTCGGGATTGCTACCCACAGCAGCACGGTAATGGCCAGCGTGCCGAGCGCCACGCCGAGCGTCAGCCACTGATGATCCAGCGCGCGCTTGAGAAAGCGGCCGTAGCCGGCGATGACGCGATCGAACATCGCCTCGCTGGCGCGCGAAAAGCGGTTCTGCTTGCGCAATGATTCCACGCTGAGCATCCGCGCGCACATCATTGGCGTCAGCGTCAGCGATACCACGGCGGAAATCAGGATCGAGACTGCCAGCGTAACGGCAAACTCGCGGAACAGCCTGCCGACGATATCGCCCATAAACAGCAGCGGGATCAGCACCGCTATCAGCGAGAAGGTCAGTGAGATAATGGTAAAGCCGATCTCGCCCGCGCCCTTCAGCGCCGCGTCCAGCGGCTTTTCGCCTTTTTCGATATAGCGGGAGATATTTTCAATCACCACGATAGCGTCATCGACCACAAAGCCGGTGGCGATGGTCAACGCCATCAGCGTCAGGTTATTGACGGAGAAGCCAAGGAAGTAGATTACGGCAAAGGTGCCGACCAGCGACAGCGGCACCGCGACCGCCGGAATAATCGTCGCCGGCACGTTGCGCAGAAACAGATAGATGATCATCACCACCAGCGCGATAGCCAGCATCAGCTCGAACTGCACGTCGTTGACCGAGGCGCGGATATTGGTGGTGCGGTCGGTCAGCACTTTGACCTCGACCGACTTCGGCAGCGAAGCGGTCAGCGCTGGCAGCATCTGGCGAATGCTGTCGGCAGTGGTGATAATGTTTGCGCCCGGCTGCCGCTGAATATTAAGCACGATAGCCTGCTGGCGGTTAGCCCAGGCGCCCAGCCAGCTGTTTTCCGCTCCCTGTTCCACGGTGGCGACGTCGCGCAGGCGCACTGGCGCACCGTTCTGCCAGCTGATAATCAGCTGACGATAGTCTTCCGCCGACTTCATCTGATCGTTGGCGGAAAGCGTAATCGAGCGCTCCGGGCCGTCCAGGCTGCCTTTAGCCGAATTGACGTTGGCGCTGCTGATAGCGGTGCGCACCGTTTCGCTGGTCAGTCCGAGCGAGGCCAGCGCCTGCGCGTTGAGCTTCACCCGCACCGCCGGCCGCTGGCCGCCGGCGAGCGTCACCAGCCCCACGCCGGAAACCTGCGAAATCTTCTGCGCCACGCGCGTTTCCACCATATCCTGCACCTGGGTCATTGGCATACTGGTAGTGGTAACGGCCAGCGTCATGATCGGCGGATCGGCGGGGTTCACCTTGCTGTAAACCGGCGGATTCGGCAGGTCGGACGGCAGCAGATTGGTCGCGGCGTTGATGGCGGCCTGCACTTCCTGCTCGGCCACGTCCAGCGGCAGCGTTAGCTGAAACTGCAGCGTCACCACCGACGCGCCGCCGGAACTCTGCGAAGCCATCTGCTTTAAGCCCGACATCTGGCCGAACTGGCGCTCCAGCGGTGCGGTAACGGCCGAGGTCATCACGTCCGGACTGGCGCCCGGATAGAGCGTCACCACCTGAATGGTGGGATAGTCAACCTCCGGCAGCGCCGAAACGGGTAGCGAGCGGTAGCCCAGAATACCGGCCAGCAGGATAGCGACCATCAGCAGCGTGGTCGCCACCGGACGCATAATAAACTGGCGGGAAGGGCCGCCGCCGGGGTTAGAAGGCATCACCTGCATTACTGGCGCGCTCCCTTAGCGGGCGGCGTACCGGTGCCCGCCAGCGGCATGGCCTGCGGCGCCACCACTTCTACCGTGGCGCCTTCCGTCAGCCGATCGATACCGTCGGTGACAACTTTTTCGCCTTCGTCCAGCCCGGCGTCCACAATCGCCTTCTCGCTGTCCTGCACGCTGACGGTGATAGTTTTTTTACTGACCTTGCCGTCGCTGTTAACCACCCAGACAAAATGCCCCTCGTTGCCCATTTGCAGCGCCGCTACCGGGATAACAATGGCGTCGTGCAGCGTGTTGACCTGTAAACGCGCGTTAACAAACTGATTAGGAAACAGGCGGTCGTCCTGATTAGTGAACTGCGCTTTGACTTTAATCGTACCGGTCGTGACGTCGATCTGATTATCCATGCTCAGCAGCGAACCGGTCGCCAGCAGCGTTTTGTTGCTGCGATCCCAGGCTTCTACCGGTACCGGCTGCCCGGCCTTTTGCGCCTTCATCAGGGTTTCGATCTGGTTTTCCGGCAGGCTGAACACCAGCTCGACCGGATGCGTTTGGGTGATCACCACGATGCCGTTGGTGTCGCCGCTGCTGATATAGTTGCCAATATCTACCTGACGCAGCCCGACGCGGCCGGAAACAGGCGAGATGATGCGGCTGTAGGTCAGGTTCAGCTGCGCGCTGGCAACGCTGCCCTCATCCGCCTGGATCGTTCCCAGGGTTTCACTGACCAGCGCACGCTGTGTATCCAGCTCCTGCTGCGAGACCAGGTTGGTTTTCACCAGCTTCTCCAGCCGCGCCAGATCGCGACGCGCGTTGGCAAGCGTCGCCCGATCTTTTGCCAGCTGGCCCTGCGCCTGCGTCAGCGCGACCTGAAAGGGACGAGGATCGATTTCCGCCAGCAGCTGGCCCGCCCTGACTTGCTGGCCTTCGGTAAAGTGAAGCGCCATCAGATCGCCATCGACGCGGCTGCGCAGCGTGACGGTATTGGCGGCGGCGACGGTGCCCAGCCCGGTAAGGTATTGCGGTACGCTCTGGCGCGCGGCGGCAGCAGCCTGCACCGGCGCCAGCGGCCCGCCTGCGGCTTTACGACCGCCGCCGGAAGCGTGCGGGCGCTCGGCGGTTTTTTGCTGCTCGCCGTGGCTGTGCCACCAGTAAAGTCCGCCCGCTGCGATAGCCGCGAGCACCACAAGTATGATTTTAAAACGGCGCCGGGTGTTCATCCTGTTATCAGCTCTCCAAAGGCAAAAGTTAGCGTCGGTAAAGCAATCTCGCCGGACGGGAAGGCTGGCTGCTTTCCTGAGGCCGGCGAGACTGAAGACGCTTAATATTTCAATTTTAACGGATTTATCAATTATAAAAATGAAGGAATTAAGAATAACCGTTCAGCAAGTGTAAGTATTCTCGCGTCGACGTGCCTGTACCGTTAATCAACAAACGTCTTGTATGGATATTTGCTACGCTAATAGTCACGTCAGAAACCCTTCCAATACAGGAGTATAAAGATGATCCAAACGCATCGCGAGCTGGGCCGTACCGGTATTCAGGTTCCCACGCTGACTTTTGGCGGCAACGTTTTCGGCTGGACGGTCGATCGGCAAACTTCTTTTTCTCTGCTGGACGCGCTGGTGGAAAAAGGCCTCTTCTTTATTGATACCGCCGACTGCTATTCGCGCTGGGCGCCGGGCAACAAGGGCGGTGAATCAGAAACCATTATCGGCGACTGGCTGAAGAAAACCGGCAAGCGCAACCAGATCGTGTTGGCCACCAAGGTCGGCATGGAAATGGGCGAAGGCAAAACCGGCCTGTCGCCTGCTTATATTCGCCAGGCGGTAGAGGCCTCGCTAAGCCGTCTGCAAACCGACTATATCGATCTCTATCAGGCGCACCGCGACGACAGCGACACCCCTTTGCAGCAGACGCTGGCGACCTTCGACGCGCTGATTAAAGAAGGCAAGGTGCGGGCTATCGGCGCCTCTAACTACGGTGCGGAAAGGCTGCAGGAAGCGCTGGATATCAGCAAAGAGCAGGGCCTGGCCCGCTATGAAACACTACAGCCGGAATACAATCTTTATGACCGCCAGGGTTACGAAAGCGGTCTGGAGCAGGTAGCGCGGGAACATGACCTGGGCGTAATCAACTACTATTCGCTGGCCAGCGGCTTTTTAAGCGGCAAATATCGCAGCAAGGCCGACGCGAATAAAAGCAAGCGCGGCGAAGGCGTGGTCGAGAAATACCTCAACGAGCGCGGCCTGCGCATTCTGAAAGCGTTAGACGAGGCGGCGGAAGAGAGCCAGGCCACGCCGACGCAGGTTGCGCTGGCGTGGCAGATTGCCCGTCCAGGCATCACCGCGCCGATTGTCAGTGTGACCTCGCTTCCTCAGCTGGAAGAGCTGAGCAAGGCTGCCAGCCTTCAGCTCAGCGAGGAAGCGACAGGCAAGCTTACCGAAGCGAGCCGCTATTAATTAGCGAAACAGCACCTGCGCCCAGCGCGCCAGGCCGGCGGTGACGGAACCAAAGTCATCGCCGCTGGCGAGCGGGATGTCGGGCAGCTGCTTTTGCAGCGCCTCGCGCAGCACCGGCGAGCGGGCGCTGCCTCCCGTCAGATAGATCACGTCCGGTCGGGTGCCGCTGCCGTCCAGCGCCAGCTTCACCTGTTCCTGAATGCGCTCCAGCGGCTGGGCGATAGCGCTTTTCAGCGCGTCCACGCTGATATCGGTCGCCAGCGACGGCTCAATAAAATCCAGCGTCGAGGTGGCCGAAGGCCGATCGGAAAGGGCGATTTTGCTCTCTTCCGCCGCGCGTACCAGCCGGTAGCCCAGCCGCTGCTGCCAGACTTTCAGCAGGCGCTGCACTTTTTCCGGCTCGCGGGCGTCGCGGATCAAATCCTGAAGCTGTTTGCGGCTGGCCGTGGCGTAAAAGTCGCTTTGCGCAGGCACGTCGTTGATAGCGATAGCGTTCCACCACGGCAGCGCAGGCAGCGCAATGCCTTTGTGCGTCTGGCCGCCGCTGCCCAGCAGCGGCATCAGCTCTTTAAAGGCCAGCATAATGTCCAGGTCGTTACCGCCGACGCGGCAGCCGCTGTGGCCCAGCAGGCTCTCCTGACGCTCGGCTCTGTCGTGCCATTGCGGGCCCATCAGCAGCACGGAGCAGTCGGTGGTGCCGCCGCCGATATCCACAATCAGCACGCGCGTTTCTTTTTTCAGCGTCGCTTCAAATTCCAGACCGGCCGCGACCGGCTCGAACTGGAACTCAACCTCTTTGAAACCGGCGCGGCTGGCGGCGCGCGCCAGTATGCCCTGTGCCTGACGGTTGGCCTCTTCGCCGCCCAGCCCCTGGAAGTTGACCGGACGGCCAATCACCGCCTGGGTAATGCTTTCCTGCGTCTGGGTTTCGGCCTGCTGGCGGATATGCAGCATCATCGCGCATACCAGATCTTCAAAGAAGGCGACCTGCTGCGGCTTCAGGCCGCTCGCGCCCAGGAAGGATTTGGGCGATTTAACAAACCAGGTATCTTCCGGCTCGGCCATATACTGCGCCAGCGAGGCCAGACCGAACTGCACGCTGGCGGGCGTGACTTCGATATCTTCTTCACGGTTGAACGCGAGGGCGCGCCGTAAAATCGCCTGATTTTCGGCTTCGGGCGTTGGCACCTGGTGATGGCGAAACAGCCATTCGCTGACCGTATCGCGCGTCGGCGCGCAGAGCATTGAGGGTAGCAGGCTGGAACCGTTTTCCAGCGGCAGCAGCGTGGGTACGCCCTCTTTCATGATGGCGACCGAGCAGTTTGCCGTCCCGTAATCAAAGCCGATAAACATTCCTTCCCTCCGCTAATAAAAAAAGGGGGCGACTTTAGCCCAGGGGCGGCAGGAGAGCAAGCGCCGGGTAAGCTTTAATTGCTGCTCGCGGCGCTGGTTGTGTACTAAGGCGGCCGAACGCCACCGCAGCGGGCCGCCGATATTGCCTTAAGAAGAGAGCTGCTGCGGTAAAATTTGTTGGTTTTCGCGCTGTGACAGCACGGGTTTAAGCGTATCTATCAGCTTTGCTTCATAAATGGAATACTGGCCGCGGCCGTTGTGCTTGGCGTTGTAGCAGGCCAAGTCGGCCTGAGCCATCACGTCGCTGGCGGAAGCGTTGTCCTTGCTGAGCTGGGTGATACCCGCGCTGGCGCCAATACGGTGCAGCTGGCCTTCCCACAGAAAAGGGTAATGATTTACCGCCTCCACCAGGCACTGCGCGATATCGCGCGCCTCACCAGGCGCGCAGTCCGGCAGCAGCACGCCAAACTCATCGCCGCCCAGGCGCGCCAGAAAATCGCCGCTGCGTAAATGCTGTTTCATCTGGCCCGATATCTCCCGCAGCAGCGCATCGCCGGCGGCATGACCGGCGCTGTCGTTGACCGCCTTAAAGCGATCGAGATCGATAAAGATCAGCGCGTGCTGACGCTGCTGCTGGCTGGCGCTGTGCAGCAGCTGTTTCAGACGCTGCTCGAAGCTGACGCGGTTAGGCAGGCGGGTCAGCATATCGTGCGAGGCGCCGTAGCTCAGCCGCCGCATCATCTCCCGCGATTCGCTGACGTCCTGGATCACCATCACGCTGCCGATATAGCCGCCTTCCAGCGTTTTCAGCGGCGTAATGCTGTAGTGAATATCAAAACAGTCGCCGGATCGGTTATGCAGCACCAGCTCTTCGGCCAGTTCCGGCGCCGATTTGCTGTGCGGCAGCCCGCATAACAGCAGGTTTTCCATTTCCGGGCCGTCGCTGCCGTGAGTGATGCGCAGCAGATCGCTGAGCCGTTTTCCTGCCGCCTCTTCCTGCGTCCAGCCGCTCATCACTTCCGCTACCGGGTTCATAAACGTCACCCGCATCTCTTCATCCGTACTGATCACCGCCTCGCCGATTGCGTCCAGCGTAATATGCATCCGCTCTTTTTCCTGGTAGAGCGCGTCGGTCAGCTGACGCATCGCGGTCACGTCCTGATTGATGCCAAGCATTCTTTCAACGTTGCCGTCGTCGCCAAAAACCAGCGTCGACTGACTGTGAATAAAGCGAATGCCGTCATCCGTAGCGATACGGAACACGATATCTACCGGCAGGGATTCTTTAATGCCCTTATCAAAGGCGTCGATGGCCATTTGACGATCGGCAGGCAGCAGGCTGTTAACCCACGTCAGATAGGTCGCCTGGCCTTCTTCCTTCAACCCGTAGAGCTGAAACATGCGCTTGTCCCAGTTCATTTTGCCGGTCTTCAGGCTCAGATCCCAGACGCCGATGCCGGCCGCCTCATTAGCCAGCGTAATACGCTGCATCAGGCGGCGGTTGGCGGCTTCGGTCTGCTTCAGATCGGAAATATCTTCAATTTGAGAAATAAAGTAGAGCGGTCGCCGCTCGCTGTCGCGTACCAGCGAGGTCGCCAGCAGCGCCCAGACGATCCTCCCGTCTTTGCGCAGATAGCGTTTTTCATGACTGTAGGTTTCGATCTCGCCTGCCAGCAGCTCGTTAAACTTGCTTTCATCAACCGCCAGGTCGTCAGGGTGCGTCAGCACCTGAAAGGTCATGGTGACCAGCTCGGTCTGAGCGTAGCCCAGCAGCCGACAAAGCGATTGATTCACCTGTAGAAAACGGCCTTCCGGTGACACCAGCGCCATGCCTATCACCGAATACTCCATGGCATGACGAAACCTGGCCTCGCTCTGGGAGATATGCTTTTTTTCCTCCCGGAACGAGTGCATCACCTGCGCCATAATATGGCTGGGGATGATCGCCAGCAAAAACGGCAGCCAGGGCGCGCTGTTCACGATAGTCACCGCGTTGGTATATTGCACCAGCTGGTTTAGCGCCAGCAGCAGGCTCATCATCAGCAGCGTGGCGAAAAAAACAATAAAGGCAGACAGGCGCGGCAGGCGCACGGCGCTGTAGAACAGCACCACCATCACAAAGGTAAAAGACCACGGCAGATAGCGTAACGCGCAGTAGCTCAGTGCCAGCGTAACGATCAGCGTCAACAACGTTTCCACCAGCGCGTGTGGGCTAAGGGATTTGCGCAGCTCTTCAGGTCGCCATAGCAGGCAGACCGGACCGAGCGCCAGCATCCCGATAGTTTCCGAAACCGTCCAGGTCGTAAAAAAATGGAAGTTGGCCTGCCCGGTAAAGTTCAGCGACCAGCAGGCGAGCAGCGCGCCGAGCAGCGGCGTAAAAATGCCGACCGATACCACCATCTTGCTCCAGCCGAGCAGCGAATCCAGCGGCGCTTCTCTGTCCAGCAGCCTGCGCAACAGCGCGCCGCCCAGCAGCGCCTGAAGCAAATTGATTAGCGGAAACGTCAACACGACGACGGCTGTGCCGACCATCAGCGTGTTGGCGGCGATAATGCCAATCATACAGCCGCCCAGCAGTCCCGGCAGCCTGCGCGGCGGATAGTGGAACACCAGCAGAGTCATCAAAGCGGTGGGCAGCCAAAGCGAAGAGATTTGAATGCTGACCTTAATCAGTTCCAGACAAAACAGCGTCAGAACAAAAGAAAGCACGCCAAACATCGCTCCCCTGAGCCAGGGGAGAGAGGAGCGGTCAGCGGGGGAAAACGTATCAGTCGTCATAAAAATCCAGCGAGGCAACGGAGAACGGTCAGCTCGAACCAGGTAACTTAAGGCATGCTAACACATTCGTTTTTGAATGCCTGCGCTAATTCAAAAGATCGCTTTATTCGGGCGATTGACCGCCGCGCGCCGCTGGTGGAAAGGGAATTACTGCCTGAGCTTCAGCAAATCGGCACGTGTCCAGGGATGGTCAATGCCCGCAATCTGTACGGAAAGACGCTGCAAAAACTGTTGCGTGGTGGCAAGACGACCGTGGCTCAGCAGCAGCAGAGGCAGCAGGAGCGCAATGCAAAGCTGCAGCGTGGAAAATCCCTGTACTCTGGCGCGCCGCTGGCTGACCAGGAAAGCCGTACTCAGGGTAAAGCCCAGGATCAGACCGGTAATCACTTCGCTGGTGGAGTGGTAGCTAAGCAGCAGTCGCGAGACGCCGACCAGAATGGGGATCAGGTAGCCGATACCGACGGCAAACAGGCGGCCCTTGTCCGACAGGCGGCCGCTGAGCAGCCAGAGCATCACCGGCCACAGCGTCGCCGACATGGCGGTGTGGCCGCTGAAGCCGGTAAAGTTCAGATGCGCGCTGCCAAGGCCAAAGCCCATAAAAGCCACTTTAGAGAGGCTGACCACGGCGCCGGCGGTGCAGAAAGCCAGTGCCCAATACCAGGCCGCGCGCCGATCGCTGTTTTTCCAGCTAATCAGTCCGGCCATCACGATAGCCGTAGGAATAAGCAACATGCTGTCGCCAAAATAGGTCAAAAAATGCAATGTACGCCAGTACACGGTGTTTCCTTATTATGCTGTGATAACCCGCTACGCTGTTGCAACAGGGTGCCCGCAACGGCCGGGCCGACATTGTGAATCTGACAGCCAACAGTTTAGCGAGCGCGACAGCAGAGGTATAACGGGAAAGTCTTAAAAGCCTTCCGCCGGTTTTTTCTGGCATCAACACCCCGAAATCCCTATAATTACGCGCGAATTCATCCTCTCCATCTGTCTCAGACACAAATCAGGTCTTTAATTTATGACTGACAAGTCGCATCAGTGCGTCATCGTAGGTATCGCCGGCGCATCTGCCTCGGGAAAAAGTCTTATCGCCAGTACGCTCTATCGTGAAGTTCGCGATCGGGTCGGCGATGAAAATATTGGTGTTATCCCTGAGGATGCTTATTACAAAGACCAAAGCCATCTGACCATGGATGAACGGGTTAAAACAAACTATGACCACCCCAGCGCCATGGATCATAACCTGCTGCTGCAGCATCTGCAGATGCTGAAAGCAGGGGAGGCGATCGATCTGCCGGTTTACAGCTATGTAGAACATACCCGTACCGCGCAGACTATTGAGCTGAAACCGAAGAAAGTCATTATCCTGGAAGGGATCCTGCTGCTGACGGACGCGCGGCTGCGCGCTGAAATGAACTTTTCGATCTTCGTGGATACGCCGCTGGATATCTGCCTGATGCGCCGCATGAAGCGCGACGTCAACGAACGAGGCCGCTCAATGGACTCCGTGATGGCGCAGTATCAGAAAACCGTGCGTCCGATGTTCCTGCAGTTTATCGAACCCTCCAAACAGTACGCTGACATTATTGTGCCTCGCGGCGGTAAAAACCGTATCGCGATCGATATCCTGAAGGCGAAGATAAATCAGTTCTTCGAGTAAACCTGACCCGGCGCCCCAAAGGGCCGGCCGGGTAGCCCGCGCAGGGAGCGCTCATGCTCCCGCCGCTCAGCCTGTTATTAATTTGGGAGTATCTGTCCATGCGTTTATGCGACCGTGATATAGAAGCCTGGCTCGACAGCGGCCAGCTTGATATCTCTCCGCGTCCACCGGTAGAGCGCATCAACGGTGCCACCGTTGACGTCCGCCTCGGCAATCAGTTCCGCACTTTCCGCGGCCATACCGCTGCCTTTATCGATCTCAGCGGCCCGAAAGACGAGGTCAGCGCGGCGCTTGACCGCGTGATGAGCGACGAAATCGTGCTGCCGGAAGGCGAAGCGTTCTTTTTACACCCTGGCGAGCTGGCGCTGGCGGTGACGTTTGAATCCGTGACCATTCCTGATAACCTGGTCGGCTGGCTGGACGGGCGGTCGTCGCTGGCCCGGCTGGGACTGATGGTGCACGTTACCGCGCACCGTATCGATCCGGGCTGGCAGGGACGTATCGTGCTGGAGTTCTATAATTCTGGTAAGCTGCCGCTGGCGTTACGGCCGGGGATGCTGATTGGCGCGCTGAGCTTTGAACCGCTTTCCGGGCCTGCAGCTCGTCCTTATAACCGCCGTCAGGATGCCAAATATAAAGGGCAACAGGGCGCGGACGCCAGCCGTATCGATAAAGATCAGGACGACGTATAGCGGCGGCGGGGCAGGGCCTGAGTCTGCGGCGTGCGTCAGGAAGTGGAAGCTATAAGGGGAAGGCATGAAAAGGTTTATCACCACGCTGGCCATTTTGCTGGTGGTTATCGTGGCCGGCATGACGGCGCTGGTTTTGCTGGTCAATCCCAATGATTTTCGCGCCTATATGGCCAGACAGGTCGAACAGCGCAGCGGCTATCAGCTGGCGCTGAACGGCGACTTGCGCTGGCACGTCTGGCCGCAGCTCAGCATTCTTTCCGGCCCGATGACCCTGACTGCGCCCGGCGCGCAGCAGCCTTTCGTCAGCGCCAGCAATATGCGGCTTGACGTCAAGCTCTTTCCTTTGCTTTCTCATCAGCTGGCGGTCAAACAGGTTCTGCTGAAAGGGGCGGTGATCCGCCTGACCCCGGACAGCGCGGCGCAGCGTCCGGCCAATGCGCCGCAGGGCCCGGCGGATACCGCACCGCCGCCGCCGCTGACCCAGCGCTGGACCTTTGATATCGACAACTTGCAGGTTGCCGACAGCCTGCTGATTTGGCAACAGAACAGCGGCGAGCAGCTTAACGTTCGCGATCTTAACCTGCAGCTGTCGCAGAACGCGCAGCGCCATGCCCATATTGAATTTGGCAGCCGCGTCAGCCGCGACCAGCGTGAACTGTTGGTGAATCTGAATGCGGATGTGGATCTCAGCCACTATCCACAGCATCTTGCAGCAACGGTAAATCAGCTGGATTACCAGCTGAGCGGCGCCGATCTGCCGCGTGAAGGCGTCAAAGGACGGGCGAGCCTGCAGGCGGAGTGGCGCGACAGCGATGCTTTCAGTCTGAAAAATCTGGCGCTGAGCCTTAACGACAGCCAGCTGAACGGTAGCGCCAGCGGGACGCTGGGTGACCGCCCGCAAATCGCACTGGATCTGCATGCCTCCGTGCTGAATCTGGATCCGCTGCTGGGGCTGGAAACCGAGGTCAACAGCGAAGGCCAGAATATCCAGACCCAGCGCGGCGGCCCTGCGCCCGTTATTGCTCAGCCTGCCCAGGATAACGCCAGCTCGCCGTTTAACCAGATGGACGGGCAGCTGGCGCTGTCGGCAGATAAGCTTAACTGGCGCGGTATGACTTTTGACGGGGTGAAGCTACAGGGCCACAGCAGTAATGGCCTGGTGACGCTGTCGACGCTGACTGGAAAAACGGGCAGCGGACAGTTTTCCCTGCCGGGCAGCCTTGATTTCCGCCATGCACAGACGCAGATCGCGCTGACGCCTTCCTTGCAGAATATCGCCGTGGCACCGTTGCTTAAAGCCTTTGAGCTGCCTGCTTCGCTGAGCGGCGATCTGACGCTGAACGGCAGCTTCAGCGGCGCAGGCCTGAGCGTGCCCGCCTTTAAACATGCCTGGCAGGGCAGTGCCGAAATCAGCCTGAACAATGCGCTGCTGTCCGGGCTGAACTTTCAGCGTATGATCCAGCGCGCCGTAGAGCGAAGCAGCAGTCGCATTCACGCCGCCGCCGGGCCGGAGAACGACTTCCAGCAAATCACGGGCAAGATGTCGCTGCAAAAAGGCCTGCTGGCTTTCGTCGACCTTCACGGACGCGCCTCAATGCTTAACTATATCGGTAAGGGCACGGTGAACATGGCGGACAAGCAGGCGGATATGAACTTTGGCGTAACGGTCACCGAGGGCTGGCAGGGCGACAGCGAGCTGATCGGACGGCTCCAGCAGACGCCGGTGCCGTTAAGGATCTATGGCCCGTGGGACGGCCTGAACTATTCGCTGCAAATCGATCAGGTACTGCGCCAGCAGCTACAGGATGAAGCGAAGAAGCGTCTGAAAGCGTGGTCGGAGAAAAATCCGCAAAGTGGTAAAAGCAGCTCGGTACAGAAACTGATTAACGATCTTTGACGGACGGCGCTGATAAAGCAGGATCGCTTTATCAGCGCCGGTGTTACCAGTCTTCTTCTTCCGTGACCAGAGGAATAATTTGCACTTTCTGCACGCGGTGGCTTTCCACTTTAAGCGTGCGGAACAGGCAGTCGTTAATCTGGATCTCTTCGCCTTCCTGTGGCACCCGCTGCATATGCTCCATCAGCAGTCCCGCCAGCGTGTGATACTCCCTTTTTTCGTCCAGCGGCAGCGGTACGTACATAATCAGGTCATCGAGCGGCATATGTCCGTTGGCCGTCCAGCTACCGTCTGCGTTTTGCTGGATATCGTAGCGGGGATCGATAGCTTCGCCTTCGTTAGGCAGGTTGCCCGCAATGGTTTCCATCACGTCGCTGAGCGTGACCACGCCTTCTACCGACCCAAATTCATCCACTACAAAGGCAAAATGCGTGCGCGCATTGCGGAACTGCTCCAGCGCCGGTAACAGCGACAGCTGCTCGGGGAAGACCAGCGGCTGACGGATCAGCGCGCGGATGTCCAGGCTGTCGCCGTGCAGCGCCTGCTTCAGCAGGTCGATAACGTGTACCACGCCGAGCGGATCCTCGCTGTTTTCCGTGACCACCAGCCGCGTATGCTGGTTCTGATCGAGCATCGCCATAATTTCCGTCGGCGACTCGCTGAGATCCACAGCAGCGATGTCCTGACGGGAGGTCATAATGCTGCTGACCGTGCGCTGCCCCATGCCAAGCACGCGCGCAATCATCATGCGCTCCTGCTTGTTAAATATTGCCTGGCTGCTGCTGTCGGCAACCAGTGAAGAGGTTTCCGCATCCAGCTCCGCCTGCTCGTGGCTGCCGCGCAGCAGGCGCAGCACGGCTTCGGCGGTACGTTTACGCAGGGGGGCTTTGGAAGAGAGGAAGCGGCGTCGGTTAAAATGCGCCAGCTGATTCAGCGCTTCGATAATCACCGAGAAGCCGATAGCGGCGTAAAGATAGCCTTTAGGAATATGATAGCCAAAGCCGTCCGCCACCAGGCTGAAACCAATCATCAGCAGGAAGCTCAGACAGAGGATAACGATCGTCGGGTGTTGATTAACGAAACGCGTCAGCGGCTTGCTGGCCAGCAACATTAAGCAAATTGCGATAATAACGGCCGCCATCATTACGGCCAGGTGGTCCACCATCCCCACGGCCGTGATCACGGAATCCAGGGAAAAGACAGCGTCCAGCACCACAATCTGCGCTACCACCGGCCAGAATTTAGCCCCACGCTTTTGTGGATTTTCATCCTCATCTTTACCTTCCAGCCGTTCGTTCAGCTCCACTGTCGCTTTAAACAACAGAAAAACGCCGCCCAATAGCATGATCACGTCGCGCGCGCTGAAGGCGTGTCCACCAACCGAGAAGAGGGCAGAGGTCAGCGAAGAGAGCCAGGAGATAGAGGCCAGCAGCAGCAGGCGCATAATCAGCGCCAGCGCCAGGCCCGTGACGCGGGCGCGGTCACGCTGCGCGGGCGGCAGCTTTTCCGCCAGGATAGCGATGAAGACAAGATTATCAATGCCCAGCACCAGTTCCAGCACGATCAGGGTGACAAGGCCAGCCCAGATTGACGGATCGACGATCCATTCAAACATCAGAAGTTCACTCATACAGATTAAGGAAATGCCATGATGATAGTGAACGTCGCCTGATTCAACAAATAATCCCCTGAAAGTCGCCGCAAGGTCGATAAACAGCCGAATAAATCGCCACTCATTCCTGGAATTGCCCGCGCAAAATTTGGCATACGGTTAAAAGGTTTTCAGGAATATTCGCATAGGTCTGCCTGTTGAAATAAGGGATACTTAAGGAATGAAGTAAAGTCAGACAGGAATATTCTGACTGTGACAGTAAAGCTAATCTGAATTTATCGTGAGGATAAAGATGAAAGGTATGGTTTAGCATGGCGCTGAAGGTAGTCTTAATCCTAAAAGCGCGCATGGGTAGCGGCAGGCTCTTGTAAACAGGCCAGTAATAACTAGTATAGCAATGTGTTAGTAAATGGCTGCGTTAATGTAGCAATTAGCACGGTCGCGTCTTAACGTTCTTTTTTATGTTCGGCTTTATGTAGACGCGCCAGTTAGTGCCTTTAGATGGCAGGATAAAACCAACACTTCAGGGCAAAATACAGCGCATTGGCAGCTACAAGCCAGGGGCGGTAGCGTGTCCGAAGCGGTGAAAAGACCACGCCTTTTGGCGATAAAATCACCGCAGTTGTTGATTTTACATGTCATTCTCTGATTGTACTGCCAGTTACCATGAGCTTTTACACAATTTCTGAATACGTCTCCTGTGTAATAAAGAGCGTGTCGATAAGATACGCAATCCTTAGCGGTGGGAATTATTAAATCACAGGCTTTTGAAGAAAAAATAAGAGTTAACTATGCGCGATATAGAATTTACATTTAAAGGACTGTTAATAAAAATATCACTGGCACTTTCAGATCTTATTTTCTTTAACGCCTCCTTATTTATTGCTGTTCTGCTGATGAAAACTTTTCCAAACAGTTTGTTGGAAAATATGTCAGAGCAGGATCTGCAATTAAAAATAAGTACACACATCATTCTCTCTGTGATTTGTATCGGCTGGTTCTGGGTTCGCCTGCGCCACTATACCTATCGCAAACCGTTCTGGTTTGAATTAAAAGAAATCTTCCGCAGCGTGCTGATCTTCTCCGTTATTGACCTGTCGATTACGGCACTGTCAAAATGGGAAATGTCCCGCTGGGTGTGGATTATTACCTGGCTGCTGGCGCTGATCCTTATTCCGGTCGGCCGCGCCATCGTTAAGCGCGTGCTGAACCGTAACGGCCTGTGGAAAAAGCAATCCATTATTATCGGCAGCGGTAAAAATGCGGAAGAAGCCTGGCTGGCGCTGCAAAGCGAAGAGGTAATGGGCTTTGACGTGGTGGCTTTCTACGATGTGGATGGCACTACGCCCGCGCCTGCGCTGTTCGGCATTCCGGTCATTCGTGACGAAACGTCGCTCTGGCAGCTGGTCAACAGCGAAACGCAATTTATTGTTGCCGTAGAATTTGAACAGAGTCAGTATCGTGACCTCTGGCTGAAAAATCTGGCAAAGCATAATTGCCGTTCCGTTTCCGTTATTCCTTCTCTGCGTGGCGTACCGCTATACGGTACTGATATGGCTTATATCTTCAGTCATGAAGTTATGATCCTGCGCGTCAGTAATAATTTGGCGAAGCGCACCTCGCGTTTCCTTAAGCGCACCTTCGATATTGTCGGCGCCTTAAGTATTATCACCATGCTGATGCCAGCACTGGCCTTCCTGATCTTTATGGTCGCTCGCGACGGCGGCAATCCTATTTATGGGCATGAGCGGGTAGGGCGCAACGGACGCAAATTTAAATGCCTTAAGTTCCGTTCAATGGTGGTGAATTCCAAAGAGGTGCTGGAAGAAGTGCTGCGCACCGATCCGGTAGCGCGTGCGGAATGGGATAAAGACTTCAAGCTAAAGAACGATCCGCGCATCACCCGCATCGGTCACTTTATCCGTAAAACCAGCCTTGATGAGCTGCCGCAGCTGTGGAACGTGGTTCGCGGCGAGATGAGCCTGGTTGGCCCGCGTCCGGTAATTGAAGACGAGCTGGAGCGCTATGCGGGCGACGTTGACTACTACTTTATGGCTAAGCCAGGGATGACCGGCCTGTGGCAGGTAAGCGGGCGTAACGATGTTGATTATGAAACCCGCGTCTATTTTGACTCCTGGTACGTAAAAAACTGGTCATTGTGGAACGATATCGCCATCCTGTTCAAAACCATCGGGGTGGTGCTTAAGCGCGACGGCGCCTATTAATTCGAGCTTTCGACGCGCTCTTCGGAGCGCGTCGCTGTTATAGCGTAGTTTGACTGTAACCGTCATGGACTCACGCGCTCACCACTTTCTTTGTTAAGCGTCGGTTCACAGCGAGCCGGCAAGGCATTAAAAAAGGATAGGGATCGGACGATAATGACTGACAGTTACAGCGATTGAAACGCTTATCTTTACTTTTGCAAGACGCTACACAGCGGCGGATCCGCCACTATCAATCAAATTACTGATAGCGATGAAACAGATGATTACAATCAAAACGAAGTTACTGCCCTTGTTGATATCGGCTACCCTCCTTTCCGGATGTACGGTAGTTCCGGGTTCAAAGCTTTCCACCAGCGGAAAAGACGTAATTAAGCAGCAGGACAACGATTTTGACATTGATAAATACGTCAATGTCTTCCCGATGACCCCAAGCCTGGTTGACCGTATGCGTCCAGCGCCCGTTGTGGCGCGCCAGAACGTCCAGCTACAAAATGAACTGCAAAACTATGAGTATCGTATCGGCGTCGGCGATGTGCTGACCGTTATCGTCTGGGATCACCCGGAGCTGACCACGCCAGCGGGCCAGTACCGTAGCGCCAGCGACACCGGTAACTGGGTTCACTCCGACGGCACCATTTTTTATCCTTATATCGGCCGCGTTCGCGTAGCCGGTCGTACCGTGCAGGAAGTACGTACCGAAGTTGCTGGCCGCCTGGCACAGTATATCGAAAGCCCTCAGGTTGACGTCAGCGTCGCCTCGTTCAAGTCGCAGAAAGCGTACGTGACGGGCGAAGTGACCACGTCTGGCCAGCAGCCGATTACCAACGTGCCGCTGACTATTCTGGATGCGATTAACGCCGCAGGCGGCCTGACCGCCAATGCCGACTGGCGCAACGTGGTGCTGACCCACAACGGCAGCGAAGTGCCGGTTTCTCTGCAGGCGCTGATGCAAAACGGCGATCTGTCGCAGAACCACCTGCTTTATCCGGGCGATATCCTGTTTGTACCGCGCAACGACGATCTGAAAGTCTTCGTGATGGGCGAAGTCAGACAGCAGACCACGCTGAAAATGGATCGCAGCGGCATGACGCTTTCTGAAGCACTGGGCAGCGCTCAGGGCATGGATCAGACCGCCTCTGACGCGACGGGCGTATTTGTTATCCGTCCAATCAAAGGGAAAAACCGCACCAAGATCGCCAACATTTATCAGCTTAACCTGAAGGATGCGTCGGCGATGGTGATGGGCTCCGAATTCCAGCTGGAACCGTATGACATTGTTTATGTAACCTCAACGCCGCTGACGCGTTGGAACCGTGTTATTTCGCAGCTGACCCCAACTATCACCGGTATCTATAACGCGAGCGAAAACGCACAGATCATTCACAGATGGTAACGGCGGGGCATGATGATTAATTCAATCTTAGTGGTCTGCGTCGGCAATATCTGCCGCTCTCCTACGGGAGAGCGGCTGCTGAAACAGGCGCTACCGGATAAAAAGATCGCCTCGGCGGGGCTGAGCGCGCTGGTCGACCATCCGGCCGACGAAACTGCCGGCAGCGTCGCCAGCGAACATGGGGTTTCGCTGGCGGGCCATCAGGCACGACAGCTGACCTCCGGCATGTGCCGGGATTACGATCTCATCCTGGTGATGGAAAAAAGGCATGTCGATCTGGTCAACCGCATTAACCCCTCCGTACGTGGCAAGACCATGTTATTTGGCCACTGGCTCAACCAGCAGGAAATAGCGGATCCCTATAAGAAAAGCCGCGATGCCTTTGAAGCCGTGTACGGATTACTCGAAAAAGCTGCCCAGAAATGGGTCACCGCATTAAGCCGATAGTTGGGATACTCGATGAATATGAAAAGTAAGGCGCCGACCGCGTCGAAAGAGGAAGCTGGCGGGTGGGATTTAGCGCACCTTGTCGGACAGCTGGTTGATCATCGCTGGATTATTGTGGCCGTTACGGCCTTCTTCCTGCTGCTCGGCACGCTCTATTCGCTGTTCGCCACGCCTATCTACAGTGCGGACGCGCTGGTGCAGGTAGAGCAGAAAAGCCCTAACACCGTGCTGACCGATCTGACCGAGGCGCCGGTGGAGCCCGCTTCCGCCACGGAGATCCAGATCATCCAGTCCCGTATGGTGATTGGCAAAACGGTAGACGATTTGGGCCTGAACATTCAGGTTGAGCAAAATCACTTCCCCTTAGTGGGTAAGGGCTTTGCACGCCTGCTGGGCGAAAAGCCGGCCAAAATCGCGGTATCCCGTCTTGAGATGCCGAAAAGCTGGAAAGATGCCAGCGTAAAGGTTGAGATCACCGGCGCCGACAGCTACACCGTCTCGAAAGACGGCGACGATCTGTTCAAAGGTAAAATCGGCCAGTTCCAGCAGCAGCATGGCGTATCAATGCTGGTCAGCGGCATTGACGCTGAGCCGGGCACCACTTTTACCGTCTCTAAGCTGTCCACGCTGGCGGCGATTGGCATGGTCACTAATAACCTTGCCGTGGCCGATAAGGGTAAAGATACCGGCGTGATGGGTCTGACCTATACCGGTGAAGATCCTGAGCTGATTAGCCAGGTACTGGATCGGGTCATGAGTAACTACCTGATGCAGAACGTGGAGCGTAAATCCGCTGAAGCGCAGAAGAGCCTGGAGTTCCTGCAGCATCAGCTGCCGCAGGTGCGCAGCAAGCTGGACGAAGCGGAAGACAAGCTTAACACCTATCGTCGCAATAACGATTCGGTCGATATGTCGCTGGAAGCCAAATCGGCGCTGGACTCCTCTGTCAGCGTACAGAGTCAGCTAAACGAGCTGACCTTCCGTGAAGCAGAAGTTTCCCAGCTGTTTACCAAGGATCACCCGACCTATCGCGCATTGCTGGAAAAACGTAAAACGCTGGAAGACGAGCAGAAAAAACTGAACCAGAAAATCGGTCAGATGCCGCAGACCCAGCAGGAAATTTTACGTCTGACCCGCGACGTGCAGGCCGGTCAGGAAATCTACATGCAGCTGCTCAACCGTCAGCAGGAGCTGAGCATCAGCAAAGCCAGTACGGTTGGCGACGTGCGCATCATCGACCATGCGGAAACCGCCTCCAAGCCTGTTGCGCCGAAGAAAATGCTGATTATGCTGGCCAGCCTGATTGCAGGTCTGGTGATCTCCGTTGGCATCATCCTGCTGAAAGCGCTGTTCCACCACGGCATCACCGCGCCGGACCAGCTGGAAGAAGCCGGCATGAACGTTTATGCCAGCGTGCCGCTTTCCGAATGGCAGCGTAAGAAAGACGTCGAGGCGCTGAACAAGCGCGGCGTGAAGGTCGATCCGCACAACAGCCTGCTGGCGTTGGGCAACCCGACCGACCTCTCTATTGAAGCGATCCGTAGCCTGCGTACCAGCCTGCACTTCGCGATGATGGAAGCCCGTAACAACGTGCTAATGATCACCGGCGCCAGCCCTGGCATTGGTAAAACCTTTATCAGCGCCAACCTGGCGACGCTGGTTGCGCAGGCGGGGCAGAAAGTGCTGTTTATCGATGGCGATATGCGCCGTGGCTATACGCACGAACTGCTGGGCGCGGCCAATAAGTCCGGGCTGTCTACCATCCTGTCGGGCAAAACCGCCTTCACGCAGGATCTGATCCAGCGCGGCGAATACGGCTTTGACTTTATTCCGCGCGGGCAGGTGCCACCAAATCCTTCCGAGCTGTTGATGCACAGCCGCATGAACGAGCTGCTGGAATGGGCGAGCAAAAATTACGATCTGGTGCTGATCGATACGCCGCCGGTGCTGGCCGTGACCGACGCAACCATTATCGGCAAGCTGGCTGGCACCGCGCTGATGGTAGCGCGCTTTGAAACCAACACGCTGAAAGAAGTAGAGTTCAGCTACAAGCGCTTTGCGCAAAACGGTATCGATATTAAAGGCGTCATTCTTAACGCCGTCGTGCGGAAAGCCGCCAATGCGTACGGCTACGGCTACGACTATTACGATTACAGCTACAAAGGCAACGCAAAAAGCTAACGCTTAAAAGGATCCGCCGCGAGGCGGATCCTTTCGCCTCTGGAATCAGGCCTGTTTCCGGCTGTTTTATGTATAACGTTTAAAAGGTGCCTTGTGATGAAGGATATTTTCTTCTCGATCGTTATCCCTGCCTATAACGCCTCCGAATCGATCGTCACCACGCTGGACTGCGTTAAAGCGCAAAGCTATAAGCATTTTGAAGTGATTATCGTCGACGACAAATCGGCCGATGCGGCAAAGCTGGCCGAGGTCGTTAACAGCGCTCGCTACAGCGACCTGAAAATTAATCTGGTGCTGTCAGAGGTTAAACTCAACGGCGCGGGCGCACGCAACCGGGGCATTGACCTGGCGACGGGCGACTATGTCTGCTTCCTGGACGCCGACGATGAGTGGCATGAAGACAAGCTGCTGGAAAACGTCAAAAAAATCCAGGAGCTGACCGCCAGAGGCAAAGACCGCTTTGTGATCTACAGCCAGGTCAACATTATTCAGGACGGCGCCTTTTTAAAGGTTATGCCGATCAATTTGCCTGCGCACAATGAAAGCATCGCCGAATATCTGTTTGGCTGCTACGGCTTTATCCAGACCAGTACTATTGTGCTGAAGCGCGAGCACGCGGCGGAAATTAAGTTTGATGAGCGGTTTATCCGTCATCAGGACTACGACTTCTGCATTCGCGCGGATAAAAACGATTTTGAATTCGTGATGATTGCGAAACCGCTGGCTAACTACCATATGGTGAGCAAATTCAACTCCAGCCATAAAGGCGAGTCCGTAAAGTACTCCACCTTCTGGCTGAAAAGCATGAGCCCGTATCTGAGCAAGCGGGATGTTTATACCTATAAAGCGTATAAGCTGCCGATCCGCTATAAAATGGATGGCAAGGTGCTGCATGCCAGCCTGAGCTTCGCGCAATATTTCTTTTTAACCAACAAAGGCAATCGCGATTATTTTCTCGGCCGTTTAAAACAGAAGTTCTCAGAACGTATTGCAAAAAAATAGCCCTGATTAAAATAATAAGACGGCGGAACAACAATGGCCATATATTGGATAATCAGTTACAGCATTCTGGCGTGCTGTATTTTTGAGTTGGCAGCAATCAACCAGCTTAACGACCCCAGGATTAAACGCGTCATTATGTGGCTGGCGTTTATCTGCACGATGGCGCTGATCTGTTTCGGCGGCTCGCGCGGTCTGCACTCCGGCATGGATGACAGCCAGTACCTGGACTTTTTCGCGGATTTTTCGGCACAGCTTCACGTCAATACCTATGACGCGATCACCGACACCTATCGCTATGAAAAACTCTTTATGCTGCTGGCCTGGCTGTTTTCACTGGTCACCAGCCAGAGCTACTATTTTCTCTTTTTTATCTGCTTTATTGCGGTTTCGACTAACGCTTACTGCTACAAAAAGTATTCTCCGCTGATCCTCTGTTCGCTTTGTTTATATTCAACTCACCTGTTTATCAACAAAGATATGAACCAGATCCGCTTTGGTTTATCCAGCGCCTTTGCTATCGCCTTTATCTGCTCGCTGGCGACAAAGCGAAACGTGCTGGCACTGGTGTTTCTGGTGCTCAGTACGCAGTCGCACGCCACGGGTTATACCATCCTGCTGGCGGTGCCGTTCTTTTTCCTGCGCGAGCGCAAGTATCTGCCGCTGATTATCGTCTTCGCCTGTATTCCGTTGGGAATTATCGGGGGGAAAAAGCTCTTTCTCGACTCGTTGGGCATCGTGCCTGGCCTGGGTGAACGAGCGGCGGGCTATAGCGGCACCGACTTCGATACCGCCTCGCCGGTGTTTGGCCTGGCAAACCTGAAAAATATCTTCTTTATTGCCGCCTTTACCCTTTATTACTTCCGTAACGGCATCCAGAAAGGCGATCGCCTGGTTTATATCCTGCTGGTTTCGTACGCGGTTGGCGCGGGCGTGCGCATTACGTTCTCCGACTTCAGTATCTTTGGCGGCAGGGTGGGCAACCTGTTCCTTCACGCCGAACCGATACTTTTCTCTTTCTTGCTGCTGCGAATACGCAATCTGCTGGTAAACGTCGCCTTGTTAGCGGGGATCTGTTCTTACTACCTCGCCTATAACACGATACTTTCCGCGCAGTCGATTACCGGCTATAGCGTAGCGCCACTGTTCCGTATGTTCAGCGGCTAGGCGGCTCAGAGCCGCGCTTTTTGCTCAATTTCAACAGGATGATTGAATATGTACAAATTGCTGATCCTTATTGACGGCATTTCCAACAGCGGCGGTACGGATCGCGTTGCCAGCACCTTATCCAGCCTGCTCAGCAATAATGATTACGACGTCACGCTCTATTCGTTGAACAAAGGCGATCCTTACTATCCGACCGATGCGAAGGTTAAAATTCGCTACCCCGAAGCGACCGCGCGCCTGCTTAAGATCCGCGAGTTTATCCGCTTCGCGAAATCGCAGCCTTTTGACGGCATTATGATTATCTCTATGGGCAAGCTTTCCGTGCAGGCGCTGCTGGCCATGAAGCTGTTCGGCGTGAAGTCAAAAATTATCTGCTGCGATCACGTCTCGATTGAAACCTTTAAGACCCCGATCCGCCGCCTGAAAGTGTTCTGTTACGGCCTGGCAGATAAAATTGCCGTGCTCACCGATCACGACAAAAGCTACCTGGAAAAAAATTACGGCGTAAAAAACGTGCACGTAATGCGAAATATCTCGCCTTTCCACGCGGAAAGCAGCGCCAGCAGCTTTGATGAGGTTTTTGCCGGCAAGCAGAATCGGGTACTGGCCGTAGGGCGTCTGACCTACCAGAAAAATTTCGATCGGATGCTCGACGTCTGGCAACGCGTGGATAAGCAGGGCTGGACGCTGCAAATCGTCGGCGACGGCGAAGACAAACCCGCGCTGCTGGCAAAAATTAAAAGCTACGGCATGGAAGCGAGCACGGAAATCATCACGCCCAGCAAAAAGATCAACGATTACTACCGCGCCGCCGGCATCATCATCATGACCTCCCGTTATGAAGGCCTGCCGATGGTGCTGATCGAGGCGAAAAACTTTGCGCTGCCCGCCGTCGCCTTCGACTGCAAAACCGGCCCGGCGGAAATTATCAAAGACGACGGGTTCGTTATCGATTACGACAACGACGACGCCTTTGTGGCGCAGCTCAACATGCTGATCGCCGACGAGCAAAAGCGCAAAATCTTTGCCCACGCGGCCTGGCGCAACGCCGAAAACTACGGGCCGACGCTGATCTTACAAAAGTGGAATGAACTTCTGAATTAACGGGTGATGTTATGTTTTCAGTTCTTATGTCTCTCTATCACAGAGAGAAACCGGAAAATGTTGAGCAGTGTATGCAGAGCCTGTACGAGCAGACGCTGCCTGCTGACGAGATCGTGCTGGTCTACGATGGCCCGCTGGGCGACGATCTGAAAGCTGCGGTCAACAACTGGATGGACAAGCTGCCGATCGTTATCGTGCCGCTGGAAAAAAACGTCGGTCTGGGCAAGGCGCTTAACGCGGGTCTGGATCGCTGCTCGCATAATATCGTGGCGCGCATGGACACCGACGATATCTGCCTGCCGGAGCGCTTTGAAAAACAGATCCCCTATATGGAAGCGCATCCTGATATGGCGCTGCTGGGCGCGGCGGTAATTGAATTTGATGAATTTGGCAACGAACGTCTGAAGCGCCTGCCGCTGAACAACGCAGAGATCCGCCATTTCGCCCGCATGAAGAACCCGTTCAACCATATGTGCGTGGTGTTCCGCAAGGATAAGGTGTTGGCGGCGGGCAGCTACCAGCACCACCTGTTTATGGAAGACTACAATTTGTGGCTGCGTATGCTCTCGCAGGGCTATGACGTTGCCAACCTGCACGATGTGCTGATGCGCGTGCGCTCGGGCAGCGAGATGGTCAGCAAGCGCCGCGGCATGACCTATATCAAAAGCGAGGTGCAGCTGTGGTCGTTAAAGAACCGCCTGCGCCAGACCAACTTCGTGAACGGCACGCTCTATTTTCTGATCCGCACCTCAACGCGGGTGATGCCGGTAAGCGTAATGAAGTTCCTGTACGAGCGGGATCGCAAAGGATAAAAAAGCCTGCACCGGACTATACCTCTGGATGAAACAGCATCGACACTTACCTGATTAACGGAATTTTGTATGAAGCGCAGAGAATTAATCCGAACAGCATTTTCCTCTATCGTGGCAACCGCAGCACTGAGTTCGCTACCCGCAGCCGCCCGCAGTGAAGAAGCGGGCCTTAAGCTGAAGAAAGTGCCGGCCGATGCCATTCCCAAAAATGACGTTCCGATTTTTTCGCCTGACGACGTCTTCACCATGCCCGCCGAATTCTGGCATGACTTTAACGGCAAGCTCTATATCGGCAAGGCGGGTACCGACCCCGCTCAGCACCCGATCGACGTTTTTGTTAAAAGCGCTAACGGCGAGGTTTCGCTGCTGTCGCAGCCCGTGTCGCTGAACAGCGATACCTTAAAACGCTTTGTGGCGGCCAAAGGCGCGCTGTGGTCAAACAGCGAATATTCGATGGCGCTCTATAACGATCGCGACGAGCAGCTGTTCTACGTGCCGGACGTGAAAAACAGCGGCGCTTCCGAATTCAGCCGCCGCCTGGCGCAGCCTTCCGGCTACCAGCTGATTGGTGAAATCGGCTCTTACGAGGAATTACGCCACACGCGACCGCTGTTCAACGGCGCAAAAGTGCGGCTTAAGGGGTGGCACGCCGGGACGGAAACGGGCGGCGGTGCCTTTGTCGGTGAGCTGACCAAAGCACAGGATGACGGTGGCTATATCGCCTCGTCCGGTCAGGATTACCACTGGCGTCGCATCTCTGACGATCTGAACGCGCTGACCATCTTTGACTTTGGCGCGGTGGCCGACGGCCGCACCGACTCGCTGCCCGCCATTCAGGCAATGTTCCACTGGGCGCAGGATAACAACAGAATGTTGTCCGTGCAGTTCCCGGCCGGGCGCTTTTTCGTCTCCTCGTTTGATATTTCCGCTAACTACGTCAGCTATTTCCGCGTATCGGGCGCGCCAATCAACTTTGGCTATTTCCCCTCGACCACGATTGTCTCCGATGGCAAATCGGACTTTGCCTTTAAGGTGAACGCGCGTTGGGTAGAGATCAGCAACCTGAGCTTTGAAGGCCGCAATAAAGAGCTGCCGAATACGCAGGGCTTTTATCACAATGCGTGTCCGGCGGGGCAGTACTTCCGCGGTTCCTGCCTGCGCTTTATCGGCGTTGGCGGCACGTCGCTGAGCCTGGTTGATACGCTGGATTGTAAAATCGACCAGTGGTATGCCAATAACTGTACCGGCGATGTGATCAAAGCGACCTGGTCCTGGACTAAAAAAGGCAACTGGGACCACAGCACCGCTATCGAACTGTCGAACTTCAACGTGCAGCACTGCTCTAAAGGCATGGCGCTGAACCTGCCGCGCTGTACGCAGTCGATTATTCACAACGGCTGGATTGAGCATACCGAGTTCCCGGGCGATCTCTCCAACGGTCAGTGGATCGTTGACGCGTTAAGCATTGAAACCTGCCCGAACCCGCTGATTGCCCACCACTCGCGGCTGAATATGCGGCAAATCAACCTGCAGGCGAAAAGCTGGATTGATAACTCGTTGCAGGGCGATGAGTGGCTTGGCCCTTACGAGCGCGGTTCCACTCGCGTAGAGTCTTACGGTATCGCCGCCGACGGCAGCATGAAGTACAACTATCTGACTTCACGCTTTCGTATTCAGAACAACAGCAACCAGGAAAAATGGTATTTGTTGGGCAACATCCATACGCCGGATGTGGGTGACAGCTGGGAAATTGAGATCCTCGGGCAGTCGCAGTTCAGCAACGGCACTACGTCGGAGCCGCTGCATAATCTGCTGAACGATCGCAACACCGGCGGTAAAGCCGTTATCACCCTGCAACGCAAGGTTCACGGTTTTGAAGGAAGCTGGCACATTGAGGGCAGCAGCCCGATTGTTGACGTGATGTATACCACTACGCACGATGCCGATACGCAGGTCTTTGTGAAGCTGGCTGGCTGGGTAGGCTCGTCCGGCGTGATGATGAAAACCACGGCGCGCGATCGCTTCCTGACCGGCCAGTGCGCCCGCTTCGATGCAGAGATGGATTTCAAAAATCCACCGCAGGGCGCGCGTCAGGCCGTGCGTCGCTTCTCGCTGCATAATGGTAAAGCGGGGGTGGGCGCCAACGAGCAGGGCGATCTGCTGGTGCAGTCGCGGCAGCTGGATGCGGCCGAGGTCGACACCACTAAACCCGGCGGTTTTGTTTCCATGGTAATCAACGGTCAGCAGGTTGCGGTGCCCTGGTATGCGCTAAAAAATCAGGGTTAACGGCTGCTTTCGGCGGCCAGCCCGCTTTTAATCGTAAAAAAGCAGGCTAGCCGGTTGATTTTTAGGATAATTACGCTTGTCTACCCGCACAGGTTAGCTGCTAGTATTAGATAAATTGATCGAGCTGTTCGGGGCAGGGCGAAACGTTCCTGCCTCGCTGCTAAAACCGCCTCTTGGTGGATACGACGCTGCGAATATTATGTCTTTCGCCCCGGGCGATCCGCCAGTCTGCGCAGGAGCGCGTTCCCGGGACTTACTACCGAAGACGTCGTCAGTATTTTAGGGTAAATCGATGAAACTAACTTTTTTCACCATGCGTTTTCCGGTAGCGTCAGAAACCTTTGTGCTCAACCAGGTAACCCATTTTATTGATAGTGGGTATGACGTAGAGATCATCTCGGTTTTTCCGGGCGATCATGTTAACCGACACGCGGCTTTCGATCGCTACAACCTGGCGGAACGTATTCATTACCTGCTGCCGGAAGAGCAAAAAAGCAATGCGGAAAAGCTGAAGCAGCGCCTGAAAATGATCCTGCCGAAGCTCTTCAAGCCTGGGGTTATTAAAGCCATGAACGTGGGGCGCTATGGCGATCAGTCCATGAAGCTGCTGCTGCCGGCTATCGTCGCCTGGGCCAAAAAACCTATTACGTCAGATGTGTTTCTGGTGCATTTCGGCTATGCGGGCGCGCTGGCTAACAAGCTGCGCGAGCTGAACGTGCTGCGCGGCAAACAGGCGACGGTTTTTCACGGTGCGGATATTTCCCGTCGCTTTATCCTCAACGAGCACCGTAAAGATTATCCCATCCTTTTCCGCGATACCGAGCTGCTGCTGCCTATCAGCCATCTGTGGGAAAGAAAGCTGATTGCCATGGGCTGCCCGCCGGAGAAAATCCAGGTCACGCGGATGGGTATTGAACCTGAAAAATTCAATATGAAAGCGCGTGAAGCGCTGCATCAGCCGTTACGGATCCTTACCGTGGCGCGTCTGACCGAGAAAAAAGGGCTGGGCGTGGCGGTAGAAGCCTGTAAGTATCTGAAAGAGAAAGGCGCTAATTTCCAGTACACCATTATCGGCAATGGCGATATGGAAGATCAGATGCGTGACACCATTCGGCAGGCCCGGCTGGAAGACTGCGTGCAGATGGTCGGCTTTAAGCCTCAGGAAGAGATTAAGCGTTACCTGGACGAAGCCGACATCTTCCTGCTGCCTTCGCTGACTGCCGCCGATGGCGATATGGAAGGTATTCCCGTCGCGCTGATGGAAGCCATGGCCGTAGGGCTACCGGTGGTTTCCAGCGATCACAGTGGCATTCCGGAGCTGATTGAAAACAATGTGTCCGGCTGGCTGGCACCGGAAGGCGACGCGCAGGCGCTGAGCGATATCCTGTTCCGGTTGTCCAAAGGCGATGTGGACGTCGCGCCCGTGGTCGCCGCCGCCCGCCAAAAAGTGGAAACGGAGTTTAACCAGCATATTGCCTATCAGGAACTGGCGGAAACGCTGGAAAAGCTGGCTAAGCGTTAATAAATCGCACTATTAGTTTCAGATAATCTTTATTAAAGCGGCAGAGTAAATTTGCCGCTGAGTGCAGCGTAATTATATTTTTGTGCGGACTTATCGAATAGCCCACAATTAATTCAGCGCTAAGCTAAAACAGGTAAAGGCGATTGCTGCGGCAATGGCCTTTTTTTATTTAAGCCCGATAAGTTACCGAAACTGAACGCGTTCAGTGCAAAGTCTGGCAAAGCCGCGCCGCCTGCGTTTGCAGGCCCGCAGCACAAGGGCCGTTTGCCGCGTGCATTTATGAAAAGTCTTGAGCTGAGCATTAAAATGCCGCGCCCTTATATGGGCCAGCCGCAGCTAAATTTTCAGATTAAGATTATACTTGCTGAATATCACTTTAATGCATACTTGCTGAACGTTTTTTACTTCATTTATATGGAAAAAATATGACCAAGCTTAAAGCAGTTATCCCCGTTGCGGGTCTGGGTATGCACATGCTCCCTGCTACAAAAGCCATTCCTAAAGAGATGCTGCCCGTTGTCGACAAGCCGATGATCCAGTACATCATCGACGAGTGCGTAGCGGCAGGCATCAAGGAAATTGTTCTGGTCACCCACGCGTCCAAGAATGCGGTTGAAAACCATTTCGATACCTCTTATGAGCTGGAAGCCCTGCTGGAAGCGCGCGTGAAGCGTTCGCTGCTGAGTGAAGTGCAGTCAATCTGTCCGCCAGGCGTGACCATCATGAACGTGCGTCAGCCACAGCCGCTGGGCCTGGCTAACTCTATTCTGTGCGCTCGTCCTATGCTGCACGACGAAGCTTTTGTGGTCGTCCTGCCGGACGTGCTGCTGGACGATTCTACTGCCGATCCGCTGCGCTATAACCTGGCCGCGATGGTTGCGCGTTTTGAAGAAACCGGCCACAGCCAGGTGTTGGCGCACCATATGCCTGAAGCCGACCTTTCCGAATACTCCGTGATTAAAACAAAAGAAGTCATGGATAACCCGGGCCAGACCAGCCAGATCCTGGAGTTCGTCGAGAAACCGGATCAGCCGCAGACGCTGCAATCCGATCTGGCTGCGGTAGGCCGCTACGTGCTGTCCGCCGATATCTGGGCCGAGCTGGAAAATCTGGAACCGGGCGCATGGGGCCGCTACCAGCTGACTGACGCTATTGCCAGCCTGGCGAAAAAGCAGCGTGTTGACGCACAACAGCTGACCGGTACCAGCTTCGACTGCGGCCGTAAATTAGGCTACATGAAAGCTTTTGTCTCCTGGGGACTGAGAAACAACGCGCAGGGCCGCGAGTTCCGCGAAGAAATCAAAAAGATCCTGGCTAAGTAATTTCCCATTATTTAATGGTCGCGCCAGCGCGGCCATAAAGGAGTCAATATGGCTATTTTGGTAACGGGCGGAGCGGGCTACATCGGTTCGCACACGGTGCTGACGCTTCTGGAGCGCGGCGACGACGTGGTGGTTCTGGATAACCTGAGCAACGCTTCCCGCGAATCTATCGTTCGGGTAGAAAAGCTGACCGGTAAAAAGGCCGTTTTTTGCGAAGGCGATATCCTGGATCGCGCCTGTCTGCGCGACCTTTTCGCTCAGCACAATATCACTGCGGTTATTCACTTTGCTGGTCTGAAGGCGGTGGGGGAATCTACCCGTATGCCGCTGGAGTATTATCAGAATAATGTGACCGGCACGCTGGTGCTGTTGGAAGAGATGCGCGCTGCCGGCGTAAATCAGTTTATTTTCAGCTCTTCCGCCACCGTTTACGGCGCGGATGCGCCGGTACCTTACGTTGAGACTACGCCAATCGGCGGCACGACCAGCCCTTACGGCACCTCTAAGCTGATGGTTGAACTGATCCTGCGTGACTATGCCAAAGCCAATCCGGAGCTGAAAGCCATCGCGCTGCGTTACTTTAACCCGGTAGGCGCGCATGAATCCGGCCAGATTGGCGAGGATCCAAACGGTATCCCTAACAACCTGCTGCCTTATATCGCGCAGGTTGCGATTGGCCGCCTGGAGAAGCTGGGGATCTTCGGCGACGACTATCCGACTAAAGACGGTACCGGCGTACGTGACTATATTCACGTGATGGATCTGGCAGAAGGCCACCTGAAAGCGCTGGATCATCTGTCGGCTATCAACGGTTATAAAGCTTATAACCTGGGCGCGGGCGAAGGCTATTCCGTACTGGAAATGGTGAAGGCGTTCGAGAAGGCTTCCGGACGCCCGGTGCCTTATCAGGTCTCGCCTCGTCGCGATGGCGATCTGGCGGCGTTCTGGGCCGACGCCTCGCTGGCGGACAAAGAGCTGAACTGGCGCGTCTCACGCGGCATCGATGAGATGATGCGCGACACCTGGAACTGGCAGAGCAATAACCCTAACGGTTATAAGTAAAAAAAAGCACAGCGAAAGCTGTGCTTCAGGTAGGACGTCGAGCACAGCTTCCGCTGTGCTTTTTTAAATCTTTTCGTCGATCAGATTTTGCAAATACTGACCATAGGAAGTTTTTGACAGCAGTTTTGCCTGTACTGCTACTTCCTCATAATTCAGCCAGCCTTTACGCCAGGCTATCTCTTCCAGACAGGCAACCTTCATGCCCTGACGTTTCTCGATAGTATGGATAAACTGCGACGCTTCAATAAGGCTGTCGTGCGTGCCCGTATCCAGCCAGGCGAAGCCGCGCCCCAGCAGTTCAACGTTCAGCTGACCTTTTTCCATATACATTTCGTTCAGCGTGGTGATTTCAAGCTCTCCACGATGGGAAGGTTTAACCTGCTTAGCCATTTCTACTACGCTGTTATCGTAGAAATAGAGGCCGGTGACGGCCCAATGCGATTTCGGCTTCAACGGTTTTTCTTCAATAGAAAGCGCTCGGAAGTTTTCATCGAATTCCACTACGCCAAAACGTTCCGGATCCATTACCTGGTAACCAAACACGGTCGCGCCGCTTTTTAACTGCGCGGCGGTTTCCAGTTTTTTCCCAAAACTCTGACCAAAGAAAATATTGTCGCCCAGCACCAGCGCGCAGGAATCACCAGCGATAAATTCCTCACCGATAATAAAAGCCTGTGCCAGACCATCCGGAGAAGGCTGGACCGCATATTCCAGCTGAATGCCAAACTGGCTGCCGTCACCCAGCAAACGCTGAAAAGAGGGCATATCGTCTGGCGTGGTGATAATCAAAATTTCTTTGATCCCTGACAGCATGAGCACGGAAAGCGGATGATAGATCATCGGCTTATCGTAAATGGGCAGCAGCTGTTTTGAAATGCCGCGAGTGATAGGGTACAGACGCGTTCCGGAGCCTCCGGCTAAAACGATGCCTTTCATAAAATACCTTTTATTTATTTAAACCCAGACGTTCGCCTGCATAGGCGCCGCTCTGCACACGCTGCCACCATTCGCTATTATTCAGATACCACTCAACGGTTTTACGAATACCGGTTTCAAAAGTTTCCTGCGGCTTCCAACCCAGCTCGCGCGCGATTTTGCCGGCATCAATGGCGTAGCGCATATCATGGCCAGGGCGATCGGTAACGTGCGTGATTAGCTCGGCAAAGTGGGTGACACCGTTCGGTTTATCAGCGATCAGCTCATCCAGGATCGTACAAATAGTTTTTACCACTTCAATATTTTTACGCTCGTTGTGGCCGCCAATATTGTAGGTTTCGCCCACTTCACCTTCTGAGACGACTTTATACAACGCGCGCGCGTGATCTTCGACATAGAGCCAGTCGCGGATCTGTAGCCCTTCGCCGTAAACGGGCAGCGGCTTACCGGCCAGCGCGTTCAGGATCACCAGAGGGATCAGTTTTTCTGGAAAGTGATAAGGACCATAGTTATTTGAACAATTGGTAATAATGACCGGTAGGCCGTAGGTACGGTGCCACGCGCGCACCAGATGATCGCTGGAAGCTTTAGAGGCAGAGTAAGGGCTGCTTGGCGCATAAGGTGTGGTTTCCACAAAAAGGTCGTTCGTACCGTGCAGGTCGCCATAAACTTCATCGGTGGAGATATGGTGGAAACGGAAAGCGGCCTTTTTTTCAGCGCCAAGCGCAGACCAGTAAGCACGAGCCGCTTCTAACAGTGTATAGGTGCCTACAATGTTGGTTTCGATAAATGCAGCAGGCCCATCGATAGAGCGGTCAACATGACTTTCTGCTGCCAGATGCATCACGGCATCCGGTTGGAATTCAGTAAAGGCTTTTTCCATGGCGGCCGCATCGCAAATGTCAGCCTGCATAAACTGATAGCCTGAATTTTGTGACACGACAGCTAAAGATTCCAGATTTCCAGCATAGGTCAGGCTATCCACCACCAGTACCGTCGCCTGAATATCATTAATCAGATGCCTGACGACGGCTGAACCGATAAAACCCGCACCGCCTGTTACAAGAATTTTCATGAATTAAAGCTCACTCATTTGCTATCGCGAAGTTATCCAGCATATTAAGCCGCAGGATCAGAGAGATAACCAGACCACAGGTTAAGAAAGCAAATTATACCTGTAACCACAATCGCCTCAACCATAGAAGAGCAAAAAACACGCAGTCAGCAACAGTTTTTTCTGATATCACTCTTATTTATAATTTTCAATTGAAGCTACAAAAAACGTCTGAAGGGAAAGGTGCCAGCTTCAGGGAACCATCAAGTTTGTTACGGTTAAAGTTATTGTAAGTCAAGATAGACTGTGTTTTTTTTACGAAAATCCTTTCCAAATGCATATGTGGAATTGGAAAAAGAATTACCGGTACAGGGTTCAGCGACTATCGAGTTAATGTTAAGATCGGACTTTTGAAACTGTAGGCTTCGACTTTATTAAATGGCTTGACAGTACGAGCCCGCGTTCGAAGCAAGTTTTAACAGATGAAACGGTGTGCGAATGAAAGTAACTGAGACGCGTGTACAGGGTGTAAAACTCATTGAACCGAAGGTTTTTGGCGATGAGCGAGGTTTTTTCCTCGAAACTTTCCAGAAAGAGCGTTATCAAACGCTACTGGACATAGATTTAGATTTTGTACAGGACAATCACTCTCGTTCGTCTCAGGGCGTTTTAAGAGGCCTACATTTTCAGACCTCAAAGCCGCAGGGCAAGCTGGTACGCGTTGTACGTGGCGAAGTTTTTGATGTGGCAGTAGATATTCGCCCGCAGTCGCCTACGTTTGGTCAGTGGACTGGGGTATATCTCTCTGAAACAAATAAAAATCAATTCTGGGTTCCGCCCGGTCTGGCGCACGGGTTCGTCGTAATTTCAGAATTTGCCGATTTTGAATACAAATGTACTGATTACTATGACCCGCAAAACGAAGGTTGCCTGTTGTGGAACGATCCGGATCTGAGTATCGAGTGGCCTGTCGCTGAGCCATTACTGTCCGGTAAAGATGCCCAAGGCAAACTGTTCAGAGAGCTGTTTAAATGAAAGTGCTGCTAACGGGCGCATCCGGGCAGGTTGGCTCCTGCTTTCAGGATCTTGCCAAAGAGAAATTCCCCCAGGTTGAATTGCTGGCGACCGATCGTTCACAGCTTGATATCACTGATGCGGCGGCGGTCGATCGTCTTGTCGCTCAGTTTCAGCCGAACGTCATTTTTAATGCCGCTGCTTATACCGCGGTCGATCGCGCTGAATCCGATCCCGAGGGTGCCTGGAATGTAAACGTGCAGGCCGTGGAAAACATTGCGCTCGCCGCTCAGCGCTACCATGCGTTTTTTGTCCATATTTCCACCGATTACGTCTTTAATGGCGAGTCAGACACGCCCTGGCTTGAAGATCACCCCTGCGATCCACAAAGCGTTTATGGGTCGACCAAGCTGGCTGGTGAAAAAGCTGCATTGTCCTGTGAACAGTCCATAGTGCTGAGAACATCCTGGGTATTCAGTGAGTATGGAAATAACTTCCTGAAAACGATGCTGCGTCTGGGTAAAGAACGGCCTGGCCTGAGCATTATTGACGATCAGCGCGGCTGTCCTACCTACGCAGGCGATATAGCCAGTGCCGTAATGGAGATAATATTCGCCGTCTCGCGGCCTACAGGTATTTATCATTACAGCGGCGTGGGCGAAGTAAGCTGGTATGGGTTCGCAAACGCTATTTTTCAAAAGGCTTTCACTATTGGACTGCTGGAAAAAATGCCTGAGCTGTCGCCTATTCCTACGGCTCAGTTTCCTACACCAGCGAAAAGGCCAAAGTATTCAGTTATGTCTACAGATAAAATCGCTGCCGCAGGTATTAAGCCCGTTAGCTGGCCGCCGCGCGTTGATTACGTATTGCAAAAGCTGAAGACCAGTCTAACCTGAAAAACCTGACGTTCACGCAACATGCAAATCAGAACAACGGACCGGCACCCGGGACGGGTGCTAATTTCAGACAGGTTTAACGATGGATGATAACCCATATATGCAAATAGTCGCCTCAATCGTTCTGTATCGTCATACTCAGACAGACATTGAGCCAACGCTGGCTTCTCTGTTAAGCGAGGAAACGATAGAAAAGATCGTGTTGGTGGACAATGGCGGTGCTGATTGGGCTGCAAAGTTGCATCATCCGCGAGTCGACTATATCCGGGCTGGAAGCAACCGTGGGTTTGGCGCGGGACACAACATTGCAATAAAAAAATATCTCAAACAGTCTGAGTATTTTTTAATCTGCAATCCTGATATACGCTTTCATGAAGGATCTGTTTCCGCCTTATATCACGTAGCCAAACAGAAGAAATATAAATTTGTTTCTCCCTCGATTGTTTATTCGGACGGATCAAAACAGTTTAGCTGCCGGCTGTTACCTACGCCGGTAAACCTGTTTGCTCGTCGGTTTATCCCGGCACTGGCAAAAGATCTCGATAATAAATATGAGCTGCGAAACGCAGATTTTTCGAAAATTTTCACCGTACCTTCAGTGTCCGGCTGTTTTATGTTTTTAGAATCCGAACTACTTGCCAAACTGGAAGGTTTTGATGACAGATACTTTATGTATATGGAAGATATTGATCTTTGCCGCCGAGCCTTAAAGTATACTGATATTATTTACTATTCAGATGTCACTATTACACATCTTTTTAAGAAAGGATCTTATAAAAGCAAATACCTCTTATTGCAACATATTTTATCATCGATAAGATATTTCAATAAATGGGGCTGGTTTTTCGATCCGCTAAGACGTTCAAAAAATAAAGAGTGTTTGAAGTCGGTACCCACCAGGGTCGATACATAAATACTGTTTGAGGTATTAATAATATGTTCAAAGGATTTATTATGGCAGGTTCAGAGAGGGGAGAGAAATGAGCAACCCTCATTTAAAGCAGCGCATTTCCGTCAGGGCGATGCTGGCTTCAATTTTTCGTCATAAACAGTTGATTTATCAAATGACCAAGCGAGAAGTTGTTGGCCGTTATAAAGGGTCCAGTATGGGGCTGGCCTGGTCTTTTCTGAATCCTTTATTTATGCTCGCGGTTTATACCTTTGTCTTTTCCGTGGCGTTTAAAGCCCGCTGGTCCGTGGGCGGTGATGAAAGTAAAACGCAATTTGCATTGATACTGTTTGTGGGCATGATTGTGCATGGTCTGTTTGCCGAGGTGGTAAATAAAGCCCCAACAATTATTTTGGGCAATATCAACTATGTCAAAAAAGTTGTTTATCCTCTCGAAACATTATCCGTTATCAGTCTACTTTCCGCTATTTTTCATAGCGTAATTAGCCTGTTTGTTCTAATGCTCGCTTTCTTTACTTTTAACGGCTATTTGCACTGGACAAGCGTCTTTCTACCTGCTGTGTTTATACCTTTGATAATTTTTTGCCTGGGCTTATCCTGGATCCTTTCTTCACTAGGTGTATATATCCGTGATGTAGGGCAAACCACCATGATCATTACTACCATCATGATGTTTCTCTCTCCGGTATTCTTCCCCATTACGGCTATTCCTGAAAAGTTCCGTATCTGGATTATGCTTAATCCTCTCACTTTTATCATTGAGCAAGCACGTGAAGTTCTAATTTGGGGGCATGTACCAAACTGGAAAGGATTATTAATCTACACTGGCTGTGCCTCTGTTATTGCCTGGCTCGGCTTTGCTTTCTTCCAGAAAACCAGAAAGGGATTCGCTGATGTCCTCTAATGAATTTGCTGTCCGCATTGAAGGGCTGAGTAAGTGCTATCATATCTACGATCGTCCAAGGGATCGCCTGAAACAATTCGTCCTTCCGCACGCGCGCCGCTTCGCGGGGAAAAGTACCCAAAATTATTTTAAAGAGTTTTGGGCGTTAAGGAATGTTTCTTTTACTATTAACCGTGGTGAAACCGTAGGCATTATTGGCCGCAACGGCGCAGGAAAATCGACGCTGCTACAGATGATCTGTGGGACATTGTCGCCTACTGCAGGGAACGTAGAAATCAATGGACGCGTTGCCGCTCTGCTGGAACTGGGCGCAGGATTTAATCCCGAATTCACCGGACGCGAAAATGTCTACCTCAACGCCAGTGTATTAGGCATGAGTAGAAGCGAAACTGACGCTAAGCTTGACGAAATTTTAAGCTTTGCCGATATCGGTAACTTTATCGACCAGCCCGTAAAGACTTATTCCAGCGGCATGTATGTGCGACTTGCTTTTGCTGTGCAGGCCTGTGTAGATCCAGAAATATTGATTGTCGACGAAGCCCTGGCGGTAGGCGACATTGGATTCCAATATAAATGTTTTAAACGTATGGAAGCCTTGAAGAAAAAAGGCACAACCATCCTGATGGTGACCCATTCGACCGGCAGTATCCTGGAATATGCCGATCGCTGCATCGTGATGAAAAACGGCGAGCTTATTGCCGACACTACGGATGTACTGGCCGCCGTACTTGCCTACGAAAAAGGGATGATTCTTTCACAAGCGGAAGCGGTGGAAAACATTAAGCCACAGAATGAAAACCATGCTGTTACGGATTTCAGCGTAGCTGACCTGCAGCGCATTCAGCAGGGTGGTATCCATCGTGAAGTTGACGAAAAACGCTTCGGCAGCGCTCGCGCCATTATAGAAAAAATGACCGTCATCAAATCCGATGGTACGCCTCTGGAAGAGAAGCCGATGGTAAAAGCCGGTGAAGCGCTTACTTTTAGCTTTACCTTACTGGTTGCAGAGGAAATCAAAGAAGCGGTATTGGGTATTTCTCTGTCCAGATCGCAGGGTGGGGACGTATGGGGTGATAATAATATTGCAGCGGGTCAGCCTTTTCACCTTAAACCAGGTAAATATTTTGTTGACTATAAAGTGACCCTACCGCTCAATGCAGGTGACTATTTAATCCATTGTGGCCTGGCTTCACTGGATAAAGGACAGCGTGAAGAATTGGATCAACGCCGCCCGATGCACAAAATTAAATATTGGGCTCCCCGTGAACAGGGGGGGGTACTTTACGCTCCGGTAAAAGTTTCCTTTAATGGGGGAGTCGACAAATGATTGTCGCTTTTTTCCCTTCTTTTCCATTCAGGGGACGATCGGCCCCCTATCTATGGATATTTTATAAACTTTTAACAACATATGGCGACAAGCTACATTTTCTGACTGACGATCTGTATCGCAGAGATATCGACGTCTGGCGTCAGTACGATCGTTGGGAGCTGCTGGAAGATTCGCAAGCGCGACAGGGGTATCGTCTTCCGACCTCGGCTGAATTGGCCTCCATGAGTTTTACTCCTTTCAATAGCGACTTTTTCGTGCGGAAGTTAGCTGAACATGACGGTAATCCTACTCGTGCTTTCCACGACTACCTCACTACGGAAGATGCTTCGCTCGAAAAAGATTTTTATGATGCTATTTTGTCAATCGGAAAGGTGGAAGTTGTACTAAACTGGTGTAATTGTCCTTCTTTGTCCCTGGCTTGTAACAAGTTGAATATACCAGTAATGAATATGGAGTTAGGTCCACTAAGGCATCCTGAATACCTTTCAACAGGCTATCTCGACTTCAGTGGCGTTAACGGCAATACTGAGGCAGCGGCACGTTATGCGGCTGTTGCAGACGAGTGTCAAATTGACCTGACGCTCGCAGACTTACGCGATTTCTTTGCCGCCTCGCCGTTACCTGCGCCGATAAAAGAATACGAATCAGGCATAGTGCTCCAGGTTGAAAATGATTCCAACCTTATTGCTTATGCTAATGGATTTAATAACCAGGCGCTGCTTGATTATGCGCACCTGAATTATGACAGTAAATTCCTTGTGCGTAGTCACCCAGGCAGCGCTTTCAGGTTAAATGAAAAAATTTTTAATGTTGATCAATCGGCTACCAGCATCGATTTTATCGCCCGCTGTAAGAAAATCGTGACTATTAATTCCAGCGTCGGCCTTGAAGCGCTTCTGATGGGGGTGCCGGTTGTTGCCTTTGGAGATTCCTCATTCCGCTTCATTTTAGAGGCGGAACAGGAAAAGGAACGTATTAATCGCCTGGGATTTTACCTGTTTGCTTATCTTGTGCCTTATGCCCTTATCTTTGATTTAGACTATATACGCTTCAGGCTCGCTAAGCCTGATGAACAGGCAATTATAAAAAAACATCTTCAATTTTATGAAAGTTCAGGAAATAAAAAATGAATGATAACGACAAGGGATCACTGGCATCCGATATCGAAAACGGCGTCAAGGACCGTAAGATAAGGGAATTAACCGCCAGCATCGCTGCGTTGCAAAATACTATAGCCGAGCTGGAAGCAAGTTGTGTTGAAAGCCAGGCTGGCCGTATTGCTTCAACTAGTGACCATTCGTCGCTGGAAGCGGAAAAACAGGCGCTGGAAGCGGAAAATCAGGCGCTGAAGCAGCAGGCGACAGCCCTGAGTAACCAGCTGGAGTTTATTCAGACCAGTCACCGCAAGGCGCTGGCACGCAACGAAATTGATCTGTCGAAAACGGTTGACGTCATTGTCCCTGTCTATGCTGGTCTGGAAGAAACCCAGGAGTGTATTGAATCTACCTTGGCTTCAATTCCGGACTGGGCGCAGCTGGTCGTTATTAACGATTGCTCACCGGAGCCGGAGCTGACGGAGTGGTTGCGCGCGCGTAGCAGCAATGATGAGTTTATCCTGCTGGAAAACGAAACCAACCTGGGCTTTGTGGCTACAGTCAACCGCGGAATGCAGCTTCATCTGCGCAATGACGTGCTGTTACTTAACAGCGACGTTGAGGTAGCGAACAATTGGCTTGAAAGAATCAAAGATGCCGCCTATAGCAAAGAGCGCGTAGGCAGCATTACGCCGTTTTCAAATAACGCCACTATTTGCAGCTTCCCTAACTTCTGTGAAGATAACGAGCTGTTGCTCGGACTGGACGTTAAGGCATTGGACGACCATTTCTCCAGTTATGGCACCCAGAATAATCTGGTTGAGATCCCAACAGGGATCGGTTTCTGCATGTATATTCGTCGTGACTGTTTAAATCAGGTGGGCTATTTCGATGTCGAAACTTTTGGCCGCGGCTACGGTGAAGAAAATGACTGGTGCCAGCGTGCAGATAAGCTGGGTTGGAAAAACTATCATCAGCTGAACGTATTTGCCTACCATAAAGGCGGCGTCAGTTTTGCCGGCGAGCAAAGCCCACGTAAGATCAAAGCCATGGAGCTTTTGTCCGAACTACACCCGAATTATACTGCTGACGTTATGTCTTTTATCGCAGCCGATCCGGCTAAAAAAGCTCGTCAGCAAATGATGGCGCGTATTATCGCTACCACGCCGGTCCCTAAAGTGCTGCTGGTCAGCCATAAAATGGGCGGCGGCGTAGTTACCCATTTAAATGAGCTTATTGCGCATTATAAGAATAAAGTGCATTTTTTACTGCTGTCGCCAGGTGAAAAAGAGAATACCTATGCACTGGCGCTAACGGCGGAAGGCGCGGCTAATAAAGACCGGATCATTTTCGATCTCGATCAGGGTACGGATAAATTAACAGACTTGCTGACGTTTGTAGGTGTAGGGAATATTCACTATCACCATATCATGGGATTCAGCAAAGAGATCCTGACGCTGCATGAAAAGCTTAAATGCAGTTATGATATAACGGTACATGACTACTTTTTAATTAACGGCAACCCAACGCTGACCGACCGAAACGGACGCTTCTGTGGGGATGATTTAACCACTATGGATCAGCTCTGCATTGAGCACTATCCAGTGCCAATGTATATGCCGTTAGAAGACTACCGCAAGCACGTCGCCGCCTGGCTACGGGGCGCACAGCGCGTGATTTTCCCATCAATTGATACGCAGGCGCGCTATGCCAACGTATACGATGCGAAAACTTACAACGCGGTTAGCGCGTGGCATATTGACCACCATGTTAAACAGCATGATATGCCGGTTAAAGCGCCGCAGCCCTCCCGCGATCTGAATGTCCTCATTATTGGCGCTATCAGCAAAGAAAAGGGGGCTGTTCTTCTGGAAGAAACTGCCGTTGCCCTGAGTGGACATCCGGTAAAATTTACACTGATGGGATATGCTTTCCGTCCGTTACACAGTGCAATTAATACGCTGGGCGGCTATTCAGATGCCGATATCGATAAAATCATTGAGGAAGTGAAGCCTGACGTGGTCTGGTATCCTGCTCAATGGCCGGAAACCTATAGCTATACGCTTAGCATCGCCCTGGAGAATGGCTTGCCTGTGATCGTGCCTAACATTGGCGCATTTCCGGAGCGGGTCAACGAGCGTCAATATAGTAGAGTTATCCAGTGGGATATGGCGATTCCGGCGCTGAAGGAATTCTTCCTCTCGCTGGCGGCCGATCCGGCACGGCTGAATAATGGTGAAAATAAGCGCAATATACTTGACGATAAAGGCATCAAGCTAAATAAAGAATTTTATCAGGCTGAATATCTTAATCCGGAATGGCAGCGCAAGGGGAAACTTGGCATTATTGATTACAAAACATTGATCAATCATGTTGAGGTTACCCGGGTAATTAGCGAACAGCTTTCGCAAAAAGAGGTCTATCTGGCGAAACTATGGAGGCTCATTCAGCTTCCTGGCGTTAAAGTTGTTGCGCGGTTTATCCCTTATCGTTTTCAGCGTTATGTGAAACGGCGATTATCAAATCGTGCTATTCACGAGATTGTTAAATAGTGCCTTAGCCCCCGCATCGCGGGGGCTTTTTATTTCAGAGTGTAAATAATTCCGTCACGGATACTATTAGTGGCTGATTTTTATTCATTGACATGCTTTATAGATGGTTATTACTTAAGCATTAATCTGAAAAGAGTAATAGCTACGATAGCTTTGAATGTTAATTTTGCTATGTACAATAGAATAGATAGTCTCTAAGGTAGAGAGACAGTTCAAGCACTAAAACGAAGGCGAAGTAAGCCATTGTTTTTACATGACAGGAGTATGTAATGTCCAAGCAACAGATCGGCGTTGTAGGTATGGCGGTAATGGGTCGTAACCTGGCTCTTAACATTGAAAGCCGCGGCTATACCGTATCCATCTTTAACCGCTCTCGCGAAAAGACTGATGAAGTCATCGCCGAGAACGAAGGCAAAAAGCTGGCGCCTTACTACACCATCGAAGAGTTTGTTGAATCCCTTGAGAAACCTCGCCGTATTCTGCTGATGGTGCAGGCAGGCGAAGCGACCGACAAAACCATCGCTTCTCTGACGCCACACCTCGATAAAGGCGATATCCTGATCGACGGCGGCAACACTTTCTATAAAGACACTATTCGCCGTAACCGCGAACTGTCTGAGCAGGGCTTCAACTTTATCGGTACCGGTGTTTCCGGCGGCGAAGAGGGCGCTCTGAAAGGCCCATCTATCATGCCTGGCGGCCAGAAAGAAGCTTACGAGCTGGTTGCGCCAATCCTGGATAAAATCGCCGCGCGCGCCGAAGGCGAAGCCTGTGTTGCCTACATCGGTCCGGACGGCGCTGGTCACTATGTGAAAATGGTGCACAACGGTATCGAATATGGCGATATGCAGCTGATTGCAGAAGCCTACTCCCTGCTGAAAAATGCCCTGAACCTGAGCAACGAAGATCTGGCTAAGACCTTCAGCGACTGGAACGAAGGCGAGCTGAGCAGCTACCTGATCGACATCACCAAAGACATCTTCACCAAGAAAGACGAAGAGGGCAACTACCTGGTTGATGTGATCCTGGATGAAGCGGCCAACAAAGGCACCGGTAAATGGACCAGCCAGAGCTCTCTGGATCTGGGCGAGCCGCTGTCGCTGATCACCGAATCCGTATTCGCACGCTACCTCTCCTCGCTGAAAACTCAGCGCGTAGCGGCTTCCAAAGTTCTGAGCGGCCCGACCGTGCAGACCGTTTCCGGCGATAAAGCAGAGTTCGTTGAGAAAGTGCGCCGCGCGCTTTACCTGGGCAAAATCGTTTCCTATGCACAGGGCTTCTCTCAGCTGAAAGCGGCTTCCACCGAAAACAACTGGGATCTGAACTACGGCGAGATTGCTAAAATCTTCCGCGCTGGCTGCATTATCCGCGCGCAGTTCCTGCAAAAAATTACCGATGCCTATGCGGATGACGCCGACATCGCTAACCTGCTGCTGGCACCGTACTTCAAAAATATCGCGGACGAATACCAGCAGGCGCTGCGTGACGTTGTGGCCTATGCCGTACAGAACGGCATCCCAACACCAACCTTCTCCGCTGCTATCGCCTACTACGACAGCTACCGTTCAGCGGTGCTGCCAGCGAACCTGATCCAGGCGCAGCGTGACTACTTCGGCGCGCATACCTACAAGCGTACCGATAAAGAAGGTGTGTTCCACACCGAGTGGCTGGATTAATTCCGCCGTCTCCGGGCTTTAAAGCCCGATAATAAAAAACCCCAGGCGTTGCGCTGGGGTTTTTTTTCGTCTGTAGAGACTCAATCGTTTTTACTCTTTCAAAATATCAGCTGACTGTGTGCTTGCGATACGCTGATAATCCTGCGCGTTCAGCACCACTGATTTCTCCAGCAGTCCGGCGTTAAACGCGATCTCGCTGTTGCGCTCGCACAGCGTGGGATCGACGACAACTTTCAGCTCATCATGAAAGCTGAAGGGCGGTATCGCACCAAACACACAGCCGGTCAGCCGATCCACTTCCGCCGGGCTGGCCAGCGAGGCGCGCAGGCCGCCGACCGCTTTGGCTACCTTGCTCAGGTCAGCCTGCTGGTCGGCAGGCAATATTGCCAGAACGTACTGTTTAACGCCGTTGCCTTTGACGTGGCACACCAGCGCCTTGGCCCCCTGACCGACAGCGGTGCCGCGGATTGCCGCAACTTCTTCACATTTGCCGGTCGGCTCATGCGTCATGATCTTATAACGCGCCTGCTGGCCGTCCAGCAGAGCGATTAACTTGTCAAACGTGCTCATCCTGCTCCCTTAATTAAGAAGGCCGGTTGCCCGACCTTGTTATTTGTTGCTATACCCCGGCTCTGTTACTTATGCCGCTGGCGCAGGTTTTCGATTACCGCACTCAGATTAAGATCCTGATCCTGAAGCAGCACCAGCAGGTGATACACCAGGTCGGAAGCCTCGTTAGTCAGCTCATCGCGATCGTTAACGGTGGCCGCCAGCGCGGTTTCCACGCCTTCTTCACCGACCTTCTGCGCGATGCGCTTGGTGCCGCTGGCGTAAAGGCTGGCGGTATAGGAACTGGCCGGATCGGCGTGCTTGCGTTCGGCCAGCAGCTGTTCGAGCTGATACAGGAAAGTCCAGTCGGCGGCGGCAGGCGAGAAGCAGCTGCTGGTGCCGCGATGACAGGTTGGCCCAACCGGGTTGACCAGCAGCAGCAGCGTATCGTTATCGCAGTCAGGCGTGATGCTGACGACGTTAAGAAAATGCGCCGAGGTTTCGCCCTTGGTCCACAAACGCTGTTTGGTACGCGACCAGAAGGTCACTTTACCGGTCTCGAGCGTTTTCGCCAGCGCTTCCTGATTCATATAGCCGTGCATCAATACTTCGCCGGAGACGGCGTGCTGCACGATAGCCGGCATCATGCCGTCGGTTTTTGCCCAGTCAAGTTGGGCAAGCTGTTGTTCTGTTAACACGCGCGGATCTCCACACCCTGGTCGAGCAGAAAAGCTTTCAGCTCGCCAATATTAATAATTTGCTTATGGAATACGCTGGCTGCCAGCGCACCATCGACGTTGGCGTCGCGGAAAGCCTCAAGGAAATGTTCCATGGTGCCCGCGCCGCCGGAGGCAATTAACGGCACCTTGCAGACCTCGCGGACTTTTTGCAGCTGGATCAGATCGTAGCCGTTACGCACGCCGTCCTGATTCATCATATTCAGCACGATTTCGCCCGCGCCGCGCTTCTGTACTTCCTGTACCCAATCCAGCGTTTCCCACGTCGTGACCTGCGTACGCGCTTCGTCGCCGGTGTACTGATTCACGTGGTATTTGCCGCTTTCGCTGTCGTACCAGGTATCGATACCGACTACAATGCACTGCACGCCAAAGCGATCTGCCAGCCGCGTGATCAGCTCAGGATCGGCCAGCGCCGGTGAGTTAATCGAGATTTTGTCGGCACCGAAAGAGAGGATCTGCGCCGCGTCTTCCGCCGATTTAATACCGCCCGCCACGCAGAAAGGAATATCGATCACCTCCGCCACGCGAGCCACCCAGCTTTTATCCACCACGCGACCGGCGGAGGAAGCGGTAATATCATAAAACACCAGCTCGTCCGCGCCTTCCTGCGCGTAGCGCTGCGCCAGCGGGACGATATCGCCGATGATCTCATGATTGCGGAACTGCACGCCTTTGACGACCTGGCCGTCACGCACGTCCAGGCAGGGGATTATCCGTTTTGCCAGCATGTTATCGCCTCCGATACGTTGAATTTACCTTCCAGCAGAGCACGGCCGACAATCACGCCCGCAGCACCACAGCCGCGCAGGGCGCGAATATCCTCCAGCGAGCCAATGCCGCCGGAAGACTGGAAAGCGATCTGCGGATAGCGCGCCGAGACTTCACGATACAGCGCCACGTTAGAGCCGCTGAGCGTGCCGTCGCGGGAGATATCGGTGCAAAGCACGTGTTGCAGGCCATAAGGCCGGAACTGTTCAATAACTTCTTCCAGCGTCACGCCAGCCGCTTCCTGCCAGCCGCTGATCGCGACTTCTTTGCGGTTGGCCTCGTCGATACGCACATCCAGCGCCAGCACGATCGCCCCGGCGCCGTACTGCTTAAACCAGCGCTGTACTTCTTCCGGATCTTTTACCGCCGTAGAGCCAACCACCACGCGTGTGGCGCCCGCCTCCAGCAGCGCCTCCACATCTTCCCGCGTGCGGATGCCGCCGCCAACCTGTACCGGCACGGCGACGCCCGCCAGCAGGGTTTTCAGCAGCGGGATCTGCCGCGCCGCCGGATCTTTCGCGCCGGTCAAATCGACCAGGTGCAGTACCTGTGCGCCCTGAGCCTCGTATTCCTGCAGGCGCGGCAAAGGATCGCTGCCGTAATCGCGCCGCTGACCGTAATCGCCCTGATGCAGCCGCACCACTTTTCCTTCAATTAAATCCAATGCGGGAATAATCACTTACATCTCCAGGAAGTTTTTCAGCAGCTGCGCGCCAGCCGCGCCGGAACGTTCCGGATGGAACTGGACGCCGAAGAAGTTGTCTTTCTGCACCGCGGCGGTAAAAGGCTCACCGTAGTTGCACTGCGCGATGGTGCAGGCATTCACCGGCATGGCGTAGCTGTGCACAAAATAGAAGTACGCGCCGTCGGGAATGTCGCGAAACAGATGGTTGCCCGCCTGAGCGGTAATCTGGTTCCAGCCCATATGCGGTAGCGGCAGCCCGCAGTCGTTCATCTGCTCAACCGCCTGGTCGATAATCCCCAGCGTGGTGACGCCGTTGCTCTCCTCGCTGTGCGAGCCAAGCAGCTGCATTCCCAGGCAGATCCCCAGCACCGGCTGGGTACAGGCTTTAATCAGCTCGATTAGCTCGCGCTCGCGCAGCTGATCCATCGCCGCCTGCGCCGTACCGACGCCCGGCAGCAGCAGCTTATCGGCCTGCAGCACGACGTCGGCCTCGCGGCTGACCACCGGCTCATAGCCCAGGCGCTGGATAGCCCATTTAACTGAGGAAAGGTTGGCGCAACCGGTATCCAGGATCACCACGTTCATTACAGCACTCCTTTCGAGCTGGGCAGGGTATTGCCTTCCACGCGGATCGCCTGGCGCAGCGTGCGGCCAAAGGCTTTAAACAGGCTCTCCACGCGGTGGTGATCGTTCTTGCCTTTGGTTTTCAGGTGCAGCGTGCTGGCCATGGTATAGGAAAGCGAACGGAAGAAGTGCTCCACCATCTCGGTGCTGAGATCGCCCACGCGCTGATAGCTGAACTCGGCTTTATATTCCAGATGCGGACGGCCAGAGATATCCAGCGCGCAGCGCGCCAGGCACTCGTCCATCGGCAGCACAAAGCCGAAACGGCCGATGCCGCGCTTGTCGCCCAGTGCTTTCAGCAGCGCCTCGCCCAGCGCCAGGCCGGTATCTTCTACCGTGTGGTGATCGTCGATATAGAGATCGCCTTTCACCTCAATATTCATGCGGAAGCCGCCGTGGGTGGCTATCTGATCCAGCATATGGTCAAAGAAGCCTACGCCGGTATTGAACTGGCTGTTGCCTTCGCGATCCAGCCAGACCTCCACTTTAATCTGCGTCTCTTTGGTGTTGCGGTTCACCAGCGCATGACGATCGCGTTTGGTCAACTGCTGCCCAATACCCTGCCAGTTAAGGCCTTCCTTAGAGTAGTGCAGCCCCTGAATGCCCATATTGCTTGCCAGCTGCAGATCGGTGGTGCGATCGCCAATAACATAGCTGTTGGCGGTATCCAGCACGCCTTCCGCCAGCCACGCCGTGACCAGTTTGGTTTTCGGCTTGCGGCAGTCGCAGCCGTCTTCCGGCAGATGCGGACAGATCAGCACGTCGTCAAAGCGAATGCCCTGCGAGCTTAAGACCTGCATCATCAGCTGGTGCGGGCCGTCAAAATCCGCCTGCGGGAAGCTTGCGGTACCCAGCCCGTCCTGATTGGTGATCATCACCAATCGATAACCGGCATTTTGCAGTGCCAACAGGGCAGGAATAACGTCCGGCTCGAAAGCCAGCTTCTCCATGCGGTCAACCTGATAATCTTCCGGCGGTTCGGCAATAATCGTTCCGTCGCGATCGATAAAAAGAACTTTCTGGCTCATGCTTGCTCCATGGATGCGGATGCGCCGGATAACTTTTGCAGCGCGAAGATAACGCGGTCACACTCTTCAGCCGTGCCGACGGAGATACGCAGGCAGCCCGCCAGTCCCGGCTGTTTGTTCTGGTCACGCAGAATAATGCCCTGATCCCACAAGGTTTTAAAGACCAATGCGGAGTCAGTAAAGCGGGCCAGCACGTAGTTGGTCTCGCTGGGAAATACTTTTTCCACGCAGCGGCAGTCGCGCAAATCGCTAATCAGCTTTTCACGCGTCGCCAGCAGTTCGCCGACGTGCTCCTTCATCAGGGCGACGCCCTGTTCGCTCAGCGCCTGGGCAGCGATATCGGCTACCGGCGTGGAAAGCGGATAAGGCGCGATAACTTTCAATAGCAGCGCAATAACTTCGGCGTTGGCCAGCGTAAAGCCGCAGCGCAGTCCGGCCAGCGCAAACGCCTTGGAGAGCGTACGCAGGATCACCAGGTGCGGATATTCCTTCATCCAGCCGGTCAGCGTCGCCGTCGGGCAGAACTCTATATAGGCTTCGTCTGCTATCACCAGCGCCTTGCCGCGCGTCATTTCCAGCAGCTGGCGAATAGCCTCCGGCTTCACCAGGTTGCCGGTAGGATTGTTCGGGCTGCACACGTAAACCAGTTTCACGCCGTCAAGCTTGTCGGCGATGGCGGACAGGTTGAGCTGCCAGCCATCCTGCGCGGGCACTGTGCGGTATTCCACGCCCAGCGTTTCGGCGCTGACGCTGTACATGCCGTAGGTCGGCGGACAGAACAGCACGGCGTCTTTGCCCGGCTCGCAAAACGCGCGTATCAGCAGCTCGATGCCTTCGTCCGCGCCACGGCTGACCAGCACCTGCTCCGGCGACAAGCCCGCATAGGCTGCATAGCGCTCAATTACGGCTTTCGGCTGGCACTCGGGATAGCGGTTCAGCGTCTGCTGGCGGAGGTCGAACGGCACCGCCAGCGGATACTCGTTGGCGTTTAGCCACACATCGCCGCTGCCGCCAAGACGACGAGCGGACTGATAGGGCGTCAGCTGGCGCACGTTGGCGCGGGCGAGATCTTCAATCTTGCTCATTGCTTCTCCTTCAGCGCGGCGACGCGCAGCGTCACGGCGTTTTTGTGGGCGGTCAGCTGCTCGGCGGCGGCCAGGGTTTCAATGGTCGGCGCCAGATTCAAAAAGCCTCGGGGCGTCAGCTCCTGCACCGTCATCCGCTTCTGGAAATCGGCCAGGCCCAGGCTGGAGCAGGTTGCCGTAAAGCCGTAGGTCGGCAGCACGTGATTGGTGCCGGAGGCGTAATCGCCGGCGGATTCCGGCGACCAGTCGCCCAGAAACACGGAGCCGGCGCTGGTGATGTCTGCGACCAGATCGCGCGCCTGGCGCGTCTGGATAATCAAATGCTCCGGCCCGTAGCGGTTGCTGATTGCAACGCACTGCGCCAAATCTTTCGCCACGATCAGGCGGCTGGCGGCCAGCGCCTGACGGGCCGTTTCGGCGCGCGGCAGGCTGGCCAGCTGCTTTTCCACCGCGTCGGCGACCGCTTCGGCCATTTGACGATCGGGCGTCAGCAGGATCACCTGCGAATCGGGACCGTGCTCCGCCTGAGAAAGCAAATCGGAGGCGACAAAATCCGGCGTGGCTTCACCATCCGCAATCACCAGCACCTCGGAAGGGCCGGCTGGCATATCGATCGCCGCGCCGTCAAGACGCTGGCTGACCTGACGTTTCGCTTCGGTTACCCAGGCGTTGCCCGGCCCGAAGATTTTATCGACCTTCGGCACGGATGCAGTACCCAGCGCCATGGCGGCAATAGCCTGCGCGCCGCCGACCTGAAATACCTCCTGCACGCCGCACAGCCTGGCGGCATATAAAATTTCGTCGGCGATCGGCGGTGGCGAGCAGAGCACCACGCGCTTGCATCCGGCGATGCGGGCGGGTGTCGCCAGCATCAGCACGGTAGAGAAGAGCGGGGCGGAGCCGCCGGGAATATACAGGCCGACGGACGACACGGGGCGGGTGATCTGCTGGCAGCGCACGCCGGGCTGGGTTTCGATATCCACTTCCGGCAGCTTTTGTGCCTGATGAAATTTATCGATATTGGCCACCGCAACCGCCATCGCCTGTTTGACCTCATCACCAAGCCGCGCTGATGCCGCATCTATCTCTTCACCGGTGACGCGCAGCGCCCCGACATCAGTCTTGTCAAAAGCGGCGCTGTAATAGCGCAACGCCTCGTCGCCTTCCGCCTTTACCTTTTCCAGGATTGTGCGAACGCTGGCGGTAATATTTTCAGAAGCGGAGATAGCCGGACGAGTCAGCAGTGCCTGCTGTTCTTCGGCACTGCACGCCTGCCAGTCAATCGGGGTCATCATCGCTTACTCCATCATCTTCTCAATAGGCAGCACGAGGATGGAGCTGGCGCCCAGCGCTTTCAGTTTCTCCATCGTTTCCCAGAACAGCGTTTCGCTGCTCACCATGTGCATGGCGACGCGGCTCTTGTCGCCCGCCAGCGGCAGAACGGTTGGACGCTCCGCGCCCGGCAGCAGAGCGATGATATCTTCCAGACGCTCGCTCGGCGCGTGCAGCATGATGTACTTGGATTCACGTGCCTGGATGACGCCCTGGATACGGGTCATCAGCTTGTCGATTAGCTCCTGCTTGGCGGCAGGCATTTCGCCATCGCGTTGGATCAGACAGGCTTTAGAGCGGTAAATAACCTCGACTTCGCGCAGGCCGTTGGCTTCCAGCGTCGCGCCGGTGGAAACCAGGTCGCAAATGGCGTCGGCCAGGCCGGCGCGAGGCGCCACTTCGACGGAACCGTTCAGCAGGCAGGATTTAAAAGCAACGCCCTGTTTGTCGAGATACTTTTTCAGCAGGTGAGGATAGGAGGTGGCGATACGGGCATTTTGCAAACACTGCGGGCCGGTATATTCATCATCAACCGACATCGCCAACGACAGGCGGCAGCCGCCAAAATCAAGACGGCGCAGCAGGGCATAACGAGGATCTTCGCCCTGCGCGCGGCGGGTCAGCAGCTCTTCTTCCAGCACGTTTTCGCCGATAATGCCCAGGTCCACGACGCCATCCATCACCAGCCCCGGAATATCGTCATCACGTACGCGCAGGATGTCGATCGGCATGTTCTCGGCAAAGGCGATCAGACGCTGCTGCTGCAGGTTGATTTTGATGCCGCAGCGGGCCAGCAGCTCGCGTGATTCATCGCTTAAACGGCCTGATTTCTGCATAGCTATGCGTAAACGTTTGTTATCTAACATCGGTACTTATCCTCTTTTCCTGTCTACCCGATTTAACCGGCCAGCGTTGTTCATTCCTTCAGGCCCGGATCTGCGCCCATAAAAAAAGCCCCCGGAAGACGATCTTCCGGGGGCTTTTTTTGCGTTCTGCACCGCTGGAAGATCTGAATGTCTCCCAGCACACATCGCCTGAAAGACTAGTCAGGATGATGGTGATGATGGTGGTTGAACTGAACGCGTGTCATAGTCTTCTCAAATAGGGGTGAATGATTATTCATTTCGTGACCAATAACCTAACTCAGGACAAATGTCGGGCGCAACACTTTTTTATCATTGATGACAGATAAAAAGGCTTAAGCGATTGTTGTTGACGAAAGGCTGGCGTAGTTTTAGGGCATGGTTGAGAAAGCAGGGAACAAAGATGAAAAAAGTGGCGATTGTAGGACTGGGCTGGCTGGGTATGCCGCTGGGGCTGGCGATGACGGCGCGAGGCTGGCAGGTCACCGGCAGCAAAACCACGGCTGATGGCGTGGAGGCGGCGCGCATGTGCGGGCTGGAAAGCGTGCTGCTGACGCTGACGCCGGAACTGGAGTGCGATTCTGACGATCTCGACGCGCTGCTGGCCGTGGATGCGCTGGTCATCACTTTACCAGCCAGCCGCACGGCGGAGGGCGGCGAAAATTATCTGCTGGCGGTTCAGCAAATTGTGGACAGCGCGCTGGCGGCAAACGTGCCGCGCATTGTTTTTACCAGTTCCACCTCTGTTTACGGCAGCGGAAACGGCGAGATGAATGAGGACAGCCCGCTGGAGCCGGTTACGGTAGCGGGCAAAACGCTGAAGGAGCTGGAAACCTGGCTACATAACCTGCCGGGAACCTCGGTAGATATTCTGCGTCTGTCCGGGCTGGTGGGGCCGCAGCGGCATCCGGGCCGCTTTCTGGCGGGTAAAGCCGATCTAAGCGACGGCTCACACGGGGTTAATCTGGTGCATCTGGAGGACGTGGTTGCCGCTATTATCCTGCTGCTGGAAAACGGTGAAGGTGGAAGAACCTACAATCTGAGCGCGCCGCATCATCCTGCCCGCAAAGATTTTTATCCGGCGGTAGCGCGACAGCTGGGACTGACGCCGCCAACGTTTCGTGAAGAAGCGGACGAGGCAACGGGCAAAATCATTAACGGCGAGCGTATTTGTCAGGAAATCGGGTTCAACTACCGCTACCCGGATCCGGGGAAAATGCCGGTTAGTTGATAAAAACCTGATTATTGAATCATATTAGTAAGACAGGAGTAAGTAGCTTCGTAAACTTACTCTATTACTTAATTTATCTTCGCTATGAATTGAATTTTGGATACTATCATTAATTAAACTAAGTAGCGAAGATTTTTTATTTCCCACATACCAGAACCAAAAAAATCATAAAGTCATATCCGCACCTATCAAATAGATAATTATATCCCTATTGTGAACCAGTATCCGTTTTTTTATAAGGAGTAAATGTATTATCCGGCGTGAGAAGTGCAATCTAAAATAATACTCGCTAACTTTTTAAATAAATTTACGAATGATACCAGAGGAAAAATTAAGATCAAGGATCATTGTTGTGTTAAAAATGAATGTTGGAATAAAGGAGGAAATAGCAGTAAAGTCGTATGTTAATTTACTAGGTGCGCTGAAAACGGCCGATATTTTACGTTTGGGTGGAGGTTTAAAAATAGAGCTTAAATATATGACGAAACCTATCTTTTTCTTTATGTTCATCAAAGAAAATTTTTTAGGGCGGGTAGGAAAAAGTGTGGTCAATACGTGTCGGGATAAACCACAAGCGGAATGTTGTGTTCGCCTAATTTATATCTATAGTGAAGAAAAAAAAATATTCCCTCCCGAGTGAAATAGTAAAGGTATGAGTACATTACATAAGTAATGCTAATCATTGTAAGCTTCTGCTTTCAATTTTTTTGGGATTTTTATTACATACGATGTGAGTAGTGATAATAAAACAGGTGGGCAAAATCGGGATGAAGCATAATGAATTTTATTAAAATACGAGAAATACTGAGTTGTCATTAAGTCAATGTCATAGGGATGCGACGATGGTATATTGATAAAATAACGATAGTAATAGCAATAACGTGTAATTATTCAATGTCTAATTTTTTAGATTTATTTATTCAGGTACCTCCTTATTCTCACGTCCATAGCCCAAAACAGAATCGCGTAACCAACTAATATTCTTGTCCTTTCTTCGCTATTACAGCGATGCAAATGTTTTTAAAGTTGTTAGTCAAACCTCTCAGTTTGAGAAAACAATAAAAATTTTATATGATTTTTGTGGTATGTAACACACCAGAAGTCCCGCTTTTTAATTTTAACATCATGAGAACAGTAGATAAAGATTGATTAGGAAAGATAGAATAGTTTAGTTTAAGGGGGGCTTAGCGTCCCTTATAACAGCAGAAATCGCAAAATGATCGAATACAGAAAAAAAATTCTTTTCGCTGTAGAATAAAACTCTAAAAGAACCGGAGAATTTGTTTTATAAGTCGCCGGGAAATTTTAAGGGTGTTACGCTGCTTTCCGCATTGGTAAGGTATTAGCAACACCCAAGATACCTACTGACTGGTAAAGCCGATGTGTACAACGGTTCAAACGACGTGACTTGGTGTACCCAGACGAGATCGCCAAAGCTATTATTCTGTGATAGAAAAGCGGAAAATCGGAAATAATTATAACCTCAGCCCCGGAACGACCTGTACACCACGACTTTATCTGACCGTGGCTTGCCAACTAATCCTGACGCCGCTGAGGTTTTGCAAAAAAAGCAAGGTTCGGAAAATATATGATTGTCGAAGGTAATCATATCTTTATAATTCCGTTTTTCCGCTGTCATTATATGCATCCAATAAAGAGAGATTTATTATAATAACTTTGCAGAGTAATGAATTATATCATAAAAATAAAAGCGGGGAGCCCCGCTTTTATCGGTTAGCATTTGGTATAACTGAAGTCAATTACGGCAAGGTCATCATTTCTATAAATTGAATAAATACTATTAGAAGAAACTTTTTTCATGGTGCATATTTTTGAGCGGCCAGTCTCCGAAGGTAAGTAGTTTTTATCAAAATAATATTGATTAAGTTGTACATTTCCCCAAAGTAAATCCTGCCCAATATTATTAGCGTTTAGGAATTTTATGATTGGAAAGTTTTTTTCCGCCAAGTCAGATTGGTAACTGGTGGGAGCATTGCCAAGTATACTAATATTCTTTATATCATTCATGTTGTGACTGGAAAAGTCACTTTGAATACGAGTGATTAGTGATAATTCGAGTTTTTCTGTGGTTTTTTGAGCGTTATATAAGGAATATGCTAATGTAAACAAACCAAAAACAGGAAGTAGAATCCAAAGCTGTAATTTGTTATGTTTTCTAAAAAGGATAAACGAAAATGCAAAAAGACTACAGATTAATCCTGAAGCTCCTAACAGGGTTCTTGCAGAAGTTATAGGGTTAATTAGCAAAAGCATTGGACCATATACAGCTATATACAATAAGAAAGGAGAAAGCAAAACAATAATGCAAGAGATGGTTTTTGGTATGAACGATATACTTTGATTCAGAGTTTTCTTTAAAAGAATAGTTATAGCTGCAGGGACTATGATAGCAAGGGGTGAAAAGAATACCCATAAATTACCTTTAAAAGCGCTAAGAAATATATCGCCTAGTAAATAATGATTTCTTGTAATAGTTGATAAGATTAGGGGCAGGTTGCTGGTTGCAATTTCGCCATGCGTAATATTGTATTCACCATAAATTACAAACTTTTTGATGATCAAAATATACATTATGTTTGCTAGCAAATAAGCGATAAGCTGATACTTTATTTGCTCCAATGCTTTTATGTTTTTCCCATCATTGATATTTAACAGGGCGAACAAAATAGAAAGGCTAACGAATATGTTTAAGGCCGCCTGATAGAAGCATAAAGAGGAAAATAATAAAAAGGTAGAGATGAAGATTTTTTTTCGAAAGGAATTATTCTCGTTAAGAACAAAGGGTAGAGCAGCCAAGAAAACAGAAAGAGACATTGTTAATGAATCATACTTATATGACCAGTTTTCCAGATAGTAGGGAGAGATAGCCAGAGGCAGAAAAGTAAATAAGGGAATAAATATTCGGCCTTCATCGATTTTACCTGATAAAAAGCTAATGGTGCTCGCCAATACCACAGCGGCCAGTAACTGTGGTAGTGGCGAAATATCATTAAAAAAGCCACCAGCCATCATAATCTTAAACATTAACACCGAAAGGGGACGGCCATTAGATAACCAACCTGTTACACCAACCATTGAATGAACAAGGTCGTCAGAATAGTAATGTTCAGATACAATAAGAGGTAGAGTATATAATATTATTATGCCTAAGCTTATGTAAAAAACCTTGTTAAAATCTTTTCTAAAGGAGAAGCTTTTTGAAATTAATTCTCTTAAGTGCAACATTTTTAGTTTTTACCTTTTGATTTAATATATTTCGGTCTTCTTTTTACCTCTGTATAGATTCGACCTATATATTCACCTAGCACACCAATACCAATAAGTTGAACTCCACCGAGGAAAAGGATTGAAACCATAATAGAAGGATAACCCCTGACCGCATTCCCCCAAATAATCTTTTCAATTATCATCCATGAACCGTATAAAAAGGAAAGTGCAGCAACTAACAGGCCTAAATATGTCCAAACACGCAAAGGGAATGTGGAAAAGGAGGTGATACCTTCTAAAGCAAGATTCCATAGTTTCCAGCCGTTAAACTTAGTAACGCCTGCTACTCGTTCTTCTCTGACATACTCAACAATAGCTGTTTTTCCCCCAACCCAACTCAGGATGCCTTTCATAAAAAGGTTTCGTTCCTCTAGTTGCTTGATGTTATCCACAATTTCCCGTGAAAGCAGACGGAAATCACCAACGTTTTCCTCTATCTTTGGTGTGCTTATTTTATTATGTAAGCGGTAGAACCATTCAGCTGTCTTTCTTTTTAGATGGCCATCAGAACTACGATCTATTCTTTTGGCTAAGACAACATCTGCGCCGCTTAGCCATTTTTCAATAAGTTTTGGAATAACTGATATAGGATCTTGTAAATCGACATCAATAGGTATTACAGCGTCGCCCGTAGCATTCTCAAGTCCTGCAAAAAGGGCTGGTTCTTTACCAAAGTTTCGAGTGAAGTTGATTAGACGGACGGCATCGTCCCGGGCAGCCAATTCCTGTGCAATAGTACTAGTGCTATCTGTGCTACCATCATTAATGAAAATAATCTCTAGTGTGTATTGCGTTAGTTCACTTTTAACCGTGTTATAAAAAATAGGTATAGCTTCTTCTTCGTTGTATACAGGTACGATTAGCGATATTTTCATTAAATTTTCTCCCTGAGCACCACTAATTTTGAGTCGATAAATTCGGTTGTAAATTTTACAAATGAGAAGGTAACAAGCGTAACTATTAATGGGAAATGTAATTTATCAGCACCTTTTCCGGTTAACCATGCCAATATCCCCATAAAAATAAAAAATAGCGTTTTTTTGTCGCTTCATTTTTAAAAGCCCATCTAGCATTGGCTATGAAACCAAAGCTTACGGCAATAAGGAACGCCAATAAATTATCAAAGGATTGTGAGCAGGCGAGAGCATAAACAAAAAATGAGAAGCTAATCCAATGAAACAGTGTATTAACTATGCTAACAGAAATGTATTTTTCAAATGGTTTCCACATGATCGCATTCTTTTTTTTGAGTTATGGCAATCTTAACATTTGCAAAGAGCTAAGCAAAGGGAGTACTAACGTAAAATATTACGTTATGATTAATCATAGTTCATTTATTTCCCGCATAGCGCCCGGTAGCAAAGGTAAAAGCTTCAAACGCCCAGCCTGTCCCTCAGCGCATACCATGCGGCGCCCAGCGCCGTTAAGGGTACACGTAGACGGCGACCGCCAGGAAAAGGCAGATGCGGCAGGCGGGCGAATGCATCGAAGCGTTTTGGCTCGCCCTGCAACGCTTCACAAACCAGCTTGCCCGCCAGATGGGTCCAGGTCACGCCGTGTCCGCTGTCGCCCTGCATATAGTAAACGCCGTTTTCCAGCCTGCCAATTTGCGGCATGCGGGATAGCGTCAGCAGAAAGTTTCCACTCCAGGCATAATCAAATTTTATTCCTTCCAGCTGTGGAAAAGTCTTTAGCAGCCTCGGCCGGATCAGCTCGTGAATGTTGCCCGGCTCGCGCGCGCCATAGCTTACGCCACCGCCATACAGCAGGCGATTGTCGGCCGTGAGGCGATAGTAATCCAGCAGATAGTTACGATCTTCTACGCAGTAGTTATCCGGCAGCAGCGCCAGCGCCTTATCGCGGGAGAGCGGTTCCGTGACGACGATCTGCGAGCTACAGGGCAGGCTCTTGCTTGCCAGTCTGGGTTCCAGCTGCGGCGCCAGATAGGCATTACCGGCAAAAATAATGTATTTAGCCAATACGCTACCCTGAGCCGTCCTGACGCGATGCGGCGTGCCGTAGGTCACGGCGATTGCCTCTGACTCCTCATAAATCCTGCCGCCGTGACGGCGAACCGCCTCCGCTTCGCCCAGCGCAAGATTCAGAGGATGCAGATGACCGCCGCTGCGATCCAGCAGGCCGCCGACATAGCGTTCGCTGGCGATTTTACGCCGAATGCCCAGCTCATCCAGCAGCTCCAGCTGATGATTGCCATAGTGCTGCCAGCGTTGGTGCTGCTGCTTTAGCTGGCTGAACTGACGGCTGTTAAGCGCGGCAAAAACGCCGCCGGGCCGGTAGTCGCAGCGAATAGCGTAGCGATCGATACGATCGCGGATCGCCGCAGCGCCTTCAAACATCATGCTGCCCAGCAGCCGTGCGCTTTCTTTGCCGTAGCGGCGCTCAATAACGTCAATATCACGGCTGTAAGAGTTAACTACCTGCCCACCGTTGCGGCCGCTGGCGCCAAAGCCAACCCTGGCCGCTTCCAGCACCACCACGTCATAACCCGCTTCGGTAAGGTATAGCGCCGAGGAAAGGCCGGTAAAACCGCCGCCGATGATGCAGACGTCGCAGAGAATATCATCCGCAAGCCGCGGCCAGCGGTCATGAGGATTGGCCGTAGCGGTATAATAGCTCTGCACATGTTCCATAGCTTTCTCCAACAAAAAGCGCGATGCGGCGGCAACTGGCGATCAAAAGGTGGTTGGGGTATGCGCGCTGACGATCCGGCAGGGCTGCGCAGAGGTGTTATTAAAGCTGTGGGGATGGCCGGTATCGATAACGTAGCTTTGGCCAGCCCGAAGCTGATAGCGCTGGCCGTCGACGGTTAAGGTAATTTCGCCTTCCAGCAACGTGCCGATCTCTTCGCCCTGATGACGAATTTTTTCGGTTGTCGCGCCAGGTTCATAGGTTTCTAACATCATCGCCAGCGTCCGCTCCGGGTTGCCGTTATGGATCAACCGCAGCGACACTCCCTGGCTGCCGATATCAATCAGCTCGTTTGCCTCTATTACTACCTTTGGCCTGGCAGGCTGGACCGGCTCGGAAAAAAATTCGGAAAGGGAAAGGCCATATACTTTTAACAGCTTCTGTAATGTACCAATGGCGGGACTGACCTTGTCCTGCTCAATAGTGCTGATGGCGCTGTGCGTCAGGCCGGAAAGCTCGGCCACGCGACGCTGTGACAGGCCCTGCTGCTGGCGGATTTCAGCCAGGCGACGGCCGGGGGCCAGAGAAATATCGCTCATCGAAGAATTTCCTTTTGCTGCCAAAAAAACGCACGTAAAGGCGTTAATAAATAGTCTTCCTTAACGTCAAAGCCAGCATGCCTGGTTGGGTTTTGCCATACCGTGCAGGTATCGGTAAGCGCCTTATGCCAGGCCAGTCTTATGAGGCTTGCCTGACACATTATTACGTCAATCAAGGGGTTGTTCGAAATAATGCCCATCCCAACTCTCCGTCCGGTTTTAGTGAGCGCGGAAAGGCAGGTCGGATCCATGCCTTATCCAGCCAATCTGGCACTCTGCAGGGCAATATGCAAAAGATTTTGCCTGGAAAATAAACTCTGTCATAACATTTGCCGCGCTGAATAGTTGACGCTATGTTAAGAAGGCGGCGCTTATTTTGAGCGGCACGCAAACATCAGACTTAGCGAAGGCGGGTGGCATCATGACCAATATCGTCGAAGTGGAAGATTTTACGCGGCATAGTGAGCGAACCAGCGCGTTCCAGCTTGAAGTAGAAACTTATCTGGAACGCTATCCTGAAACACAGCATGTTGATGTTCTGCTTAATGATTTAAACGGTGTTTTTCGCGGCAAACGCCTCCCGATCGGGAATTTGCTCAGGCTGGAAAAAGGCTGTTATTTTCCCGCTTCCGTCTATGCCATGGATATTCTCGGCAACACGGTGGAAGAGGCCGGACTTGGCCAGGCGCTGGGTGAACCTGATAATATCTGCTTTCCTGTTGAAGGCACGCTGACTCCCTCCGCAACCGATCCGCAGCGGCTGGCGCAGGTTTTGCTGACCATGCGTAATCAAGATGGTACTCCCTTTGACGTTGAACCCCGAAATGTTCTGAATCACCTTTGGCAGCAGTTGCGCAATCGGGGATTATTTCCGGTGGTAGCGGTAGAGCTGGAGTTCTATCTCGTCGATAAAAAACGCGATGCGGAAGGCGCAATTCAGCCGCCTTGCTCGCCGGGCAGCGACGATCGTCACCGGCAAAGCCAGGTTTATTCGGTTGATAATCTGGACTGTTTTGCCGCCGTGCTCAATGATATCGACAGGCTGGCCAGGCTGCAGGGCATTCCTGCCGACGGCGCGCTGGCGGAAGCGTCGCCAGGCCAGTTTGAAATCAATCTGCGCCATACCCGCAACGTGCTCAGCGCTTGCGATCATGCCGTGCAGCTGAAGCGGCTAATCCGTCAGGTGGCAGAAAATCACGGCATGAACGCTACCTTTATGGCAAAACCCTACGAGGCCTGGGCCGGTAGCGGGATGCACGTTCATATCAGCCTGCTGGACGCCGCCGATCATAATGCCTTTATCACCGATGACGGCAGCGATTCGCCCCTGCTGAAGCGCGCGCTGGCCGGGATGATCGACCTGATGCCCGCCTCTATGGCGCTGCTGGCGCCTAACGTTAATGCCTATCGACGCTTTTTACCGGAAGCCTTTGTGCCTCTACAGGCATCCTGGGGGCACAACAACCGTACGGTAGCGTTGCGTATTCCCTGTGGCGAAGCGGAAAACCATCGCGTGGAGTACCGAGTGGCAGGCGCGGATGCCAATCCTTACCTGGTGGTCGCCGCGGTGCTGGCGGGCATTCTGCACGGCATCGATAATCAACTGCCGCTGCCGTCGGCCATTACCGGCAACGGCCATGAAGCCGACGGCAGACCCTTGCCGGTCAGGCAAAGCGATGCGCTGGACGAGTTTGCACAAAGCTTTCCGCTGCAAAAGCTGCTGGGCGAGCGCTTTGGTTTTGTCTGGCACAGCTGCAAGCATCATGAACTGATGCATTTTGAGCGGCTGATCACCGCCACCGAAATCGACTGGATGTTAAAAAATGCCTGAGGTTTCCTGTAAAGAAATGGCGCAGAAAGGCTTTAAAAACTTGTATTCTTTCTTACAGCCTGGCAAAATATACGCACTGTAAATGAATAACCGACGCTTAACGCGCCGGTTATTTTTTTTGCACAAAAAAACGAAGCCAAAGAGGCCGGCTCAGCCGGACTGATACACACTGACAGTGTTTTTGAGGAAATAAAGATGGGGCAACACTTCATTACGCCGGCCGCAGCCGGTAAACATCTGCGCGACGACTACGGCGCAGCGGCAGCCGTCACCTTCACGCCTGCCTGCTTTACCTTCCCAAATCAGAACAACGCTCGCATAAAGCGAAGTTTCCCTGTGGTTCAACCCAGAAAGGTTGATGCTATAGGGAGGCTGAATCATGTCGCATAATTCACAGACCTCCGCGCCGCGCGCGCACCTGAAAAAAACGCTGACTCTGATGCCTGTAGTGATGATGGGCCTGGCTTATATGCAGCCAATGACCCTGTTCGATACGTTCGGCATCGTTTCCGGTCTTACAGACGGTCACGTAGCAACCGCCTACGCCTTCGCGTTGATCGCGATCCTGTTTACTGCGCTGAGCTATGGCAAGCTGGTTCGCCGCTTCCCGTCCGCCGGCTCGGCCTATACCTATGCCCAAAAAGCCATCAGCCCGCACGTCGGCTTTATGGTGGGCTGGTCCTCGCTGCTGGATTACCTGATCATGCCGATGATCAATATTCTGCTGGCGAAAATCTATTTTGAAGCGCTGGTGCCGGGTGTCCCGTCATGGATATTCGTGGTGCTGCTGGTTGGTTTTATGACCCTTTCTAACCTCAAGGGCATTAAAACCGTCGCCAATTTCAACAGCATTATTGTGGTGCTGCAAATGGCGGTCATGGTGGCGATTACCGGTATGGTAATTTACGGCGTGTCCCATGGGGAAGGGGCCGGCACCCTGACCAGCAGCAAGCCGTTCTGGTCCGAGCAGGCGCACGTGGTGCCTATGATCACCGGCGCGACCATTCTGTGCTTCTCGTTCCTGGGCTTTGACGGCATCAGTTCGCTGTCGGAAGAAACCAAGGATGCGGGACGAGTGATCCCGAAAGCGATCTTTTTGACCGCCCTGATTGGCGGCGTGATCTTTATCGTGGTTTCTTACTTCCTGCAGCTTTATTTCCCGGATATCTCGCGCTTTAAAGATCCGGACGCGTCGCAGCCGGAAATCATGCTCTACGTGGCGGGTAAAACCTTCCAGTTCGGCATTCTGATTTTCTCCTGCATCACCGTGCTGGCTTCCGGCATGGCGGCGCACGCGGGCGTTTCCCGTTTGATGTATGTGATGGGGCGTGACGGCGTGTTCCCGGAGCGCTTCTTCGGCTATATTCATCCGAAGCTGCATACGCCAGCGCTGAACGTATTGTTGGTAGGCGCTATCGCGCTCTCCGCCATTACCTTCGATCTGGTGACGGCGACGGCGCTGATCAACTTCGGCGCGCTGGTGGCCTTCACCTTTGTTAACCTTTCGGTGATCTCGCAGTTCTGGATCCGTGAAGGGCGCAACAAGACGCTGAAGGACAACATCAACTTCCTGGTGTTGCCAACGTGCGGCGCTCTGACGGTCGGCGCGCTGTGGATTAACCTGGAAGAAAGCTCGATGATCCTCGGCCTGGTCTGGGGCGCAATTGGCCTGGTCTATCTGGCCGTGGTGACGCAGCGCTTCCGCAAACCGGTGCCGCAGTATACCGAAGAGCCGATGTAACCAAGGCCGCATTTAGCGTGGCGATGGGCTAAAAAGAAGGGCGCGGTTCTGTGAACCGCGCCCTTTTTAATTGCCGCTGCCCGCAGCCGAAAAATCAGGAAACCAGCTCGCGAGCGTAATCAAACAGCGCTTTCAGCTGCGTCATTTTCGCCTTATCGCCGTCGTACTGATTAAACAGCATCTCCAGCTCCTGAACATAATCCTGCACGCGTTCCGGACTCAGCGCCTCACGGCGATGCTGTAACCAGCGCTTTTGCTCGGCCTCATCCAGCGTGCCGGGGAAGTTGCGCGCCCGATAGCGGAACAGCAGCTTTTCGATTCGCTTATCGTTAAAGGTCAGATCCAGCGCTGGCAGGTTTTCCGGCGTCGTTTGCCGGATGATATTCATGGCGCTGCGATCGGCATCGCTGAAAAAGCCGTCGTAGAGCTGGGCATCCACATCGTCAGAAGCCACAAACGGCTCCGCTTCCGCATAGAGCGCCACCACTTTTTCACGCGCCTCCGGGTGCTGACGCAGCAGCGCCAGATTATCCAGGCAGCGCTGACGATCGATCCCCAGACGCTCGGCATCCTCCGGGCGTAACGTATTGGCCGGTGCGACGACCGGACATTTATTAATATGCACCAGCTTAATAGGCACGGGCACGGCATCGCCCAAATCTTCCCGGCGCGTGTAGAGTCTCTCGCGCAGCGCATCGGCATCCAGCGCCAGGAGCGGAGAAATATCCTGGGCCAGATCGCAGGTAATCAGCGCATTTTTATTGGTGGGATGCCAGGCGAGCGGGGCGATCCAGCTGGTATTGCCGCGCTGGGCGCCAAACATGCCGGAAATATGCATCAGCGGCTTCATCTGCGGAATATCGATTAGCGTCATAATTTTCTGCTTGTTGCGATGGCTGAACAGAAAATCATACAGGCGCGGCTGCTTCTCTTTTACCAGCTTTGCCATAGCAATGGTCGCGTAAACATCGGACATCGCATCGTGCGCGTTTTCGTGCGCCACGCCGTTGGCTTTGGTCAGATGTTCCAGACGAAAGCTGGGAAAACCATCGTCGTTTTCCGGCCACTCAATGCCTTCCGGCCTCAGCGCGTAGCAGGCGCGCATCACGTCCAGCAAATCCCAGCGGCTGTTGCCGTTCTGCCAGCTCCAGCCGTAAGGATCGTAAAAGTTGCGGTAGAGCAGATTGCGCGTGACCTCGTCGTCGAAGCGGATATTGTTATAGCCGACGATGCAGGTATTGGGCTCGCTAAACAGCTGGTGAATACGCTGGGTGAAAGCGACCTCGTTAATGCCTTTGGCTTTCGCCAGCTGCGGCGTAATGCCGGTGATCATCACGGCTTCCGGCTGCGGCAGATAGTCGTCCGCAGGCTGGCAGTAGAAAACTTCCGGCTCGCCAATAATGTTAAAATCCATATCGGTGCGGATGCCGGCAAACTGCGCGGGGCGGTCCAGTGATGGGCTTTTCCCAAACGTTTCATAGTCGTGGAAAAGGAACGTAGGTTGATTGCTTTCGTTTTTCACTGTTGGTATCTGTCCACTTCTGTTCGTTAACTTCCTGAAAACGCAGCGCTCATTCTCATTGATTCGGCCTTCTACGTTTACTTGTGTTCATTTGCGGTTATTGATGTTCGCATTGTCTATGCACTACTGCGTACATAGTGGGTATAGAATCCCTGAAACCATGCGTACAGAATATTTTAATGGCCCTCAGCGATACAAAATTGTGTTCCTTACATGGTAAACCATATTCGGGAAGTCCAGAAGGGGTAGATGGCGATGGATGGGTTGGTGCTGGCAACGATTATGGAGGCAATAAGGTAAAAGAAAGGGTGAGAGAAAGGTCGGGAAAGAGTTCGGATTGGATAACGGAGAAGGGGTGTTTTTAAATAGAGTGCCAGCTACTTAATACAATGATGGCTTACCTGATATTAGCCTTTTCTGTAATTTTATGTAATGAGTGATAATGTATTGCTCGCTGGTGTGGTCTGATTGATGATGTTAATTATTGATATAACGAAGCTGGTTATAACCTGCTAAGGAGAAATAATGCTATTAAGAGAAGTGCCGCATTCTTATACGGCATCATCTAAAAAAGTGAGGGGATACTCTCCTGCTGACATCAAATAACAAGTCATTAGCGAGGAACTATTTTATCTCTAATTAATAATATCTTTTTCTCTACTTTTTCATGCAGAAATACAGAAATTAATAGTGTGGAAGATAAGTAGATCATCCATAAGGCAACTCCTTGTGTCTTAGTGATGTGAGAAGGCGTGTAGGTATGCATAATATATATTATAGGTAAGTTAATCAGGTAGGATATGTATGAACCTCTCGCTATGCCTTTTATTATTTTGTTTAAATATTCAGGTATGTTGGCATGTAATCCGCACACAACCACAGCGGAGCATACTAAACCAGATATGTTAAATAAAATAACCCTGAGGATAGGGTGGCTATTTATGTCTGCATCTGAAAAATGCGCTAGATAAGCGAGGGCCGGGAATAGGAAAGCAATTTTTTTGGATAAAGAGATAATCTTATCTTTCCATACTGGATAGAAATGAATAGCCCAAGAAAAAAATACTCCATACATAATGGAATCCAGCCTTGCAAAAGAAATAGTCCGAATTTCATTAAAGGAGAAACTTGTTAAAGTTGTGAGATAGACTCGATAAGCTGTGGGCATCATGACCATTATTATCAGGCAAAACAAAAGGGTTTTCTGTGAATTTTTAAAGTAAAAAAATAAAAACAGATAAAGTAATGGTGTGGTAAAATAGAAAACTTCTTCAATTGCCAGACTCCATGCTTCCCCAAAAAATAATGGGTGAGGTGCTGTTAAAGCTTGAGTGAACGTAAAATATGAAACTATATGACTATGTGGGGCTAATCTTATCCCTGATAGCAAAATTACGTTAATTATCAGGAAGGCTATATATATGGGATATGTCCGCGCCCATCTTCTGAACCAAAAAGCAGGGATCCAAGATAATGGATTTTTACAGTTAATTGATTTATTTATTATTATTTTTCCAATCAGAAATCCGGATAGCGCAAAAAAAAGTTCTACACCTAAAAAACCGCCAAATTTAAAACCGTTAAATGGTTCCCATAAAGGAATTAAATAGCCTCTTCCATGTGAGAGTAAAACCATTAAAATAGCAATTGCTCTACAAAGATCTAACCAATGGTTGTTTTCATTTTTATCCATACAAAACTCACAATAAAAGAACAATTACTTACATGAATTTAACCATAATATTGTGCTTAAATCCAGCGGCCTCGCCGACATTAGTTTAATTGCTGCATATAAAAAAAGCAATTGTAAAGGCTATACGGCCTGTTACTAAAGTACATAGGCAAATTAAACAAAGACAGTATCAAAATCGGACCACACATATGCTCCATATATGCATGTCAGGAGATGCTTTGCAAAATCTGGAGCGCTACAGATCACATCTGGACTCTATGCGAAGCGAGAAAGTACAACAAAATCGGTCAACGTCGTTTAAGGACGGATTTATATAAAAGGATAACCGGCGGTCTTACCTGTTAGTCTAAATAACCGCAAACCTACGGGGGGAAGTTGTCTCAGAATTTCTTTAAAGAATAGTTTGCCTGAATAGTAAGCTGTTTTTCTCCCATTGTCTATGATATGGATGCATTGCAATCTAAGTTACTATGCCAAATCTTTGCCGGATTTCATATCAGATGACAAAATCAACTGTAAGATTTTTGGCGGATAAGTGATCAGCAAATAGTCTGCTGCATAATTATTACCTCATACAGTAGCGCTTGTATATTTGGTTTCGTCCAAAATATGTAGAGGTTGCGTAGTGTTGGGAGCATGAAACCCATAAAAATCGCTGGTTACCTTGGTGGTTTTGATCATATGCAGAATCGATTAAAGAATCAAAATCAGCGATTAACCTTTCGCTACAGCTATTTAAAGTAACCAGTGCTTACAGTTTAATTTAATTTTAGTCTGTACCTCCTTTTTTAATATATTTGTAATATACCTAAAAATAACTAAAGAGTTTTGATAACTTACATGGCTATTTCCGCATTAGGAATCCCTGATGCGGAAAGATATTTACATTTTGATAAATAGCACTCTGATATATACGCACAAAACAGATAGTGAGCAAATTTCAAATAAGAATAATACTCGTTGAGATGATGCATAAACGGTAGGCGAGAACCCTATCATCATCACAGTCGCGCAGGCTGTTAACAGCGAAATTAAAACGAAGATTGCCATGTTTCGATTATGTATATGGCGGTAAGAAAGCAGTATTAGAGAAAAAATAGCGGCTAGCGTAAAGAAGTACGAGCTGTAGATTTTAAAACCAAACCAAGATTGCGCACTTATGTAATTCTTATTGTAAATAAAGTCACGTACACCATCCTGAAAATGTGCTAACAGAAAGCCGATCAGCTTTATAGTGACGAGTACAACGGCTAAAAAATCCGAACCGGCTAGGTTTTTTTTTTGAAATGTATTAGCTAATGCCAGTATGAACAATGCGTTTATAAGCAAGTTTTCTGGATCACTAATATGGTGATTTAAGCGATCGATACCTAACGTCAACTTGTCGATGAAGCTATAGCCAGAAAATTCAGGAAAAGAATTTTTTATCTCAAAGAGATATCGGCAAGTGTTTCCCGGTGCCGTTAGCAAAATGGCGCTGAAAATGAACGCAATGACTATGAAGAGGGCATCATAGCGTTCTTTGTGCTGCTTAGAGCAGTAAATGGAAATGGCACCTATAAGCAGAACCAGTGCTACTTGCTCGCTAAAACAGCTAACTAATAATGTCAAAAGTGCCGCTGTTTTTGCCATTGGTGATGCTGTTGCCGAATTTTTTAAAATAAGCAGTGCCCAGCTTGCTAGCGTTACAGGGAGCAGATAATTATAAAATCCAGTAACCCACCATGCAGCGTCTATATTGACGCTGGGAGTGATTAACATAAAAATGGCAATACCGGCAGGAATAGCATAAGCAGCCTTTAATGTGTCGAAGAACGTTTTCCAGGCGCAGTAGGAGAGCAGGGTTATGGAGCTGATGATACCTAATCTCCAGAATAAGCTGAAATTAATGGTCTTTATTAACAAAGCTTCTATAGTTATTCGCCCACTCCATTCAAGGTAACGCTGCTGTAAGAGAGGGAAAAGTGCTTTTCCATTTAAAATATGAATAAACATTCTGTCATCGCCGTTGTTAAGCAGTTTAACCGACAGAAAGATACCAGTGAGCAAAACAAAAGCGGATCCCCAAGCGAGCACAGGCATCAGCGATTTTTTATTTACATTCATGATAGATAACACTGCGTTTCCCCTGATGAGTTAATTCGATAGCAAATTTACCTGTCATTAAGTAGGCTTCGCCCACGGCAACGGATGCTACAAAACCAGACTTTTTAAAAGCGGTGTTTTTGTGAAATTTTTTCACGATATCATTCCGTTCAGTCGTGGTTTTTCTTATTTTATGAAACTGATTCCCTTGGTCAATAAGATAAATGTTGGTGATAACATCACGCCCGCCATCTGTTAGCCCGGCCCAGCCTGCGACCAAGAAAAATCTCGGTGTAGATTTACAGTATTCAATTTTATAATAAACCTGATTTAGGCTGGTCTCTGCCAGAGGGGGAGTTGCGCTGCCATAATTATTAAATGAATATCGAGAAATGATAATAAATACAGCACTAAAAAAAAGCGCTGCGGAAAAAAGAAGGGTGCTGCCCTTAATAGTCATTTTTCAGCTCCGTATTTTTGGTCTCTTTAACCAGATATCTTGGACGACCTTTAGATTCAAGGTAAATACGACCTACATACTCGTTTAAGACATCGATGTTAATCAGCTGTACGCCGCCTAGGAAAAGGATAGAAACGATGATGGAAAGGTAACCCTGAACGTTATTTTCCCAGATGATTTTGTTGATAATCATCCAGCCACCATAGGCAAAGGAGAAAAATGCGACAAATAGGCCTATATAAGTCCAAATCCTGAGCGGGAAGGTAGAAAACGAGGTAATGCCTTCAAGTGCCAGATTCCACAGCTTCCAGCCGTTGAATTTTGACGTACCTATGACTCTTTTCACACGTCGATATTCAACGATTTCAGTTTTACCGCCAACCCAGCTAAGTACGCCTTTCATAAACAGATCCATTTCAGAAAGCTTTTTTTATGTCAACCGTCGTTTTATTCATCAGGCGGAAATCGCCTACATTCTCTACGATTTTTGAATGACTGATAGCGTTGTGAAATTTGTAAAACCACTCTGCGTTTTTTTTGAGGATGGAATCGCATGATCTTTCTGCGCGCTTAGCCAGCACGACATCTGCTCCTCCGCGCCATTTTTGTAGCATTGTGGGGATAACGTCTAGGGGATTCTGGAGATCAACATCTATAGGGATAACTACATCGCCGTTAGCATAGTCTAAACCGGCACAAAGGGCCGATTTCTTGCCGAAATTTCGGGTCAGACCAATCAGGACCACCAAAGGATCGGTATGAGAAAGCACCTCTACAATAGCTTTTTTTCCATCAGTACTACCGTCATCGATAAAAATTATTTCAACGCTATATTCTTTCAGTGGCTGAAAATTTCTGACCGTATTATAAAAAACAGGAATAGCTTCCTGTTCATTTAACAAGGGTACAACCAGTGATATTTTCAATATTCCTCCCTGAAGACAACATATTTACTGTAAGCAAAACCGAGGATAAAGCTTATCAAAGAAAAAATAATTAAGGTAACAACCGGCATCAGGTGGATCCGATCAGCTGTATAGCCGGTAAGAAGCGCTATCCCCCCCATAAAAGAGGTAAAGGAAAAGTAGCGAAGCAGGCTTGTCTTGGCTTTGAAGGTCCAGCGCGCATTTGCGATAAAACTAAAGGTAACCGCACTACAAAAAGCCAGAAAATTAGCCAGCATTTGGTTGAGATGCAGCAGCCCAAAGCAGAAAGCGAAAATAAGCCAGTGGATCATGGTGTTAACTACACCTACTGAAGCGTAGCGGGTAAAGAGGGTTAACATGGGAAAATCCTTTTTAATCAATATATTAAAATTTGCCCTGTGGCTTCGGTCGAGTATCTTATAACAGGGGAGTTTATTATTCGATAAGATAATTCCAGGGCGAACGGATCGATCATGCAGATCTTATAAGCGATTATTTTATCCTTTTGTTGTTTTGCTTTCCCGCTCTAAATACTATTGTTCAGTAAGTATATTGGTTTTATATAAGCTCGTTAGTTGGTTACACAGGGGTAGGTGATTGGGAAGCCGAAGTATGAGTTGTCTGCCGCCCGTGCACCAGAAGAATGGCATAAATCCCAAGAAAGTTAATATTTTCTTGCAATTTTTTAACACGTTACGACAGCAAATCCCGTACAACAGGCTGTTTTTTTCCAGTTTACAGAGGATTTACCGTTGAAGAAGCGTCAGCTTGCAAGTATCAGCCTGGTTCTGGCCGTGGTCGCCGTGGCCCATGCTGAAGATAACCCCTTAGCTTTCCCCCTGACCGCGCCCGCCATCGACGCCGCTTCCTGGGTGCTGATGGACGCCACGACCGGTCAGGTGCTGACGCAGGGCAATGCCGACGAACGCCGAAATCCGGCCAGCCTGACCAAGCTGATGACGGGCTACGTGGTGGATCGCGCTATCGACAGCAAACGCATCAGCCGCGACGATATGGTCACCGTGGGTAAGGATGCCTGGGCCGCCGGCAATCCCGTGTTTAAAGGGTCTTCGCTGATGTTTCTTAAACCCGGCGAGAAAGTCTCGGTACGCGATCTGAGCCGCGGCGTCATCATCGATTCCGGCAACGACGCCTGCGTGGCGCTGGCGGATTATGTGGCGGGTAGCCAGGCCGCTTTTGTCGAGCAGATGAATCAGTATGTGGTTAAGCTTGGCCTTAAAAACACCCATTTTGAAACGGTTCACGGCCTGGATGCGCCGGGACAGTACACCACGGCTGGCGATCTGGCTAAGCTGTCGCGAGCCATTATCTCCGGCGAGCCGGATTTTTATCAGATGTACAGCGAGAAATCGCTAACGTGGAACGGCATTACCCAGCAGAATCGTAACGGTTTGTTATGGGATAAAACGCTGCACGTCGACGGCCTTAAGACCGGCCACACCGAAAGCGCGGGTTTCAACATCATTGCCTCCAGCGTGGACGGCCAGCGCCGACTGATCGCCGTGATCATGGGCGGCAAAAGCCCTAAAGGGCGCGAAGAGCAGGCGCGCAAGCTGCTGATCTGGGGACAGAACACCTTTGATACCGTGCAGCTGTTCCATGCTGGTAAAGAGATTGGTCATGAGAATGTCTGGTACGGCAATCCGCATCAGGTAGCCGTAGGTAGCGATAAGGATGTTTATCTCTCCTTGCCGCGTGAAGACGTCAAAAAGATCAAGGCCAGGTACGTCATCGACCGCAAGGATCTTGAGGCGCCGCTGAAGCTGCATGAGCAGGTAGGCACTATCCAGCTGGTGGATGGCGACAAAGAGCTGGCCTCTTACCCGTTGGTGACGCTGAAACCAGTGGAAAAAGCGGGCATGATTACTCGCATTACCGATTACATCAAACGTAAGCTGTAACCCCTGATGGCGATCCGCAACGGGTCGCCGTTTTGCCTGTTTGTTGTGCTGCTGTTGCACCACTGTTATCGTGAGACGGCAATACGCAAAAAAGCGGGCGAAGCCCCGTAGGGCAGGGTATGATGCCAGGAAAATAGCCCGCGCCTGGAGTAAGTTTTGCGTCCCGACAAGCCGCTATCGGCCTTTGAATTCACCCTCTATCGTAACTACCGCACGGTGCACGGCATTCGCATCGCGCTGGCGTTCGTGCTGACGTTTCTGCTGATCCGCCTGTTCTCTATCCCGGAAGGTAGCTGGCCGCTGATTACGCTGGTGGTGGTGATGGGGCCAATTTCCTCCTGGGGCAACGTCTTTCCGCGTGCGATCCAGCGCATCGGCGGCACGATATTTGGCTCGGTTTCCGGGCTGATTGCGCTCTGGCTGGAGCTGTGGTCGCTGCCGGTGATGCTGGCGTGGTGCACGCTGGTAATGTTTTTATGCGGTTTTCTGACGCTGGGCAAGCACCCTTATATGGCGCTGCTGATTGGTATTACCCTGGCGGTGATCTGCGGCGGCGCGCCCGGCGATATGACTATGGCGCTGTGGCGAGGCGGCGACGTGATCCTGGGATCGGTGCTGGCGCTGTTGTTTACCAGCATTTATCCGCAAAAGGCCTATACCCACTGGCGCATCAAGCTTTCCGACTCCCTGCTGGAAACCGCTAAAATTTACCATGCCGGCTGTTCGCCTAACCTGGTGGATAAGCCCCGCCTGACGCGCCCCCTGCAGCGGCTGCTGACCGGCGTGGTGAAAATGCGCTCGCTGATCGATCCCGCCAGCAAGGAAACGCGTATTCCGCGTTCGGTTTTTGAAGGCATTCAGACGCTGAACCGCAATATGGTCTGTACGCTGGAGCTGCAGCTGAATGCCTGGTGGTCCTCTCGCGAAAGCCACCTGATAATGCTGAACGCGCCCACGCTGAAGCGCACCCAGCTGATGACGGAAAACACCCTGCGCGCGCTGTCAAAGGCGATAGTGGCGGGCAGCACGGAGCAAATCTCCGCCAACAGCGCGGAGCTGGCGGAAATCACCCGCGAGCTGCGGCAGCTGATCAAAGCCTCCAACAGCGACGAGCTGGTGGAAACACCGATCCACGGCTACGTCTGGCTGAGTCTGGAGATGGCCGCGCAGCTGGAAAGGCTGTCGGATCTGATGCGTCTGGTGCTGCGTAAATAAACGATTAATAACAACTTACTGCGAAAAGCGCTGGTTCGCGCTAAGATAACGCCAGTCCGACTCTACAACTAATCGCCTCGACAGCGGTTCGCCGCTACGCTGAGCGCAATGATAATAATGCCTGCCTTGCAGGCCTGAACAGAAGGTGTTTCCATGGAAAATGCAAAGCAATCCTTTCAGGACGTACTGGAGTTTGTGCGGATGTTCCGTCGTAAGAACAAGCTGCAGCGTGAAATCCACGATATTGAAAAGAAAATCCGCGACAACCAGAAACGCGTGCTGCTGCTGGATAACCTGAGTGAATATATCAAGCCTGGCATGAGCGTCGAAGCCATTCAGGAAATTATCAGCAGCATGCGCAGCGATTACGAAGATCGCGTTGACGACTACATCATCAAAAACGCCGATCTTTCCAAAGAGCGCCGCGAGCTTTCCAAAAGGCTCAAGGCGATGGGCGAGCCTAAAGCGCAGTAGCCAGGGCTGGAGAACTAAAAAAGGCGATCGACGATCGCCTTTTTCGATCGTACAGGGCACGGCGCCATCCGCAGGGGAAAATCACTTTTCTCCGGAAAAGACTTTGCATATCAGAGCGCCTTTTACCATCATCAGTAGAGTCTTCTCCATTTCTGGCAGGCAGCACTTTGCAAATATTCCGTATTTCTCCGTTAGAGGCCATCAGGCGTACGCCCTGGTATCCTAAAAGACGTTCTTATCGGGTTCTGTTCTGGCGAGAAATTACGCCGCTGGCGGTACCGATCTTTTTTGAGAACCTTTGCGTGCTGTTGATGGGCGTGCTGAGCACTTTCCTGGTGAGCTGGCTGGGCAAGGAGGCGATGGCGGGCGTCGGGCTGGCCGACAGTTTTAATATGGTCATCATCGCTTTTTTCGCCGCTATCGATCTGGGTACCACGGTGGTGGTCGCCTTCAGCCTGGGCAAGCTTAACCGCGAACGGGCCCAGGCGGCCGCGCGCCAGTCGCTGGTGCTGATGACTATTTTTGCCGTGCTGCTGGCACTAGGCATTGAGTTTTACGGCGAGTGGATCATCAATCTTATCGCCGGTAACGCAGAGCCGCAGGTAAAAGAGATGGCGCTGATCTATCTCAACATTACTGCATGGAGCTATCCGGCCGCCGCGATTGCGCTGATCGGCTGCGGCGCGCTGCGTGGAGCGGGCAATACCAAAATCCCCATGCTGATTAACGGCGGCATGAATATCCTGAATATTATATTCAGTACGGTGCTGATCTACGGCTGTTTCTCCTGGAAAGGGATGGGCTTTGTCGGTGCCGGACTGGGATTGACCATCGCCCGCTATATCGGCGCGGCGGCGGTTATTTATGTGCTGGCGATCGGGTTTAATCCGCGCCTGAAAATCACGCTGAAAAGCTATTTCACCCGCCTCAACACCAATATTCTGATGGAGGTGCTGAGCATCGGGGTGCCCGCCAGTATCGAATCGGTGCTGTTCAATGGCGGCAAGCTGCTGACGCAGATTTTTGTCGCCGGAATGGGCACCGACGTGATTGCCGGTAACTTTATCGCCTTTTCCATTGCCTCAATGATCAACCTGCCGGGCAACTCCCTTGGCTCCGCCTCAACCATTATTGTCGGTACCCGACTGGGCAAGGGACAGCTGAAGCAGCCGGAAAGGCAGCTGCGGCATATTTTTTGGCTTTCGACCATCGGGCTGTGCGCGCTGGCGGCGCTGACGGTGCCTTTTGCCGGTATACTGGCTTCGTTTTATACCCGTGATGAGGAGGTTATTCACGTGGTCAAAATCCTGATTTGGCTGAACGCGCTGTTTATGCCGTTCTGGGCCGCGTCCTGGGTTTTACCTGCGGGGCTGAAGGGCGCGCGCGATGCCAGATTTACCATGTGGGTTTCGCTGTTGGGCATGTGGGGATGCCGCATTGTGGCAGGCTACGGACTGGGCGTGGTGCTGGGCTTTGGCGTGGTAGGGATCTGGCTGGGCATGTTTCTGGACTGGATTGTCCGTGGTCTCTTTTTCTATCGCCGCATGACCAGCGGACGCTGGCTGTGGAAATACGCGCCCCGGCAGGAGCCGGCCGCTCAGGATTTGGCGCTGTCAAAAAAATAACCGGAAAACACCATGCAATCGCCCACTTCCGCCGGAGCGGAATCGCTGTTTCACCATCGCTCTTTTGTCGCTTTCTGGCTGGCCCGCACCAGCTCAAGTTTCGGTTTTCAGATGCTCTCTATCGCGGTCGGCTGGCAAATTTATGCGCTTACCGGCCGCGCCTTCGATCTGGGCTTGATCGGGCTGGCGCAGTTTCTGCCGGCGGTCTTACTGGCTTTGCCGGCAGGGCATGTTGCCGACCAGTTTGACCGACGTCGCGTCGTGCTGCTGGGGCAGTTCACCGAGCTGCTGGCGATTGCCGCGCTGGCGGTGCTGACGCTGATGCACCTGACCAACGAGCTGGTGATCCTGGCGCTGATTTTCGTGCTCTCTATCGCCAAAACGTTAGAGGCGCCGTCTCTGCAGTCCATGCTGCCCGCGCTGGTGCCGCCCTCGATACTGGCGCGAGCGACGGCCGCAAACGCCGCATCGATGCAAACAGCCTCGATGCTTGGCCCGGCGCTCGGCGGCTTTTTATACGTTGCCGGGCCGCAGGCGGTCTATATCACCACCGGCGTGCTCTACCTTATCTCCGTCGTGATGGTCAGTCGCCTGCGCTACGATCATACGCCGCCGCCGCGTACGCCAGCTACCTTCGCCAGCGTCTTTGCCGGGGTGAAATTTATCCGTAACCGGCCGGACGTGCTGGGCGTAATTTCGCTGGATCTGTTTGCGGTACTGCTGGGCGGCGCGACGGCGCTGTTGCCCATTTTCGCCAAAGATATTCTGCATACCGGGCCGTGGGGCCTGGGCCTGCTGCGCGGCGCGCCAGCGGTTGGCGGCCTGCTGGTCGGCCTGTGGCTCAGCCGTCGTTCGCTGGAGCGTAACGTCGGTAAGATTATGTTCGCCTCCGTAGCCGGCTTCGGCGTGGCGACGCTGGTGTTTGCCCTTTCTGAAGAACTGTGGCTTTCGCTGCTGGCGCTGTTTGCGCTGGGCGGGTTTGATATGGTCAGCATGGTGATCCGCGGCTCGCTGGTGCAGCTGGATACGCCGGATGAGATGCGCGGGCGCGTTAGCGCCGTCAATTCCATTTTTATTAATACCTCTAATCAGCTTGGCGAATTTGAGTCGGGGATGCTGGCGGCCTGGCTGGGTGCGGCGCCAGCGGCGGCAGTCGGCGGTATTGGCACGCTGATCGTGGTCGGCCTGTGGATGGCCTGGTTCCCGAGCCTGCGCAGGCGCCAGCGGCTGCACGATCCCGTTTCTTCTTCCTGATCCCGCCGTTAATAAGCGCCGTTAATGATTAGCGGCGTCGCTGACGCTTTTCTCTGCCTCTTTTTACCTACAGAATGACCGGGCCGCGACGTTGTCGACGGCCTTTTTTACCCGTGACCATTTCCTTTTTTGCTCATCTTTTCCGTCGGTTAAGCTGGTGTCGCGCCTCTCGCGGGTCTGAATATCGCTTTGATTTCTTATTGCAAATGAAAACCATTATCAATAAAATCGGCGGCCTGCGGTTCCCGTTTTCTTGGCAGTAATGATGGAAGGTTATGATATGACAGGCGGTTGGGATAGTGACGCGCAGGCGGACTGGCAGCACAAGCTGAGACTGGGGTCGCCAGCGGTCATAACGGAAGGTGACATCTGCACCGTCACCTTTTACTGGCGGGATCCCGCCGGAACGGAACGGACTTCGCCGGTACGCCGGGTATGGATTTATATCACTGGCGTAACCGATCATCATCAGCAGCGCGCGCCGCAAAGCCTGCAGCGCATCAGCGGCACGGCTATCTGGCAGTGGCAGGTTCGGCTAAATGCGGGCTGGCGAGGCAGCTACTGCTTTATCCCTTCCGTAAACGAAAATGATTTCTCCCCCGAGGCGCTGCAAAGTCCGCCGGATCGTGCGGCGCTGCGCGAAGGCTGGCGCAGACTGCTGCCGCAGGCGATAGCCGATCCGCTTAATCCCCATACCAGCTGGCGAGGCGGGCGCGGTCATCCCGTCTCCGCGCTGCATCTGCCGCAGGCGCCTGTGCAGCCGGGCTGGACAGAGAGCGTTGAGTTTGCCGCGCCGCGCTGCCTGACGTGGCAGAGCAAACGGCTGGGCAATCAGCGTCGGGTATGGCTTTTCAACACTGGCGAAACCCAGCCGGAACAGCGCCCGCTGGCCGTGCTGCTGGATGGCCAGTTCTGGGCGGAGCAGATGCCGGTCTGGCCCGTACTGCAGGCGCAAACCAATCGGGGCCAGCTTCCGCAGGCGGTTTATCTGCTGATTGATGCGATCGACACGCAGCATCGCGGCGAGGAGCTGACCTGCAATCCCGACTTCTGGCTGGCGGTACAGGAAGAGCTGCTGCCGCTGATTGCGCAGCACGCGCGCTGGCGCGACGATCCGGCGACCACCGTGGTGGCCGGACAGAGCTTCGGCGGTCTTTCCGCCCTCTATGCCGCGCTGCACTGGCCGCAGCGTTTCGGCTGCGCGCTCAGCCAGTCCGGCTCTTTCTGGTGGCCGCATCGCCAGCGTACCGGCGAGCACGGCTGGCTGACAGAGCAGCTGATGCAGGGCCGGCTCAGCGCCGCGCCGCTGCGCATTTATCTGGAGGCGGGCCTGCGCGAACCTGTCGTTTTACAGGCTAACCAGCGCATTTATCCTCTGCTGCAACGGGCCTGCCCGGCGCTGCACTATCGCCTTGTTGACGGCGGCCACGACGCTCTGTGCTGGCGAGGCGGCCTGATTAACGGGCTGACCACGCTGTGGCAGTCTGTCCCTGCTAAATCCGGAGTTTCCGATGGAACAGAGTAATCCTTTCGATCGCCCTGAGGGGCCGTTTTTCGTGCTGCAAAATCATCTGGGCTACAGCCTGTGGCCAGCCCACTGCGCCCGACCCGCAGGCTGGCAGCCGGCATATGGCCCGGCGACGCAGCACGAATGTAACGACTGGCTGGCGCGCTGGCAAACGCTGACCCCGGCCCACTTCGCGGCAGGAGTCACAGCGTGAAAAGTGAAATGAGCGGGACGCTGATAAATAAAGTGCAGCAGCAAATGATGCCGCTGGTAGCGGCGCAGTCCGGTATCTGGATGGCGGAACAGCTGTCGCCACAGGTAAACGCCTGGAGCGTGGCGCACTATGTGGAGCTGAACGGCGCGTTGAATGAGCCGCTGCTGCGCCAGGCCGTGGTGCGCGGGATGCAGGAGGCGGACACGCTGCGGATGCGCTTTACCGAAAGGGACGGCGTGCCGATGCAGTGGGTCGATGTCGACGCTGACTTTACCCTGCCGGAATGCGTCGATCTGCGCCTCGAGGCCGATCCCGCAGCGGCGGCGCTGGCGCATATGCAGCAGGATCTGGACCAGGATTTGCGCATCAGCAGCGGCAGCCCGATCTACCGTCATATTCTTTTTCGCCTGAGCGAAAGCCGCTGGTACTGGTATCAGCGTTTTCATCATCTGGTGGTGGACGGCTTCAGCTTTACCGCCATCACCCGTCGCATTGCGGAGATTTATACCGCGCTTTGCACCGGCAGCGAGCCGAAGCCTTCGCCTTTCGTCCCTTTCAGCGATGTGGTGGAGGAGTACGAACGCTATAGCGCCTCCGCGACCCGCCAGCGCGATGCCGCCTTCTGGAAAGAGCAGGCGAGCCAGCTGCCGATGCCCGCCAGCCTGTCGCCGCTGCCGCTGAACGGACAAAGCGCCACCACGCATCTTATTCGTCAGCATTTGCAGCTGAGCCGCGAAGATTTCCGCGAGCTGAAGGCGCAAAGCCAGCTCAGCGCGTCGGAACTGGCGCTGGCGCTGGTTGCGGTGTGGCTGGGCCGCCTCAGCGCGCGGGCGGAATACAGCGCGGGCTTTATCTTTATGCGCCGCCTGGGATCGGCCGCGCTGAGCGCCACCGGGCCGGTGCTCAACGTGCTGCCAATGGCGATACGGCTCGATCCTCAGGCCACGTTGCCACAGCTGGCGGAGGCGCTGCAGCAGCAGTTGAAAAAAGCGCGCCGCCATCAGCGCTACGACGCGGAGCAAATCCAAAGGGATATCGGCCAGCTGAGCGAGCCGCTGTTCGGCCCGGTCATCAACCTGAAAATGTTTGACTACCGGCTGGATTTTGCCGGTATCGAAGGCGTGACCCACCAGCTGGCTTCCGGCCCGGTACGCGATCTGGAAATCGCGCTCTACCCGGACGAAGAGGGCAACGTCTCGCTGGAAATCCTGGCGAACGCGGAGCGCTATCGGGCGGAAACGCTGCATGAGCATCTAGCCCGCCTGCCGCTGCTGCTTAGCCAGTTCGCGGGCCATCCGACGCTGACCTGCGCGCAGGCGACGCTGCTGCATCCGCATGAGGAAGAGCGGCTGCGGCAGATTAACAACACCGCGGTCGCGGTGCCGCAAACCACGCTGAGCAGCCTGATTATGGCGCAGGCGCAGCGCACCCCGGACGCGGACGCGCTGGCGGATGACCAGCATAGTTTTACCTACCGCGAGATGCGTCAGCAGGTAACGGCGCTGGCTCAGGCGCTGCAAAAGCGAGGCGTGCAGGCGGGCGACATCGTGGCCGTGGCGCTGCCGCGTTCGGTGTTTTTGTCGCTTGCCCTACAGGCCATTGTGGAGCTGGGCGCCGCCTGGCTGCCGCTGGATACCGGCTATCCGACCGACCGGCTGAGCATGATGCTGGAAGATGCTAACCCGCGTCTGTTAATCACCACCGAAGCACAGCTGGGCCGCTTTGCGCAGCTCGAAAATCTGCAAAGCTTCTGCTACCACCAGCCGCTGCCGACGGTGGATCTTCCGCCAGCTCAGGATCGCTCGCGCCCGCATCATACCGCCTATGTGATCTATACCTCCGGTTCTACCGGACGGCCAAAAGGCGTCATGGTCGGCCAGCAGGCGATCGTAAACCGTCTGCTGTGGATGCAGGATCATTATCGATTAGCTACCGACGATGTCGTGCTGCAAAAGACGCCGTGCAGTTTTGACGTCTCGGTCTGGGAATTTTTCTGGCCGTTTCTGACCGGTGCGCAGCTGGTGATGGCGCCGCCGGAAGCGCATCGCGATCCTCAGGCGCTCCGGGCGCTGTTCAGTCGTTACGGTGTCACAACCACGCACTTTGTTCCTTCCATGCTGGCGGCGTTTGTCACCGCGTTAACCGATGACGAGGCCGTGGCCCACTGTGCTTCTTTGCGGCGGGTATTCTGTAGCGGCGAGGCGCTGCCGACCGATCTCTGTCACCAGTGGCAGAACAAAACGGCCGTGCCGCTGCACAATCTTTATGGCCCGACCGAAGCGGCGGTGGATGTGAGCTGGTATCCGGCCTACGGCGAAGCGTTGGCAAACGTAACGGGCGCAAGCGTGCCGATTGGCTATCCGGTCTGGAATACCGGGCTGCGCATCCTGGATGGCAATATGCAGCCGGTACCGCCGGGTATTGCGGGCGATCTCTATCTGACCGGCGTGCAGCTGGCGCAGGGCTATCTGGCGCGGGCCGATTTGACCGCCAGCCGTTTTATTGCCGATCCGGAAGGCGAGGGCGCAAGAATGTACCGCACCGGCGACGTGGCGCGCTGGCTGGAGAACGGCGCGGTGGAATACCTGGGCCGCAGCGACGATCAGCTTAAGATCCGTGGGCAGAGGATCGAGCTGGGCGAGATCGATCAGGCGCTGCTGGCGCTGGATAACGTGGCGCAGGCGGTTACCCATGCCTGCGTGCTCGGCAATGCCAGCGCGGGCGGCGGCGATCAACGGCAGCTGGTGGGCTACGTGGTGGCCGCGTCCGGCGAACTGGATACGGCCGCGCTACGCGAACAGCTGAGCGATCGCCTGCCCGCGCATATGGTGCCGGTGGTGCTGATGCAGCTGGCGGCTTTTCCGCTAAGCGCCAACGGCAAGCTGGATCGCAAGGCGCTGCCGCTGCCACAGCTGGCAAACGCCACAGGGCGCGCGCCGGCTGAAGGCGTGGAAACCGTGGTGGCCGAAGCCTTTGCCCGCCTGCTGGAATGCGAGATCCGCTCGGTTAATGATGACTTCTTTGCCCTCGGCGGCCATTCGCTGCTGGCGATGCGGCTGGCGGTCGATCTGCGTCGCCGTCTCGACAGGCCGGTGACGCCGGGGCTGATCATGGTGGCGTCCACCGTCGGCGCGCTGGCGGAAAAGCTGACGCGGCAGAGCGAAGAAGAGGCGAGCCGCGCGGGCATGGAAACCATCCTGCCGCTGCGGCGTTCGCACGGCCCCACGCTGTTTTGCTTCCACCCGGCCTCCGGCTTCGCCTGGCAGTTCAGCATTCTGCAACGCTATCTGGACGCGCGCTGGTCGCTGATCGGCATTCAGTCGCCGCGCCCGAACGGGCCAATGCAGCAGGCGGAAAATCTGGACGCGCTTTGCGAGCGGCATCTGGCCACGCTGCGCGAGCAGCAGCCGCACGGCCCTTACTATCTGCTGGGCTATTCGCTGGGCGGCACGCTGGCGCACGCCGTCGCCGCGCGCCTGCAAGCGCAGGGAGAAAATGTCGCCTTTTTGGGGCTGCTGGATACCTGGCCGCCGGAAACGCAAAACTGGTCGCAGAACAACCAGCTGGATGCCGAAGTGCTGGCGGAAATCGACCGCGAGCGCGAAGCCTTTATGGCCGCGCAGGCGTCGTTGCGCGAGTCGCTGGCGGCCTCGGCCAGCCAGGCGCTTTTCGGCGCTATCGAAGGCAACTACGGCGATGCGGTCAGGCTATTGGCGACCGCGAAAAGCCGCCGTTTTGCCGGGGAAGCCACGCTGTTCGTCGCGCAGAAAACGCTGAAGCCGGGGCAGGATGCGCACACCGCGTGGGCGCCGTGGCTCGACGCGCTGCAAACCTTCCCGGTGGAATGCGCGCATGTGGATATTATTTCGGCAGAGGCGTTTACCCATATCGGCCCACGCCTTAACCAACTGCTGGATCGGGCAACTAAATGAAAAAACAGACTTTTATGCTCAGCCTCAGCCTGCTGAAGACGCACCCCGATTTTCGGGCGGTATTTATTGCGCGCTTTATCTCTATTCTGGCGCTGGGCCTGCTTGGCGTCGGCGTGCCGGTGCAGATCCAGCAGCTGACCGGTTCTGCCTGGCAGGTAAGCATGGCGGTCACGCTGACCGGTGCGGCTCTGTTTACCGGTCTGATGCTGGGCGGCGTGCTGGCGGATCGCCACGAGCGTCGGCGGCTGATCCTGTTTGCGCGGTCGACCTGCGGGCTGGGCTTTGTTGGCCTGTGCGTCAATGCCGCCATGCCGTCCCCGTCGCTGACCGCCATCTACCTGCTGGGCATCTGGGACGGCTTTTTCGGCGCCATCGGCGTGACGGCGCTGCTTGCCGCCACGCCCGCGCTGGTGGGCCGTGAAAACCTGATGCAGGCCGGGGCGATCACCATGCTCACGGTCAGGCTGGGCGCGGTGATTTCGCCAATGGTGGGCGGCGTACTGCTCGCGGCGGGCGGCGTATTCTGGAACTTCGCGCTGGCGGCGGCGGGCACCTTTATTACACTGATCCCGCTGCTGCGGCTGCCGTCGTTGCCGCCGCCGCCGCAGTCGCACGCCAGGCCGCTACGGTCGCTGGCGGAAGGCTTTACCTTTCTGCTCGGCCATCGTCTGATCGGCGGCGTGGCGCTGGTAGGCGCGCTGCTGACCATGGCGACGGCGGTGCGCGTGCTTTATCCGGCGCTGGCCATTCGTTGGGCGCTGAGCGCGCAGCAAATTGGCTTTCTCTATGCTGCCGTACCGCTCGGCGCGGCCGCAGGCGCGCTGACCAGCGGTAATCTGGCACAGCATCCGCGTCCGGGAAAGGTGATGCTTTTTACCGCCGTCGCCGCTTTCGTCGCGGTAGGGCTGTGCGGCCTGATGCCTTACTGGGAGGCGGGTGCGCTCTGTCTGATGCTGTTTGGCTACCTGAGTGCCCTGAGCGCACTGCTGCAATACACGCTAATCCAGACGCTGACGCCGGACGCGATGCTGGGCCGTATCAACGGCCTGTGGACGGCGCAAAACGTGATGGGTGACTCGCTGGGCGCGCTGCTGCTGGGCGCGATGACCACGGTTATGCTGCCCGCCACCGCCGCCAGCAGCAGCGGCCTGGGGCTGGCCATCGTCAGCCTGGTGCTGGCCGCCGCCTTCGGTTCGCTCCGACGCTATCGCCAGCCCGCGCCCGCTTCGCCGGGAGAAAGCGTAACTGAATAACATCGGGTTTTAGTCCTTCCTTGCCTGCCCTGGCGGCAGGTAATGCTGCCAAATGATGCTAATAACGGCGCAAACGTTGCGCCCGGTCGCGGCGTGGTGTTTTGCACTGTTTTAAACTGCGAAACGTTGCTTGACATCACAAAGAATTTACTTAAAGTTACGCGGTAATAATGCAAATGATAATCATTATTATACTTTTTATCGTTGTGGCTGGAGGCCGTTATGGAGACGCTTTGCGCTGATGCAGTTAAACCATCAGTTTCTCTCTCATCTGAGAGCTTTTTCTTCGCATCGCCGTGGAAAAGCTTTATCACCACTGGTCGCTTTGCCGAAATTACCTGTCCTGCCGCCGATGGCGACAACCTGCACGGCGCTTTCCAGCAGCAGGTACGCAGCGCCTTTGCTGCGGCCAGGGCCAAAGGGATTACGCGCCCGGTGATGGTTGGCGCGATCCCCTTTGATACGCGCCAGCCTTCCGCGCTATTTATTCCTGAGCGTCATGAGGCGTTCTCCCGCCAGCAGCCGCTACAGGCGGCGCAGCAGGCAAAATCCGCCGTAGAGCCGGTAATTACTGCGCGCCGGAATATCCCGGAGCAGGCCGAATTTATGGAGATGGTGGCGAAAGCGGCGGAAGCGACCGCCCAGCCCGGCCTGGATAAAGTCGTGCTCTCACGTCTGATTGATATCACTACCGCCGAGCCGGTGCAGGCTACGGCGTTAATGGATCGCCTGATTGCGCTCAACCCTGGCAGCTACCACTTCCATGTGCCGCTGGCCGACGGCAGCACGCTGCTGGGCGCCAGCCCGGAGCTGCTGCTGCGTAAGTCGGGCGAAACCTACACTTCGCTGCCGCTGGCGGGCTCGGCCAGACGCGATCGCAGCGACAAAGCGCGCGATCTTGCGGTAGGCGAAAAGCTGATGTACTCGCAAAAAGATCGCTACGAGCACCGCCTGGTGACCAGCGCCATGTACGACGTGCTGAAACCGCGCAGCCGCTCTCTGGCGGTGCCGGACAAGCCGGAGCCGATCACTACTTCGACGCTGTGGCACCTTGCTACCGCGATTGAAGGCAAAGCCGCAGCGGCTGAGGAAACGGCGCTGTCGCTCGCCTGCCTGCTGCATCCTACGCCCGCGCTGAGCGGTTATCCGCACGTCGCCGCTTGCGAGTGGATTGAAAAGCTGGAGCCGTTTAACCGCGAGCTGTTTGGCGGCATCGTCGGCTGGTGCGACGACGAAGGCAACGGCGAATGGGTAGTGACCATTCGCTGCGGCACCCTGGCCGGGAAAAACATTCGCTTGTTCGCTGGCGCGGGCATCGTTCCGGCCTCTTCGCCGGAATCGGAATGGCGTGAAACCGGCGTCAAGCTCAGCACCATGCTGCACGTATTTGGACTGCAATAAGGCTACTTTATGACGATTTGCTATTCCCGCTGGCCCGACGATTTTGCGGCCCGCTACCGTGAAAAAGGCTACTGGCTGGATCTGCCCTTAACGGATATTTTAACTCGCCGTGCCGGCAGCACGGAAACGGCGCTGATCGACGGCGACCGCGAATACAGCTACCGGCAGCTGGAGAGCGCCAGCACCCGTCTGGCGGCGGCCTTACAGCGTCGTGGCCTGAAGTGCGGCGATACCGCGCTGGTGCAGCTGGGCAACGTGGCTGAATTCTATATCGTGCTGTTTGCACTGCTGAAGCTCGGCGTGGCACCGGTCAACGCGTTGTTCAGCCATCAGCGCCAGGAGCTGGACGCCTACGCCAGCCAGATTGAGCCTGCTTTGCTGATCGCCGATCGTCAGCACGCGCTGTTCGCCACCGACGACTATCTGCAACCGCTGCGTCAGCGCTATCCGTCGCTGCGTGAGGTGGTGCTGCGCAACGCTCGTGAGGACGATACCTCGCTTGCAGCCTTAATCGACGAGGCGCAGGGCGAGTTTGTCGCTGCCCCTTCCGCCGCTGACGAAGTCGCGTTTTTCCAGCTTTCCGGCGGCAGTACCGGCACGCCCAAGCTGATCCCGCGTACCCATAACGACTACTACTACAGCATCCGCCGCAGCGTGGAAGTCTGTTGTTTTAACGAAAAAACCCGCTATCTCTGCGCTTTGCCCGCCGCCCACAACTATCCGCTCAGTTCGCCAGGTGCCTTCGGCGTGTTTTATGGCGGCGGCCTGGTGGTGCTGGCAGGCGATCCGAGCGCCAACCTTTGTTTCCCGCTGATTGAAAAACATCAGATTACGGCGACGGCGCTGGTGCCGCCGGCGGTCAGCCTCTGGCTACAGGCTATTCAGGAGTGGGGCAGCAGCCGGGCGCTTAACTCGCTCCAGCTGTTGCAGGTTGGCGGTGCGCGCTTAAGCGAAGCGCTGGCGGCGCGCATTCCGGCAGAAATTGGCTGCCAGCTGCAGCAGGTCTTCGGTATGGCGGAAGGGCTGGTCAACTATACGCAGCTGACCGATGACGAGCGGCACATCTTCTCGACGCAGGGCACACCGATGAGCCCGGACGATGAGGTTTGGGTCGCGGACGAGCAGGGCAATCCGCTGCCGCAGGGCGAAACCGGACGGCTGATGACGCGCGGCCCGTACACCTTCCGCGGCTATTACCGCAGCCCGGAGCACAACGCGCAGGCCTTTGACGCCAACGGCTTCTACTGTTCCGGCGACTTAGTCTCCATTACGCCGGACGGCTATATCTGCGTGCAGGGCCGCGAAAAAGATCAGATCAATCGCGGCGGCGAGAAAATTGCCGCTGAAGAGATCGAAAACCTGCTGTTACGCCACGAGGCCATTCTACACGTTGCGCTGGTCTCGATGGAGGACAGCCTGCTGGGTGAAAAAAGCTGCGCCTTTATCGTGGGCAAACGTCCCTTGCGCGCCGTAGAGATCCGCCGCTATCTGCGCGAGCTTGGCGTGGCGGACTACAAGCTGCCCGATCGTATTGAAACCGTTGACGAACTGCCGCTGACGCCCGTCGGTAAAGTGGATAAAAAACGCCTGCGTCAACAGCTGGCCGCCAGCCAGACCAACTGAATTCCGGAGAAAAAATGACTATCCCTGCACTGAAAGCCTATGCGCTGCCTGCCGCCGCTGACCTGCCAGAAAACAAGGTCAAATGGACGTTTGAACCCGCCAGGGGCGCGCTGCTGATCCACGATATGCAGAACTATTTTATTAATTTCTGGGGCGAAGACTGCCCGATGATCAAACAGGTCATCAGCAATATCGCCGCGCTGCGTGAATACTGCCGCCAGAACGGCATTCCGGTTTACTACACGGCGCAGCCGAACCAGCAAAGCGATAAAGACCGCGCGCTGCTGAACGATATGTGGGGGCCGGGGCTGAATAAACATCCGGAGCAGCAGAAAGTCGTAGCCGAACTGGCGCCGGAAGAGGGCGACGAGGTGCTGGTGAAATGGCGCTACAGCGCCTTCCATCGCTCGCCGCTGGAGCAGCACCTGAAAGAGACCGGCCGCGACCAGCTGATTATCTGCGGCGTGTACGCGCATATCGGCTGCCTGACCACCGCTATCGATGCCTTTATGCGGGATATCCAGCCCTTTATGGTGGCGGATGCGCTGGCTGACTTCAGCCGCGACGAGCACCTGATGGCGCTGAAATATACCGCCGGCCGTGCCGGGAAAGTGGTGCTGACGGAAGATCTGCTGCCGGTGCCGCTGAGCATGGCGCAGCTGCGCGCGCTGGTGCAGCCGATGCTGGATGAGGACGAAACGCCGGAAGAGGATGAGAACCTGATCGATTACGGGCTGGATTCGGTGCGCATGATGGCGCTGGCGGCGCGCTGGCGTAAAGTTTACGGCGATATCGATTTTGTGATGCTGGCGAAAGAGCCGACGCTGGCGGCCTGGTGGCGTCTGCTGTCGCGGGAGCGCGCATGAGCCTCGATTTTACCAATAAACATATCTGGGTAACCGGCGCCGGTAAAGGCATTGGCTATGCCACCGCGCTGGCCTTTCACGAGGCGGGCGCGACGGTAGTCGGGCTGGATCTCGCTTTCCCGCAGGCCGATTACCCGTTTCAGACCGTGGAACTGAACGTGGCCGACGCGCAGCAGGTGAAGGCGGTATGCCAGCGGCTGCGGCCGGAAACGCCGCGACTGGACGTGCTGGTCAACGGCGCGGGCATTCTGCGGATGGGCGCGACGGATGAGCTGGACGTGGCGGACTGGGAAGCGGTGATGGCCGTCAACGTCGGCGGCGCGTTTAACCTTTTCCAGCAGACCATGCCGTGGTTCCGCGAGCAGCGTGGCGGGGCTATCGTCACCGTGGCGTCGGACGCCGCCCACTGTCCGCGTATCGGTATGTCGGCCTACGGCGCGTCGAAAGCGGCGCTGCGCAGCCTCAGCCTCACGGTCGGCCTGGAGCTGGCCTCCTTCGGCGTGCGCTGCAACCTGGTGTCGCCAGGCTCGACCGATACCGATATGCAGCGCACGCTGTGGAAAAGCCCGGATGCCGAGCAGCAGCGCATTCGCGGCTTTGCGGAGCAGTTTAAAGTCGGTATTCCGCTGGGCAAAATCGCCCGGCCAGGGGAGGTCGCCAGCACCATCCTGTTCCTTGCGTCCGATCAAGCCAGCCATATCACGATGCAGGATATTGTGATCGACGGTGGCAGCACGCTGGGGGCGTAATGACAAAATCTATCTGGAAGCGTCAGCTGAGTCTGGATGAGCTTAACCGCATGGGCGACGGATCGATGGTCGCCCATCTGGGCATGACCTTTACTCTGCTGGAAGAGACCAGGCTGGAAGCGACCATGCCGGTCGATGCCCGCACGCAGCAGCCTTTTGGCCTGCTGCACGGCGGCGCGTCGGTCGCACTGGCGGAAACGTTAGGATCGATGGCCGGCTTTTTGACCAGCCAGGAAGGGCAGTGCGTGGTCGGCACGGAGATTAATGCCAGCCACCATCGCGCCGTGACCGGCGGCCTGGTGCGCGGCGTTTGTCAGCCGCTGCATCTGGGCAGAAGCCAGCAGGTCTGGGAAATCGCTATCTATGACGACAGGGACAGGCGCTGCTGTACCGCAAGATTGACCACGGCGCTGCTGGGCTAATTTTCGGCGCGTCGGGCCGCTTTACCTCTGATCATTCAGTTACATGGAGAGAATATGAACGCTACCTTCAGCCGTGGAAAAGGCTACCTGTTAACGCTGGCGCTGTTTGCCGCCGCGATCCCCGCCCACAGTGAAACCGCTGAACCGCTGCGCCAGCCCGTTGCCAAAGGCGCTTATGAAATGGCTTACAGCCCGTCGCAGCAGGCGCTGTATCTGGCCACTTCCGGCAGCCGCCAGCTGGATAAGGGCGGCGTGGTTTACCGCCTCGATCCGCAGACCCTGGCCATTACTCAGGCAATCCACAACGACCTTAAGCCCTTTGGTGTGGCAATCAACAATAAAACCGACACGCTTTTTGTCGGCAACACGCTGGACAGCACGGTCACCGCGATCGATGTAAAAAGCGGTAAGGTAAAAGGGCGTCTGGTGCTGGATGCGCGTTCGCGCAGCGAAAATTTCCGTCCGCTGGCGCCGCGTGAGCTGGCAGTAGATGAAAATACCAATACGGTTTATATCGGCGGCGTGGGCGAAGAGAGCCGCATCTGGGTGGTGGATGGTGATAAGCTGACGCTGCGCCATACGCTGGAAGGATTAGGCAAGCACGCTACCGGCCTGACGCTGGACACCACCGCACATCGCCTTTACGCCACCGGCGGCGATAATGAACTCTTCACTTTCGACACCGCCAGCAACAGGCTGCTTGCAAAAGTAAAGCTGGCGGAAGGCGAGCACTTCTTTCTGAATATCAGCCTGGATCCGGCCACGCATCGCGCCTTTATCAGCGACGCTAAGCAGCCTGAGCTGCTGGTGGTAAACACCGAGGACGGCAAGGTTATACAGAAAATCGCCGTGCCAAAATCGCTGGCAGTGCTGTTTAACCCACAGCGTAATGAAATTTATGTGACCCACCGTGAGGCGGGCGAAGTCAGCATTATTGATGGCAAAACCTATAAAGTCGTCAAAACCCTTAAGGCGCCGACCCATCCAAACAGCCTTGCGCTGTCGCCGGATGGCCAGACGCTCTATATCTCCGTCAAGCAGGCTTCTTCCCGCAAACAGGAAGCCATCGTGCCTGACGAGGTGATGCGCGTCGCGCTGTAATCTGATGCCCCGATCGCCGACATCGGGGTTTTATCGTTACGTTCCTGTTTAAAAAGTGACCTTGTTAGTGATGGTGGTTATGCTATATTGCTCATAACTACCATCACCAAGGATAAAGCTATGAGCGCCATTCCGGATTCTTCAGGTATCGCGACGCTGGTAGGCACCCCCAAAGAGATCCAGGCCCGATTAAATAAGTCTCAGGCCGATCGTGTATTGGCCATGACCTTTGTTCATCAACAGCCGGGCGTGGTCGAAACGTTAACGGAAAACATTATGAACATGACCGTTTCTTTGCTTGAGGTGCTGCGGGAGCGTCAGGAGCAGTCATCGCTGGAGCGACTGGCGGAAATCATGCTGCCGTCGGCGCCGGTCTCGCCAACGCTGCTGAAAGAAGCCGCTATGCTGATCCAGGCCCGTAAGGCCGTACTGGAAAGTGGAGACTGGCTGACGGCGACAGAAGTGGCCGGGCTGGCCGGGTTCAGCGCGCGCAACCCCAGCGCGCAGCCGCATAAGTGGAAAAAACAGCAGCAGATTTTTACCATCCAGCATCACGGTATTGATTATTATCCCGCCTGGGCCTTAGCGGCGGACAACGGGTTCCGGCCCTGTAAGGCGCTGATGGAAATCATAAAAATCTTCACCGATAGCAAGGACGGTTGGGGGATGGCCTACTGGTTTCGGGCCGACAACAGCGCCCTGGGCGGCAGGCGTCCGCAGGATTTGCTGCTCAGCAGCCCGGAACAGGTAATAGAAGCAGCGAAAGATGAGGTGGAAGGCGTTGAACATGGCTAGCTCTGCCGATGCTTTATGGCTTCCCGCTCCTACGGCAGAGCTTGCTGTTACCCTGACACTTCTCAACGCCGGTGAAAAGCTACACCGTATCCATCTGGATAAATATCAAGCGACGCAGTTTAATCCGGGCCTTAAAGGCAACGCGCGATTCAGCCCCATTAAAGATGAGAAAGATCGCGCTATTCCCACGTTGTATGCCGGGACGACATTTTCCTGCGCGCTGATGGAAACGCTGTTTCACGACGTTCCGCATACCGCCGGGTTCAAAAGCATGGACAAGGCAAAGTTTACCGGCCAGCAGCACTCGGTTATTGAGGTAACGGAAGCGCTGAGGCTGGTGGATTTACGCAGCCTGGCTTTACACAAGCTCGGCCTGAAGCGTAGCCAGCTAATCGATACCGAAAAAGATTGCTATCCGGCCACCCGAAAATGGGCCGAAGCTATTTATTGTCAGTGTCCGCAGGCGCAGGGATTGCTCTGGATATCCAGACAGGATGACGCGGCGCGCGCCATCGTGCTTTTTGGCGATCGCCTCGGCGTAAAAACGCTACGGCCCACGGGCGTTTCCCGTTCTCTGCTACAGGATCACGGCACCTGGTTTAAAGTGCTGGCGCTGGCAGAACGCATAGCGCTAACCATTGTGCCCGCACGGTATTAATCGGCTTCTTTCCTGTCTGCCATCCTGCTTTTGCTTTAAAATCGTCGCTGGTACAAATCTTGTCATCAATTGCCGTTAAAACTTGCCGTTTTAAAAAGGATGAATGCAATGAAAGAAAGATTTCCGCAAGGCTTTATGTGGGGCGGCGCGACCGCCGCGAATCAGGTAGAAGGCGCTTACAACGAGGATGGCAAAGGGCTTTCCATCGTGGACGCCATTCCCGGCGGCAAGTCCCGCCTGGCTATCGTTTCCTCGCCTGATTTTGATTTCACCCTCGACCCTTCCCGCTACACCTATCCCAACCATAAAGGCATCGATCACTATCACCGCTTCCGCGAGGATATTGCGCTGTTTAAGGAGATGGGCTTCAAGTGCTATCGCTTTTCCATCGCCTGGACCCGCATCTATCCAAACGGCGTTGAGCAGCAGCCCAACGAAGCGGGCCTGCGTCATTATGATGAGGTGATTGCTACCTGTCTTGCGCACGGCATCGAGCCGGTTATCACCCTTTCCCATTATGAAATGCCGCTGCATCTCGCCACCGAATTCGGCGGCTGGAAAAATCGTGAAGTCATTGGGCATTTTGAACGCTTTGCCCGGACGGTGCTGGAACGCTACGGCCAGAAAGTAAAGTACTGGATGACCTTTAACGAGATCAACAGCGCGGTACATTTCCCGATGATGAGCCAGAGCCTGACGGTAAAAACCGGCGCGCTGGATCCGCAGGCGAAGTTCCAGGCGTGGCATAACCAGTTTGTCGCCAGCAGCATGGCGGTGAAAATCGCGCACGAAACCAATCCCGCCATTCAGATTGGCTGCATGATTATCTACGCTACCGCCTATGCCTTTGACTGTAACCCGCTTAACCAGCTGGCCACGCTGAAAGAGATGCAATCGTTTAACTTCTACTGCGCCGACGTGCAGGCAAAAGGCGACTACCCATATTACGCCAAAAGCCTGTGGAAATCGTTGGGCGTGACGCTGGATATCCAGCCGGGCGACATGGCGTTAATCAAAGCGCATACCGTGGATTACATCGGCTTCAGCTACTACATGTCCACTACCATCAATAAAACCGCGGAAGCGGAGTCTGCTCAGGGCAACCTGCTGGGCGGCGCGCGTAATCCGTTTTTGGAGGCCAGCGACTGGGGCTGGGAAATCGATCCTGTCGGCCTGCGCATTGGACTAAATCAGCTCTACGATCGCTACCAGAAACCGCTGTTTATTGTCGAAAACGGCCTGGGCGCCATCGACCGGCCGGATGAAAACTTCCGGGTGGAAGACGACTACCGCATCAACTATTTGCGCCAGCATATTGAAGCGATGGCGGAAGCGATTGACGACGGCGTCGAGCTAATGGGCTATACGCCCTGGGGCTGCATTGACCTGGTCAGCATGTCCACTGGCGAAATGAGCAAGCGCTACGGCTTTATCTATGTCGATCTGGACGACACTATCTCCGGCACCGGCAACCGCTATAAGAAAAAATCGTTCTACTGGTATCAGAAGGCGATCGCCAGCAACGGCAGCGATCTCAGCTAAGATCGTCCTGACCGTTGGCCGTATCCAGCGGCCAGGAACCAAACAGATAGCCGTCAAAATCAAGGTCGGCCACGTCAGAGAACTGCAGCAGGCGGCGTTTGACGTTTTCCGGATGCTGCCACATGGCCAGCTTCGCCGCGCGGGTATCCTTTTCAATCAGCGCTACCAGGATCTTTTTATGATAGCGCTGGGCCGCATAGCGCGAGAGACGTGGCAGGGACCGGCGCTGGCCCGGAAAAAAGCAAAAAGCCCGCTCAGGTAACCCTGAGCGGGCTTTTTAAATCTGGCTCCTCTGACTGGACTCGAACCAGTGACATACGGATTAACAGTCCGCCGTTCTACCGACTGAACTACAGAGGAATTGTTGGAACGGGGCGCATAATATCTATAGCGATTGGCTATGTCAAAGCCTGTTTGCACTTTTTTTACTGACTGCTGCATTAATCGGCAATTCAGCGGCGGGGCTCGCCCGGCGGGAAAAACGCCGTCGGCCAGGCTTTGCGTAGCGTCTCGCAATCCGTGAATGTAACCGCTGAATAACGCAGCGATTTTCGTCAGCATGATCACGTTTATTTCATTTTCATATTGTTCAGGCTAGTTTTGAAATATACATTCCACTGAAGCGCCTCGTTCACCCCTAAGGAACCCCAATGAAAAAGGTCAGGATAGGTTTGATCGGCACCGGCTATATTGGACGCTGCCACGCGATTGCTTATGCGCAGGCGGCCACCGTCTTTGCGCTGAAAGGCGAGATCGTGCGCGAGATGGTGGCGGAGGTCAGCCCGGAGGTCGCCAAAGCGCAGGCCGCAGCGCTGGGTTTTGCCCGCTGGACAGGCGACTGGCGCGAGCTGGCGGCGGACCCGGCGATCGACGTGGTGGACATCTGCGCGCCCAACTTTCTGCACAAGGAAATGGCGCTGGAGGCTATTCGCCACGGCAAGCACGTCTATTCTGAAAAGCCGCTGGCGCTGAGCGTGGCGGATGCCGAGGAGATGACGCAGGCTGCCGCACAGGCCGGGGTAAAAACGCTGGTGGGCTTTAATTATATGAAAAATCCTACCAGCCAGCTGGCGAAAGAGATTATCGCCAGCGGCGAGATAGGCGAGGTGGTGCATTTTTACGGCACGCACAATGAAGATTATCTCGCCAGCCCGCAGGCGCCGCTGGACTGGCACTGTCAGAAGGCGCTGGCCGGTTTGGGCGCGCTTGGCGACCTTGGCGCGCATATCGTCAATATGGCGCATTATCTGGTAGGTGAAATCCGCGAGGTTTCCGGCGATATGCAGACGGTTATCAGGCAGCGTCCCGATGCGAAAAATCCCGCCTTGCTGCGCGAAGTAGAAAACGAAGATCAGGCCAGCGCGCTGCTGCGCTTTGCCAACGGCGCGCACGGCGTGATTGAAACGTCGCGTATTGCCTGCGGCAGCAAAATGGGGCTGACCTATGTGGTAACCGGCACGAAAGGAGCGATCCGCTACAGCCAGGAAAGAATGGCGGAACTGGCACTTTATCGACATGAGGACGACGCCGGACGACAGGGGTTTAAAACCATTCTGACCGGCCCGGCGCATCCTGATTATGCCGCTTTTTGCATTTCTGCCGGACACGGTATCGGCTTTAACGATCAAAAAACGGTGGAAATCCGGGATCTCATTAACGGTATCGCGGCGGGCGATCCGATGTGGCCGGACTTTGCCGAAGGACTACAGGTGTCGAAAGTGCTGGAGGCGATAGCCGTCTCTGCGCTGGAGCGTCGCTGGATCCAGCTGCAGGCTACGGCCCGGTTTTAATGCCATCAGGCGGAGGCTTTCACCTCCGCCCTGTTAATCAGCGGAACGGTGGCTCGTTAAAGGTGCGAAGCTTACGCGAATGCAGCTTATCGCCCTCAGCGCGCAGCAGATCTATCGCGCAGATACCGATCTGCAAATGTTCGGAGATCGCGCCTTCGTAAAAACGGTTAGCCTGGCCGGGCAGCTTGATCTCACCGTGGATCGGCTTATCGGAGACGCAGAGCAGCGTGCCGTAAGGTACCCGGAAGCGATAGCCCTGGGCCGCAATGGTGGCGCTTTCCATATCTACCGCTACCGCGCGGCTGAGGTTAAAACGCAGAGCGGAAGCGGAATAGCGCAGCTCCCAGTTGCGATCGTCCGTCGTCACCACCGTGCCGGTACGCAGGCGCTGTTTAACCTCTTCGCCCGGCATGCCGCTAACCTGTTTGGTTGCGTCAAACAGGGCACGCTGCACTTCGGCGATGCTCGGTACCGGAATATCCGGCGGCAGTACCGCGTCCAGCACGTGATCGTCGCGCAGGTAAGCGTGAGCCAGCACGTAGTCGCCAATTGTCTGGCTTTCACGCAGGCCGCCGCAGTGGCCAATCATCAGCCAGGCATGGGGACGCAGCACCGCCAGATGATCGCAGATGGTTTTCGCATTGGAAGGGCCGACACCGATATTAATCAGCGTAATGCCCTGGCCCTCTTTGGCGATTAAATGCCAGGCCGGCATCTGATGGTTTTTCCAGGCCAGGCCGGAAATGGTGGTCTGGGGATCCGGCGTTTCGGCGGTCACGCAGATATTGCCCGCGCAGGAAAGAGCCTCGTAAGGCGAATCCGGATCTGCTATCTGCTCGCAGCTCCAACGCACGAATTCGTCAACGTAGCGGGTGTAGTTGGTAAACAGCACCCACGACTGAAAATGCTCGACCGGCGTGCCGGTGTAGTGACGCAGCCGCGCCAGCGAAAAGTCGGTGCGCAACGCGTCAAAATGCGACAAAGGAAACTTTTCGCCCGGCTGATAAAGACCGTCCGCGTTCTCATCGCCAATTTGCGCCAGCTCGGTCGTTGGGAAGTGCTGTGCCAGCCCGGCGCTCATGCTGCGATCCAGCCCCAGGTTGGAGCCGTCGATAACGTAAGGGAAAGGGATCTCCTGCTGCGAAGGCCTGACTTCCAGCGTTACCGGATACTCGCTGCAAAGCATGGAAAGCTGTTCGGAAAGATAGTGGCGAAACAGCGCGGGCCGGGTAATGGTGGTGGCATAGCTGCCGGGGCGGGTAAAACGGCCAAAGGCGCGCGACAGCTTGTGGCCCGCCGCATCACCCTGCCAGCTGACGCGCAGCTCCGGGTAAACAAACAGGCCGGCGGTGCGGCTGGCCGCATCCGGCAACGTGCCGTCGCTGACATAAGTAGTAATCGCCTGGCGCAGCGCGCTGACCGCTGCTTCGTACAGGGCATCCAGCTTATCCAGCGCCTCGTCTACGGTTAATCCTGATGGTGGCCGCGTCATAAGTCTCTCCTGGGCGGTTATTGTTTTCTTAACAGCATGTTAGCTGAAATAAAGCGTGTGTGCTCAGGCGCAGTCTGAATTCATACCCGCAGAGGATAATTTGCGCTACGCTGGTAGCCCCGAACGTTAATAAGGGTAATGGGATATGGATAAGCATGAGCACAGGGAAAAAACGATCGGCGTTCTGGTTATCGCGGCCGGTCTTGGACAGCGATTTACCGAAGCGGGTGGCGTAACCGATAAGCTACAGGCGGCGTTCGCTGATGCGTCAGGGCAGCTGAAATCGGTCTTTGTTCACAGCTGCCAGGCGGCGCAGCAAAGCGGCCTGCCGGTATGCGTGGTGACGCGGCCCGCGCAGCAGGCCATTCGCGACTACTGTGAGCAGCAGGCCATCCCAACGGTGCTGGTGGAAAATACCCGCATGGGCGAATCGATCGCCGCCGGCGTTCGCCAGACCGCAGCATGGGACGGCTGGTTGATCCACCTGGCGGATATGCCCTTTATTTCTGCGGCCACGCTGCAGCTGGTAGCCAGTAAAGTGGTTGAGGAGGGGATCGTGCGTCCCGTTTTTCGCGCCAGTCCGGGGCATCCGGTGGGGTTTGGCCGCTGCGCTTTCAGGGCGCTCAGCGCGCTGACCGATGAGCAGGGCGCACGCAGCCTGCTGATGCAGTTTCCCCTGTATACGATTGAGCTACAGGATGCATCAATTTTGCAGGATATCGATCTGCCTTCACAGCTGCCGGCAGCAGAGAGCCATGCAGTCGCGCAACGATCGCGTTATGCGCCAGGCGCTGAACTGGATTAAAGACCAGCCCGTCTGGCTTTATACCGTCATCAAAACCTGGGGTGCTTCGCCTCGGGCAGTGGGATCGCCGCTAATCGCTAACGGAGACGGCGTGGTTTGCGCCTGTGGGGCCGGCGCACGACAGTAAAACGCCAGCCGAAACAGCGCTGGCGGTGATGGCGGACGTGCTGCTGCATAAAGATCGCGGGCCGTTTGCCAGCCCGCCTGCGGTTATAACAGCTTGTCCTGAGTAACAGGCAAATCACGGATACGTTTGCCGGTAGCGTGCCAGACCGCATTGGATATGGCGGCCGCCACGCCGACGATCCCCAGCTCGCCGACCGCTTTGCCGCCCAGTACGGTAGCCAGGTAATCCGGCTTGCCAACGTCAATTGTGGTCAGTTCAGGGATATCCGCGTTGACCGCTATCAGATATTCGGCCAGGTTGGCGTTGGCTATCCAGCCATCGCGATCGTCAATCTGCCCCTGCTCCAGCAGCGCCTGGCCGATTCCCATTACCATGCCGCCAATCCACTGGCTTTCTGCCAGCTTAGGATTGTAAACCCGGCCGGAATCAAAGGCGCCGACCATCCTTTTGACCCGCACCGTGCCGAAGTCTTCATCGACCGCGACTTCGACAAAGATAGCGCTCCAGCTGTGGGCCGACACGCCGCCATCGGTAGGCGGCAGCATCATGGTGGAGGTACGATCCGCTTTGTTGCGATCTTCCTCGCTGGCGGTTTTATCGAAGGTGTCCTGATACGCCACCAGCTTTTCGCGGCCGCTAAGCTTCAGCAGCTCGGCAAAGCTAATCCGTAATCCCGGGCTGTTGCTCAGCCAGAGATAACCGTCGGCCAGCGAGAGAGCGGAAGGCGGCTGCTGCCACAGCGGCGATTTCTCTGTGGCAATTGCCAGCGTTATCAGCATATCGCGTAGCGCCTGCGCGGTCTTATGCACCGCGCCGGTCAGCAAATTCGCCAGCTGCGAACCGCCCGCAACCGGTGCACGGGGCAGCAGCGTATCGCCAAGCGATACGGTGATGCTTTCCGGCGCGACCAGCAGCACGTCCGCCGCCGTCTGCGCCAGAATAGTGTAGGTGCCCGTGCCGATATCCACGCCGCTGCTCTGCACCTCAATACTGCCGTCCGCGGACAAAACAATCTGCGCCTCGCCGGGCGTACGGCGTACCGGATAGGTACCGGAAGCCATTCCCCAACCAATCAGCTGACGGCCTTCGCGCAGGCTGCGCGGCTCAAGTGGACGTTTGCTCCAGCCAAACGCGTCGGCGCCCTGCTGATAAGCCTCGCGCAGCTGGCGCGAGCTCCAGGGGATCCTGGCCTGCGGATCCTGCTCCGCATAGTTTTTCAGGCGCAGCGTCAGCGGATCCATTTTTAGCGCCCACGCCAGCTCGTCCATTGCCACTTCCAGCGCAAAAGCGCTCGGGTTTTCGCCCGGCGCGCGCATCCAGCTTGGGTTGACGGTATTCAGGTGAATCAGCTTGTGGTGCGATAAGAAGTTTGGCGAGGCGTACATCAGCGCGGTCACGGAATTACAAGGCTCCTTGTGCACATCGTTCAGCGCGGTTTCGTTCCAGCTGTCGTGCACGATAGCCTGTAACAGCCCGTCGCGGTTGGCACCCAGCGCCAGCTGCTGATGCGTGCGCGGCCTGCCGCCGAAAGCGGTAAAAGTCTGCGGCCGGGTCAGCGCCAGTTTAATCGGCCGGTTAAGCTCGCGTGAGGCCGCGCAGGCCAGCGCGCTATGCGGCTGTATCCCGCCTTTGCAGCCGAAACCGCCGCCGACAAAGGGCGAAATAACACGCACTTTTCCATGATCGATCGCCATCCATTCCGACACCACCTGACGCGCGCCGCCCGGCCACTGGCTCGGTTCCCACAGCGTCAGGCTGCCGTTTTGCCAATGCGCGATACAGCCATGCGGCTCAATGGGCGAGTTATATTCTCTTGGCGTGGTATAGATGCCGCCTACCTGCACCTCCGCCTGGGCCAGCGCGGGGATGGCGTCGCCCCAGTCAATCGTTAAAGCATCCACCGTTTCTGGTTTAGCGTTGGGGTGGGTCGGATGCACCACCGGCGGCTGCTGTTCATATTCCGTCTCGATTAGCGCGGCGGCCTCGGTGGCCTGCTCCAGCGTCTCGGCCACGACCAGCGCAATATGCTGACCGTTCCACAAAACCTTATCGTCCTGCAACGGCAGAAAAGCCTGCGCCGCCGCGCCGCCTTCGCCAAAGGTTTTGGCCGAATGAATGGTTAATCCGCTTTCGTGGTTATACACCGCCAACACGCCGGGCGACCGGCGCGCGCGCTCGGTGTGCATCGCGGTAATACGACCATAGGGGATGGTTGACTGAACCACTACCGCGTATGCGAGATTATCCAGCGACTTTTCGACAGCGTAGGTCGCCAGCCCCTGAATTTTCAGCCTGCCGTCGGCGCGATCCAGCGGGCTGCCTAAAGCCTGCTGACGACCGTTCGATGACGTTTCAAGCGTGCTCATACCAGACCTCCCACGGTCATCAAAGCCCTGGCGATAACGCGAGGCGCGAGAATAATTTTGTGCCCGTTATGCTGGCGGGCAATGGCGCCTTCCGTCACTTTTTCCGCCGCTTTGCGCAGCGTTTTCTCCTCCAGCCGCTGGCCTTTAAGCGCCTGCTCTACCTGGTAAGCGCGCCAGGGTTTGGTTGCCACGCCGCCCAGCGCGACGCGTACCTCTTTGATGGTCAGGTTATCTTCTTCCATCTCCAGCCCTACGGCCGCGCTGGCAGCGGCGAATTCGTAGGAGCTACGATCGCGCACTTTAAGGTAGTGCGAGCGGGCCAGCGCGGCGCTACGCGGCACCGTCAGGCTGACGATCATCTCGCCAGGCGCCAGCTGGTGCTCGAGATCGGGACGATCGGACGGCAGGCGGAAAAAATCGGTAACGGGAACGGAACGCAGTTCGCCCGCGCTGTTTTGCAGGTTCAGCACCGCGTCGAAAGCGGTGAGCGCTACCGCAAAATCGCCGGGATAGAGCGCGATGCAGCTGTCGCTGGTGCCCAGTACCGCATGATTATAATTCAGGCCGTTCAGCGCGGCGCAGCCGGAACCGGGGTTGCGCTTGTTGCAGGCCGACCAGGCCAGCGGATCGCGAAAATAGCTGCAGCGGGTGCGCTGTAGAATATTGCCACCCAGCGAGGCCATATTGCGCAGCTGCGCCGAGGCGGCGAGCGAAAGGCTTTCTGCCAGCGCGGGCGCAAAAGTTTTTACCGTTTTGCTGTCGGCCGCCTGGCTCATCTTTACCAGGGTGCCGAGCGTCAGCTCACCGTCGCTGAGCGTAATATCATGCAGATCCTGCAAATGCGTAATATCCACCAGCGTGGCGGGACGCTCGACGCCGCACTTCATCAGATCCAGCTGCGTCGTGCCGCCGGCGAGAATGCGCGCCTCTGGCTGGCTGGCCAGCGTCGTGGCCTGGCTGACGTCGGTCGCGCGTTGATAGTTGAACGATCTCATGATGTGGCCTCCTGGCTCAGGCTGGCCGCCGCGTCCTTCACGGCTTTGACGATATTGGGATAGGCACCGCAGCGGCATAAATTCCCGCTCATATATTCGCGGATTTCATCATCGGAACGGGCATGGCCTTCTTTGATGCAGGCAACGGCCGACATGATTTGGCCGGAGGTACAATAACCGCACTGGAAGGCATCGTGGCGCAGGAAAGCGGCCTGCACCGCATGCAGCGTTCCGTCCGGCGCGGCCAGACCTTCAATGGTGGTAATGTCTCTGCCTGCCGCCTGGGCCGCCAGCGTCAGGCAGCTCAGCACGCGTTCGCCGTCGATATGCACGGTACAGGCGCCGCACTGCCCCTGGTCGCAGCCCTTTTTCGAGCCGGTCAAACCAATATGCTCCCGCAGCGCATCCAGCAGGGTAGTGCGCGGATCGACCATCAGCTGACAGCTTTCACCGTTGACGGTGAGCTGCAAAGGATAAAGTTGAGTCATTGTCGTCTCCAGATTGGGGAGGTCACTGACAGTGTGCGCAGCGCTTACTCATGTCGACACTGCCTCATTGCTCGGAATACAGGCACGCCTGAAAAGATGAATGCGATCGCTCTTTTTAGAGGAGCGTATCGGAAAGATAAGGATAGTCAGATTTGGGAAAAAGGGGACGCGACAGTTTGCAGGCGCACCGGCTGCATCGTTGATCCCGGCGTACGGGGATTAGCGTTTAATGGTATGATAGGTAAATCATTTCTTTTTCCTGTACAGGGATTAACATGGAAAAATATGGCTACCCTCGGCTGTTCTTATGGACTTGTTTTTTTGTAGCGGTGCTGTTTCTGTTCTGCTTATGGAAATACATCGTCTGGCAAAATACGTGGGGCAATCCGCGTTCGCTGCGGCTGCTTTGCCTGCTTTCCGCGCTGGCTACCGTCGTGCTGTTTAGCTGGCTCAGGTTTAAAAATGTCGTTAAGGATCTGCGTAACGGCCTGCGAGTGCTGCCAGGGCTGTTTATTTTCTCTTTAGTTATTGTCACCGTTCCTTTGTATACGGCTATCTACTTAACGGCACACCATGAAAGCCGCTATACAATCGCCGCCCATTGGGTCGCTGGCGGTCGCCATAGTTGCTCCGGTATGGAAATTCAGGAGCCTGCGTTAAAGCAAAAGATTACGGTCTGTCATGCTTATGGCGATACGCAGTCTGCGGAAAACCTTATCGTTTATAAAAGAAGCAACGGCTATGGCATGGTTATCCAGGCAGCCTGGGCTTTCTGACTTTTGTCGCAGTGACGAATGTGCGGATGTCGATGGCGACGTTATTCAGGCGCGCGAATAAATTTCCTCCGCCCGCTGAATAAATATCCCCGGCAGCATTCTGACCATCAGGCTGAAAAAAGGGGCGAGGGTCAAACGCAGCAGGCCGTTAGCGAAGCGATATTTCACTGTGAAAGTTACGGTACAGGTTTTTTCTCCCGTGGCTTCAAAAAACCAGTTGCCCTCAAACTGCGACAGAAAGGAACCGCTCACCAGCCGCAGATGCAGCGAGGAGGGGGGATGGAAAGTCGCGCGGGTTGTCAGGCTAAGTTCAGGGAACTGCTGAAAGCGCAAACCGATGCGCACCATTTTTGTTTCCGGTTGGCTGGCAAGGATCTCAACCTGCCGACACCAGGGCAAGAAGTCGGGATAAGCGGCGACGTCGGCGACAAGGTTATACATCTGGCTCTGGCTGAAATTAACCTGAATGCGTTTTTCAAAAGTTGTCATCTTAACCCTTAGCCTGTTTGGCATCGCGCGCAGCCAACATAGCCGCTGCTCAAGGCTAATAAGTTACTTTCTGACGCTTATTGATCGGCCGCAAAAGAATTCGTTACAGGCAGAAAACTGCGCTTTTCGATACGCGGTTTTGCGAACTGCGCTGCATTCACATTGTAAGCAAGGCATAGGTGCACGCTTTCTCAGGAAAGCGCTTCTGGTTTTAGCAAACAGGCAGCGGCACCTTACAAAAAAATCCGTCATTATAGTTTTACACCTATATAGGTCTGGAGCTATATTAACGGAGGCCGCATATGTGGTTGCTCAAAACAACGGACAGGTTTGACTGGTGGTTTAGCTCGCTTCAGGATCATGAACGGGCAGCCGTGCTGGGTTCGCTGCTGGTGCTGCGCGCAAGAGGGCCGGAGCTGCCACGCCCCGGGGCCGACAGCATTCAGGGTTCGCGCTACAGCAATATGAAAGAGCTTCGCGTGCAGTGCCGTGGCAAACCGATACGGATCTTTTTCGCTTTTGACCCACAGAGAACCGGCGTGCTGCTTTGCGCAGGCGGCAAAACAGGCAATGAAAAACGTTTTTATCGCGTGATGATCCCGATAGCCGATCGGGAGCTTACTGACTATCTGAACAGGACCAGAGGTAACGTATGCGTACATTAGAACAGATGCTGGCGGAAGAAGAACCGCATGTCGTGGCAGAAGCAGAAAAGCTGGCCGCAGAGATACAGTTGGATATTCAGCTTGCTGAACTGCGTGAGCGGGTGCAGAAAACCCAGAGCGAGATGGCGCAGGCGCTGGGTGTAAAACAGCCTACCGTGGCGGGCATGGAAAAGCCGGGGCGCGATATCAAACTTTCCACGCTAAAACGCTATATCGAAGCGGCGGGCGGCAAGTTGCAGCTGAATATTGAGCTGCCGGACGGCTCGCACTATGGATTCAAGGTGTAAGGCCGCAGGTAAAAGGACGTAGGCAACGGGCCAGCCAGCCGTTATTATTTTACCCTCTTTTTTCAGGGTTAAAGGCAAAAGCAGGGAGGCGATAGCCGGCGGCATGAGCAGAAAAACCACGGGGCGCACGGCGTCAAACCACAGCCCGTATCAAGGCTGCGCACGGAGAGGCGGGGATCGCACCAGTCCGTGCCTGAGCCGGAATCATTCTCAGGGCGGTGCGCAGGAAGGTTGGTGTGAACGCTAAAGCCGCACTCCCGCACCGACAACATGCGTTCCGCTATGCGCCGTTCAGAAATCTTTTTCTGGCCCGTTTCCTTACCGTACTGGGCAACAGCATTGCGCCCGTTGCGCTGGCTTTCGCCGTGCTGGATATGGGCGGCTCCGCAGCGGATTTGGGCCTGGTGGTGGCGGCGCGCTCTATTTTCAACGTTGCCTTTCTGCTGTTCGGCGGCGTGCTGGCGGATCGCTATTCGCGCAGCCTGGTGCTTTTTTCCTCCTCTGCCGTGGCTGCTTTGTCGCAGGGCGTGGTGGCATGGCTGGTGCTGGAAGGGATGGCGACTATCCCGCTGCTGGTTCTGCTCGGCACGGTGAACGGCGCGGCGGCCGGTATTGCGCTGCCTGCCTCCTCAGCACTTGTACCGCAAACCGTCCCCCCGCCAACGCTGCGTCAGGCTAACGCCTTTATTCAGGTCGGCATCTATATCGGGACGGTGCTTGGCGCGTCGTTCGGCGGCGTGCTGACCAGCGCGGTCGGGCCGGGCTGGGGGCTTGCTGTCGATGCGTTGGGGTTCGCTGCCGCTGCGCCGCGCTATCTGTTCATCCGTATTAGCTATCAGCCTGTCGATGCGCCGGGTAATCTCTGGCTGGATCTGCGCGACGGCTGGCGCGAGTTTACGGCGCGCGCCTGGGTCTGGGCGGTGGTGGCGCAGTTTGCGGTGGTGAACGCCGCTTTTACCGGCATGGTCATGGTACTGGGGCCGGTTATCGCCGACGCCTCTTTTGGCCGCACCCGCTGGGGCATGATGATTGCCGCGCAAAGCATCGGACTGATCCTCGGCTCGTGCGTCGCGCTGCGCTGGCGACCACAGCGCGCGATGTTTATCGGCGTCATGCTGGTGGCGCTTTGTGCCGTTCCTGTTTTGCAACTGGCGACCGGCGCGACGGCGCTGGCATTGATGGGCGGGTTTTGCCTGGCGGGCATGGGATTCGGGCAGTTTGGCGTGGTCTGGGCGCATGCGCTACAAACGCATATTCCGCGTGACAAGCTGGCGCGCGTTTACGCTTATGACGCTATGGGATCGTTTGTCGCTATCCCCGTTGGCGAGCTGGCCGCCGGGCCGCTGGTGATGCACTTTGGCAACGCCAGGGTTTTGTGGGTGTGTGCCGTCGCGGTAATGATAGCGACCGCTGTCACCAGCCGGATACGCGCTGTTCGCCAGCTGTAAAAAGGCGGCGACCCCAAAAATATCTATCTTCTGCGCGTCTCCAGCCAGGTGCTGATGAGCCTGAAAACCTCGGCGGGATTTTCATATAAAAAGAGGTGGCCGCCTGCAACAGCTTTCATTTCAATATTGTCGGCCTCGCCGGATTTAAGGCTGTAGGCCGGCCTGATAACCAGATCCTGCAGGGCATAGATGGAAAGACAGGGGACAGTGGAGAAAAACGGCGGCTGTCGTATCAGGTGCGCCATCGCGCCCAGCTGGTTTAGGCAGGCGGCTGCAGAAGGCGGATCGCGTAAAACGCTTCCCTTAACGTTGCCACGCTTGCGATGGGAATAGCGCCCGGATTGATTGCGGGCAGGATTGCCTGCGGCGATGCCGTCGTGCCGAAAAAAAATCTCAATGCGGCGATTAACTTTAAATATCCGGAATTCGATATGACGGCGGATGGGGTTACGCTGCCAGGGCCGGAAATTACCCGGGATGCGCAAACTTATTGCGTACAGCTGGCTTATCCGGGCGATAAACTGGCGCTGCCGCCGTCCGGCTACGTTGCCCGCGCGGCTTATTCATTGTCTGTTTTTAACGAGAGCGTAGAGGGTGACAGGCTGTGCCGACAGCTGCTGGAGGCGGTGACGGTTACCGGCTCGCCGCTTACCGAACCCGTACTGAACGGAAAGCCTGCTTTTGCCGGCAGGCTTGCCAAATCGGTTTTTCACCGACGCCGCGCCGGTGAAAAACCGCCGACAAAGCCTTAAGCGATGGCCTGTTCCGGCAACCGCATCAGTCCGCCAGTTTCTCACTCAGCCCGGCTGAAGCGGATTTTTTCCATTGGGATTCCAGCTCTTCCAGCGATTTGCCTTTGGTTTCCGGCACGAACTTCCACATAAACAGCGCCGCCAGCAGCCCCATCACGCCATACAGCCAGTAGGCGAAACCGTTGTTGAAATGCGCATTGAGCGTGCTGTTTTTATCCATCATCGGGAAGGTCCAGGAAACCAGATAGTTTGCCACCCACTGCGCCGCCACGGCCAGCGACATCGCTTTACTGCGGATGCGGTTGGGGAAAATTTCCGCCAACAGCACCCAGCAGACCGGCCCCCACGAGATGGCAAAGGACGCCACGTAAAACAGCATTGCGCCCAGCGCCACCACGCCGGACATTTTGCTGTAGAAAGCGGTGCCGAGCGTAAACATGCCGATCGCCATGCCCAGCGCGCCGATAATTTGTAGCGGCTTACGGCCAAAATTATCCACCGTCATAATGGCAATAGTGGTAAAAATTAAATTAATGACGCCCACAATGATAGTTTGTAACAGAGCAACATCCGTACTGGAGCCAACAGAGCGAAAGACCTCCGGCGCATAATATAAAACCACATTAATACCAACGAACTGCTGAAAAACGGAAAGCATAATGCCAATAACAATGACGCCAGCGCCAAAAGAAAACAGCGGAGCGCTTTTTCTGGTACGGGTATTAACCGACTGTAAAATATTCTGTAGCTCTTTCTGGCTTTGCGCTTTACCAAAAAGCTTCTCCAGAATGGCAGCGGCTTTATCATTCATACCTTTGGCTGCCAGCCAGCGCGGACTTTCCGGGACGGCAAATAATAAAATGAAAAATAATAAAGAAGGAATGGCGCCGGAAAGAAACATGAGCCGCCATCCCATCGTATCCAGCCAGTCGGCATTGCCGGACAGCGCAATGCTGTAATTCACGCAATAAACTAACAGCTGCCCTAAAATAATAGCGAACTGATTACAGGCAACCATACGGCCACGAATTTTCGCCGGCGTAATTTCCGCAATATACATAGGGGAAACCATAGAGGCCAGGCCTACGCCAATCCCGCCGACGATACGGTAGATCACAAATTCGCTGAGATAGCCCGACAGATAATAAGGCACGCCGCTGTCAGTACCAACGGCGCGGTGGCCGATTTCAGGGAAAGCTGAACCCAGCGCCGATAAAAAGAACAGCACGGCAGCCACCAGCAGCGTTTTCTTTCTGCCAAAGCGGGCGCTTAACGGGCCGCCCAGTACGCCGCCGATAATACAGCCGATCAGCGCGCTGGCGACGCAAAAGCCCAGCAGGGAATTGGCCGCCGACTCGCTTAATCCTCTGGGCGAAATAAAGACTTTATCCAGTGAGGAAACGGTGCCGGAGATCACCGCCGTATCATAACCAAATAATAATCCGCCTAATGTCGCCACCAGCGTGACAGAGATTATATAACGATTGTTGGCTTTCATCTCGGATGCTATTGCCATAACAAACCTCTTGGGTAGAAAGGAACAGGATAAAACGCGTTTATATTTGGAGGTAAGACGGATGCTTTTTATAAACTTTCACGCGTTTATTTTTTGAACTCCCTATGTCGCGAGGTAAACATAATCTCCCTGACTTGCCAAAGAAATTACAATTTTTTGTAATCGCTATGCCCGTTTTGCTTTTTATGAGAGGGATCACGGGTGTCTTCGTTCACGCCGGTAGCAACTTTGTGACTAAGGTCATGGTTGGGATATTACAGTGCCGCTTTGTGAAATTTTATAATTGAGTGTCGCGCTTTGTTGTTTGCATAGTGATGGGGTTCCCGCTAATTCCTGAATATCTCTTTAAGGATAATGACCATGGCAGACTATTTCGACCGTATTACCAAAATTGCTTATGAAGGCAGCGACAGCCAGAACGATTTGGCCTTTCATTTTTATAATCCGGATGAAGTCATTCTGGGTAAAACCATGAAAGAACACCTGCGGTTTGCCGCCTGCTACTGGCACACCTTCTGCTGGGCCGGCACCGATATGTTCGGCACGGGCGCTTTCGATCGGCCCTGGTTTAAGGGCGGTGACGAGCTGGAACAGGCGAAAGCGAAAGCGGACATCGCCTTTGAGTTTTTCGATAAGCTCAACGTGCCGTTTTACTGCTTTCACGATGCCGATGTGGCGCCGCAGGGCCATTCCGTCAAAGACTATCTGCATAACTTTGCGGTGATGACGGATATCCTGGCGGAAAAACAGCAGCAGACCGGGGTGAAATTGCTGTGGGGCACGGCGAACTGTTTTACCCATCCACGCTACGGTGCGGGCGCGGCGACCAGTCCGGACCCGGAAATCTTTGCCTGGGCCGCTTTGCAGGTTAATGCGGCAATGGCCGCCACGCAAAAGCTGGGCGGTGAAAATTATGTGTTGTGGGGCGGTCGTGAAGGGTATGAAACCCTGTTAAATACCGATCTTAAACAGGAACGAGCGCAGATTGGCCGGTTTATGCAGATGGTGGTGGAGAACAAGCATCGCATCGGTTTTACCGGCACCTTGCTCATCGAGCCAAAGCCGCAGGAGCCGACCAAACACCAGTATGATTATGATGTGGCAACCGTTTATGGCTTCCTGAAGGAGTTCGGGCTGGAAAACGAAATTAAGGTCAACGTAGAGGCTAACCACGCGACGCTGGCCGGGCACTCCTTCCAGCATGAAATTGCCACGGCGGCAGCGCTGGGCATTTTTGGCTCTGTGGATGCCAATCGGGGTGATTTGCAGCTGGGCTGGGATACCGATCAGTTCCCGAACAGCGTGGAGGAAAACGCGCTGATTATGTATGAGATCCTGAAAGCGGGCGGCTTCACCACGGGCGGGCTGAACTTCGATGCCAAAGTTCGTCGTCAGAGCACCGATCCTTACGATCTGTTCTACGGCCATATTGGCGGGATGGATGTGATGGCACAGGGCCTGCGGATTGCCGCTCGTCTGATCGAAGAAGGACGGCTTGAACAGGCTCGCGAAGCACGCTACGCGGGCTGGAAGGGCCCGCTGGGCCAGGACATTCTTGCCGGGAAATACTCTTTGCAGGAGCTGGCGCGCTATACGGAAAAATCAGCGTTCTTTCCGGAGCACCATAGCGGCCATCAGGAGCGGCTGGAAAATATTGTCAACCAGGCGCTCTACCGCTAGTGTCTTTTAGCCTCACGCCAGAGGAAGCGACGCATGTATATAGGAATCGATCTGGGTACGTCCGGCGTAAAAGCCGTATTGCTGGACGAAAACAACGCGGTACTGGCCAGCCACACGGAGAAGCTGACCGTCTCACGGCCTCATCCTTTGTGGTCGGAGCAGGATCCGCAGGCATGGTGGCAGGCCACCGATCGGGTGATGCTGGCGCTGGCCGCACAGCGGTCGCTGAAGGCGGTTCGGGCTGTCGGGCTGACCGGGCAAATGCACGGCGCCGTGCTGATGGGACGACAGCAGGAGGTGCTGCGGCCCGCTATTTTGTGGAACGACGGCCGCAGCGCGCGGGCCTGCCAGCAGCTGGAGGCAAGCGTACCGGATGCGCGAAAGATCACCGGCAATCTGATGATGCCGGGCTTCACCGCGCCAAAGCTGCTGTGGGTAAAAGAGCATGAGCCGGCGATCTTTAATCAGATAGCGCATGTTCTGCTGCCGAAGGATTATCTACGCTGGCGGATGACCGGCGATTTCGCCAGCGATATGTCCGACGCGGCGGGCACGATGTGGCTGGATGTCGGCAAGCGCGCCTGGAGCGATAAGCTGCTGGCCGCCTGTGGACTGACGCGCGACCAGATGCCGACGCTATTTGAAGGCAACGAAGTCACGGGACAGATAACCGCAGAGCTGAGTCAGCGCTGGTCGCTGCCCTCTGAGCTGCCGGTGGTGGCGGGCGGGGGAGATAACGCCGCCGGTGCGATTGGCGCCGGGATCTGGCAGCCTGGCCAGGCGATGCTGTCGCTGGGCACTTCCGGCGTCTGTTTTGCGGTCAGCGAGCGCTTTCTCAGCAACCCGGACCTGGCGGTGCACAGCTTCTGCCATGCGTTGCCCGATACCTGGCACCTGATGTCGGTGATGCTCAGCGCCGCTTCCTGTCTGGACTGGGCGGCGCGGCTGACCGGGCAGCCTTCGGTAGCGGCGCTACTGGCGCTGGCCGAAAAAGCGAAGCCGGGAGATAAATCGCCCTGTTTTCTGCCTTATCTGTCCGGTGAGCGCACGCCGCATAATAATCCTGACGCGACCGGCGTGTTCTGGGGGTTCACCCATCAGCACGGCCCGGAAGATCTGGCGATGGCGGTGCTGGAAGGCGTCAGTCTGGGGCTGGCGGAAGGAATGGCCGCGCTACAGGCGACGGGCGTCAGGCCGGCGGCCGTCACGCTGATTGGCGGCGGGGCGCGCAGCGCCTTCTGGCGGCAGCTGCTGGCTGATATCTCCGGCGTAACCATGGAATACCGCACGGGCGGCGATGTCGGCCCGGCGCTGGGTGCTGCCAGGCTTGCCCGCATGAGCTGTCATCCGGGCGTTTCACCGGCGGAGCTGTTGCCGGTACTGCCGCTGGAGTCCCGCTATACGGCCCGTGCCGATCGCCATGATTTCTACCGCCAGCGACAAAGGCTGTTCAGCGCGCTTTATCAACAAACCGCCTCGCTTTAAGGGGCAGGCACAGCTTGTCGACAAGCCTGCCGTTTTGGCAGCAACGCCACCGCTTTGCGTTAAGCGGTAGTCAGCGGCTTCTTCGCGGTAACGGGAGGAAGCCGCGCCGCATTTTTTTGATCGCCCCAGCAGGCCTGACGGTTGCTCGCCCCAATCCCTTGTCTTTACAAAAAAACTCTTCATATTGAAGCGGTCGCTTTAGTTTCAGGGTCAGAATATGAAGAAAAATGAGGCTCCCGCCAGGCACGCCAGAATTTCGCTGCTGTTCAACGCTAACAAAGCGTATGACCGCCAGATTATTGAGGGGATAGGCGAGTATTTTTACGCCTCGCAGTGCGACTGGGATATCTACATAGAAGAAGATTTCAGCGTTCATCACCTGAACGAGAACATTCTTTCCGGCAGCGGCATCATTGCGGACTTCGACGACGCGCAGCTGGCCGAGCAGCTTAGTCAGATCGCCATGCCTGTTGTAGGCGTGGGCGGCTCCTACACTAATCGGGAAGACTATCCCGGCGTCAGCTATGTTGCCACGGACAACGAGGCGCTGGTGGCTGCGGCTTTGCATCATCTCACCGAGAAAGGCATTGAGCGCTTCGCTTTTTTCGGCCTGCCCGCCGAGGCAGGAAAACGCTGGGCGCAGGAGCGGGCTGCGGCGTTCCGGCGTTTGACCTGCGATATGGCTTTTCCCGGCATGCTTTATGAAGGCATGGTCACGGACAGCAACACCTGGGAAACGGCCCAGCAAAAGCTGGCCGAGTGGCTGCATTCGCTGCCCGCCCATACCGGCATCGTCGCCGTCACGGATGCCCGTGCCAGGCACATCCTGCAAACCTGTGAGCATATTGGCATTGCGGTGCCGGAAAGCCTGTGCGTGATCGGCATTGATAATGAAGAATTAACTCGTTACCTGTCGCGAATTTCGCTCTCTTCGGTAGTACAGGGCACACGCAGGATGGGGTTCGAAGCGGCCAGGCTGCTGGACAATTTGCTTTCAGGCCGTCGCGTAAGTAGTGAACCGGTGATAGTTGCCCCGGAAAGCGTGATTGCCCGGCAGTCTACCGATTACCGATCGATTATCGACGCTATGGTGGTGAAGGCGATGGGGTTTATCCGTAAAAACGCCTGCCGGGGCGCCACCGTTGAACAAGTTCTGGAAGCGGTCGGCACCTCTCGTTCCAATCTGGATAAAAAATTTATGACCGAGCTGGGCACCACGATCCATAAGGTGATCCAGGATGAGAAATTTGCCAGAGCGAAGGAGCTGCTGGAAACCACCTCGCTGCCGGTGGCCGAAATCAGCCGTCTGTGCGGTTACAGCACGCCGCAATATTTTTGCACCGTTTCACGGCAAAACCTGGCCATGACGCCGATAAAATATCGCAGCAGCCGGAACGGCATGACGAGGGCGTAACAGCGTAGCGCTTGTTCCGTCACAGGCAGCAGCTATGGTTAAAAGGCACATATCCCTGGCATGGAGAGGCGAATGAAAATTAACGAGCTGATTGCTGCAAGACTGGCGCTGACCGCAGAGCAACGAGAACAAACCCGCGCGGCCCTGGCGCAGGGTGAGCAGGCCGAGCCGGATCGGCGACGCGCGCAGCGCTATGCTTTTCAGCAGCGAACCCGGCAGAGCCTGATTATTGGCGAGTGCGATCTGCTGCCGGTTTCTTTTTTGCAGCAGGGCCTGAGTTCGGCGCGGGCGGTAGGGCTGATCCGCAAAGACGGCATTCCTGAGGGCAGCGGCTTTCTGACCCACGGCGGCCTGTTTATCACCAACCATCACGTGCTGCCTGAACCGCCTGCTTCAGGCACGGTGACGGTACAGTTCGGCTTCCGTCAGAGCGAGACCGGCGAAATTAGCGACGGGCGGCTTTACACGCTGGATGCAGAGCGTTTCTGGCTGACCAGTCCAACAGAGGCGTTTGACTGCACGCTGATTGCGCTGGGCGAAGCCCTTAGCGGCAGCGGGGAGACGCCGTTGCCGCTGGCGCTTAACGATCGCAACGATAAACATGCGCTGGGCATCAGCCTGAACCTTATCCACCATCCGGGCGGCGCGCCACAGCAGCTCACGCTGCGTAATAATGCGCTGCTGGCGCGGCACGAGCAGTTTCTGCATTACGAAGCCGACAGCGAGGGCGGATCGTCCGGCGCGCCCGTTTTCAACGACGGCTGGCAGCTGGTGGCGCTACACCACGGTGCCGTTGAGGACGGCGAAAAATGGGTTAATGAAGGCATACGCCTCAGCGCCTTAACCGACTGGCTGAAAGGCGAGCTGCCGCAGCTGTCCGCCGATATGCAGGCACAGCTGATGCAGGCGTTAACTTCGGACGCCACGCCGCTGCGTCCCGTCGCCAGCGCCGCCGCGCCGGAGAGCAATTATGGTAATCGTGATGGTTATCAGGCCGACTTTCTTGCCGGTACGCATATTGATATGGCGGAGATTATCGCTCCGCGCGCGGCGGAAGTCGCCCCATTGCGCGACGGCAGCAAAGGCGCAGAGGCCAGGCTCGACTATCAGCATTTTTCTCTGCTGATGAGCGGCGAGCGGCGGCTGGCCTTTTTTACCGCCACCAACATTGATGGCGCGAGCTATATCAATATCGATCGCGACAGTGGACAGCCTTCGCTGCTGCCGGAGGGCGACCGCTGGTATGAAGACAGCCGTATCGACAGCCGTTTCGTCACCGGTCAGGCGTTTTACAGCGAGTTCAGCCGCTGGTTCGATCGGGGTCATCTGACCCGCCGCAGCGATCCCACCTGGGGCAGCGCGGCCGAAGCGGTTCGCGCCAATAAAGATACTTTTCACTTTACCAACTGCTCACCGCAGCATTTCCGCTTTAATCAGAGTTTGCAGTACTGGCAGGGCGTTGAGCGCTACATCCTTGAGTCTGGCGTCCTGCAGTCAAAGCAGCGGATCAGCGTGCTGACCGGGCCGGTGCTTAACGATCAGAGCAGGCAATATGCGGATGTAGCGGTGCCGCTGATGTTCTGGAAGGTCGTTTTGCGCATCGGACCGCAGGGCAAGCCGCAGGCTACGGCACTGCTGGTGAGCCAGGATAAATTGCTGGACGAACCGCGCCGCGTATTGCCGCAGGCGCAGCCGGAAGCGGTGCCCAATGTGGATGAATACCGCGTTGCCGTCAGCGCGCTGGAAACCCTGACCGGGCTTGATTTCAGCGCTTTCCGTGCCTGGGACAGCTGGCAGCCGGACGCCGCGCTGCTGGCGGAACCCTTGCCGGCAAAGCTGATTATGACCTGGCAGGATCTCCTGTAGCTGATGGCGGCTTGCCGCAAGGCACAAAGCCCGCTGTAAAAGCGGGCTTTTTTAAATCGGAAAATTATTTCGCCTCGTCTTCCCGAGCAAGAATACGCGAGCGGCAAACAGCCAGAATCTCATCGGCCAGGGCAGAATCATCAGGACAGGCACGTGACAGCACCAGTGCGCCGACAAGCTGTGCAAGGGTAGCAAGCAGGTCGGCACGCGTTTCGGCGCTTGCCTGCTCTTTATGAGCTAAACGGGCCAAATGGTTTTCAATACCCGCCGCAAATACTGTCTTGATTGATTCAGGCTGACGCGCCGTATCGGCCGCCAGCGCCGAAATCACACACCCTTTTCCCATCGTATCCCGATGCTGCCTTGACAGGTAGTGTTCAACAAATTGTTCCCTACCGGCACCTGAAGCATTCTCGGCGGAGCGCGCAAAACCGCAGCCCAGCGCCTCTGCCATCAAATCAGCTTTGGAACCAAAGTGCTTGTAGAACCCACCGTGGGTTAAACCGGCGGCTGACATCAGCTCCGCCACGCCCACACCGTCGTAGCCCCGCTCGCGAAACAGCTCCGAAGCCGTTTCGACAATGCGCCTGCGGTTTTCACGAACCTGCTCTTTCGACACCTTCATCGGTCTACCCTTTCCACCTGTTATTTCCACACTCAGTATACATTGATGATGATCGTAATCAAACCCATTGACTTTTTAGATTACGATCACCATCATTAATTTGCGTCATCGGACGTTTATTGGCAGGGGAAGCGCCAGCACTTGTTTCCCCCTTACGGCCTTGATGGCGCCGTTAACGCATAACCTTGCCCGCGCCCCGATGCTGTCTGTATCGCCAGGTGCCGCTCTCATTTATTTTTTAACAGAGAAGAATAATTATGACTCAATCGACAGTTCTTATTACCGGCGCTTCTACAGGGATTGGCGCTGTATACGCGGAACGATTCGCCTCACGGGGCCACAACCTTGTGCTGGTCGCTCGCGACAGGATAAAACTGGAGAGCCTTGCAGAACGTTTGCGGCACGAAAGGGGGATTTCCGTCGACGTTCTGCCTGCTGACCTAACTCAGGCGGAAGATTTAACGGCCGTCGAAGCTCGTCTGCGTGATGATGCGCGGATTGGTATTCTTATCAACAACGCGGGAGTCGGCCAGTCGGGTAACTTTATCGGTCAGGAGCCTGATGCGATCGAGCAGCTTATAGCGCTTAACATAACGGCGCTGACGCGACTGGCGAGGGCGGCGGCGGCACGCTTTGTCGAAGCTGGTGACGGCGCGATCGTCAACATCGGCTCCGTTGTCGGCCTGGCCCCTGAATTTGGCATGTCGGTCTATGGCGCGACCAAAGCCTTTGTTCTCTTTTTATCGCAGGGGATGGAGCACGAGCTCTCTTCCAAAGGCATTTACGTGCAGGCGGTGCTTCCTGCCGGAACCTATACGGAAATCTGGCAGCGGACAGGCATTGATACCCGCACCTTGCCCCAAATGATGGAAGTGGGCGAGCTGGTCGATGCCGCGCTGGTTGGCTTTGACCGCCGGGAACGCGTGACCATTCCGCCTTTACATGATGCGGCACGCTGGGATGCCCTTGATGCTGCTCGTCAGGCTCTGCTTGCGGATATCAGACAGGCGGAAGCGGCAGCGCGCTATAAAGCGCTTTAGCCAGAACAGGAGAGCCAGCAGGACAAGGCAATATCGCTTGAGTTGTTCAGCCAGCGCATGGCCTTTCTCTTTTCACGGAAAAGCTGTGCGTCGGCGAATTTACCCGGCGAAGCCGAAATAGACCCGGCCTGCTAAGAAAGAATATTTTCGCAACGGGCCGTTGCAGGTAAATAATAAATGCACAAAACGATAAAAGCCTTCACGTTTAAACGCTATGGTAAACATCAATGCAAAAAGCCCGCTTAAATTTCTTTAAGCGGGCTTCTTAAATCTGGCTCCTCTGACTGGACTCGAACCAGTGACATACGGATTAACAGTCCGCCGTTCTACCGACTGAACTACAGAGGAATTGTTGGAACGGGCGCATAATATCCAGAGGGCAGAAGGATGTCAAAGCCTGATTGCACCTTTTTAACTGGCTGCTGAATAAATCAGCATTTTGTTGAAAATTCCGCAGGTTAGAAGGCGTTCCTCATCACTGATCCTGAGATAAGACCAAAAACATTTCTTCTGCCATGCTGCAGGTTGCTACAAGTGTGTCGTAAACGACCGGCCGACGAGTAAATTTTTACTCAGACAAGGTCGGATGCAGGCGCACTTACGCAGGCGTAAAGCGCCGTTCACTGATACCGTATTCAGAAACGCTTTGCCTTGCCATAGCCTCCGGGATCGGCAGCTGCAGCCTGTTCATATTTCTCAATCGTTCGTCGGGCACTGGACAGGGATGACGCAGACATGACGTCAAAAGGCTTCGCCGCCCGGGCGGGATCGTCAGTGAAGCGGGTACTGGGATCTTTCGCCAGCGAGCGTACGTCATAACGTCCTGGTTCGTTTGCTCGCGCGCTTTCTACCATATGTTTGACAAACTTTTTCCCCACCGGCGGATAGGTAGTCGAGGTTAATATATCCTCAATCTCCGCCATTGGCATGGTACGGACATGGCGCAGCGCCCACTGGGCGTGCGGATCGGGGCGGGGATCGTTTCGCTGTTGGATAACGTCAAGCCTGCCTGGATCGAGCTTGCTGTTATCCAGCGTGGTCACAATAGGCAGATGTTGCCAGGCATCAAGCACTACCGGATCTTCCTGACGTTTGTCACCTAACAGCACCAGCACATGGTCATTATTGTAGAGAGTATTAAACACGGGCTTATTGGCTCCTCTGGCTGCCACATGCGTGTAGGCCAGATCGGCAAATCCCTGACAATGTGCTCCCTGTACTTTCAGGACGCTGTGTCCACTTGCATAAGCACGATCCAGGCCTGTCGCCGCGTCAGGAAACCGTTGTATAAAGCGCTCACTGGCTTCATGACTAAAACGGTCCGTAGCGCGCACGGCCATAATACCGCGCATTGCACTTTCTCCCTTATCGGCAACAAGCGGCAACCACTGATTACCACCGCGCCCTAATTGCGTACGCACTTCCTGTTGAACTTGCGCCGCCAGATCCATGCTTTGCAGCGTTTGTGGTGAAACTACCCTGACCTGATGCTGAAAGGGGCCGGATGCCTGCATTTGTGTCGCGCTGAGGCTCTGATGAGCGGGCTGGCTCTGCTGAGTCTGGCGGCTGCTGCCAGAAGAAAATATACGCATCATAATCAGGCTCCCACTTCATCAGGAAGGCGCTGGCTGATGATGCCCAGACGCTGTCCCAGCGCATGAGTATAAAAAGCGATATTTTCGTATAGCGCAATCAGGGCCTGAGGATCTGCCGCGTTCATTGGCAAACGTGACCATACCACTATCTCGTTACTGTTTGCCGAAGCCGCCAGCACAATGGGAGGGAAATCTTCATTCATCAAATTTGCCTGCAGAAATTCCCAGAGAAGCTCAGTGGTGATGTCATCAGCCGTTCTGAAAGGTAGCAGGCAGCTAAAGGTGATGTGGTTACCGGGATAATGCAAAAGCCGCAGCGATAAATCCGACCACATCACTAACTCAAAGGCTTCTTCATCGCCCCGTACCTCAGGCGTTAGCCTGAGGTAATTGAACAAGGGAATAAGAGCACTGCTTAAGGATGTTGACATAAATCTTCCTTTTTATTTGCTTCGGGTAGCAAACCGGCAAGGCAAGGGCAGCCCGGTCCGGCTTTACTGCAAGGTAAGAAAGAGTAAGTGAACGGAAAAACCGCCTGGTTCCTTAAGCTATGGAACAATAGCGAGCAGATGTGATGAGGTTAAAATAGTCGCGTTGATAAAGGGGCGTTGTCTGGCCCGGCTCTGCCAGTTTGCCGGTTAACTTTCCGGCAGCGTCACTGCCAGCCAGCGTCCCATCAACGGCTACTTGCCAGAGGAATATCGGGATGAACAACACTGAACAGTATAAATTCATTCAGGAGCGGCATACTGGGCGCGAAACCAGGTTTATAAATCATCCAGTCTGCAAGCCAGCTATCACTCTGCTAACGAGAGAATGCTTAACCTCTTACCTTCCTGCCGCTGGGCTTACCGATTTTTGAGCAACACAAGCAGATGCCAAAGAACCGGTCACTATCTGGAATAGCTATCCATAACGAAGACGCAGCAGACTATCAAAGGAGAAATGTGATTTTTAGATGCAGCTAATTCAAATATAAGCAAAAAAATAAGTTCACCGTTCGGGTGCCAAAAATAAATAAAAAACACAGCGCTGGCTAAAGAATAGGCATTATGACAAAATTTCCCGTAAAGGTTTATCTTTAAGCTTCGAACTAAGGTTAATAATTAACGTTATTAAGGGCATAGAAATCGGCTCTGCGGTATAGGCTTATCCTTTTTTTTAATAAGGATGACCAAATGGCTGTCGTTTCAACTGAAACAATTAGTGGCGCTATCATTTCAGGTATAGAAAAAGCGCATGAAGATTATCGCCAAATGTCCGGTGGATACTGGGTCTGGACAGCTGCGGAATATATGCTCACTACCTATATTGCCAAAGCGCTAAGCGACATGCCGGGCGCTAAATTCGTGACGCTTGAAAGCAATGGGTTTAGCTCAATGGATCACGCTGGCGCGGTAGCGCCGGGGCCAAAGCCGGTTAAGGCGCGTTTGAGCGGCCGTTTCGATCTTCTGCTGTGGTGGGGAAAAGCCCAGCCGCGAGCGGTAATCGAAGTCAAAAACCAGCCGGGCGGCCCGTCGGGCTGGTATCACGATATTGAAAGGATAACCTCAGTACTTTCTATTAACCGCGACGCCTCATCCATAAAATTTGGCGTATTTGCTTACTATTATTCGGCAGCAGATGGCGAATTGCTCAGCGGGGCGCAGAAAGTACTGAATAAATTCGAACGAGTAGAAACCTATGTCAGCGAAAATATCTCCGATCGTTACCGGGTCGAACAGATTATTTCCGATATCCATGATGAAGGCAGTGAGGGCGCCTGGGGTGCGGCCTGTTTAATTATCAGACCTTGCTGAAAAAAACGCAGCGCGTAGAAAAATGGTGCGCTAAGGTGTCAACCCACAGTTCTGCGAAAGCCTGATGGGGTTTAATCCAGCAAAAAGCCCGCTTAAGTTTCCTTAAGCGGGCTTCTTAAATATGGCTCCTCTGACTGGACTCGAACCAGTGACATACGGATTAACAGTCCGCCGTTCTACCGACTGAACTACAGAGGAATCGGTTTCGATGGGGCGCATAGTAACGGCCGCATCCGGGCGTGTCAAAGGCCGAATGCGATTTTCCCGCGCGTTCGACCGCAAAATCAGCAACCCGCTCTGTTTCTCGCCCGTTCGGGCAAAATTCAATCTCTTGCGCCAGATCGCACTTTACGGCGAATGCCTTGCTGATGTTAGAGGTGTGTCAAAATTTTATTATTTGGCATTTTTAAAACGTGCGTTTCGGTGCTTTTATGTAAAAAGTTTCAAAAATTTTAATTATGGAACAATTGCACTGATAAATAAGCCGACCGCTATGTGTCGGCAAGGTAAACGCTGGAAAATTAAATTAATACTTTGATAATTATCATGAATCCCCGGGAGGGATCTGGCCGAGTAATTGCCTTATTACCGCTTAAATATGTTCTCCAGGCGCCGGTGAAGTTGTGTGAATGTAAAAGATATCTTTCATTCGAGGTCCAGCCAGCCGCACAAGCTAATCACAAAAGGGCTCTATCATGAAAAAATTCGTTGCAGGGTTACTGTTGGTCTGTTCGCTGCCCGCTGTCGCGCTGGCAAAAGATCTCCAGATTGGGATCTCAATGGCGCTGTTTGACGACAACTTTCTCACCATCGTTCGCAACTCTATGCAAAAAGAACTTCAAAAAGAAAACGTTAAAGGACAGGTAGAAGACGCCAAAAACGATGTTTCCCAGCAGCTACAGCAGGTGCAGAACTTTATCGGGCAGGACGTGGACGCCATTATCGTCAATCCGGTCGACACCAATGCGGTTAAACCGATCATGGATCAGGCCAGCAAAGCGGGCATCCCGCTGATATTTATCAACCGCCGTCCCGCAGCCGAACTGACGGGAAAAATGGCCTATGTGGGTTCCAATTCGCAGCTGGCGGGACGTTTGCAGATGGAAGCACTGGCTAAGCAAATGAATTATCGAGGCAACGTCGCCATCCTGTTAGGCGATTTGGCCAATGAATCGACGCGTGAACGGACTAAAGGCGTAAAGGAGATTGTCGCGAAATATCCCGGTTTGAAAATCGTTCAGGAGCAAACCGCGAAGTTTATGCGTAACGATGCGGTAGATGTGGTCAGCAACTGGCTCACTGCCGGTGACGATATTCAGGCGATCGCTGCCAATAACGACGAAATGGCGATTGGCGCGCTTCAGGCGCTGGGCAAAAATAGCAGCCATGTGCTGGTAGCGGGCGTTGACGGCACGCCGGACGCGCTGCAAATGATCAAAAACGGCAAAATGGTTGCCACCGTCTTTCAGGATGCGAAAGGCCAGGGTGAGGGCGCGGTACAGGCGGCGGTGAAGCTGGCGAAAGGCGAAAGCGTGGAATCAGACGTCGATATCCCTTTCCAGCTGATCACCAAAGAAAACATGGCGAAGTTTACCAGCCTGAACCAGAAATAGCCGGGGTGCATCATGACCGCATATGCACTTGAAGCCGAAGGCATCAGCAAGTTTTTCCCTGGCGTAAAGGCACTGAGCAACGTCTCTTTACGGGTCAGGCCCGGCAGCGTTCACGCGCTGATGGGCGAAAACGGCGCCGGAAAATCCACGCTGATGAAATGCCTGATAGGGATTTATCGTCCGGATGAAGGCTTAATCCGCGTCAGGGGCGAGGCGGTAGCGTTTCAGGACACGCTGGACGCGCTGCGCGCAGGCATTTCGATGATCCACCAGGAGCTTAACCTGGTGCCCTGTATGACGGTGGCGGAAAACATCTGGCTGGGCCGCGAGCCGATGAAATACGGCTTTGTCGATCACGGCAGCCTTAATCGCCAGACTCGCGAGCTGTTAACCAGACTAAACATTCGTCTTGCGCCTGAGGCGCTGGTAGGCGAGCTGAGCATCGCCTCGCAGCAAATGGTAGAGATCGCTAAAGCCGTATCCTGGAATGCGGATGTGGTGATTATGGATGAGCCAACCTCCGCGCTGACCGAAACCGAGGTTTCGCATCTTTTCGCTATCATCCGCGATCTCAGAGAGCAGGGTAAAGCCATCATCTATATCAGCCATAAAATGGATGAAATCTTTGCGATTACCGATGAGGTCAGCGTATTTCGCGACGGTGCCTGGGTCGGCAGCAGCGCAACGGCGGACTATACGCGGCAGTCGCTGATTACCCAGATGGTCGGACGCGAGCTGACCCAGCTTTTTCCTAAGTTCAACACGGCCATTGGTGAAGAGGTGCTGACGGTACGCCATTTACAGCGTAAAGGTGTGTTTCACGACGTCAGCTTCGGCGTGCGCCGTGGTGAAATTCTGGGCGTGGCAGGGCTGGTCGGCGCGGGCCGCAGCGAGGTGATGGAAAGCCTGTTTGGCATGACAAGCCCCGACGGCGGCGAAATCCTGATTGACGGCGTGCCGGTAAAGATAGATTCGCCTGCCACGGCGATAGAAAAGGGGCTGGCTTTTCTTACCGAAGATCGTAAAAAGTCCGGTCTGTTTCTGGTGCTGTCGGTAATGGAAAACATGAGCATCGTCAATATGCCGGAATATAGCAGCCGGGCGGGTTTCGTCAGCCATATCCAGATGGCTAAGGACTGCATGGAGCAGATCCGCCGCCTGAACATCAAAACGCCCACTATGGATCAAATTATCAATAACCTCAGCGGCGGCAACCAGCAAAAGGTGCTGATCGCCCGCTGGCTGCTGGCCCAGCCCAAAGTCCTGATCCTGGACGAGCCGACGCGCGGCATCGATGTGGGCGCGAAAGCGGAAATTTACCGGCTAATCAGCGAACTGGCGAATCGCGGCGTCGCCATCATTATGGTTTCTTCTGAGCTGCCGGAAATACTCGGCATGAGCGATCGGGTAATGGTCATGCACGGCGGCCGCATCACCGGCATCCTCAATAAAGAAGAGGCCGATCAGGAATCCATTTTGTCACTGGCGTCTGAATAAGGGCTGAAACCATGAGCGACGTAAAAATGAGTGGCCAACAGCCGTCTTCGGCAACGTTTTTAAGCACTTTTAAGGGGAGGATGCCAAAGGATACCGGCATTTTTATCGTTATGGTCGCCATCGCGCTGATATTTGAAGCGGCGGGCTGGTACGTGCGCGATCAATCGTTTTTACTCAATCCAAACCGGCTGGTGCTGATTATTTTGCAGGTCGCCATCATCGGCATTATCGCGGTTGGCGTGACCCAGGTGATTATCACTACGGGGATCGATCTCTCATCCGGCTCGGTCATTGCTTTAACCGCCGTAGTGGCGGCAAGCCTGGCGCAAACCTCCGACAGCCTCTCCCCGATGTTCCCGTCGCTGGTGAACATGCCTGCTGCGGTGCCGATTGTAGCCGGGGTCGGCGTAGGATTGCTTTGCGGGGTGGTCAACGGCGCGCTGATCACTAAAACCGGTATTCCGCCTTTTATCGCCACGCTGGGAATGATGGTTTCTGCGCGGGGGCTGGCGCAATACTACACGCAGGGCAACCCGATTAGCTTCCTTTCCGACAGTTTTACCGCCATCGGCCAGGGCGCAATGCCGGTGGTTATCTTCCTGGTGGTCGCGGTCATCTTCCATATCGCGCTGAAACACACCCGCTACGGCAAGTACGTTTACGCCATTGGCGGCAATATGACCTCGGCGAAAGTTTCCGGGATTAACGTCAATAAATATCTGGTGATTGTTTATACCCTCGCGGGCGGGCTGTCCGGCCTGGCTGGCGTGGTGCTGGCGGCGCGCGTCAGCAGCGGCCAGTCCAGCATGGGGATGTCCTACGAGCTGGATGCGATTGCCGCGGCGGTCATTGGCGGCAGCAGCCTGATGGGCGGCGTCGGGCGGATTACAGGTACGCTGATCGGCGCGGTGATTTTAGGGCTGATTAAGAGCGGCTTTACCTTTGTTGGCGTGGACGCCTACATTCAGGACATTATCAAAGGCATTATTATTGTCAGCGCCGTGTCGGTGGATATGTACCGCAATCGTAAAAAGCGCTAGTCAGCAGGGGCCAGGCCGGCTCCTGTACTTCGCCCGGTCGCCGTCTTTTTATGCTATGTAAACGTTACCATGCACAGCCTGACAGCATATTTTGCACCTCATCGGTGCAGGCAAGGCGGCCGGTGAAGGCATTAAAAAAAGTGTTACTCCTTTAGGGGTAATCAGATTCTCTTATTTTACCTGCGGTTAGCCTGAAACAAATGGGCTGAAAGCGCAGCCGGAAGTTTCTGGCACGTCACTTGCAATTATTAACCCGCACCAGAGTAAAAACTTATCTTTTAGCGCCAGTAACAATGACGTTCCGTGACGGAGGCAAAATGAACTTAAGACGACTGAAATATTTTGTAAAAATCGTCGATATCGGTAGCCTGACCCAGGCCGCAGAGGTGCTGCATATTGCGCAGCCTGCGCTCAGTCAGCAGGTTGCCACGCTGGAGAACGAGCTGGACCAGCAGCTGCTTATCCGCACCAAACGCGGCGTGACGCCTACGGAAGCCGGGAAGATTTTATACGCCCACGCCCGTACCATTTTACGGCAGTGTGAACAGGCGCAAACGGCAGTGATCAATGCCGGACAGACGCTGACCGGCCAGGTTTCGATTGGTCTGGCACCGGGTACCGCAGCCTCTTCGCTGACCATGCCTTTATTGCAAACCGTGCGCGAACAGTTTCCGGAAGTGCTGGTTTATCTGCACGAAAACAGCGGCGCATCGCTAAACGAAAAAGTGATGGATGGTCAGCTTGATATGGCCGTACTTTACGACCGCGCGCCGTCCGCCGGCATCACCAGCCTGCCGTTGATGAAAGAAGAACTTTATCTGGTTGGCGCAACCGACTGCCCGGGACAAAACGTCGATTTAGCCGACGTGGCCAAAATGAACCTGTTTCTGCCGCGCGACTACAGCGCCGTGCGCAAACGCGTCGATGAAGCATTTTCGCTTCGCCGCCTGAGCGCCCGCATCATCGGTGAAATTGAATCGATCGCCACGCTGACCGCCGCCGTCTCCAGCGGTATGGGCGTCACCGTGCTGCCGGAATCCGCAGCGCGTGCGCTGGTCAGCTCCGCCGATGCGTGGATGGCGCGCATCAACAGCCCGACGCTGAATTTGCCGCTGTCGCTGAACGTTTCGGCGCGCTCGCCGCTTTCTCCTTCTGCGCAGGCGGTAAAAAATATCCTGCTGTCGCTGCTCAATAAGCCAACGATTGAAGATCGTGAACTGATGCTGGTGAGCTAAAGCCTTTCTGCGGGCGCGCGTCAGCGCGCCTCACTGCTATATCGCTAAAAAGCATATAAAACCTCTTTTTATTATTTGTTGCTATCAATGTGCCTTATTAACATGGCTGAAACCAACAGATAACAGAGGGAGAGGCGCACGTGAATTTTCAGCAACTTAAAATCATCCGGGAAGCGGCACGCTGCGAGTTTAACCTGACCGAAGTGGCTAATGCGCTCTTTACCTCCCAGTCCGGCGTCAGCCGCCATATACGCGATCTGGAAGATGAGCTGGGCGTGGAGATCTTTATCCGTCGCGGCAAGCGGCTGCTCGGTATGACCGAGCCGGGCAAGGCATTGCTGAGTATTGCCGAACGCATCCTGGATGAAGCCGGAAAGGTGCGCCGCCTGGCCGATGTCTTTACCAACGAATCCAGCGGCGTGCTGACCATCGCTACCACGCATACCCAGGCGCGCTATAGTCTGCCGAAGGTGATCAAAGCGTTTCGCGCGCTCTATCCCGGTGTTCGCCTGGAGTTAAATCAGGGCACGCCGCAGGAGATTGTCGCCATGCTGATGGCGGGCGAAGCCGATATCGGTATTGCCAGCGAACAGGTCGTCAATAATCCGTCGCTGGCGGCTTTTCCCTGGTTCAGCTGGCATCATGCGCTGCTGGTGCCAAAAGGGCATCCGCTGGAGCAGGAGCAGCCGGTTTCGCTGGCGGCGCTCAGCCGCTATCCCTTAATTACCTATCGCCAGGGCATTACCGGCCGTTCCCGCGTTGACCGCGCCTTTTATGCCGCCGGGCTGACGCCGGATATTGTGCTCAGCGCGCAGGATTCTGACGTGGTAAAAACCTATGTCGAGCTGGGGCTGGGCGTGGGCGTGCTGGCGGATCAGGCCTGCCAGCTGGATGCGCAGGCCGCGCTGACCCGGCTGGAAGCCAAACACCTGTTTGAATCCAATACCGTCTGGCTGGGGCTGAAGCGCGGACAGCTACAGCGCAACTATGTCTGGCAGTTCCTGGAACTGTGCAACGCCAACCTGTCGCTGGAAGAGATTAAGCGCAAGGCGCTTTCCACGCATGACGCGGTGGAGCCGGTGCTGGATTTTCAGATTTAAGATTACAGCGACGCTCCGAAGAACAGCAATGAAAGCCGATTGCCGCGGTGCTGGCCGCCACCGGACACCGCAGCCAGAATGCCGGGCTGTTTATCGAGGCGGAAGCGATTGACGCCGCTACCGGTAAGACGGCTATTAAGGTGCCTCGCAAAGGCTACGGCAAAAGCGTGGCAAACGGCAGCGCGCCGATAACAATGGCGTATGTAATAAGCTTCCCCTTATTCACCGCATAAATTTCTGTTATGCAATTTCTGGCATTATCCGGCCGCGTTATAATTTTTCTGGTCTCACTTATGCATTGTTATCTCCGTCCACACCTGCGCCGTACAAGGGCTGCGCTATGCAGCGGTAGTTTTATCCCACGTTTAAAGTCCGGCGCAAATACTTCAGGCTGAACCGGGCCTGACGCTTTCCTGCGAGAAACAGGTGCCGGGGAGCTGATTTAGCGGCCGATTTTTTTCCGGTGGTCGATCCTGTGCCGTTCCGCTATGCCAGACTGACAGACGGCAGCATCCTGCAACAGCCTGGCATGACTTAAGGAGAAAAGCATGAACATAGCAACGATGAACGAGCATCACCTTGATGCCGCTTATGCGCTGACGCAGCGGCTAAATTGGCCGCACCGTCGTGAAGATTGGCAGCAGGCGCTGGCACTGGGTGAAGGCCTGGCAGCGATGGAAAACGGCGAGCTGATCGGTACCGTGCTTTACTGGCGCTGGGGCGACTATGCCACCCTTGGTCTGGTGATTGTCGCTAAAAAAGCGCAGGGCAAAGGTATCGGCACACGGCTTATGCAGACGGCGCTGGCCTTGCTGGAAGGGCATCAGCTGCGCCTGCACGCCACGAAAATGGGCAAAGAGCTGTATGAAAAGCTGGGGTTTGTGGTCACGGGAACGATTGAGCAGCATCAATGTGGCGCGTTGGCACCGGGTGAACGCGCTTTATCACAGGCGTCGCAAAGTCTGCGCCCCGCTCGCCGCGAAGAGCTGACGGCGCTGAGCGAGCTGGAAGCCAGGGCTCACGGGCAGCATCGCCCGGCACTGATCGCCGAGCTTTTTGCCAGCGCAGACCGCTTTCTGGTACTGGAAGAACAGGATGAAACGGTGGGATTCGCCTGCCTGCGCCGCTTCGGACACGGTTTCGCCATCGGCCCGATTATCTGTGCCAATCTACAGCAGGCAAAAGTATTGGTCAGCGAGCTGCTTGCCGGCCTGGAAGGCACCTTCGTCCGTATCGACACCGACAGCGCCTGCGGGCTGGGTGAGTGGCTCGCTGCCCTGGGTATGGCTCAGGTTGACGAACCCGTTACCATGTATAAAGGCATCCCCTGGCAGCCGCAGGACGTACGGGCGTTTGGGCTGATGAGTCAGGCGATGGCATGAACATCCTCTACAGTAATGTAAACCTTGCCGATGCTGTCGGCTTTCACCCGGTGCCTGTTTACAGCGGGTAAGGCATCCGGAAACCGCAGGGATTATTACCGGTACAAGGCGCACGTAAGTTTATCTAAAATTACCGATTCTATGACCGTGTGCACCGTAGTCACGCCGATCGATCGCCGGCGCAAAGACTTTATGCGCTTTGAAAACGCGCCTGGGGAAGTGGACGAACTGATGGCGTGTCCGGATACGCTTATCTGCTGCGTTTTATTAATCGAGCATCGAACATTAACAGGAATTTACTGAAAGCGTACTGCACGTTAAAGTCGGGCCAGATAATATATCGTTATCAAATCGTCGCTCCTGAAAACAGCGTGCCGTTGCGTTCTTTTATCTCTCGTTAAGCGATGGCTGTCGGTCATAATGACGGTAGAAATGTTATGAAGGGTTTTATCCTTTCTTATTCTTCCTGGATGATAATACGCCAGGGATAGTCCGCTTTTCGCCGTCGCGGTTGATAGCCGTCATTAACTCTGCCACCCTGCTTTATCACACCAGACAAGGACAAAGTCTTCTCCTGATGCGTTTCCCGTTGGCCCTCACCCTGTAAGAGTGTTAAAAGAGAGACATCCTGTCTCTGTAATCACGCATTTACCTGTGCGGCATCAACGGTATCCAACGCATATTTCAAAGAGAACTCACGCTCTTTCAGATAGTAGATGTAGGTTTTGAGCTCCGGGAATAACTTTTCGACCCTGTAACTTAACTCATTGAAATTAGTTGTTTTCCTTTGATAAAACGATACCATTGATTCACTGATTAGCCCGACGGCTTCGCCATTAGCGATCAAAGAAATATAATCATAAATATCATCCACGATAATAACCTGGGCCGTGGGGCACATAGTGAGGATTTTGGCGTGTGCGTTTTTCACATAGTGTTCGTAAAAGCCGTTGGTAGGAATGATAACGGGGGTGTTTTTTATATCGCTAAGCTGAGAGTCAGGGAACTTTTTAGAATAAAGATAGCATGCGGGTTCGCTGAAAAAATTCATCGACATGATGCCGTTATCGTTGATTTCCCGATGGGAAATAACGCCGTGTATCTCGCCAGAAAGGAGCGATTCCACCGAGGTTTTAGTATCGCAGGAACAATAAGAGACACTTTCAGTCTTCTTACGGGTTTTTACCAGCAGGTTGAATAAAAAGGGGTTGAGGTTTTCTACGCCAATCATCAGGCCTCGACGGATATTAACGTTGGTTCTTTTTCGTGAAAAATAGTCTTCCAGCTCGGTCATCTTATCGTAATGCGGCATTATTTTATCGTAGAGTTCCAACCCTTTTTTGGTCAGGGTAAAATCATGATCCGTGCGTGAAAATAGTTTAAATCCCAGCTCATCTTCTAATATTTTTATCCGTCGGGAAATAGGGGAGGAGGTAACAAATAATATCTCAGAAGCCTTCTTTAATGACTTCTCTTTCGCCAGCACAATAAAGCATTTCAGATTAGATGACAGAAACATAAAACCTCCAGATCGTTTAACAACTGTTAACTTGGCGTAAATTTATGAAAAATATAGCATACTTACGAAAGCTCTGAACGGGGGTGATTTACAAAATTAGACTGTTTTTATTTTGCTAATCATAGAGATGCTAATTTTTACGCGTGAGCCACATTTTTTAAAATTGTATGAGTTGACCTCAGTTATTATTCTGCCAATCCAAAAAAACATAGATATAAATATGGGTAAAACCGCCTTTTCCGGGGTTAACCTAAACAAAAGCTAAATGCAAGCCTGCAACCCATCAGAAAATGAAACCGTCAGGTAATATATTCTTAATAAAGAGGCTTTAAATGAGGATTGTTGATGATAACAGCCAGGATAATTTAACATCACGCCAGGCTAAGTTAAATGAAAGGGTGAGTAACTTAAACGTACTTGATAAAGATGGCAAAGCTATTGACTTCGACAGAATTGTATACCTTGCGAATTCAGCTGATAAGAAAAATAACTTCTCGATGCTGAACTCGGTTGATGAATTACGAGCGTACGAGCCTGCCGCCCACGGCGAACTGGCTATTGTGCTTTCCTATAGTGCAGGAACCGGCTACGGCGGCGGTATTTTTATCAGCGACTTTAACGACAAGACGGCGCCGGAAGATGGCGGGATGACTATCGTTACCGGCCAGGGCATCCGCTGGAAGCGTCATATTACCGATAACGCGGGCGTAACCGTGGTCGATTTCGGCGCTATCCCGGATGGCAAAACGGATTGCCTGGATGCCGTTACCCGCATGTGGCACTGGACACGCATTGTTGATCGTGAAACCAACATTCGTATGCACGAAAACGTCGGCATACGCTTTCCGGCAGGCAATTTCTTTATCTCTAAATTTGACGTCTCCGATCAGGAAGTCAGCCGCTTCCGCCTTTCTGGCACGCACGTTAACTTTGGCTATTTCCCTAACACCCGTCTTTTTTCCGATCGTAAAAACGGCGAATATATGTTTACCGTCAACGCCCGCTGGACTTATATCAGCGGCATTATCGTGAACGGTCAGGACAACAGCAGCACCAAAGGTTTCTTTAAAAATATTATCCACGGCGGCCAGTATCTGCGCGTGACCGGAATGCATTTCCTGGATCTGGGCGGACGCGCGCTGGATTTGCTCGATACGCTGGATTGTAAGATCGACCAATGGTACGCCAACCGCTGCGCCGGCACCGTCATCTATGGCCGCTGGTCCGATCGCGCTGCCGGATCCTGGGATCACCTTACCGCTATCGAGCTAAGCAACTTTAATATTCAGTACGGCGTGAGATCTGAGATGATCGATCTGCCACGCGCGACCCAGTGCGTTTTGCATAACGGCTGGATTGAGCATACCGAATTTCCCGGCAACCTTTCCAACGGCCAGTGGAAAATTAATGCGCTGAATCTGGAAGGCAATAAAAACCCGCTTAAGTGTCACCACACGCGTATTATTTCTACCATGCTGAACGTGCATAACGGCGAGGGGCTGGATCTCTCCGACAGCGGCGAGCGCTGGCTGCCTGTTTATGAAGAAGGGCAGGTATTTATTGAAAACCACGGCGCGCGCATCGGAGGGTCGCTGAACTACGAGTACATCACTTCTCAGGAACGCATGGATAACCGTCAGGATCGGGAAACCTGGTTTAAAGTGGGCGAGATTGAGATGCCAGAATGGACCACGCAGATGCAGATGCGTATTATCGGTTCCTCTCAGTTTAATGCGATGCCGGAAACACAAATCGACTACACGTCACGCACGCCGGAGGGCGAAGCGATAATCTCTGTTCAGAATGTGAACGGCAGCTTTAACGCCTCCTGGGCAGCGGAAGGGTCCTGTCCGGTGACGCAGGTCAGGGTAAGATCGCTGGGCGGCAGCAGAGGGGAGATCTTTGTGAAGCTTGCCAAATACACCGGCTTCTGTATCGCTTTGATCACCACTAACTGCCACGACCGCTTTTCGCGCGGCGTCCATTTTCGTTTTATTAAGTCCTATACCCAGGTTTCCGCTGTGGAAGCAGCCGTGCTGGATGCCGAGCCGGTAACGGCATTTTTGCAGCACTGGGAAGGCACGGATCGGGTCGGCTACGGTTACAACAACAATAACGACCTGATTATGCGTGGCCGGGTGGTCAGCACCGCGTCGGTTGGCACGGCCAGAGAATGCCTGCGGGTAAAGGTAAACGGTCTTGACTACGCGATTGAACTAAAACCCATAAACGGCTAATGCCCATGAGTGAAAAACCGGCCTTGATACGGCCGGTTTTTTTCATGTTACCTTTGCATTAAATAGAAGAAAATTTATTTTTATTTTATTTACCCACCTGAATATCTGGCTGAATCTGCTGCTCCTTCTCTAATAAAACACCCAAACCAAATTAAACGGCGATGTAATGAAATGCTTTGCTGGTGTTTGCACAGGGTTATAAAATCAAATAATAAACAGGTGTAAAAATTGCTCTACTGTAATTTAAACATTAAATATAATAATCAAAAGTGTCTATTTTGTGTTTTGATAAAATTAAATTAAAAATTTTTCCTGTAGTTAATTCATGTGAAACAAGGGTCTTTTAATTATTAATGGCTAATCTTAATTATTGAGTTTGTCTGTTTTTGTCGGCTGGATAAAATACAACGCATGCAGTAAGGGCATTGTTTTTCTTGCAGGCTGCATAATAAAAAGAATATTTTACATAATGAAATATGCATCATGGCAGATGCATATGGAGGAATTATGCCATTTTATAAAAATTTATCGGCAGGTCAGATTGCCGAAAACCGTTCCGCGCAAAATAAAATCGTTATGGGCTTCTGGCACAACTGGCCAGCCGTAGGCGCCCAGGGTTATAAACAGGGCCGCTTCACGGAAATGACCCTGTCCGAAATTCCTGTGCAATATAACATTATCGCCGTTGCTTTTATGAAGGTGCTGGATGACAGCGACCGCATCCCTGATTTCAAACCCTATAAAGGAACGGATGCCGAATTCCGTAGCGAAATCGCAAAAGTGCAGGCTCAGGGCCGTAAGGTTCTGATCTCTATGGGCGGCGCCGATGCGCATATCGAAATGCATGCCGGGGACGAAGCGGCGCTGGCCGAGCGTATCATCGCGCTGAGCGACAAATATGGCTTTGACGGCCTGGATATCGATCTGGAGCAGTCTGCGATTACCGCCGCCGATAACCAGACGGTGATCCCTGCCGCGCTGCGCGTAGTGAAAGATCACTACCGCAAGTTCGGTAAGAACTTCATCATCAGCATGGCGCCAGAATTCCCTTACCTGACCAATGGCGGCCATTACAGCCCTTATATCATCGGTCTTGAAGGCTATTACGATTACGTTGCACCGCAGTTCTATAACCAGGGCGGCGACGGCGTCTGGGTTGATGAAATCAACCAATGGGTGTCGCAAAGCAACGACGCGATTAAAGAGGATTTTCTCTATTACCTGACTGAGAGCCTGGTCACCGGTACCCGTAACTTCCTGAAGATCCCGAGCGAAAAATTCATTATCGGCCTGCCAACCAATAACGATGCGGCAGCGACCGGTTATGTCATTAATCCACAGGATGTAAAAAATGCTCTGGCTCGCCTTGAAGCCGCTGGTCTGTCTGTGGCGGGTCTGATGACCTGGTCCGTTAACTGGGATGCCGGTTTTACCAGCGATAACGTACCTTACGACTGGGAATTTATCCGTCGCTATGGCTACCTGGCGGGCGATGGCGTGGTGCCTGCACCGCAGCCAAACCCGGAACCAACCCCGGAACCCACCCCGGAACCCACGCCAGAGCCGCAGTTTGAACAGTGGCGCGCGGGCGTGCGTTATATTGATGGTGCCCACGTGAGCTGGCAGTCACGTAACTATCTCTGCGTCATGCAGCATGACTCTAACCTTTTCTGGACGCCCGAGCTGGCTACCTCGCTCTGGCAGCCAATTACCACCAATAAAATCCCTACAGAATATAGAACAATGTCTGATAATCCCGATCCGGCACTGCGCCACGGTCATATCGCCACGCCAGCTTCACGCGCTTACTTTGCCTGGCAGGAAGGTAAACTCAACGCCGGTCAGCTGAACCAGCGTGAGGCGGGTAAATTCTTCCCGGCCACCCAGAGCGGTCTGACTGATGCGGTCGCGCCAACTGACAGCCCTAACGCCGTGCCGCCGCGCGATGGCGAAATTGCCAGCGCCAACCAGGGCGACGGCCGTTTCCTGGATGAGCCAGGCACCCACTGGAAAAAACATACGGTCACATCAGGCGAAATCATGAAATTCGTCTGGACCTTTACCGCGCCGCATTCCACTCGTCGTTATAACTACTTTATTACCCGCGAAGACTGGAATCCAAACCTGCCGCTGAGCCGCGCGCAGTTTGAATCCACGCCGTTCTTTAAAGCGGAATTTACCGAGCAGCCTTTCTGGAGTCACGGCGCGACGCTGCGTCCGACCGGCCCAACCACGCATGAAATCCAGCTGCCACAGCGTCGCGGCTACCATGTGCTGCTGGCGGTATGGGAAGTGGCCGATACCGGTAACGCGTTCTACCAGGTTATCGATCTCGATTTTGTGGGCAACGGCGGCGAAACCGCGCCTGCAATACCACCGAGCCTGCACGCGACCGATATCACCACCAGCAGCATTACGCTGGCGTGGAATGCATCTTCAACCGCAGGCGTTTCTTACCGTCTGTATCGTGACAACAATATGATCTTCCATGGTTCCCAGCTGAGCTTTGTGGATAACCGCCTGGAGGCAAACACTGCTTACCGCTACACCATCAGCGCGGTCAGCGCCACAGGCAGAGAATCCGTTCGCAGCGAGGCTATTACCGTGACCACTCAAAATCCTGCCGCCTCCACCACGCCACCCACGGCACCAGTACGGCTGCACAGCATGGGCGTAACCGCAGACAGCGTTGCGCTGATGTGGGGCTCTTCTCAAGGCAGCAACGCCATTGCCGGCTACATCGTTTACCGCGAAGGCGATGAAATCGCTCGCGTGGCGGCTTCTCAGCTCAGCTATACCGACAGCGGCCTGCGTGCAGAAACCACTTATCGTTACTTTGTTGCCGCTGTGGATTCTCAGGACCTGCTTTCCGTGCCGGGTAACGTACTGAGCGTCACCACGCTGGCTGCCGGCTCCGACGACAACGGTAATGGCGACAACGATAATGACGATAACGGTCAGTACCCTGCATGGGTGCTGGGCGGCTCTTACACCACTGGCGATATTGTTACCAGTCAGGGTAACAACTGGGTTTGCTTGCAGACGCATATTGCCTACACCGTTGACTGGGCGCCGGGTCTGGCAGACACCCTGTGGCGTCAGGCACGTTAATTTATCATTGCGGGCCAAAGGGAAGCGGCCCGTTCATCTGACATAAATTAAAGCAAATACGTCGGTTTATCCGGCATGAATCAACCAGCCGATCGCTGCATATGGGCAACAGCGTTAATTAGCGAACAGGAAGCAGAATGAACATTAGCGAAAAAGGTATCCGCTTTATTAAAGAAGAAGAGGGCGAGAAGCTGAGTGGCTATCTGGATCCTGTAGGAATAGCGACGATTGGCGTAGGCCATACCGGCCACGTCGATGGCGTTGCGGTTAACAAAGAGATGATTATCAGCGCGGAAAAATCCACCGAGCTGCTGCGCAAAGATTTAGCGGTCGTCGAGCAGGCTATTGCAAAACACGTCACCGTGCCGCTTAGCCAGAATCAATATGACGCGCTTTGCAGCCTGATTTTTAATATTGGCGTAACGGCTTTCGTTAATTCCACGGTCAGAAAAAAACTGAATGAAGAACAATATCAGGAAGCCGCAGAGGCTTTCCTGCTGTGGAAAAAAGCGGGGAAAATGGTCAATCTGCTGCTGCCGCGCAGAAAGCGCGAAAGAGTGCTGTTTTTGACGCCGGATGTTTGGGACTGAGCGACTTCCGTCAACCCGGCTTGCTTTCACTATAACGACACATATTTTTAACGCCATTGTCACTTTTTTCTGCCATGCTTAATGTCTTAACGGCCATCCCGATGCTCTTTTTTAGCGTCGCCGAACGGGCCTATGACTTCTACAGGAAAATTTATGACTTTGATTGCCAGCTTCAGCCATTCTTTTGCCGATTCGCAGCGCGCCTTCCGCCTTATTCTCAAAGCGATAAGTAAACCCGGCGTAAAAGTGACGCTGCCGCAAATCCCGGTATGGGGCAACGCTTCGCCTGCGGCAACGGCTATTTTAATGACGCTGGTGGATCGGGAAACGCCGTTCTGGCTGGACAGCTCGCTCGGCGACGAGGCGATGCTGGAAAACCTACAGCGTTTTGGCGCCAGAACGACGGCTAAAGCGGAAGCGTCGGTCGCGCTGCTTCATGCTGCTTCCGACATGGCCATTGCGGAATTTTCGCCAGGCGACGCGCCCGCCACGGTGATTATTGAGGTGCCTGCGCTAAGCGGCGGCCTGACGCTGCGCCTGAGCGGTCCGGCCCTGCGTGAGTCTCGTGCCGTTGCGCCAAAGCTGCCGAAAGCGGTTCTGCATTACCTGCGTGAGCGGGTACACTCTTTCCCTCAGCCGATCGACCTGATTTTTACCTGCGGCGATCAGATGATGGCGCTGCCCCACACTACCAATGTCGTGGTCTGTTAACCGGCAATCTCCCACCACATTTTATTCAGCGAGTAGTAGCGATCCTCAGGGTTGGGCTGACGCTCCCACGGTTTATCGATAATGTAATGAATATTCTTCACTTCAGGCAGGTGCCACATGGCGCTGTGCTGGAAGGGAAGGGTTTTCAGCGCATTATAGATATAGGGCAGCGGTCGCCAGCGTTGATGATAGTAGTCGTTAAGAAAGTCCTGCTCGGCGAACAGATAGCGCGATAAATCCTTCACCTCCGCCAGCTTTTGCAGCATATCGTCATAGACGGCGCGATCCGGCGTCAGCACCAGAAAACCCCCGTTCAGATAGTTATCCACTTCGTCAGGCTGCTCCGTATGATCCACGCCCCTGCAGTAGCTATAGAAGCAGTTTTCCGGCGTCCAGTTTTTCGGGTAGCTCGGGATCTTGTTAGGATTGCAGCGGCAGGCGTGGCACGCGGCGATACTCTCTTTTGCCAGCGTCAGGGCAAAGAGCTCATCCATGTTCTGCACCACCAGCATATCCGCATCCAGAAAAACGATACGCTTAAATTCCGTCAGCTGCCAGACGGCCAGCTTGGTCCACACTTCGGAGAAGCGCGCGTTGGCGTAGTGCTGCTCCAGGCTGCTGTCGGGGCTGATCGGCTGCACTTCCCGCACCAGGCAGCCTTCCTGCTCCAGGATCTGCCGGCTTTGGGCGTCGATGTTTTCCGTGACCATTACCACCAGCGGATAGCGGCTACCGCTTTTTTTCAGCGAGCGATTCAACGCGCTGACGCCCACCAGATAGCCCGGCTGCGTCAGCAGGGTTGCCCATGCCTTCATTGGCATTCTCCTTAATTAATCAAACAGTGCTGCGGTAAACGCATTATCAAATTTATGCTGCGGATCCAGCGTTTCACGGACCTGCCGAAACGCCTGCCACTGCGGGTAAATTTCCGGCCAGTGGTAAAGCGACTCGTCAAAGTATTTGCCCCAGTGTGGCCTGCCGCCTTCCGCCGCCAGCACCCGCTCGATGGCCTGTAAAAAGCTGACGCCCTCTTCAGAAAGCGAACCGTCTTCGGCGTAATAAACCACAAAGCCAAAGAAACAGGTATCGACGCCGTAAGCCGGGCTGAGCCAGCTGTCTGAAGGGCCGGTACAGCGCAAGATAATTGGGTAGTGCATATGCGGCTGCGTTTCGCTGTGCCAGTCTTTAATCTTACGGATGACGTCACCCACGCGCGACATGGGAATACCGATTTCAACGTTGATCTGCGGCGTAGCGATACCGCGACAGAACACCTGGTAAACGTCGCCGGTTACGTCGGAGAAATCTTTAAAACGCGTGACGGTGCGGAACGGCTTGCCGTTTTCATCCACGATTTTGGTGTCGCTGCGCATATGTTCCAGCGTCTGGTCGATGGTTTCGTTCATCGCATCGCTGGTTTGTTCCTGCTTCACCAGATCGTTATTATTGGCGCGATACTGCGCAATCTCTTCGCTATCGGCTTCGCGAGCCGTCCAGACGTGCACCTGATTTTCGTTAGGGAACCACCAGGCTTTACTCAGCGCATAGTTATGGTTCCAGTCAAAGATATCCTGCTCCAGCGTATCGCCGCTGACCGCATTTTTATAACAGGTGTAGACCAGCGAAGATCGCGTGCGCAGGGTTACCTGGGTCACAATGCCCAGCGCGCCCACGCCCAGCTGCACGGCGTGAAAGAACGGATGATCGCGATCGAAATCCGCCGCGGTGCCGTCGGCCAGCACCATACGAATGCTTAGCGCCTCGTCGGCGATAGAGCTTTGCTGCAGGCCCTGACCGTGCGTACCGGTCGCCAGCGCGCCCGCCAGCGTTTGCGCGGCGATAACGCCGGGGGAGGCGGGCAGCATTTTGCCTTCGGCGCTCAGTATTTCATAAATCTCATGCATGGGCGTGCTGCCCGCAAAGGTCGCACTGTGCTCATCCATCGCGATTAATCCTCGCAGATGACGCAGATCCAGCAGCGTATCGCCTGCGGCGGCCAGTTTCAGCACGCGGCCCGGCGACATTTTATTGCCCATTACGCGGATTTTACCGCGGCTGGACGCAATCAGGCGACACAGCTCTTCTTCCGTTTTGGGGGTGCTGACGGCGTGGCTGTCGGCCAGCGTCGCATTCTGCGCCCAGTTCATTATTTTGCCTTCTTCGGCATCCGGCTTACGGCGTGGATAACCGGAATTTTCGCTTGCCATTGGCAACTCCTGGCGTGAGGCCTTTCAATAGATAAAATGCGGGACGAACTAAAGGGGTTAACTTCAGTAAGCGTAGCTGAAACACCCTGGAACAACAGCGGTTCAGGAGAAAAAAGTTGTACAACATATTTGTAAGTTGTACAACCTTATGCGGCACCGGGCCGCAGATAGCGCAGCGTGGCATCCACTACCAGCTGGCGATTGCGGGCAACACTTTGCTGTTCACTTTCGTTATCGCCAAACAGCGTATTGAAGGTGTAGCGGTTAGAGACATTGTGCGTACAGATGCTGCTAATCAGGCGGTGCACGTCTACCGTATTGACGTCTGGATCGAAAACGCCGTCGGCTTTGCCGCGCGTTAAGATCTCTTCCAACACGTTAAGCGCGCTCTGATTTAACGCCTTAATGCGTGCAGACTGGCTGATATAACGGCCGCGCATCAGGTTCTCGCTGCACACCAGACGCATAAAGTCGGGATGGGAGAGATGGTAGTCGAAACTCGCTTCCGCCAGCTTTTGCATCGCCAGCTGCGGCGGCAGTTCGGTCAGGTTCAGCTCGGTTTCGTGCTGGCGAATAGCCTGGTAGACCTGTTCCAGCACCGCCATGTACAGCTTTTCTTTATTGGTAAAGTGATAGACCACCATACGTTTAGTGGTCCCGGCGTGGTCGGCGATCTGCTCCATGCGCGCGCCCTGTAAACCAAATTCGGCAAAAGTAGCCAGCGCGCCGGCAAGAATACGTTTCTTTAACCCTTCCGGGTCGTTTTTTCGTTTGGCAAGTGCGGGCATAGCAAATCAGTTAATCCGTGATCCAGAGCCTTAGCGGCTGAAGCGGACAAGAATACCATAAAAACCCTAAGCTGATTTTTGGGAAAGGTTGGAAGAAGAGGATATTTCCCTGCTAAGCGCGCCTGCGGTTAAATCCGCTTAACGCATCCAGTCGCTTTACAGGAGAAATTTATGTCGCGTCTGAAAAAGTATTTTGCCGCCTTCTCCGGCTGGCTTACGCCATCGGTTACGCCCGAAGAGAGCATCGATTCGTCAAGGCTGAGCGAATCGCTGTTGCCGATCGGCCAGCTGTACGGCTTTGAAATGAGCTGGCTGCGCGCAAGGGGCTACGGTGAAAAATAATCGCTATCGGCTGACGCTGCGCTACAGCTACTGGAACGAGCTGTGCGCTTTGCCGTGCCGCGTACTCAGCAACGCGGCACGTCTTCGCTTTTAGTGCAGCGGCCAGTTGCCGGCCAGTTCCAGCGCGGCGTGACTAATAGCCTCCACGCTTTGCTCAAACTCCTCCGCCGTCATTTTTTCCAGCTCGCTGAAATGTTCTTCCTTGCCGTGTAGCGCAATCGCATGAAGCGCAGGCTGAAGGTGATCCGGCAGCGCCGACCAGTCGCTCAGCGCCACGCCTTTCATATAGCCGATGCACCACTCTTCCACGATGGTGACTTCCAGATCTTCCTCGCTGCTGGTGCCGAATAGCGGCTCAAACTGCTCGGGATACTCTTTTAGCCGCTCGGCAATATCGTTCTGATGCTGCGTCACCAGTTCGGTGAAACGCTGCTGGTCTGTTTCGTTCCAAAGCGGAAGATTGTTTTCGCCACCCCAGATAATGGCCTGCAGACGCTCGTCGGAGACAGGTTCCGGCGAAGAGAGCAGGGCGGTCAGCAAACCATCCAGTTCTGAAGCATCAAGCACCGCGTCGTCAGTGCCATACTGCGCCAGAATATTATCAAGCCATTCCAGCTCTTCAGCCGTTAAGGGTCCTTGTTGCATGTTATAACCTCTTTTTTTCATGGATTACCGCGTGGGCGCTATTCTCAATGCCGGGGGCGCAAAAAGCCATCTCACCAGCCCGTTGCCGTTAAAAAAACGGCGGCTGGCGAAGCTGGTTGTGTTCTGACAGCAATTATGGCCCTTCTGCTGAATAGGCGTGGCTGAATTTATTACCTGCTCAATGGGTAAAGCAGCCCATAGCCGGCGTTTGGATGGTAGAGAGCTGACAATGCTGCTACCCCATGCCTGGTGTAATTGTATGACATAGCACAATAAAATGAGGGCCGGGTAGACGCTTAAAACGGCTGGGAGCAGGCGTCATGCTAAAAGCGGCCTGGGCCAGGAAGCAAAAAGCCCGCTCAAGTTTCCTTAAGCGGGCTTCTTAAATATGGCTCCTCTGACTGGACTCGAACCAGTGACATACGGATTAACAGTCCGCCGTTCTACCGACTGAACTACAGAGGAATCGGTTTCGATGGGGCGCATAGTAGCGAGGGCGGGCTGGCGTGTCAACAGGAAAAAAGTCCAGACCTTTCAACTGGCTATCTTTAAAACAGGGCGCGCAGCTAATGTACCGCGCCCGCGCCGTTGCGCAAAAGCGGATCCTGGCGATAGAAGCGGCAAAAATGCGGATAAAGCGAAGGAAAGCGTTCGTTCAGCAGCTCAGGGGCGCTGAAGAAATATTCCGACAGAACCGCAAAGCACTCCGCCGGATCGCTGGCCGCATAGGCATCAATCGTCGCGGCATTTTCGCCGACCAGTTCGATTTCTTCTGCAATACTGGCCATCGCGGCATCCAGCTCGTGCTCCCAGGCCGCGACGTGACGCAGCGGCATAGTCGGCACGCCGTTGGCATGGTCGCTGCCCCGGCTGTCGAGCTTGTGGGCAACCTCGTGAACAATCAGGTTATAGCCGGAAAGATCGAACGAATCCTGCACGTCCAGCCAGTTGAGCACCACCGGACCCTGCTGCCAGCTTTGACCCGACTGCACCATACTCTCGCGATGCACCAGGCCAAACTCATCCTGCCATTCGTCGTCAACAATAAAAGGCGCGGGATAGATCAACACCTCGTGAAAGCCATCCAGCCAGTCATAACCCAGGTTAAGTACCGGCAGACAGAACAACAGGGCCAGCCGGGCCGACTTCAGCTCATCCAGCGCGAAATCCTGTAGTGCCACCAGCCGTTTCTGCTGCAGGAAGCGTGTGGCGAGCTGGATAAGCTTTTGCCGCTCGGCGTCATTTAGCGCGCCAAGCAGTGGAATAGCTAACGCCTGCTGCCAGGGCAGCGCCTCAAAGACAGCATCGTTGGATTTCCGGAACCATTTAATCATGATGCAACCCACAGCAGAAAAACCTCACCCTGCCTCGGCGGACCGTTTGGCGCAGTCTCCGGCGAGCAGGCCATATAAAAGGGCATAGCAGCATGGAACAGCAGGGCGAACTTAAGCAAGCGTTTCAGTGATTTTCTGTGATGAAGCGATATATACAGGCCCCGGCGGCCCAGACCAGCCGGAGCCTGAGCCAGCGTTATATACGCTCGAATTCAATAACCCACACCCAGGGGTTCACTTCCCAGCTGGTGCCGCCATACTGCAATGCCCACTGTTTGCGATAGGCATCCTTGGGAGAAATGACCTCGTTGTGCATGGTGAAGAAGTTATTCAGAAAATGGGAGTCTGTCTGCACGCCTTCGGCCAGCACATCATCGTCGCTGATATCCTGAATTTTCTCTGCCCGAACGGCGGTCACCATTAAATCAATTCGGCTCGCCCAGCGCGGCATATGGATGCCGGCCTGCCAGCCAAAATGCTCATCTTCTTCGCCTGCGCTGGAAAACTCGCTGGTATCGGCACGATAGCGGCACCAGGCGGAAGATTTAAACAGCGCCGGATTGCGCTCGTAGTTGGCCATCTCCTCTACGGGAACCACCGGGCCGCGCCAGGTCTCTCTCACCCACAGGCGATCGCCAGGCTGACCGTAAGGGCAGTGGTAGCTCAGGTTATCCATACCCATCACGCGGTTGCCCTGCAAATGATTGTTCAGAACATCAATCCCGTAGCATCCTTCATGGTTATCCTGGCCTGGACCAAAAAGTTGTGACTTCATAATGCGTCGGGTCTGGCGCTGCTGGCCTGAGAGCAGTGCTCGCACCCGTTGATCGCTAAACAAAATCGGGCGTTCTTTCATGGTTTGACCCCTGTTTCTTATTAGTTAAGACCCGCTCACCGCCGTCAGGCGAAAAGGGATCCGGCATATGCTGTTAGCCTGTAGTGAAAAGTGTATACAAAAAGTATGCAAACATTAGCCGTGCTTGTTTATTTTTGAACCCGTTCTCCGCTCTCGCTTTCTGTGGGCGACGGGTGGCGAAGATCGGGTTCAGACGGCCGGTTAGCGCCTGTTTATGCGGGCCATCATAAATTTGACATATACCGTCTTTACAATACCTTACAGTAGACGCAAGGGGGTATTATCGGAGCTTTCTGATGATGGCGCGCACTAAAAAAGACGGCAGACCGGCATTGATTCTAACTTACTGCGCAACAAAATGCTGGTAACTTATTGCAAAAACAACATTATAAGCGTTTATCTTTTTGGTTAAAAACACACCATCTGACAATGGCGGGCGATGAAGGTAACGGGAAAGTGGTTGTGGAAGCGTTAAGACAAACGTTATAAACATGAAGTAGTTCGCATTTTTATCGCCGGTGGCGCCGCGGTGAAGCAAAGCCGCTGACGTCTCTGCAATTTTACATTACAGGGAGAAGGCTATGACACTAACCCACTGGCAAACCCGCTTTGAAAGCTGGCTGTTTGAGACCTGGCCGCAGGATGATAAAGCGCACGACATCGCCCATTTACGGCGGGTCTGGCTGACTGCACAGCGTATTATGAAAGGGATGACGGTTGATGAACTGGTTGTGCTCACCAGCTGCTATTTCCACGATATTGTTAACCTGCCCAAAAACCATCCTGAAAGACACCTGGCTTCAGCAAAGGCTGCGGTTGAAACGCGGCGAATTTTGTCGGAAGTTTTTCCTGATTTTCCTGCCGATAAGCGTGAGGCGGTAGCGCATGCGGTACATGCCCACAGCTTTAGCGCCGACGTAACGGCGGAAACGCTGGAGGCGAAAATTGTTCAGGACGCCGACCGGCTGGAATCGCTGGGTGCTATTGGACTGGCCCGGGTGTTTTATGTTTCCGGCGCGCTGGGCCGTTCGCTGTTCGACAGCGCCGATCCGCTGGGTCGCCATCGCCCGCTAAATGATGCGGAATGGGCGCTCGATCACTTCCAGAAGAAGTTGCTTAAGCTGCCGCAAACCATGCAGACGGCGGAAGGGCGTCGGCTTGCCGAACACAATGCGGATTTCCTGATTACCTATATGGCCAAACTCTGCGCCGAACTGAAAGGGGAATTTTGCGAGCTGGATCCGGATGTGCTGCGTGAATTTGTCGCGGCGCGGGAGAAATATTAAATTTTTGTGACAGTATGGTTAAGCAGATCTTTTCAGGCTACCGTGTTGCTAACATTTATCAGGAGATTCAGGCATGACCGACGCTGTTAGCTTAACGTTAAAAATTGACCCCGCCTTGAAAGAAACGCTGAAAAACCTGGCGCAGGAAAACCAGATTTCGCTCAGCCAGGAAGTCAGCCAGCGTTTACAGCTCAGTCTGACCACTCAGCAGCATCCGGCCGTGGACAACCAGAGCGTGCTCGAAGATGTCGATCCCCAGCTGAACGCCAGCGAGCTGAAACAGGTACGAGCCTTACTGAAAAAAACGAAAAAGAAGAAGTAACAGCCTTTCCGTCCCTGACTGCCCGGTCAGGGACGGCCGTCAGCCGCTACGCTTTTTCGCCGCCGCGGTAAATTCGTCTGTAGCTACTCGTCTTCATCGCCGTAACAGATCACGCCAGGCTTACTCAACGGTTAGCCGCTACTCGTTTTCATCGCCGTAATAGAGTACGCCAAGCTTGATCAATGAGCGCCCCTGGCTTTTGCGGTGCAGGTTGCTGTCGCGCAGTGAATAAACGCAGCCGCAATATTCTTGCTGATAAAAACGTTCGCGCTTGCTGATTTCAATCATGCGCGCCGATCCGCCTTTTTTCCGCCAGTTGTAATCCCAATAGACCAGCCCCGGATAGGGCGCAGCAGCCCGCTCGCCGCACTCGTTTATTTGCTGCATATTTTTCCAGCGCGAGATACCAAGGCAGCTGGTAATAACGGGGAAGCCGTTTTCATGCGCATAAAGCGCGGTGCGTTCAAAACGCATATCAAAACACATAGTGCAGCGCGCGCCGCGCTCCGGCTCCCATTCCATGCCCTTAGCCCGCTCAAACCAGTTATCGGTATCGTAATCGGCATCGATAAAAGGCACGCCGTGCTTCTCGGCAAAGCGAATATTCTCTTCTTTGCGCAGCAGATACTCTTTTTGTGGATGTATGTTGGGGTTATAGAAAAAGATGGTGTAATCAATGCCGGCCGCCGCGATGGCCTCCATAACCTCGCCAGAGCAGGGCGCGCAGCAGGAGTGCAGCAGCAGTTTGTCGGCGCCGTTCGGCAGAGTTAACGGCGGTCGCGTAATATCGCTCATCATTTCAGCTCCATTGTTTTAAACAGGGCAAGTTTAGGCTGATGGCCGGCCGATGTCACGGATCGCGGCCCCCAGTAAAAGGCGGTTGCCCCTGGTTTTAGCGTGATGAAGTGGTAGACTGGCAGGCGTTAATTTCCGGAGAGACTATGAGCGAGTTCGACACTATTGCCAGGGCGCAGCCTGAACTGGAAGATCGCCAGCTGGCTGCCCGCCTGCTGGCCGTTTACGATACCAAAACCCTTCTGGCTACGCTGCAGCAGGTTGGTCACGCTAAGTGGACGCGGGAATCGTTAAGCCGCTGGCTGAAAGGCACAGGCGGAACGTTAAGCCAGGCGGAAGCGGACGCGCTGGCAGGCTTACTGCCCCAGCCGCCCGCGCACCATCCGCATTACGCTTTCCGCTTTATCGATCTGTTTGCCGGTATCGGCGGTATCCGCAGCGGCTTTGAGGCGATTGGCGGGCAGTGCGTGTTTACCAGCGAATGGAATAAATACTCGGTCAGAACCTATAAGGCGAACTGGTACTGCGATCCGCAGGCACACGTTTTCAATCAGGATATCCGCGACGTGACGCTAAGCGCGCAGCCGGTCAGCGAGCAGGAAGCCTATCGGCATATTGACCAGCAGGTGCCGGATCACGACGTGCTGCTGGCCGGTTTTCCCTGCCAGCCGTTTTCGCTGGCGGGCGTATCGAAAAAAAATGCGCTGGGCCGGGCTCACGGTTTTGAGTGCGAAGCGCAGGGCACGCTGTTTTTCGACGTGGCGCGCATTATCACCGCGAAGAAACCGGCGATCTTCGTACTGGAAAACGTTAAAAACCTGAAGAGCCACGACAAAGGCAAAACCTTCCGCATCATTATGCAAACGCTGGACGAGCTGGGCTACGACGTGGCCGATGCGGATCTTAACGGCGCCGCCGATCCGAAAATCGTCGACGGCAGGCATTTTCTGCCACAGCACCGCGAACGTATCGTGCTGGTAGGGTTTCGGCGCGATTTAAACCTGCCCAAATTCACGCTTTCCGCGCTCGCTCAGCACTATCCACAGCAAAGGATCCCACTGCGCCAGCTGCTGGATAGCCAGGTCGAAACCAAATATATTCTGACGCCGTCGCTGTGGAAATATCTTTATAACTACGCGAAAAAGCATCAGGCGAAGGGCAACGGCTTTGGTTACGGGCTGGTTGACCCGGATAAAGAGCACGGCGTGGTGCGCACGCTCTCCGCGCGCTACTACAAAGACGGCTCGGAAATCCTGATCGATCGCGGCTGGGACAAAGAGCAGGGCGAGGCGGATTTCGACCATCCGCAAAACCAGCAGCGCCGTCCACGCCGCCTGACGCCAAGAGAGTGCGCCCGCCTGATGGGTTTTGAGGCGCCGGGCGAAACGCGTTTTCGCATCCCGGTTTCAGACAGCCAGGCCTATCGCCAGTTTGGCAATTCAGTGGTGGTGCCCGCCTTTGCCGCCGTCGCCAGACTGTTGCAGCCCTGGATAGCGCAGGCGGTGAAGCAGGCGGAGAAGTAGGCGTCGGCCTGCGGGAGGCGTCTATACTTAAGCCACCTCAAGGAGGATGCTATGGCCGACGTTCACACTTCCGCAATCCGCAGTAAAAATATGCGCGCTATCCGTACCCAGGATACCGCCATTGAAACCCGCCTGGCCGAACTGCTGGCAGAGTGCGGATTCAGCTATCGCGTGCAGGATAAGGCGCTGCCGGGAAAGCCGGATTTCGTGCTGGAAAACCCGCAGGCCATTATTTTTGTACACGGCTGCTTCTGGCATCATCACGACTGCTATCTGTTTAAGGTGCCCGCTACCCGAACCGAATTCTGGATGAACAAAATCGGCGGCAACGTGACGCGCGATAAGCGTTTTATTAAGGAGCTGAGCGCCAGCGGCTGGCGGGTGCTGGTGGTGTGGGAGTGCGCGCTGCGCGGTAAACACAAGCTGGCGGACGAGGCGATAAGCTCAAGGCTGGAAGAGTGGCTTTTTGCCGGCGAGGGTAACGCCGAAATCGACTGGCAGGGCATTCACCTGATGCGCGAACGCCCTGCATAGGATTTTAATCTGAACGAGGCACCGATTTAATCACCGGCCTGCCGGGAAAAAGATATTTGCCCAGTGTGACCAGCACCACTGCAAAAAGGATCACCCCCAGCGCCAGCCATTCGCGCGGCGACAGGCTCTCACCGGCGAAGCTAATCCCCAGCAGCACCGCCACTACCGGATTAACATAGGCATAGCTGGTGGCGACCGCCGGGCTAACGTTGCGGATTAAAAACATATAGGCGTTGATGGCGATAATCGAACCGAACAGCGTCAGGTAGCCCAGCGCCAGCAGGCCGGACAGACCCGGCGCGGCAAGCAGCTTTTCGCCGCTAAGCTGGCTGCCTGCCAGCAGAACCATACCCGCCGCCAGCATTTCTATCGCGCCCGCCATCATGCCTGTCGGGAGCGTGATGCGTGAACCCCATACGGAGCCAAACGCCCAGCTGATCGAGCCAATCAGAATGATCAGCGCCCCCCAGGGGTTTCCACCCAGGTGGCCGCCGCTGTTCAGCAGAATAATGCCGACCAGGCCAACTGCAATACCCAGCCACTCTATCCAGCGGGTTGCCATGCCGAACAGGCGGCTGAAGCACATCGCAAACAGCGGCACGGTAGCGACCATCACGGCGGCGATACCGGAAGGCACCCGCTGATGCTCCGCAATCGTCACCGCGCCGTTGCCGACGGTCAGCAGCATAATCCCTACCAGCGCGGCGTTGCCAGCCGCTCGCCAGCCGGGGAGCCGCTCGCCGCGCAGCAGCAGAAAGACCAGCAGGACGATGCCTGCCAGCACAAAACGCACGCCAGCCAGCATCATCGGCGGCCAGCTTTCCACGCCGATACGAATAACGAAATAGGTCGATCCCCAGATAAAGTAAAGGGCGAACAAAGCGGCCAGAAGCGGAAGCAGAGCGGGCGCACGACGTAACATAAGGTTTCTCACAGCGGGTTGGGGTCGTTAAGTTACCGTTAAAAAAAGTTTTCAACCAGATGAAATAGCCTCTTTTTTACGGTCGGAAAGCGATTCAGTCCACATAATTTGCATCTCTCGTGCATACTTGCTTAGATCACACTCTTTAACATCCTGTAGCAGGACAGACGATGGCCAGTATCAAACTCACAGTCAGACGGCTGTACAAAATCAGCGGCGAGCGCATGGTCAACACTCAGGCTACCGCACGCATTTTTGTCGGCGAGCAGCTGGTGGCGACGGAGGAGATCGCCGGGATGACCGAAAGCCCGGTCAGCAAATTTGTGCATCACAACCTGGACGCGGGCCAGCCGGTGCGGGTTGAGTGGGATTGTGAAGGCATAGCCGATATGACGGTAGCGGAAGTCAACGTCTGTCCCTGCTGTCAGCATGATGAACATTAAATAAGGAAGGAAATTTTGGCGGGTAGTAGCTTACTGACTTTACTGGATGATATCGCCACGCTGATGGACGATATCTCGATCATGGGCAAGGTGGCGGCAAAGAAGACCGTCGGCGTGCTGGGTGACGATCTGTCGCTGAACGCGCAGCAGGTCAGCGGCGTCAAAGCCAACCGGGAGCTGCCCGTTGTCTGGGGCGTGGCGAAAGGTTCTTTTCTTAACAAGCTGATCCTGGTGCCGCTGGCGCTGGCCATCAGCGCGTGGATACCCTGGGCGATCACCCCGCTGCTGATGCTGGGTGGCGCTTACCTTAGCTATGAGGGCGTGGAAAAAGTGCTGCATAGCCTGCACGGTAAAGAGAAAAACAGCGATGCGGCTCGCGAACAGCGGCTGCGCAATCTCTCGCAGCAGGAAGCCGCCGCCTTCGAGAAGAAAAAGGTTAAAGGTGCAGTGCGCACGGACTTTATTCTGTCGGCAGAAATTGTGGCCATTACGCTGGGTATCGTTTCCGAAGCGCCGTTGCTGAGTCAGGTGATGATCCTGGCAGGTATCGCCATCCTGGTCACCGTTGGCGTGTACGGCATCGTCGCCTGCATTGTGAAAATCGACGATCTGGGCCTGTGGCTGCAACAGAAAACCTCATCGCTGGCCAAAGGCATCGGCAGCGTGCTGTTGACCCTGGCGCCAAAAATGATGAAGGTGCTGACGGTGGTCGGCACGATAGCGATGTTTTTGGTCGGCGGCGGCATCATCGCGCACGGCGTGCCTTTCATCCACCACTATATTGAACATCTGGCCGCAGGCCACAGCGGTTTTATCAGCTCGCTTATCAGCAACGGGGCAAATCTGGTGATTGGTTTTATCGTCGGATCGATCGTGCTGTGCGGGGTAAATCTGGCTGGCAAACTGCGGTCATAATCAGTATAAAGACACCCCTTCACCAAACCGGGAGCGACGATGAAAGACGATATTTTTGAATTTGATATTGATGCCGAGCTGGAGCAGGCAGAAGCCAACGCCGAGAAAAAGGCCAGCGAAGTCCCGACTGACCTGAGCGATGAAGCGGACTGCGAAGGCTGCAAAATCTGAGTTCGACCCTTCTTTGAAGCGAGTAATCCTTACTCGCTTTTTTTAATTTTCGCTTTTTTAACTGCTTATTCCTTTTTAACAAAACTTTTACCTACCATTAACGGCGCGCCGCGTGATTGCCTGCTATACCTGAATTTCCCCCGAAGTTTCCAGCTCAGGAGAAACGGCATGATCATGGTCAGTGAGGCAGTGCAGCTTAAAGAAGGCGGTCCGGCAATGGTGGTTACCGGCTATGCCAGCGGTATGGTCGAGTGTCGCTGGTATGACGGCTACAGCGTGCGGCGCGAAGCGTTTCGGGAAGAGGAGCTTTGCGCGCTGAGCGCGGGGCAAAACCGGCTTGCCAGCTAGCGTTGACTGAACGGGACGAGAAATTTCGTCCTGTTATTATTTACTTCCCGCGGCGCTGTCACAGCAAAACTAAAAGCTCTTTCCCGCGCCATCGTATGAAGCTGGCCCGTACCCATCCTGAGACGATTCTTCACGTCTGCCTATCTTTTCTCCCCGACACTAACCTGACGGCATCTTAAAAGAAACCGGTGAGCCTGGCCAGCCATGACGGGCAGAGCAGGCGACTACCATTCTGAAAGCCTGCGCTCGATTGCCGACCGCAGGCTCTCTGTAGCCAAAACGTCAGAACGTAATCGCGTCTGCGATCGGGACTAAACGTTGCCCTTGTTGTCCTCTTCCACCGCCTGATAGATACGCTGCATAATGTCGGGGAAAGCGGACTGCACACGGCTCCAGCTTGGAATAAACGGTTTTTCGTTCGGCCGCTCGATAAAGGACTGTCCCGCTTCCAGGATCGACTGAGTAAACATTTCCACCGCTGCCTCTTCCGCGTGCTGATCGAATTTCAGCCCGTTCATCGCCGCTTCATGGCTATAAATCTCCATCATATCCAGCGCGTTGCGGTAATAGGTCGCCTTTAACACGCGGAACGAGTCGCTGGTCAAATCCACGCCCATTGTCGCCATCTTACGCAGTAAAGACTGGACGATATCGTTACTCATGCGGCGCAGGCCGCCGGTGCCGTCCTCTTCCGACAGCGGCTGGTGCTTGTGATCGTAATTATGCGCGATCTCAACCTGGCAGCTCTGGCGCGTAGTGTAGTTGCGATAGATTTCAGACAGCACGCCGATTTCCAGCCCCCAGTCACCGGGGATCTTTATATTGTTCAGCACGTGCGTGCGCATTGCGAACTCGCCGGAAAGCGGATAGCGGAAGCTGGTCAGATAGTCCAGATATTCCGAATGGCCGTACACTTTCTGCAGCGAACGCAGCAGCGGCCCGACCAGCAGGCGGCCAACGCGACCGTTTAGCTTGTTGTCGGCCACGCGGGCGTAAAAACCCTTACAGAACTCATACTGAAAAGACGGGTTCGCCAGCGGATAGAGCAGCCTTGCCAGCATTCCGCGTTCATACGTCACGATATCGCAGTCGTGCAGCGCCACGCAGCTGGTACTTTCCGAAGCGAGCGTATAGCCGGTACAGAACCAGACGTTACGCCCCTTGCCCGGTTGAGAAGGGGAAAGGCCTTCTTTATCCAGCTCGGCATCAATCGCCTTCAGGCGTGGCCCATCATTCCACAAAATACGATGGCGCTGCGGCAGGCGGGAAAAAAAATCGCGGGCGTAAAGAAACTGCTCGCGATCGGCGCGATCCAGGCCGATAACTATCTCTTCGAGATAGGGCACCTTAGCCAGCTCGTCAACGATATGGCCGAGCGCCGGGCCTTCCAGTTCGGAAAAAAGCGAAGGCAGGATCAGTCCCATCTTGCGCCGTGTGGCGAACTGCACCAGCTCCTGCTCCAGTTCCTCAACTGGACGTGCGGTGAGATTATGAAAGTTGGTGATAACGCCGTTCTGGAAAAAATCACTCATCGCGTGTTCCTTAAGCCGGGCCCGTTAGTTGGGCTGCATGGGAAATCTGTTATCAGGTAATGTAGTGCGTCAGGCCCTCGCTCCAGCCCTCCGGGCCAAAGCCTGCGCTGTAAAAAACATGTTGCTGACGCTTCAGCGTTACGCCGATTTTGCTATAGCCTTTGATCACGACGGCATAATCTACTTTGTCCAGCATGGGCGCATCGTTGGGACCGTCGCCCAGGCCGATAGTGATCCAGCGGCCGCTGCCCGGAGGCGGGTAGTGCGTCAGCAGCCAGTCGAGCGCCGCACCCTTACCGCGTCCCTGATCCATGACGTGCCAAAAACGCCCGCCCTGAACCAGCTCCAGCTGTTGCGCCGCCAGCGCCTGTTGGAAAGCGGTAAACTGCTCGCTGGTATCTCGCCAGATCAAACTTTCCGACCCTTCCCGCGTTTTTGCCAGGGCGGCGTCGTGCGGCGTCAGGCCTGTCCAGTCCGCCACCTCTTTTTCCGTCACGTCGGCGAACCCGGTAAATTTAAAGCCATCCTGCTCACGCAATTGCCGCAGCGTCTTGCAGATCGCAGCGTAATTTTTTCCGGAAGCCCGATCGGCAGCGGCAGGCGTTTGCTGCTGCCATTTCACAATGGCTCCGTTTTCTGCAATAAAAGGCGCGCCGACAATATCCAGCGCCCGTTGCAAAGGCTCGATTTCCGCCGCCGTCTTGCTTGAACAGATCACGATGGGAATATCGGCCGCCTTCAGACGCGCCAGCCAGGCCTCGGCAGCCTCCCAGCTATAGGTATGATGATCCAGCAGGGAACCATCTAAATCCGTAACTATCATCAGGGGATCATGCAGCGCCGGCATCGTTGTTTCTCCATAGCCTGAGGCAAGTGACTCAAGTATAGCGGTATCCATCAAAGGCGCAGAAAAGGCGAGCAAACAAACGAAGCGGGTCACCCAGGAATTTTCTTAAAAAACAGCAATAACTCACGTAAGCAACTACTTACAGGCGAGCAGGCGAGACGACGGGGCTTCAGACAAAAAAGGTGGATAAATTCACAGGGGAAAAAAAGTATGTGCTGACAAGTTAAGAAAATTCTTAGCAGGGGCAATCGGTAGGCTACGCGGGTCAGAGATTTTTCTCTGTAGCGAATTTTAAGTTTTACCCGGCCGTCGGCCGGGTTTTTTTTGCCTTTAACCGACGCAACGCCTGAAAAAAAGCAAAAAAAAAGCCCGCGCTGCGCGGGCAAAAATCCTTGTTACTTTTTAGGTTGGCTGCGCCTTTGGGGTTGGTGCAGTGGGAACAGTGTATGTCGGGTCGTTGTCAGAAGTCTCACCGTAAAACGTTAAAAAAGTGAAAAATACACGTTCATTACGTTGTTTTACATGCGGCGGCAGGCGTAACGGCAGATCCTGGCTATACTGAACAAACGATTACAAAACAAGCTGTTATCCGCGCTATGGAGGCGACATGGATCTTTTACGTATTATTATTGCTATTCTTCTGCCCCCGCTGGGTGTTTTTATGCAGGTCGGTTTTGGCGGTGCCTTCTGGCTGAATATCCTGCTGACGCTCTGCGGCTACATTCCGGGTATTGTGCACGCCGTTTGGGTGATTGCCCGTCGTTAAACGCGCCGATTTCCGGGTAAGATGCGCTATCTTAGTTGTAGCGCACCTACCAGGAGAAAAAAATGAAGGTAAACGATCGGGTCACGGTAAAGACCGACGGCGGGCCGCGCCGCGCCGGCACGGTACTGGCGGTGGAGGACTTTAGCGAAGGCACCATGTATCTGGTTTCGCTGGAGGATTATCCGCAGGGGATCTGGTTTTTTAACGAGCTGGGGCAGCGGGACGGCATTTTTGTAGAACCGCATGACGAGTAGCTATGCAGCATAAAAAAGGGCGATGCGTTCGCCCTTTTTTTGTGCCTGTTTTAAAATTTTTCCCAGTTATCGCCATCCGCCAGCGCCGGACGCAACGGCGGCGCTTTGGTTTTCAGTACCGGCGCGGCTGGCGGCGGCGTGCTGCTAAGATTGAAGGCCGCCACCGCCCGGGTCAGACGCGAGGCCTGCTCTTCCAGCGATGAGGCGGCGGCGGAGGCCTGTTCCACCAGCGAGGCGTTCTGCTGGGTAACGTTATCCATTTCCGATACGGCCTGGCTCACCTGCTGGATGCCCCGGCTTTGTTCATCAGAGGCAGAAGCGATCTCGGCCATAATCTCCGTGACGCTGTGTACGGCCTGGACGATATCCGTCATTCTCTCGCCCGCATGGCTGACCTGAGTCGATCCCTGATCGATCAGGCTGACCGACTCGGCAATTAGCCCTTCAATTTCTTTCGCCGCGCCCGCGCTGCGCTGCGCCAGATTCCGCACCTCGCTGGCCACCACGGCGAAACCGCGACCCTGTTCACCCGCCCGCGCCGCTTCAACGGCGGCATTCAGCGCCAGAATGTTGGTCTGGAAAGCGATACTGTTGATAACCGTAGTAATTTCAGCAATTTTCTTTGAGCTGGCGGAAATATTGTTCATGGTGCCGATCACGCCGGAAACGATATCCCCGCCCTGACGGGCTTTCCCGGAGGCGTCGCCCGCCAGCTGGCTGGCATGGTGCGCATTTTCCGCATTCTGCTTCACGGTCGCGGTCAGCTGTTCCATGCTGGCTGCCGTTTCTTCCAGCGCCGCGGCCTGCTGTTCGGTACGGGAGGAAAGATCGGTATTGCCCGCCGAAATCTCGGTCGAGCCCTGATAGATAGCTACCGCACCTTCACGTACCGTGCCGACCGTCTTCACCAGCGCCTGCTGCATCGTTTGCAGATTGCTGCCCAAGGCGCCGATTTCACTGCGCCCCCAGGCCTGCGGCGGCGCGGTCAGATCGCCATGCGAAATACGCTCAATTCGCTGCACCGCCTGGCGTAGTGGGGCAATGATTACACGACGCAGGAAGATAAAGGTAGCCAGCGTCAGCAGCAGCGCGGCGGCAAAAGCACCGGCCATCATAATAAAGCCCATGCGGGTTTGCGCCTCCGCGCCCGCGTTAATGGCGGTGGCGCGCTGGGTACGAATGGCGATGGCTTTCAGCAGTACGGCGTTATAATCATTATCCAGGCCGCGCGTGAAATCTGTTTCTCGCGTTATCACGTTTTCAAAGCTGCCGTCTTTGGCGCTTTTTACCATTGGCAGCAGGCCCTGGTTGACATAGGCCGTAAAGCGGGTAGCCAATTCACCGTCCAACGCTTCGTCCGCCGGGGTTTTAATGCGCCGTTGCGTGTAGGCTTTAAAATTCTCGCCAGCCAGCTGAATACGCTTTTCCGCCTGTTTAAGGTTCTCGTTAAACAGATCCATATCGCCAATGCGTACCGCCGCGCCCGCGTGGATGATATTCAGCCGGGCCGTGCGCAGGTGGTTGGAGCTGTTAGAGATAGCCATACGTACCTGGATCTCCTCGGTAACGTCCTTAAGCGACTGGTTACTCTGGATTAGGTAGTAGCTCGCCAGGCCGATGCACAAGGCGAACAGAAAGAGGATGGCACCGAGAATAGTGGTGAACAGGGGAACGAGGCGTAAGTGTTGCCAGAAACTTAAGTGAGAAGAACCTTCAGGTTGGGGGAGTGATGTCATGTCCTTTTGCTCTCTGTCTGGGTAAACGAAGCGACAGGCTTCGCGTTGTTTACAACTCATCGGCAGAGAAAGGCGAAAGGTTAACGGTAAAGTGTGATCCCGTTAACAGTTGTGGATAAAAAAAAGCCGGCACAGGCCGGCTTTTTTAACGCTTAGCGTACGTTGACGTAGATACCGCTGGTGACGTTATCAGTCAGGCGCACCACATGATAGATGACCTGTTTATTATGGGTTTTAATCTTGCGTTTAATATTGCCTTTATGTGAAGAAACCGTTTTGGCTTTAATTTGCATTTTGTCCGAGATCTGAATGGTATCGTGACCGGACATCCACATTTTAAGCATGTTCGACTCGGTTTGGCTTAGCGTCAATGGGTGAACATCGAAACCAGCGGAATAGCGAGGCGACACGTTGAGTTTCTTCTGGAAATAGGACAGAAGTAAGTTATCGAGTGTAGCAGGCTTAATCGATTTTGACGTAATAATCAGGTTCTTACGAACGTAGAGGTATTCCTCAAAATGGATGTTAGAGATAGCCATAAAGATGAAAAACAGCGTGTCAGGATGCTGCGTAATAATGTCTTTTATCCGCTGGCTGGCATCTGCTTCATAAATAAAACAATCTTCGTTAATAAATACAACGCCCGGTTGGAGCTGCTGGCATTTAATTTGAAGCTGATCGATATCGGTAACGGAAGCTATGTTTTTCTTTTTAACTCCCTTGACTGACATATAATCAGTAAGACCTAAGCGTGTGTAGCTGCATGAATCCATTATAATTGTTGGCATAACTGCGACCCTCACCAAATTGTTATTCGTTTAAACTAACGATGAATTACGCGTTGTGTAAGTTACGAGAGTAATATGTTCTGTTTTCAATTTTATTATTTGTACTCAGCATTAAGTCTGTTAGCGGACGCTGAACAAACCTGTCCATGCTCGATGTAACCGTTTAGTTTAGGCAAACCACCCACTACCAACGCGGTAAAACATCCGTAGACAGATGGAGGATCTGACAGAAGTTTGCCGCACTGCTTTGTGAACTTCGCCACTATCGCGCAGAACGCGGAGAAATCTGATAGGACGAATCCTAAAAAACATTCATCACGCGAATGTGTGCCGCTGTATAGGGCACTAAACCTGCTGTGAGATACGATTTGCTACAAGAATAGCGGTAAAAAATAAAATTTCCAGTAAAAACAGACGTTTTTATTCACTCCGGTGCTTAACATTTAAGCAACATTGCATCCGTTTCGTTAAACAAAATACGCTAACTGCCATTTAATAAGAATAATTTTCATTGGGTGAAGCGATTAATCAGATTTTCCTTAAGAATTTTCTGGTGTTGGTGGTTTGAAAATTGCGCAAAAACATTCTACACGCTTAACATTACCCCCAGGGCCTGTCTTAGGGGGGTTATGAATACTTAAGTTTATTTGGCAGGAAGTTCGCTAAGGATCTGTGAGAGTAAATCAAATACTTCGCTGAATAAATGCTCACAAAACGGGGCCAGGAGCGGCATCATCAGGCTCAGGAAGATAAGACCGATTGATAAGGTGATAGGAAAGCCGATGGCAAAAACCGACAGCTGAGGTGAAACACGGTTTAACAAACCCAGTGCCAGGTTAATGATGAGCAGCAGCGTTATAAGGGGTAACGCTAATCGCATTCCATTAAGGAAAATCAGACTGGCTGCTTTCGTTAACGCCAGGAACGCGTTGCCGTTAATCAGCTCTCCGCCAACAGGCAGCGTATGAAAGCTGTCGGCGACCATAGAAATTAACCACAGGTGACCGTTAAAGGATAAAAACAGCAGCATGGCCAGCATATCCATAAAGCGGGCCAGCACCGGCATATTCAGACGGCTGGAAGGATCGAAAAAGGTGGCAAAAGAGATACCCATCTGCAAACCAATTACTTCACCTGCGGTTCTGACTGCCGCAAAGGCAAATTGCATCGTAAAACCGATAGCCACGCCAATCAGAATCTGCTGAATCAGCAGCCAGAAGCCGCCAATTGAGAATAAGGTCACGTTAACCGGCGGCAGCGTGGGGATCAAAACCCAGGTAATCATCAGGCCTAAGCCGAGCTTAACCTTTTTGCTAATCGATTTTTCACTGAGGATTGGGGCGGTCATGATTAACGCCAGCACGCGGGCGAGGGGCCAAAAAAGTTGCCCCATCCATAACACCAGCTGGCTGCTGTCGAAGTTAATCATTTAACCGATCATATTAGGCAGGTTGGTAAACAGGGTGCGCATATAGTCCAGCACCAGGCTCAGCATCCACGGGCCAGCCACGACGATGGTCGCAACGACGGCGAGGATTTTTGGAATAAAAGAGAGCGTTTGTTCGTTGATCTGCGTCGCCGCCTGCAGCAGGCTAATCAGCAGACCGCTGACCAGCGCCGCCAGCAGCAGAGGTGCGGCCAGGATCAGCCCAACGTGCAGCGCATCATGACCAATTGACATAACCGATTCTGGTGTCATCACGACTCCGGGAAAATTGAGGGCCGATATCGTCGCGGCAGGCAGCGCCGCGATTTTTGCCGGGCGACGTGGTCGCCCGATTATTATGAATAGAAGCTTTGCGCCAGCGAGCTAATCAGCAGCTGCCAGCCGTCTACCAGTACGAACAGCATTAGCTTAAAGGGCAGCGCGATGGTCGCGGGCGGCACCATCATCATCCCCAACGCCATCAGCACGCTGGCGACGACAAGGTCGATGATCAGAAACGGAATAAACACGGTAAAGCCAATCTGGAACGCCGTTTTCAGCTCGCTGGTCACGTAGGCCGGCAGCAGGATGCGCATCGGCACCGCTTCCGGGCCTTGCAAAGGCGGGGAGTTGGCCAGGCGAGCAAACAGGGCCAGATCCGCTTCGCGAGTCTGCCGCAGCATAAATTCACGCAGCGGCTGCGCGCCTTTATCCAGCGCGTCCTGCATACTGATCTTGTCTTCGCTGAACGGCAGATAGGCGTTCTGATAAATCTTGTCCAATACCGGACTCATAATAAAGAAGGTCAGAAACAGCGCCAGGCCGAGCAGCACCTGGTTTGGCGGCGCGGACGGCGTGCCCAGCGCGTTACGCAGCAGGCCGAAAACAATGATGATGCGCGTAAAGCTGGTCATCATCAGCAAAATAGCGGGCAGGAAAGTCAGCGAGGTGATAAACACCAGCGTCTGCACCGGCAGCGACCAGCTCTGACCGCCGTTAGCCGTCGGACGGCTGACCAGGCCCGGCAACTGGGCGTGAACTTCAGGCGCCAGCAGCAGCAGCAGCGCTAAGAAAGGAAGAATGCGTTTCATTTTGGTTTTCCGGCGCGTTTAATAAGCTCTAACACCTGACGGAAATCGCCAGCGGGCTGCGGCTCTTCCGGATTTTCCTGCACCGGTGAGGGCGGCAGGGTATGCAGATGGGTGATCTGCTGTGCGGTCACGCCCAGCACCAGCCGGGCATCCTGCACGTCAACGATAACCACGCGCTCGCGCTGCCCAACCTGGCAGCTGGCGCTGATCGAGATATCCCGCTGGCCGCGCTTGCCCGTTTTGGGCGCGAAGCCAAATCGTTTCGCCAGCCAGGCGCAGGCCAGAATCAACAGAATAATCACGGCCAACACGCTGCTGACCTGCGTCAACACTGAACCGGTGGAAGCGGCCGGCTGGCCTGGCGGCTGTTGCGTTTGTCCGACGTTGACCGGCGAATGCGCCGCCGGTTGCTGCTGGCCCGTGCTCATTGGCGCTTGCTCCTGCTGCGTTTGGCTGGCGGTCGTCATTAACGGCTCAGTCGACGCATACGTTCAGATGGCGTAATGATGTCGGTGATGCGCACGCCGTATTTATCGGCAACCACCACGACTTCGCCCTGGGCAATCAGATAACCGTTGATCAGAATATCCAGCGGCTCGCCGGCCAGGCCTTCCAGCGCCACCACGGAACCCTGCGTCAGACGCAGCAGCTCTTTAATGGTCATCTTGGTGCGGCCCAGTTCCACGGTCAGCTTGACCGGGATATCCATAATCAGGTCGATATCCTGGAGCGAACCGGCGATATCATTACTTTCCAGAGATTTAAACACCCCTTCGGACGCGGTGCTGGTTGAGTTTGACTGCTCGTTCAGCGCGTCAGCCCAAAGGTCGTCCGCAGAGAGGTCGTCAACGGACGGCTTATTGGTGTCACTCATGGGGCTGTTCCTCATTCATCGAGTTCAAAATCGGGTTAATCAGATGTTCCACACGCAGCGCGTACTGCCCATTCAGGGTGCCGTACTGGCTGGTTAAGACCGGCACGCCATCGACATGAGCGATAATGCGATCCGGTTTTTCTATCGGTAATACATCGCCGGGCTTCAGGGCCAGCAGGCGTGAAATCCGCATCGAGACGTCGGCAAAGTTCGCAATCAGCTCCAGTTCGGAGTGCTGAACCTGCTTCACCAGCGTCTCGCGCCAGTTGTGATCTTCCTGACGCGAGTTCTCCAGCGGCGGGTTGACCAGGGTTTCACGCAGCGGTTCAATCATGCTGAACGGAATGCAGATATTGAACTCGCCAATCAGGTTGCCAATCTCCACCTGGAACGGCGTGGTAATCACGATATCGTTAGGTGAAGTAGTAATATTAGTAAACTTTACCTGCATTTCGGAGCGAACATACTCCACGTCCAGCGGATAAATCGGTTTCCACGCTTCGCCGTAGCCTTCCAGCGCCAGTTTTAGCATCTTGCGAATGACGCGCTGTTCGGTTGCCGTAAACTCGCGTCCTTCTACTTTAGTAGGGAAGCGACCGTCTCCGCCAAACAGGTTATCCACGGCGATAAACACCAGGCTTGGCGAAAACACCACCAGCGCCGTACCGCGCAGCGGCTTCAGGTGGATCAGGTTCAGGTTCGTCGGCACCGGCAGGTTGCGAGCAAATTCATGATACGGCTGAATTTTAATCGCGCCTACCGTGATATCCGGGCTACGACGCAGCAGGTTAAACAGCGCCATCCTGTATGAACGCGCAAAGCGTTCGTTAATGATCTCCAGCGCCTGCAGACGTTCGCGAACCATGCGACGCTGGGTATTGGGATCGTAAGGACGAATATCACTGTCGCCCGCGCTGCTGACGTTTTCTTCCGCCGCGCTGTCGCTGTCGCCGTTAAGCAGCGCGTCAATTTCCGCTTGTGAGAGAATGCTGTCGGCCATTTTGCCCTACCTCAGGATAAAGGCGGTGAACAGAACGTCCGTCACCTTTTGCGGAGGTTGTCCCGGTACCAGCGGTGGCGCAAGCGTGGCTTTAATCTGTTTGACCAGCTCCTGCTTGCCCTGTTCGTTGCCCAGCGACGCGGCGTTCTGGTTAGAGAGCAGCAGCAGCAGACGGCTGCGAACTTCCGGCAGATAATCATTTACGCGCTGCAGCGTTTCCTGATCGGGCAGACGCAGCGTGAAGCCGACGTAAAGCACACGGTCGGGATCGTTATCCGGGTTGATCAGGTTAACGGTAAACGTATCCAGCGCCAGGAATACCGGTGCAGGCGGCGGCGCAGGCTTTTCAGCTTTCGCCGTGTCGGCAGACCCGTGCATTTTATGCCAGACCAGATAGCCTCCTGCGCCACAAGCGGCCAGAACCACCAGTGCTATCAGGATAATCAAGAGTTTACGTTTGCCGCTTTTGGCTTTCTTCTCAGTCATACGGGCGATAATTCCTGTGAGTATGTTCAAGAGCCGGGAGTGCCTGCTCTCTGACGACGTTATGGGCAGATTATCCCGCATCGCTCGCTAAACAATAGGGCGAAAAGACGCGGGTTTTGCCGTTAGCTTTGGCGTTTGTGATCGTCAGGCGAAGATATCAACGGCATTACTGCCCGAAGCGCGTGCCTGCAGGGAGGCAGGAACGGCGATAGGGGTGATATCGCTGTCGGCGTCGGCAGCAAGACTAAAAGTGTTGCCACGGCTGTTATTACGCTGCTCCTGCTGTCCGCTAAAGCTCTGGCTCTGTGCCTGGGCATCGCTGCTGACGTTGGTCTGTCCAAGGTTGATGCCGCTCTGCGCCAGCGCCTCTTTCAGCTGCGGCATGGCGGCCTCCAGCGCGGCACGCACCTGGCTGTGGTTCGACACCATGCTCAGCTGAGCCTGATCGCTGTCCAGCTTCAGACTGATCTGGATGCTGCCCAGATCCAGCGGATGCAGATGCAGCTCGGCGGTCTGCTGACCGTTGCGGCTGAACATCACAATCTGCTGGCCCAGCGCCTGCTGCCATTCCGGGCTGCCCAACTGAGAGCTCAGCTGCGGCGTAGCCGGCGCGCTAACCAGCGAGGTGGTCGCTGGCGTCACGGCGGCGGAAGCCGCGCTGATAACGGCAGGTGTGACCGTTGTCTGACTGGCGCCACTGTCTTTATCGCTGTCTTTAGTCACCTGGCCCAGCACCTGCTGGAAGGCGCTGTTCAGCGTAGCGATATCGCCTTTCTGCGTGCCGGCCGCAGTGCCAGGGGTAGTAGTGCTGCCGAGCGGCATGCTGCTGTCGCTGTCTTTTACGGTTTCATCGCCGTCGACGGCCGTTGTCCTGGCTCCGCCCGCGCTGGCTAACAGCGAGGCAAGGGTAGCGTTAGCGTTGCCGCCTTTAATATTGCCTTCGGTCAGGCTATCGTCGCCTTTGGCAAGGACTGCGGTCGGCTGCTGCTGCGCCTGCGGCAGCATGGCGAACAGCGCCTGAAGCGCCTGCATATCGCTGCTGCTCAGGGGCGGCGTGGCGGCGGTTTCGCTGCCGTCCTGGGTTTCAGTCAGCGCGATCGCGTTGTCTTCCGACGGCGTTTTCGCGGGCTGTAGCAGCGAGTTCAGCGTTTCCGGTTTATCCAGCGCGGCCAACAGCGCGTTCAGTTTCGCCTTCGGCGAGGCGGCATTTTTATCGTCGGTAGCGGCAACGGCCGCCGTCGCCGAGGCGGGCAGGGCTGTTTGCCCCTGCTGCGCCAGCGTCAGCAGTTTATTGCCAAGCAGCGTCAGAAAGCCCGCGCCGCCGGCTGGCGCCCCGTCGACACCTGCCGCGCCGCCTGTGTCCGTGCCGATATCGGTAGCATCCACCACTGCGCCGTTAGTGGAAGCGGTCGCGGTTTTCGCCGCCGTGTTAACCAGTGGCAAAGTCATCATTCGCCTTTCCTCAATGATGCCCGTTGGGCAAATTCATCCATCCGTTTCTGATCGAGACGGTTTTCCTGTAATAGTGCGGTTGCTGCCGCGCGAGCCTGCAGGGTTTCATAAGCATGAAGCCGCTGCTGCTTGTCGCGCCACAGGCGCAATGCGTTTTCTACCCGGCCATTCCAGTTCGCCAGCTGCTGGCGATGCTGTTCGATCGCTTTTTCCAGCGTCTCGATAAACTGGTGGTAGTTGTACCAGCGGGTGCTGTTAATCCCTTCCGCCATGGTGGTGTTCAGCGTTTTGCGATATTCGTCCTGATAGTTCAGCAGCATATGTAGCTGCTCATCAGCCTGTTTTTGACCGCGACGAACGTCGCCCAGCTGGATGGCGGCCTTTTCCAGATCTTTCTGCGCCAGGCCGCACAAGGTTTCAATTGGCGATGCGTGTTTTGCCATCAGTCAGCCCTTAACCAAAAATTGCCTGCAGATGCAGACAGGCGTCGTCAAACGTACTGCGCTCAAACATGCCCTGCTGTAAGAAGGTTTCCAGTTCCGGATAGAGCTTGATTGCTTTATCCAGCGTCGGATCGCTGCCTGCGGCATAGGCGCCCACGCTCACCAGATCGCGGTTGCGCTGATAGCTGGAAAGCAGCTGTTTGAACTGGCGAACCCGCGCATAGTGCGTGTCATCGATCAGATGCGACATCACGCGGCTGATCGAGGCTTCAATATCAATGGCCGGATAGTGGCCCGACTCCGCCAGGCGACGTGACAGCACGATGTGACCGTCAAGAATGGCACGCGCGGAGTCCGCAATCGGATCCTGCTGGTCATCGCCTTCGGTCAGCACCGTATAAAAAGCGGTGATGGAGCCGCCGCCGTCAATGCCGTTACCGGCACGTTCCACCAGCGCGGGCAGCTTGGCGAAAACGGAAGGCGGGTAGCCTTTGGTCGCAGGCGGCTCACCGATAGCCAGGGCGATTTCACGCTGGGCCATGGCGTAACGGGTCAGGGAATCCATAATCAACAGCACGTGCTGACCACGATCGCGAAAATCTTCTGCGATACGCGTGGCGTAGGCGGCGCCCTGCATACGCAGCAGCGGAGAAACATCCGCTGGCGCCGCGATCACTACCGAGCGCGCGCGGCCCTCGGCGCCCAGGATATTTTCAATAAAATCTTTTACTTCACGGCCACGCTCGCCAATCAGCCCAACCACAATTACGTCGGCTTTGGTGTAGCGCGCCATCATGCCCAGCAGCACGCTTTTACCCACGCCGGACCCGGCGAACAGACCCATACGCTGGCCGCGCCCCACGGTCAGCAGGGCGTTAATGGCCCGCACGCCGGTGTCCAGCACGTCGGTAATCGGCGTACGCTGCAACGGGTTAAACGGCGGCGTAATCAAGGGCGCGCGATAGCCGGTTTCCGGCGAAGGCAGCCCGTCCAGCGGTCGACCGCTGCCGTCGAGTACGCGCCCCAGCAGCTCCGGGCCGAGCATAAGCTGTTTGCCGCTGTGCTGGCTGTCACCGGCCACGCGCGCATACACGCGCGCGCCTGGCAAAATGCCTTCTACTTCTTCCAGCGGCATCAAAAACAGCCTCTGGCCGTTAAAACCGACGACTTCGCTCTCGACTTCGCTGACGCCGTTGCCGTCCATGCGCTCGATCACGCAGGTCGCGCCCAGCGGCAGCTGCAGGCCGGTCGCCTCCAGTACCAGGCCGGTGGCGCGGGTCAGGCGACCATAGCGGCGAACGTCCGGCACATTGGCCAGACGCTGTTCGAAAGAGTCAAGCGCGCCAAGCCAGCGCGATAAGCGAGAGGTGGTCATTACAGTTCTCCCGGCGCGGCAAGGCGGCAGAGTTCGTGCCAGCGGGTAGCAATGCTGGCGTCAAGGTCGCCATCTTCGGCGCTGACTTTACAGCCGCCGGGATGGATAGTGCTGTCAGCCATCAGGCGCCAGCCGTGCAGGCTGAGCGTGGCGCCCAGCGACTGCTCAATACGCTGTAAATCGTCCGGATGCACGCGCAGCGTGGGTTTACCGCTGAACATCGGCTCCTGCTGGATCATGCCCTGGATCTGACGGAGCAGGGCAGTGCCGTCGACGTGCGGCGCCTGGCCAATCACCTGGCGAGCAGCCTCCAGCGCCAGCTGCATCAGACGGGCGGCGATCACGCTGTCCAACGCTTCCAGCGTGTGGGAAAACTCGGAGACCAGCTGCTGCATACGGGCCTGAAGCGGCGCCTGCTGCTGCTGCGCCTCGGCCAGCCCCTGCTGAAAGCCGGCTTCATAACCCGCTTTCTGTCCTTCACTGAACCCCTGCTGATGCCCTTCGGCATAGCCCTGGCCCTGCGCTTCGCTGCGCGCCTGGTTTTGCATCAGCTCCAGCTCAGACTGCTGCTGGCTGAACGGATCGTCTGTCAGATCCGCCAGCGGCGCTTCCGGCTCGTCGAACGAGGCCATCAGCGGCTTATTCGGCTGCCCAAGATCGTTGGGCTGCCAGCGCTGCCAGGGGAGTGAAGATTTATCAGACATACTGTTCCTCGCCGCCGCCAATCACCATCTCGCCGCTTTCCGCCAGACGACGAACGATAAGCAGGATGGCTTTCTGTTCGCTTTCCACTGCCGACATACGCATCGGGCCACGGTTCGCCAGGTCGTCGCGCAGAATATCTGCCGCGCGCTGCGACATGTTGCGCAGGAACTTCTCGCGCAGCGGCTGTTCGGAGCCTTTCAGTGCCACCAGCAGCGATTCCGATTCCACTTCCTGCAACAGACGCTGGATGCTGCGGTCGTCGACCTCCACCAGGTTTTCGAACAGGAACATTTCGTCGATAATTTTCTGCGCAAGTTCGCCGTCGAAGTCGCGTACCGCTTCGATAACCGCCTCTTCCTGCTGCGTCTTCATCAGGTTGATGATTTCCGCTGCGGTTCTCACGCCGCCCATCTTCGCACGCTTGAGGTTCTGGCCATCGAGCAGGCCGTTCAGGACCTCGGTCAGCTCGGCCAGCGCCGCTGGCTGCACGCCGCCGAAAGTGGCGATACGCAGCATCACGTCGTGACGCAGACGCTCGTCGAACTGGGCCAGGATATCGGCCGCCTGCGAACGCTTCAGGTGTACCATAATGGTAGCAATAATCTGCGGATGCTCGTCGCGGATCAGGTCTGCCGCCGCCTGTGGCTCCATAAAGTTGAGCGTTTCCATGCCCGTAGTGGTTTCTCGGGTTTCCAGAATATCTTCCAGCAGGCTGGCTGCGCGCTCTTCGCCCAGCGCTTTAGTCAGCACGGAGCGCAGGTAGTCATTAGAGTTAACGCTCAGCGCCGCAAACTGTTCGGCATCGGTTTCAAACTCATGCAGCACTTCGGTCAGCTGCTTGTGAGAAACCTGACGCATATTTGAAATCGCGGCGCTCAGGTGCTGCACCTCGCGGGCGCCAAGGTGTTTGAACACCTCAGCTGCGCGGTCTTCGCCAATCGTCATCATCAGAATGGCGCTTTTTTCGGTACCGGTGAGACTCATAGTTCGTCCTTCATCCACTGGCGAATGACCAGAGCCACCACGCGTGGGTCGTTTTCCGACATCTCACGAATACGCTGGCTCATTACCTCAGCACTCATGCGGTGCTGAGACTTACGTTCTTGATCAAGCTCGTCTTTCGACAGCTTCACGGAGACGGCATCGTCGTCGCTGCCCGCTCTTGCCTGGGTCGCGGCATCCACCATCGCTTTCTCCTGAAGCGCTTTACGCTGCAGCTGTGGACGAACCAGCTTGCGGTAAAGGATCCAGGCCACAATCAGTACCAGCAACCAGCGTCCGGCTTCCATTATCTGGTCGATAAAGGACTGCTGCTGCCAGAATGGCAGGTCGCCACCGATTTCCTGCGTATCGTTGAACTGGGAGTTCACCACGTTCAGCGTATCGCCGCGCTGCTCTGAATAACCCATCGCCTCACGCGTCAGGTTGTCGATCTGCTTCAGCTGCGCATCGGTCAGCGCTACCGGCTTACCGGCCGCGTCAGTTTTGTAGTTCACCACTACGGCTACAGAAAGACGCTGTACTTCACCTACATTCATCTTGGTATGCAGGATGGTGCGGTCTACTTCGTAGTTCGTGGTGTCATCATTACGGCTACTTAACGGCCCGGTTTTTGTCGTGCTGCTGTTCTGGTTCGCCGTGGCGTTGTTCGCCGTCGTGCTGTTCGCACCGTTCGCACCGTTAGCTGGCGTCGTCACCGGCGCGCTGTTGGCAGGCGCTGGCTGATTAGAGAGTGCGCCGGGTACGCCGCCGGACTGGCCGCCGGACTGCTCGCTATTGCTGCTCTGCCGTGAACGGATCGCCTGTTTAGAAGGATCGGTGTTGGGCTGATACTTCTCGTCGGTCTGCTCACGAGCATTAAAATCAATCTGCGCCGTTACCTGAGCGTGTACGTTGCCGTTACCCAAAATTGGGTTCAGGATCGCTTCGATACGCTGCTGGTAGCGGGTTTCCACATCGGTGGCGTATTTCAGCTGCGCGTCATTCAGATCGCGGTCGGCATTATCGGACTGCGTCAGCAGATGACCGGCCTGGTCGACCACGGTCACGTTGCCCGGCGGCAGGCCGGCAACGCTGCTGGATACCATATGCACGATGGCGCTGATTTGACCCTGGTCCAGCGCACGGCCGGGCTGTAGCGTCAGGGTAACCGATGCGGTTGGCGCTTTCTGTTCACGCACAAACAGCGACGGTTTCGGCATGGCAAGATGTACGCGTACGTTCTTGACCGGGCCTAACGTTTCGATAGTACGGGACAGCTCGCCTTCCAGCGCGCGCTGGTAGTTAACCTGCTCGCTAAACTGGCTGATGCCAAACTTTTCCTGATCCAGCAGCTCGAAGCCGACCGCGCCGCCTTTCGGCAGGCCCTGTTGGGCCAGGCGCAGACGCAGCTCGTGCACTTTCTCAGCGGGCACCATCAGCGCGCCGCCCTTATCATCGAACTGATAAGGGATGTTCATCTGGGTCAGCTGAGTGACGATGGCGCCGCCATCTTCATCGCTGAGGTTGTTGTAAAGCACACGGTACTCAGGCTGTTTGGCCCACAGCACCATGGCGATTACAATGGCAACGGCAGCCGCCGCAGCGATGATAATCGGGATGCGAGGATTTGCCTTTAAACGAGCAAAAAGGTCGTTCAAACCTTTCTTCTCTGGTTGATCCTGCGTGACAGTTGCATTCATGACTCTTTCCCGCCTGACAGTTGACCGGACTGTTTCGTGTAGTGTCGTAACAAATCTGACTCCCTGATGTGCTGGCTAAACAAATTAATCCACCTCTTATGGGGTGCCATTATTTTCTGAAATGAAAAATTCGATGGCTGGATAAGCTATGACTTTTGCTCTTATTTACGGGCTTTGTCTTATTGACATTGTGGTAAGTTTTCACACAGCAAAAATCTTCTCCCTTTTCTAACCGAGGTAAATCATGGCAATTCAGGGTATTGAGAGCGTAATGCAGCAGCTGCAGACCGCAGCGATTCAGGCAAGCGGTAAGCAGACCGATGCGGCCAGCCACGCAGATTTTGCAGACGCGATGAAAGTTGCGCTGAACAAAATCAGCGATACGCAAACTGAAGCACGCACGCAGGCGCAGGATTTTGAGCTGGGTAAACCTGGCGTAAACCTGAACGACGTCATGATCGATATGCAGAAGGCATCGCTCTCTATGCAGATGGGCATTCAGGTACGTAACAAGCTGGTCAACGCCTACTCCGAAGTGATGAATATGCAGGTGTAGTCCGCCTGCCTTCGGGTTTAAAACCGCTTATTACCGCCGTATTTCGCGCCAGGGCTATGCATACGCAAGCCTGGGCGCCAACGTTTCTGGAGTATGACCTTGGCGCCATTGCACATCTGGCTGGCTTACGAATGGAGGTACCAGCAGCCGTTTTGCCGGGCGAATACCGTGGCTTGCCGGCTTACGGGCTGAAGTAGTGAATAAGAGCAGGTAAAAGCTGCACCGGAAAAATGGCGCTTACAATCCATAAAATAATGCTTTGTTGCGCTTCGCTGACGTTTGCCCGGGTGGCATAGCTGGCCTTGACGATCGCTACGTCTGTCCTGACGATGTGCATATCTTCTTTCTGCTTGTTGTATCCGTTGTAACAGCCTGTCCTGACTTTTCCCTGACTCCGATTGGTATCCTGAGCCTGCTGCCTAAAAGCTGTCACCGACAACTTCTTTCAGCTCCGATGTTTATTCCAAAAAATAAAACCGCTTACCGCCAACTTGCAGAAGAATGCATAACCGTTCGCAAAACGGGGGCAAAAAAGCGTTATACCGACCTCAGATAGCGCTTACCAGAAGAGCAGAACAGGACATTTATGCAGTATGTTGGCAAAGCGTTTAGCGGCGTCGGGCAAAAATAGAGGCCTCGTTAAATCATTAAGGCAGGCTTTGAATGGAAACGTTGATTGGCTCAGCTTTGACTTTTTTTACCTTGCTTCTGGTTATGTACGGCAGCCGGAAACGGGTCGCAAGAAACGCAACGGTAAAATCCTCCGCAAAGAATTGATAAACAGGATTTGACTGTTTCAGTAGGTTAAAGGCGTAAAGCTTGACAAGGGGATGGTACGACTATGCTAACCGGATTATGTCGACAAGGATAAATACCTCTTGAGTTTAGTCTCAATATCGGCAAAAGGCCTTAAAGATAACAAGGATCCTCAGGATCCGGGCTGATATAACGACAGCCCGCTTCAGAGTCGCTGGCGAGCGACTGGCAGCGTCATGACAGGCAAACAGGGTTAAGGGGACGTTAATTAATAAAATGCTGTGACAGCGCTGTGATGGCGTTTTAGCAGGAGTATCCATATCAGAAAGGGCCAGGGAGCTTTACTAACCTTAATGAAGCAGGCTAACAGAATAAATAATTGGATTTATCGATATGAAACGGACGTTAGATTCGACAGAGAGGGCGGGGAGTGTTAGGCTGGAACTTCAATTTCGTAAAACTAAGGCTACTTATTCCTCCTATCAAATTCAGATGTCCGACATGCCACGGATGTCAGTACCGCTTCTCGCTGCACAGTATCACGCCTAAAAATCCTCACGGCGCTAACTGCATCTTCTGCAAAGCCACCATGACGGTTAGCTACAAAGCCTTCGCCAGTTAGTCCACTGCCCCAAAAAAATTTTCCCGGCCTGTCACGCTGCTAACGCCGATCGGGCCTGATTTTTCCGTCGGCCTGCGCGCATTTTACTGCGCAGAGCTGTACTGGTGCGCCCTGCAACAGTCCGGGGAACGGTGGAAAGGGGGAAATGACCTTTAAAACCGTACCAGCCGCTATGAAAAAAACTTGCCTGCCCGGTAAAAGAAATAATACTGTATATAAAACCAGTAAAAATTACAGGAGCAGGCCGTTGTGTCACTTGTTTACCGCCTTCAACACCCGCAAACTACAGCCCGCCAACGCTCGCGTTATCCGCCGGGCAAGCTGTTCTTCCTGCGCCAACACCTTCTGCATCTCGGCACGTCTGGCCTTATAACGGCTTTTGCTGGTGCCGGCAGGACGGGACTTTTTCCAGATGATAATGGTCATAAACAACCCTCCGGTTACGGGCAAATTAGTCGATTTCCCAGCGACTTAAACCAGGCGATGGGGAATGTTAAGTGGGGAGAATTTGTCCACCTTAAAAAACAATAGCCATAGTTATTATTAATATCAATAGGTATTGCAAGTATAACTTTTGTTATTGAGTTAAGTCATTGTTTTTAATGGTTTAATTATTTTCCTGACGCTTTTTTTACGTATTATTCTGGCGATGTTATTAAAAGCTTTACTAATCTATTCAGTTGAATCAATGCGCCAAAGCCTCTGCGCAGATTAACTGTTACAGAGGATGGGTTTTCGCGAGGATAAGCTGATGATATCTGTGCTGCACAGAGTGTCTGGGGGGCGTTACAAAGAAACCATTCTGCCAGGGCAGGATGTCAGTAACTATCGCCTTAAATCACGGATTAGAAAGATCGCTACGCCAATCAGTTCTGACTCATCGGAGAGTTCTACGGCGGGCAATCGGGTATCGTCCACGGTTAAAAAACCATTGGAGGGGCCTTCCAGATAGCGATAAACCGAGATGCGTGAACTTACCCTGGCCATGACCAAATCTCCAGATTCGGGTGGTACGTCGGTATCGATAATAACGATGCTGCCGGCAGTGCCTTCCGCGCAGCCACTGTTTCTGTCAAGAATGTAGGCGCGCCAGGTCCTCTTCGCCTTTACTCCGTTGGGCGAAGAGACTATTTCCCCTGTTTTCCCTTCCGGTCCCCAGACCGGAATCGTCGATCCAGTTTTTACTTTATCAATAGCGCTTAGCCCTGCGTTGCCGCGCATCTCTCCTTCGCCGCTGGCCAGCCATTGCACATTAACATCCAGCGCTCTGGCAATATCGACCAGTTTGCGCGACCCTTCGGCCTCTCCCTTGGTCAGACGCCAGATCGTAGGTTGTGATACGCCCGATGCTTTAGCTAAAGCACCCTGGGTGATCCCCATCATGGTCATAGCCATGTTCAGTCGGTAGGCGAGTGTATTCGGTTTCATATACCAGAATTTATAGCGACGCGTATTTTTCGTCAAACACGCTTTGCTATTGGCAGGTTTAATAACCTATGCTATTAATTAAGGTGTGTTGATACTTAAGCGGATAAAAATTCTTCCTTCAGGCTATCAGTTTCAGCACGCCCGCTCTTTGACAATCAGGCCGTCCAGCCTAACCGCTGGCAACCCATTTGACCCAGGGAATACAAGCGAAGCGGCAACGCCGCACGCAAAAAAAACAGTACCGTTTTGAAATTAGCAGGTGTTAAGAGAAAGTGTGGGAAACTTCATTTTTTCTTCTGCTTTACTCACTCTGAGGGGGTCAAGATGCGAGACATAAAACGCTTGCTGGAAAAATGGGGGGGCTGGGCGGCGACGGAACGGAGCGGCGTCAGCTATTCACATATCGCCGCCGGATTCCGCGGATTAATCACCGCCGCGTCTTCCGATCGTCCTACCTGTAGTGATAACGACGGCATGATCCTTGATAGCTGCATCAGCAGACTGAAAATTAATCATCCTGACGAACATGCGCTGCTGGTGGCGCACTATCACTATCGTATTTCACTGCGCTCCATCGCGCGCCGCCGTCGCTGTGCGGACGGCACCATTCGTAAACAGCTACAAACCGCCGAGGGCTTTGTTGAAGGTGTGCTGAGCGCGCTGGAGGTCGAGCTGGAGTGCGAAAAATAATTTTCGCCTCGTTACGGACCTAAATATTTTATTTCCTTTAAAAAAAACCTTTAACTTTAAATATCTTTTCCTGCAGCTTGAAAAATTTTTAAGAAAAATTGGTTGCGTACGCAATTTCGGTTCTAGTGTGTTAGAAAGGCAATTTAAACCGCCTGCATAAATATAAATTTCATTTTCACCGGGGAAAGGTCCTTATCCATTCCGCTACGGCGGCTTATTCGATGAAGGGGTGAAAAATGAGCAAGATAATTCAAATTCTGGCCTATGAAGAAGGCTATAAAGAGAAGCCATATATCGATACTGAAGGCTACCCGACGGTGGGTTGCGGTATTCTTATTGGTCCCAAAGAGGCGCCGCTGAAATATTATTCATTTACCGTTCCGCGTGAAGTCGGCGATGTATGGATGCAAAAAATCATTAACGACAAAATAAAGGAAATGAATAACAGGCCGGTATTAGTAGCCGCGCTCAAAGAATGCAACGAAGCTCGCGCTGATGTGCTTTACAGTATGGCTTATCAGCTTGGCATCGACGGGCTGGCCGCGTTTAAAAATACGCTGGTCATGATTTCCAATAAAAACTTTTCAGGCGCGGCGGAAGGAATGCTGAGCAGTCTCTGGGCGAAACAGACGCCTGCCCGAGCGAAGCGTCATGCAGAGGCTATGCGCAGCGGAACTTATGATGCGTGGCAGGGGGCGTTATGAAATTTATCCTCTTTATTCTTATTGTGGTGGCGATCGGGTCTGTCGTGTGGTGGAGCAGTAAAAACGGCATCATCCAGCTGGTAACCCACGCTAAGCTTCTGTTCAAAACCTGGTCCGTCTGGCTGGCCTCCGCCGGCTCGGCTATGGGGGCCTGGGTGCAGTCCTTCCCGGATTCCGCTTCCAGCGCGTGGAACGGCCTGCCTGAGGATGTAAAAACGGTTATTCCGCAGCATTTTCTGGGCTTCCTGGCCTCCTTTATGGTCGCGATGGCGGTGATCGCCCAGTTTATCCGCCAGAAAAAATTAGCGGCGGAAAAAGAGCAGCTGTCCGCCGCGCCAACGGCGGAAATAAGGCCGATTCGGGTGCCCTTCGCTACCGCGCTAACCGCGGTTACGGCACCGGCTATGGCTTCCGGCTCGGTGATACCAGAAATACTATCAATGCCAATGGCTGCGGGGGCGGGATCTTCCTCACCCATGATGTCAGTCGTGACGTCGGAGCAAACCCCGGAGCCCGGCAGGCCGGCCATGTCGGAAACGACAACGCCGCCTGACGCAACGATGATGCCCGACCCGGCAGCTGCTGAGTCTGACGCAACGCCTGCGGCACCGGTATCAACGCCCGTGGCGCCTGAGGTGTCAGTCGTGACGTCGGAGCAAACCGCGGTACCCGGCAGGCCGGCCATGTCAGAAACGACAACGCCGCCCGAACCGCCACCTACGGGATCTGACGCAACGCCTGCGGCACCGGTATCAACGTCCGTGGCCCCTGAGGTATCAGTCGTGACGTCGGAGCAAACCCCGGAGCCCGGCAGGCCGGCCACGTCGGAAACGACAACGCCGCCTGACGCAACGATGACGCCCGACCCGGCAGCTGCTGAGTCTGACGCAACGCCTGCGGCACCGGTATCAACGCCCGTGGCGCCTGAGGTGTCAGTCGTAACGTCGGAGCAAACCGCGGTACCCGGCAGGCCGGCCATGTCAGAAACGACAACGCCGCCCGAACCGCCACCTACGGGATCTGACGCAACGCCTGCGGCACCGGTATCAACG
>NZ_RHUM01000003.1:0-9885 GCF_003937915.1 Erwinia sp. 198 | reverse complement strand
GCCATGTCAGAAACGACAACGCCGCCCGAACCGCCACCTACGGGATCTGACGCAACGCCTGCGGCACCGGTATCAACGCCCGTGGCGCCTGAGGTATCAGTCGTGACGTCGGAGCAAACCTCGGTACCCGGCAGGCCGGTCACGTCGGAAACGATAACGCCGCCTGACACAGCGACGACGCCTGATTCGGTACCTGCGGGATCTGACGCAACGCCTGTAGTGCCGATATCAACGCCCGTGGCGCCTGAGGTTTCAGAAGTGACGTCGGATCAAACTGCCGTACCCGGCAGGCCAGGCGGTTCGCATACGGCGGCAGCGCCTGCTTCCGCTCCTGCGGCGCCGGAAACGCAGCCTAAACCGGGAGATAAATCATGACAAGTTTCCTCGCCTTATTTAACGGGAGCTGGCATGTCCTTGCCGGGATTGGCGTAGTCATCGCGGCCGTCGTGGCCAGCTGGTTCGGCGGAAAAAAAACCGGCAAGGTGCAGGAAAAAGCGAAAGCGGACGTTCAGGCCGCAAAGGTTGAAAGCGCGCAAATTTCCGCCGTTGCTGAAAAGCAGGCAAAAAATAGCGAGGAAGCCAAAAATGTTCAGGCCGCTAATAATGCTCTTAATGACGACGACGCTCGTCGCAAGCTGCGCGAGTCGCAATACAACGACAGGCAGCCCTAAGCTTATCGTGGACTCATCCTGTACGTTTTTCTCTCCTATTAAAACATACGGTGAAGACTGGAAACTCATGGACATCAGGACAGTGAAGGAAATAAATGTGCACAATGATATGTGGAATAAACTCTGCACAAAATAAAACGGACACTAATCGCCCTCCAGAGGAAGGAGCAGGCGGGAAATAATAAAGGCTAAATCTGTTTAACTATTCTTTTATTCACTACAGGCAATTTGCACCTGCTTATTGTCGCGGAGGTTATTATGATTGAAGTTAACTCTTTTGCTGAACTGAAAACGACTGTGCCATCCAAAACTGGCGAGCTGGCTATTCTGCGTCGTTATTATAATAACGATAACTACTATCGCGGCGGCGGTAATTTCGTGGGCTACGTTACCACATCTTTGCCTGCAGATAATGGCGGTACCATTGCGGTTGGAAATGGCTTTTACTGGCGCCGTGTGGTGGACGATCCGGACGAGGTAAACCTGTTTCATTTCGGCGCACGCGGCGATGGCGCCAACGATGATACTACGCCGGTTAAAAACATGCTGAACTGGGCACAGACGTATAACACCAGCATGCGTGATATTGCCGTGCGCTTCCCGGCGGGTAAATTTCTGGTTAAGCCAATTGATATTTCAGCAAGTGAGACGGCGTTCTTCTATCTCTACGGAGATCATAACCCGCACGGCGCCATCCCCCGCACCACGATTATTTCCGATAAGTCGTCGGCGCCGGTATTCAAGGTTAAATCGCGGCGTGTCACCATTGAAGGGATCTGCTGGGATGGTCAGACGGCGGCGGATGTTAAAACCAATACGGGGGCGATTACGGCGGATCTGTGTTCCAACACGCAGCCGTTCTTTGAAAATACCATCGTGGCGGGCGAATCAGTGCTGATTGACGGTTTCCGCGCGCAGTACTGCGGCGGTACGGTTATCAAGCTGCTGGATACGTTGGATACCAAGTTTAACCAGGTTTATACCACCACCACCTACGGCCGGATTTTTGACGTCAACTATTCCGGCACGGCGGCGGGTTCGTGGGATCACTCAACGGCGATTGAGCTGACTAATGCGAACTTCCAGTACGGCTATGGCGAAGCAACGCTGTGGATGCCGCGCGTGACTCAGGGGTTGATCAACAACGTCTGGATTGAACATACCCGCTTCCCCGGCAACTTAAGTGATGGGCAGTGGATTGTCGATGCGCTGAGCGTGGAGGATTGTGCCAACAAGCTGAATATGACCAACAGCCGCGTGCAGATGCGTCAGCTTAACCTGCAAAGCGGCAGCGCGCTGGATTTGACCTTTGATGATAAAAGCCGCTGGCTGTCCGCCTTTGAGTACGGCTGGCGCCGCGACGAAAACTACGGTATCTCGCTGAACGGATCGATTCGCCCCGGCTGGTACTCCGGCTATCGGGTGACGAACAATACCAGCACCGATAAGTGGTTCAACCTGGGATTAATTAACTTCCCGAAAGATAACCTGCAATGGATTTTTGAAATTATCGGCAAGCTAAGTACGGAAGCGCTGGATAAAACGCTGGGCAATCCGACGACCTCCACCAGCTCCTGTATGACCTGGCTGAATATTTCGCGCTGCTGGAACGGTATTTATGGCGACATGCAGCATAAAGGCTTGCCGTCCGTGCTGGAGGCCAAAATCAACCGGGTTGGCATGACCGTTGCGGAGGTCTTTATCAAGGTGAAAGCCAACAGCGGCGATACCTCGTTCAGCCTGCGGGCAACGGGCCCAAGCCGCTTTGATTCCGGCGAATGCTGTTACTACCGACCCAGCCTGGCAGAAGCCGATGCCAGCGTCGTAGGGACAACGGTGGTTAACGCCAGGATGAGCCTGCACAACGGACTGGCAGGGGTTGGTGCCAATGAAAAAGGAGTGCTGACGATAGCTACCGCTACCGCTACAGCACCTTCGACCACGACAGTAGCAGGCTATGTCACGGTCAATATTAACGGTACAGACCGTAAAATTGCTTACTATTAGCCGTTAAGGCTTTGGCCGCCAGTGATGGCGGCCTTTTTTTTTACAGCATAACTTCCGGACAGACCCGATTTCGGCCGCCGCTTTTGGCCAGGTAGAGCTGTTTATCCGCGCTCTTAATCGCTTCATCCAGCGTTTTAGCATCAACCCGCTCCAGCGAGCTGAGTCCGATGCTGATCGTCACGCTTAAATCGTCGTCGTTAAGAACGATCCTATGCTGCTCAATGCTCTGCCGCAGCCGATTGGCGAGCAGAAAAGCGCGAGGCAGCGAAATATCCTCAATCAAAATCAAAAACTCCTCACCTCCCATCCGACTGATAATCGCCGTTTGCTGTAGCGTCTGACGAATACGCTCAACGGTTTGCGCCAGCACATAATCTCCCGCCGCATGTCCAAAAGTGTCGTTGATATTTTTAAAGCGATCGATATCCATCACAAAAGCCGCGCCGTTAAAGTTGTGATCCCTGCGCGCCATCAAAGCGTCGAGCCTGGCAGCCAGACCGCTGCGGGTCAGCGCGCCGGTGAGCAGATCGTAATCGGCCCGTCGGGTAATGCGGGCCACCAGCTTTTTATTGGCGGTAGCGCTGAGGGCGACGATCAGCGGACTGACCGTCATTGCCGCTACGCCCAGCCGCGCCGAAGCAAGACTATCAATCAGAAAGAAATCGTCTCTGCCCTGAATCGTTAATACGTTGCTGGCGACCAGGATAATTTCAGTGATGCCAGTGATAAGCGTCAGCAGACAGGTGATAAAAAGCGGATAGCTGACCGCGCACCACATCAGCGCCGGGAGAGGAAAAATCAGGCTGCCGCCGCCGCCCACGCTAATGCCGGCGGCAATGGATACGCCCAGTGAAATCAGCGGTAGCGGTGAAACCTGTCGGCACTCACTCAGCAGCTCGTTGATTTCATCGCTGTGGGGTAGGGTAATCATGACCGGCAACAGCAGAATAGAAGTGGACACCTGCTCGCAAAACCAGGAAATCCAGCCCTGAACCAGATCGTCATGAAAATAGTGCTGGCTGGCAACCGAGCCGATAACCGCGCACACCGCTGCGCCCACGACGGAGGCCGGAAAAACGCGGTTCAGCGCCTGCAGACGGCGTGAAGTAGTGCTGCCGGTTAGCAGGACGCCAAGGCCGGTAACGATAAAAGAGAGGTTGGCCGCGTCCATGCCCATTGAGGCAGCGACATGGGTGCCAAAAGCGATATCCGCAGTCACCAGACCGACATAAATAGCCGGAAAAGTCAGGGCCGAGCTAAGCTGGGGAAAACGGACCAGCAGACCCAGCAGCATAGCGTTGCAGGGCCAGAAAAGAGAAAGCGCGGCGTTAGTGCGGCAGTAGAGCCCCAGCATTGCCATACAGAGCGTGATAAAAAATAGCAGAATAACCAGGTTGATTTTATATTTACTTAATGGCATTTCGGTGGCTCAAATTTTATTTAAGGCAATGCCGCAAACGCGGCCTGCGCTTATACTTCCAGCTATCACAGTTAGTTTTTTGACTTTAATTTTCTTAATATTTTCTTATGATCCAAACAGATAAGAAAGATAATGCTCCTGGCCGCGACAAGGCAATAAAGTCAGGCTTCTTTATCCGGGTGGAAAAGCGCGTAAAGAATATCCTTATAATTTGCTGTTTTCAATCTCCTGAAAAATTAATCATGCTGTCGCGATCTTTCACGAGATACAGGCGTTAAGGCTATATATACCGTAAAAAAGTTCGCTTCACGCATTATTATTCACTGCGCTTTTCTGTTTGGGAGCATTCTCACCCTGGTTGGCACCAAAATTACGATTATCCGGCGCAACAGAGGGGTTACGCCGGAAAAAAGCAGGATAAACGGCTACAGCTCGTTTTTAATGCAGAATGCTTCCCAGCTCATGCCGAGCGCTGCGGCGTGCTGACGTAGGTAGGCTTCGATAGCCTGAGCCGCTACCGCTTTATTCGGCTCGGCCAGCTGGATGGCGAACAACATGCCATCCAGCTTTTTCTCACGCGTAAACGCGGCATAGGCGCGATCGGTTTGCATACGCTGTAAAGCCGGTAACGACATGCCGAGCGTCTCTGCGTCCTGCTGGGTCAGCGCGGCGATACCGGTTTTGATTTCCGGGTGCGCTTCCAGAAAAAGCGCGGTGGCGGCGGCGTAATACTCTTCAATGGTTTTCATAGCGGGATCCGGCAAAAAATGATGCGCCAGTTTACACGTCTGGCGTCTTTTCAGCATCTGCTGTTGAAAAGCGCGTAGGGCAGGGCGAGACAGCTTGAATTATACGGGTAAAAGATTATAACGTAGCGCCTGGCTGAAGAATCGGGAACTGAACATGAGAAAGTGGATTTTAGCGGCCGCTGCCGTCGCGATGACTGGCTGTGCGCAAATACCTAATTACCAGAGCGCGATTAAAACGCCGCCGCCTGCAAACCTGGTCGGTAACTGGCAGACGATGGGGCCGCAGAAAGGGCTGGTCAGCAAAGAGGCAAAAGCCAGCCTGATCGTTACCGCCGAAGGCGATACGCTGGACTGTCGCCAATGGCAGCGCGTTATCGCCAAGCCGGGCAAGATCACCTTGTTCTCTGGCGACTGGGTGAATGTGAATAACGAAGTGCGCGTAATGCCGCTGACGTTGGAAGGCAGCGAACTGCACTACGACAAGCTGGTGATGCAGAAGGTGCAGCAGCCAACGGCCGAATGTCAGGAAGCGTTAAAACAGGCTAAAGAGCAGGCGCAGACGCAAAAAGCTGCCAAAGCGCACAGCAACGGCCGGTCGCATCATAAGGTCATGATGAAAAACGGTAAGTCCTGATCCGGTACAAGCCGCGCGCGGCCTGCCGCGCGCGCATATTTTTAAATATCCAGCACCCAAACGCTGACGCTGCCCGCATTACAGAAGAAGGTCGCGTTGCCTTCTTCGTCCGAGGTAACCTGCTCTTCACGATGGCCCAGGTAGTCGTGCCATGTTTTACCGGCAAAATCCATGCCCAGCGGCAGCGTTTTCTCCCCCTGCTCGCCGTTTGACATAATCACCACGCAGCCCGCGTGTTCATCCGTGCCGCTGCGCGCGAAAGCCACACAGTTCGGATGATCGAACCATTCAGTCTGGATGCCGTGCGCATGCTCCTGGCGTGCGCGCAGCAAAGCCGGCAGCTCCGGGATCGCTGGCATATCGATCTGATACTCTTCGCCATCGCCGCCAGTGTCTTTGTAGCCGGCACCAAACAGGTCGGGGTAGAAGACGCAGGGTACGCCCTGTTCGCGCAGCAGGATCAGCGCATAGGCCAGCGGTTTAAACCAGGGCTCTACCGGCGCCTCCAGCGACTGGAGCGGCTGCGTATCATGGTTGGCAACAATAGTTACAGCATGCCAGTGGTCGTGTTCGACCAGCGTCCCGCTAAAAATCTGGCTGAGGTCGAAGTTGGCGCCCTCGCGGGAGGCGTTGTGGAATCTCATCTGGAGCGGCGCGTCGAACAGCATGGTTTTGCCTTCGACCTGATGAATATAGTTTTGCAGCTTCTCCACCTCGTGCGACCAGTATTCCGCCACGATAAACATCGGCTGCTCTGCCACTTCCTGAATATGATCGATCCACTGCTTATAGAACCAGGCAGGAATGTGCTTGACGGCATCCAGACGAAAGCCGCTGCAGGGCAGCTGCTGCATCATCCAGCGAGCCCAAAACTTCAGCTCTTCGGTAACTGCGCGATTGCGGAAATCGATATTGGCGCCCATCAGATAATCAAAATTGCCCAGCTCGTCGTCAACCTGTTCGTTCCAGCCGTCGCCGGTATAGGCGTTGATAATCTTAAAGACGCCGTACTCCTCCGGGTTATCAATGCAGTCCACGCCGTTAAAACATTTATAATCCCAGGTAAATTTTGAGTATTGACCGCCACGGCCCGGAAACGTAAAACGGGTCCAGGCTTCCGCCTCTATCACCTCGTCGTCGATCTCTTCCCGGTTTTCAGGGTTAACGCGATTGACCTGCACCTTCTCTTTTTCGTCTGCGCCCATTTTATGGTTGAAGACCACGTCCATAATGACGCCGACCTCATGCTCTCTCAGCGCCTTCGCCGCCGCGATCAGCTGCTCTTTATCACCATATTTGGTGGCGCGGCTGCCTTTCTGTTCAAATTCCCCAAGGTCAAAAAGATCGTAAGTGGCGTAGCCTACGCCTGTTGCGCCTTCGGAGCTTTTATAGGCTGGTGGCAGCCAGACATCGGTGATCCCCGCCTGCGCCAGCCATTCGGCGCGTTCAGCCGCTTCTGGCCACAGCTTGCTTCCTTCGGGGTAATACCAGTGAAAGAACTGTAATAATGTGGGGTTACGCATGCCATTGCTCCAATAGTCATCAGCGGGAAACTGAAGTATGGAAGAGGTGGCGGGAAAAGCGCGGTAAGCGCAGAAATATTTTCCGCTGCGCTTACTGGCTTCATTCGGGGCGATTGCCCGAGTGGGATTAAACGCCTTGGGCGTTTTGCGGGAACAGGATCACGCCCGCCATGCCGCCATAGGCTTTATTGACGGTTTTCTGGCGGCTGGTCTGGCTAATCAGCTGCGCCAGCTCTGCCTTGCGCGCCTGCAGCAGGTTTTTCACTTCCGCTTCGTTGGCAAGGATATGGCGCAGTACAGGACGTAACTGATCCTGAGTCTGAGCCGAGACGGGGGTTTGCTGCGTACACTCCGCCAGTTTTCCCACCGCACTGACATAATCGACTTCCATTTCGATCAATTTATCCCACTCGCCTTCTGTTGCCAGGCGCAACATTGACTGGCTGAGCACTAAAAGCTGTTGGTAAATCGAGAGCAGATGCGGTGCAATATTCATTAAACGGCGTCCTGAAGAACAGTATTAACAGTGACTTCTTTCCAGGCATCGGCAATGTTGCGCAGCAGATCTTCCACTTCCTGAACGGCAGCGACATCATTCTGCAAATTACCCTGGAGAAGGCGTCTTATCATGTAGTCATAGAGCGCCAGCAGATTGGCAGCCAGCTCGTCGCCGCTTTCATCCACCAGGCCCACTTTCAACCCATTTTCAATAATGTTGATGGCTTTGGAGATGGCGTTGCCTTTGCCTTCAATCTGGCCATCCAGCATAAACAATCGTGCGCGAACCAGGGCGCTAAGCGCCCCGTCGAACAACAGCGTGGTCAGCTGCTGCTGGCTGGCACCCAGCACGCTGCTTTCCAACCCAACTTTGCGGTAGAGCTGTGCTCCTGAATCTTTATACATATCGTCCCCGGCTTAATTAGCTGGATGAAGTTGAAGAGAACTGCGACGTCAGGTATGTCGACGTGTTGGTCAGGGAGTTTACGAGCGTACTCAGGTTCGTAAACTGCGTCTTGTACCGGGCCATCGTCGCGTCAATCGAATCGCTCATTTGATCATAACGATTGCTCAGCGCTTTCAGCGTGGTATTGATGCCATCCTCTGCGTTCTTGATGATGCCTTCTTTACCGACCGTGGTGCTCAGCATCGCGGTTAAGGTGCTGTTCAGCTTGGTCGCGAAACCGGTGCTGCTGCCGTCGCCGATAAAGAACTGGCTGACAGCCTGCGGGTTATTGGTCAGCGCAGCGGTCAGCTTGGTGTCGTCTACGGTCAGCGCACCGGTAGAACCGTCGCTCTGCACGGTTGGATCGATAGTGATGCCCAGCTGTCCCAGAATCGAGTAGGAGCCGCCCTGTACGGTGGTCAGGATTGAGTTCATGCTGTTTTCTACCGCACGAACCGTACTGTCGCCCAGCAGCGCGCCGTTGCTGCTTGACTGCGTTTCGCCAGCTGACACGGCGGTATACTTGGTGACCGAAGCAATAGTCGACTTCAGCGAGTTGTAGGCCGTCACAAAGGCATTGATGGTTTTTTTGCTGTCATCAATAGAGCGTGAAACCGTCAGCTTCTCGCCGGAGGCGTCGGTGCTGGCAGCGTTCAGGTTCAGCGTAACGCCGGTTAACGCATCGGTAATATTGTTGCTGCTGCGCTCAATCGCCACGCCGTTAATGTTGAGTTTGGCGTTCTGAGAGGCGGTCTGCACCGACATATTTTGCGTGCCGGTCGCGCTGGCGCTATAGCCAATCGCGCTTTGCAGCGTATCATCGCCGGTCACGCTGACGGTCATATCGCTGTCGGTGCCGGTGGTCTTCGAGCTGAGCATCAGGCGATAATCGCCGCTGCTGGCTTTAATAATGCTGGCGCTGACGTTGCCGGCGCTTTTGTTAATGGCGTCGGCAATGCCGGACAGCGACGTCTGGCTGTCGGTTAGCGTAATCGTCAGCGGCGTAGTGCTGCCGCCCTGGGCAATGGTCAGCGTGCGGCTGTTGCCGCTGGTGGTGCCGCCCAGCGCCGTGCTGTTGCTGCTAAACGAACCGGACATCAGCGTCTGTGCTTTCGCTATCTGATCAACGTCAACGCTATAATCCCCGGTTGAGGCCGTTGCGTCGGTAGTAGCGGTAAAGGACGTGTTGGTGCTGGTCACGGCCGTCGCGCTGAAAGCAGACGTCTTGGTCAGCGCCGCTGCCGCCGTTTGCAGCGCGGCCATAGAACTCTGCAGCTTGCTATAAGAGCTGAGCTGGGAATTATAGGTCGTCTGTTGTTTAGTAATCGCGGTCAGTTTTGTCTTCTCAGCGGTTTCTAAACTGGTGTAAAGGGTATCCAGATCAAGGCTGGTACCGACTCCGAGCGAGCTTACACTTGCCATGAGAGATCCTTAAGAATGAGATAGGTGCAAAACACATATCGGCCGCAGAGATAAAAAGTTTACGCCGCAGAAAAAAATTTAATGGGCAGAATAAGAGGGATATCCGCAGGTAATTAGCCAGATCGTTTCTTCAGGTCAGGGTTACTATAATGAGAGTTGCAGAGTACGCATCGGCCGCGAAACGGCGGTCGGGAAGGGGAGAATAGTCACGTTTTTTAATGTTGATTCAACGGGCTAATGGGTTTTTCACTTTTTTTCTAAAGTTCAGATTAACCCAACCGATAACTTCAGTAACGGTGGCAGACGCCGTGAGCGTTAAAAGCTCAGCCTAACAAACCAACTGATTTTGAAGGAAACTATTATGTCCGTTATTAACACTAACATCATGTCGCTGACTACTCAGAACAACCTGAACAAATCACAGGCTTCTCTGAGCACCGCTATCGAGCGTCTTTCTTCCGGTCTGCGTATCAACAGCGCAAAAGATGACGCCGCGGGTGAAGCTATTGCTAACCG
>NZ_RHUM01000036.1 GCF_003937915.1 Erwinia sp. 198 | reverse complement strand
CTTCATCGCCTCTGACTGCCAGGGCATCCACCGTGTACGCTTAGTCACTTAACCTCACAACCCACAAGCGTCCCGAAGGAGCTGGGCTGCAAGCATTTGAGAGACTCGACCATATCGTTGACTTCATTCCTGTTACGGGGAATGAAAACGACATGTCGTTTCAATTTTCAGCTTGTTCCGGATTGTTAAAGAGCAAATATCTCAAACGTGACTCGGCTTAAAGCCGGAATCAGTTTTGAGATACTTCGTGGAGACACCTTTCACCTGTCACCAAGCAAGTGGCGTCCCCTAGGGGATTCGAACCCCTGTTGCCGCCGTGAAAGGGCGGAGTCCTAACCGCTAGACGAAGGGGACACTGTCGTGTCGGCTTCGCAGCCGTCTTGCTCTAACGTTTCTATCAGACAATCTGTGTGAGCACTGCGCACGAAGGTATCTTCAGGTAAGGAGGTGATCCAACCGCAGGTTCCCCTACGGTTACCTTGTTACGACTTCACCCCAGTCATGA
>NZ_RHUM01000035.1 GCF_003937915.1 Erwinia sp. 198 | reverse complement strand
CTTCATCGCCTCTGACTGCCAGGGCATCCACCGTGTACGCTTAGTCACTTAACCTCACAACCCACAAGCGTCCCGAAGGAGCTGGGCTGCAAGCATTTGAGAGACTCGACCATATCGTTGACTTCATTCCTGTTACGGGGAATGAAAACGACATGTCGTTTCAATTTTCAGCTTGTTCCGGATTGTTAAAGAGCAAATATCTCAAACGTGACTCGGCTTAACGCCGGAATCAGTTTTGAGATACTGTTGATAATGTCTTTCACTCATTATCAGATATGGCGTCCCCAAGGGGATTCGAACCCCTGTTACAGCCGTGAAAGGGCAGTGTCCTGGGCCTCTAGACGATGGGGACACAAAAATTGCTTAACCAGTCGCAGACCGGTTATTTTGTGTAAAGGTGAAGATTTGCTGGCAAATCTGAGCGACAAATTTACTTGCCACAGAACCCTACTCAAAAGACGCATTGCTCGTTACTTTTCTATCAGACAATCTGTGTGGACACTGCGCACGACGGTATCTTCAGGTAAGGAGGTGATCCAACCGCAGGTTCCCCTACGGTTACCTTGTTACGACTTCACCCCAGTCATGA
>NZ_RHUM01000034.1 GCF_003937915.1 Erwinia sp. 198 | reverse complement strand
TGGTCTGACGCTGCTCCTCGCTCAGGTCTGCACGGTCAACGCCCGGATAGAGCTGCTGCGCGATATACTCGCCCGCCACGCCGCCTGACGCTCCCGCCAGCGCCGAACCGCCCGACGCCTGCGCCACCGCCGCGCCCAGCACCGCGTGCGCTGTCAGGTTTGCCTCGACGTTCACCACCTCTTTGCCGTTTGCATCCGTGGTGGTGGTCGCTTTATGTATCAGCTCCGCCAGGTACGGCGCCGCACCGCCCGCAACGGCTCCCGCCACGTTGCCGTCCGCCAGCGCCGCCGCCGCCGCCGTCGCCGCGCTGATGCCCTGCTGGAGCGCCCCGCCCGTTCCTTTACCGCTGTCCAGCATCGCTTTGTTATAGGATGTCTGGTACAGCTGCTGAACGATATCGCCCTGCGTCGGCGTTTTGTTCGGGTTCGCCTTCTGCCACGCTTTCTGCGCTGCCTTGAGCTCTTCCGGGCCGGCCTTGTTCAGCGCGTCCGTGGCCTTCTTCGTTGCCGCTATCTGGCCCTGCGTCCTCACGATATCGCTGGCCTGCAGGCCGATGTCCACCACCGCCTGCACCGTCTCCACCCGGCGCTGCTCTTTCTCCCTGTCGAAGATTTTATCCAGACCCGGGTTGGC
>NZ_RHUM01000033.1 GCF_003937915.1 Erwinia sp. 198 | reverse complement strand
CCGGCCGTCGATGTTGTCGACTGACCTTACATTTCAAAGACCCGGTTCACCAGACGCATCTCACCCTGGGGATGACCATAGTAGAATGATTCAGCCTGCCCTTTGCGCAGCGCACGCATGACTTCTATACCCTTTATCGTGGCGTAAACCGTCTTCATCGATTTGAAGCCCTGTGTGGCTTTGATTATCCGTTTCAGTGTGCCATGATCGCACTCAATTATATTATTCCGGTACTTTATCTGCCGGTACTGCACATGCTGCGGATATTTACCTTCCCGTTTCAGCAATGCCAGCGCACGCCCATACGTCGGGGCTTTATCAGTGTTGATCAACCGTGGAATTTGCCAGCGCTTCGTATTGTTCAGAAGTTTACCCATAAAGCGATATGCGGCTTTGGTGTTACGACGTGAAGACAGGTAGAAGTCAATGGGGCAGCCTCTGCTGTCGACGGCGCGGTACAGATAAGACCAGCGTCCGTTGACCTTCACGTAGGTTTCATGGAGATGCCATGAGCCAAAACCGGAAGGCTGACGCCAGTACCAGCGCAGCCGCTTTTCCATCTCAGGTGCATAACGCTGAACCCAGCGATAAATCGTGGTGTGATCGACATTCACGCCGCGTTCGGCCAGCATCTCCTGCAGCTCACGATAGCTGATGCCATATTTGCAGTACCAGCGGACGGCCCACAGGATAATATGACGCTCAAAATATCGACCTTTGAATGGGTTCATGTGCTTGCTCCTTCCACTAAACAATGGCATCAGTTTACCATCGCCAGATCTTTGC
>NZ_RHUM01000032.1 GCF_003937915.1 Erwinia sp. 198 | reverse complement strand
ATTAAGCGATAACTTTAGCAACAACGCCCGCGCCAACGGTACGGCCGCCTTCACGGATTGCGAAACGCAGACCGTCGTCCATTGCGATTGGGTGGATCAGGGTAACAACCATTTTGATGTTGTCGCCCGGCATGACCATCTCAACGCCTTCCGGCAGTTCGATGGTACCGGTCACGTCAGTTGTACGGAAGTAGAACTGTGGACGGTAGCCCTTGAAGAACGGAGTATGACGGCCGCCTTCGTCTTTGGACAGGATGTAAACCTCAGACTCGAACTGAGTGTGTGGCTTGATGGTGCCTGGCTTAGCCAGAACCTGGCCACGCTGGATATCTTCGCGCTTGATGCCGCGCAGCAGGATACCACAGTTCTCGCCCGCACGACCTTCGTCCAGCAGCTTACGGAACATCTCAACGCCGGTACAGGTTGATTTCACGGTATCTTTGATACCAACGATTTCAACTTCTTCACCTACTTTAACGATACCGCGCTCTACACGACCGGTAACAACGGTACCACGACCGGAGATGGAGAATACGTCTTCGATTGGCAGCAGGAACGGCTTGTCGATTGCGCGCTCTGGTTCCGGGATGTAGTTATCCAGGTGACCGGCCAGCTCGATGATTTTAGCTTCCCACTCGGCGTCGCCTTCCAGCGCTTTCAGCGCGGAACCGTGAACGATTGGGGTGTCGTCGCCAGGGAAGTCGTACTGTGACAGCAGGTCACGTACTTCCATCTCAACCAGCTCCAGCAGCTCTTCGTCATCAACCATGTCGCACTTGTTCAGGAACACGATGATGAAAGGAACGCCAACCTGACGGCCCAGCAGGATGTGCTCACGGGTCTGCGGCATTGGGCCGTCAGTCGCAGCAACAACCAGGATAGCGCCGTCCATCTGCGCAGCACCGGTGATCATGTTTTTCACATAGTCGGCGTGGCCAGGGCAGTCAACGTGCGCGTAGTGGCGAGTCGGGGTGTCGTACTCAACGTGAGAAGTGTTGATGGTGATACCACGAGCTTTTTCTTCTGGCGCGTTATCGATCTGGTCGAATGCACGAGCAGAACCGCCGTAGGTTTTAGCCAGAACGGTGGTGATAGCAGCAGTCAGGGTAGTTTTACCGTGGTCAACGTGGCCGATAGTACCAACGTTGACGTGCGGTTTGGAACGTTCAAATTTTTCTTTAG
>NZ_RHUM01000031.1 GCF_003937915.1 Erwinia sp. 198 | reverse complement strand
ATCCAGCTTGAAGCAGACAGAAATGCGGCGATTCATAATGCATTGATGTCTGGTGATTCACCTGAAGCGAAGCAGCTTGCGATGAATTCGCTGGCTCAGGCGGCTGGAACCAGTGCAGCGGGAATAGTTGCAGGAGCAGGTAAAGGAAGTAAACTCCCTGCAAGTGCTGAAAAAAATGTCGTTATCGTGGACTCCGGTAAGAAAGGTGCCTGGAACAAAGCGATGAACAAGCCAGAGCGAATACGATTTATAAGGTTGATGGCAATAAGACTTATCATACTGACGAATTAAGTAGGCCGAGTGATGTTAAGGCTACGCTCGAATTAGCTAAAAATGATCGTAATATTTATCAGCAATGTAAAGGTGGGAAATGTGGCAATCCTGGAGATGAGGGCGGGTATTTAATAGCTAGTATCTTCGGTGGGCCAGGTGAAAGATTGAATATTGTTCCAATGAATGGAAACCTCAATAAGGGAGCCTGGAAAGCTATGGAAAATAGCTGGGCTAAAGATCTTAAAGCCGGTAAAAAAGTAGATGTACAAATACAGCCTATTTATAGTGATAGCAATAAACATCCCAGTAGTTTTAATGTGACTTATTCTGTTGGCAATGGAAGACCAACTCGGGTAAACATTGATAATGCTCCGGGAGGGAAAAGTGAGTCTGGACGATGAAATATATAGTGAAATCGGTCAGTTGCTGTACAAGTCAGCTCCTGATGATGCAAAAATCATTGTAATGGATGCAGAACTATCGAACGAAGGAGATAGCTGTCGTTTTAATTACGATTACATCAATATGAATGGTGAAAAAAACTGGTTTTTGCCTGAGCATGGTTTAACTGACCAGAGGTTAAGAGAATTATTGGTAATGCTTAGAACGTTCTTTTTGGAGAATTTTAAATCTCAGGAAAAACCATTCTGGCATGGTTGTGTAGCTACATTAAATGTAGAAAAATCAGAGATTAATATTGATTTTAAATACGATGAATAAGACAAATATCCCGCCCATCGAGCCGGGATCTTTTTATCCGTCACTTAGTAACGGGCCTGATTACAAGTTGCCCTTGCCCAATAGTCACGGTAACCTGCGTATCGGTTGCAAACCCGGCCTCTTCCAGCCAGTTGCCCTTAAGGTTAAGGCTGAGGCAGCGGCTGTAATACGTGGTCGTATCATTACGATCCGCATGGCCAATACTGACATATCCCACCTTTAATCGCCGTAAGGCTTTGGGAATACTTACTTCTGGCTTAGTATCATGTTCAGCCATATCAACGACTCCTGTTAGTTGGTTGTGATCAACGGCAGGCATGAGGTGCGAACTTACGTCTGCTGCGCTCAGTTAACGTCTGTTATTAAATCCTATTACCTACTCTACCATCGACTTCTTGACAAAACTGTCCACCACGGCGATCAATACCTGCTGATCGGAGTCGGGCAACAGATCCGCCTTCTGCCACAGGGCATGACCTTTTCGGCGCGCAACCTGACGCTGACCTCGGAGCAGGACAGCGACCGCTACGACAGCAGGCAGCAGAGCGCCAGCGCCGGAGC
>NZ_RHUM01000030.1 GCF_003937915.1 Erwinia sp. 198 | reverse complement strand
GCGAACCCGGGTCTGGATAAAATCTTCGACAGGGAGAAAGAGCAGCGGCGGGTGGAGACGGTGCAGGCGGTGGTGGACATCGGCCTGCAGGCCAGCGATATCGTGAGGACGCAGGGCCAGATAGCGGCGACAAAGAAGGCCACAATTGTCGGATTGCCGTAAATCAGGCGGTGACTGTCAGGCCGTTATTGATAAGTGGAAGCAGGTGAGCGATAAGCAAAGCGCAGAAACCGACCAGAAACTTCAGGACGACCCGCTGGTAGTTCAGGTATGGGATAAGGAAGTGGCCCAGGGGGGTTATGATATGGCAGAGCGTCCCGGCTGGCTGGGTAAACTGCCGGGTGTGGATGCGATGACCAGTGAGGAAGCCAAAGCCTACGTTCAACAGTGGAACGGTCAGGATCTGGCGAAGATAGATGTAAACAGCCCTGAGTGGGTAAAATATGTGGCGTTTGCATCAGATCCTGAGAATCAGGCAGCATTAGCTTCATTGGGTAAATTGGGCAATGATCTTTTTAAGCTTGCTAAGACAACTGTTTCGAATATAGCTCAAGGTGGAGTATCGACAGGCATAAAGAGCATGCAAACAGGGTTGAGAAATCCGCAGCAAGTAGACCAGATAAAAAATGACATGACGTCAGGAAATTATAGGTTTAATGCTCCTGAAGGCCGTATAGCCGGATATATAGATAGTAAGGGAAATTATTATATATCTGAAGGTAACCACCGGATGGTGGCTGCTCAGGAAATATATAAAAAGACTGGAGATAAATCTTACATAGATAAATTACTTCAAAATGGTTCATGGACTCAGACAAAGAATGCTCCAGCAGGAGCTAAATCTATGCCGACAAGGAAATGATGATTTTATGGAGAGTGATATCCTTATGAAAAAAAATGAGATATATGTAAAAATGTTATCTCTTTCTCTGCCTTACATCAGAAATATTCAGTCATTGGATAAAAAAGATAAAGGGCGTGACATATCGTGCTACTTTGAAGCTGAATTAGTACATAATCTAATGCATACACTGCTCATCTCAGACTTCGTTGAACATGATTTATGGTTCTTAAATAATCAAGCAAAATACTATTTTGAGAAATGCAGTGAAGACATATCACCTAACTATATTCAACACGTTAAATATATAGAATCATTATTCAAATTGGTTCCTGATGAATTAAAGTCTAAGCTACAATGGCAAGGCCCTTGATAAAAATCGCAGCCCTTACTGCTGGGATTTTACTTTCTGGACCCGAAAAAGCTGGCGGCAGCGAAGATGCAGCTGGAAGAAAAAGCGCGGCAGAGCGGGGTGAAAACGGCGCCCGGCTACGACGATATAGCGAAGCAGGCTTACAATAATGCCATGGCGCCGTACCTGGCGGAGCTGATACATAAAGCGACCACCACCACGGATGCGAACGGCAAAGAGGTGGTTAACGTCGAGGCAAACCTGACAGCGCACGCGGTGCTGGGCGCGGCGGTGGCGCAGGCGTCAGGCGGCGCGGCGGGCGAGTATATCGCGCAGCAGCTCTATCCGGGCGTGGACCGTGCAGACCTGAGCGAGGAGCAGCGTCAGACCATCAGCGCGCTGGCGGGCGGGCTTGCCGGGGACAGTGCGGGCAGTGTGGTAACGGGCGCGCAGGCCGGGAAGAATACGGTTGAGAATAATGCATTAAACGTTAAGCAGAATCAGTCCCGTGTTCAGGAAATGATACAGTGTCAGGGTGACAAGTCTTGTGAGGGAAC
>NZ_RHUM01000002.1:487060-526597 GCF_003937915.1 Erwinia sp. 198 | reverse complement strand
TCGAACCCTTGATACGTTGCCGTATACACACTTTCCAGGCGTGCTCCTTCAGCCACTCGGACACCTCACCATATTGTTACGCAAGCTTGCTGCGTGGCCGGTAATGTAGGGAAAAGTAGTGCGCTGGTCAACACCCTTTCTGCACTTTTCCGCTCGTTTACTCATTTTTGCAGCAGGCTGCTGCAAAATTCGGCAAAAAGACCGTTTACTTAAGTAAAACGCAACGGTATCAGCGCAATTGGCCTGACAATGTGCATAATGATTCGCTTTATCAGGCTAAAAAATCACGAGGCCACAGTGACTATCCAGACTAAAAACGGTGGAGCGACAGGGCAGGCAGGTACGCGCGCGCTCTTCTTTATCCAGATTTTCGCCACCCTTGGCTTTGCCGTGCTTTATTCCACCCTGGTGCTTTATGCCACCAAACGACTCGGCTTCAGCGAGGCGCAGGCCAATGCCATGATGGGCGTGTTCGGCGCCTTCAACTATGGGCTGCATCTGTTTGGCGGCTACCTCGGCGGACGCTACCTCAGCAATCGTAACCTGTTTGTGCTGGGCATGGTGTTGCAGGTCATCGGTTGTTGGATCCTCTCCGGGCAAAGCGCGGACGGGCTGTACTGGGGGCTGGCGATGTTCCTGACCGGTAGCGGCCTGAACGTAACCTGCATCAATATGATGCTGACCCAGCGTTTTACGCCGGAAGACAGCCGTCGCGAAAGCGCCTTCCTGTGGAACTACGCCGGGATGAACCTGGGCTTCTTTATCGGTTTCACTGGCGCGGGCTATTTCCAGCTACAGGAGCATTATCAGGCGCTGTTTCTGTTCGCCACCCTGGGCAACGCCGTCGCCATCGTCATTTCTCTGCTGCGCTGGAAAACGCTGGCGGATATCGATACGCCGCTGCGGCACGTCAACAAATCGCAGCTGCGGCTGCGGATGCTGGCGGGTCTGCTGATCCTGGTGGTGCTGGTGCCGATTATCCGCCTGATGCTGACCCATGCTGATTTTACCGGTACTTTTGTACTAATCCTAGGCGCGGTTGTTTTTCTGTTGCTTGCCGCTACCACGCTGCGACATCGCCCCCGGGAAGAACAGCGCCGAATGGCTGCCTATCTGATCCTGGCATTGGGCGCGTTGGTCTTCTGGACGCTGTATCAGCTGGCGCCGATGGGGCTGATGCTGTTTACCGAACACAATATTATGCTGAACGTTTGGGGCATCCGGATTGCGCCGCAGTGGGTGCAAAACATCAATACGCTGGTGATTGTTTTCGGCGGCCCGCTGTTGGCGATGGGCTTTCGTAACATGCGCGAACGTGGCTGGCGCATCGATATTCCTTTGCAGTTTGCTTCTTCACTGTTCTGTATCGGGTTGGGGATGCTGGTCTTGCCCGTGGGTATTATGCTGGCCGGCGGCGATGGCATGGTGGCATTCAAATGGATCGCGATCAGCTATATTCTGCAAAGCCTGGCCGAGCTGCTGATCTCGCCGGTTGGCTACGCGATGATTGGCAGACTGGCACCGCTACGTTATCAGGGCGTGATGATGGGCTGCTGGATGATGGTGACAGGCGTCGCGTCGGTGCTGGCCGGTCACGTTTCCGGCATGATGCCGGAGAACAGCGGCAGTTCACCTGCGCTGACCAACCCTGGCTACAGCCATATCTTTATGCTGCTGGGCTGCGGCAGCGTCGCCACTGGCCTGCTGCTACTGCTGCTGATGCCGCTGCTGCGCAGGCTTATCCAGACGACACGTTAGTTAGCGGGGGCCATAACGGCCCCTTATTTTTTGCTTGCCACGGGCTGCATTTTCCCCGAGCCTGAAGAAAAAACAGGAGAAGCCGCGTGGATATCATTTTTTACCATCCTTCCTTTAATGCAAAAAAATGGCAGGCCGGATTAGAGCAGCGTTTACCGCAGGCCCGCGTGCGGGAATGGACGCCGGACGACCGGGCGCCTGCGGATTACGCGCTGGTGCGCCAGCCGCCGGTAGCAATGCTGCAGGGCCGCACGGATTTAAAGGGCGTTTTTGCGCTGGGCGCGGGCGTGGATGATATTCTCACCCAGCTGCGCGAATACCCGCAAATGCTGGCAACTGGCGTGCCGCTATTTCGTCTTGAGGATACCGGCATGGGCCGCCAGATGCAGGAATATGCTGTATGGCACGTGCTGGGCTGGTTCCGCCGCTTTAACGACTATCAGCAGCAGAAAAGTCAGGCGTTATGGCAGCCGCTGCGCAACCCTGGCCGGGACGCTTTTACCATCGGCATTCTGGGCGCGGGCGTGTTGGGGCGCAGCGTGGCGGAAAGCCTGCGCTACTGGGGGTTTCCGGTGCGCTGCTGGAGCCGTACGCCGAAAACGCTGCCTGACGTCATCAGTTTCCATGGCGAAGCGCAGCTGAACGAGTTTCTTTCCGGTACCCGCGTGCTGATTAACCTGTTGCCGAACACGCCGCAAACCGTCGGCATTCTGAACCGTGCTTTACTGAGCCAGCTCCAGCCGGAAGCCTATCTGATTAATCTGGCGCGCGGCGCGCATCTGGTGGAAGAAGATCTGCTGACGGCGCTGGCGGCGGGCGAACTCAAAGCGGCGGCGCTGGACGTTTTTGCGCAGGAGCCGCTGGCGCAGGATCATCCTTTCTGGACGCATCCGGCTATCGCCATCACGCCGCATAATGCGGCTGTCACCCTGCCGGAAGAAGCTATGGACTACATCGCTGACGCCATCCGCCGGCGTGAAGCGGGTGATATGCCCGCCGGTCAGGTCGATCTGGCCCGAGGCTACTAACTCGTCCGGGCCGAGCGCCCGTCAACAAGGAGAAATTATGTACCCTGTCGATCTTCATATGCACACCGTTGCCAGCACCCATGCCTACAGCACGCTGCGTGACTATGTTCAGCAGGCGCAAACCTGCGGCGTCAAACTGTTGGCGATCACCGATCACGGCCCCGATATGGCCGATGCGCCGCACCACTGGCATTTTATCAATATGCGAGTCTGGCCGCGCGTGGTAGACGGCATTGGCATCCTGCGCGGTATTGAAGCCAATATTAAAAACCTGGCAGGCGATATCGACTGTACCGGGCCGATGATGGAGGCCATGGATATCGTGGTGGCAGGCTTTCACGAGCCGGTTTTCGCACCGCGCGACAAGGCGACCAATACCGAAGCGATGATCGCCGCCATGGCCAGCGGCAACGTGCATATCATCAGCCATCCGGGCAACCCGAAATATCCGGTAGATATCCCCGCCATTGCTGAAGCCGCCGCAAAATACGAGGTGGCGCTGGAGCTGAATAACTCCTCTTTTACCCACTCGCGCAAGGGCAGTGAGCCTAACTGTCGTGCTATTGCAGCCGCAGTACGCGATGCCGGCGGCTGGATCGCCTGCGGCTCGGACTCCCATACCGCCTTTACGCTGGGCAATTTTGAGCATTGTCTGCGGATCATGAAGGAAGTGGATTTTCCCGAAGAACGCGTATTAAATGTCACGCCGCGCCGCCTGCTGGATTTTTTACAGCGCAGAACCGGCACGGCCATTACAGAATTTGCTGACCTGTGACGTTGTCACGCTTAATGCTATGGACCCATCCTGATGAATGAATTTTCGATTATCTGCCGCATCCTTGGCTCGCTCTTTAACCGCCAGCCGCAGGATCCGCTGCTGGTGCCGCTGTTTACGCTGTTGCGCGAGGGCAAGCTGCAGCAGCAGTGGCCGTTGGAGCAGGACGAGTTGCTGACGCGTTTGCAGCAGAACAGCGATCCGCAGGCGCTGGCCGCTGACTATAACGCGCTGTTTGTCGGCAGCGACTGCAAGGTGTCGCCGGAGGGTTCAAAGTGGGAAAATGGCCCGCAGGAGAGCGAAGTGCGGGCGTTTTTGCAGAGCCGTGGCATGCCGCTTAGCGAAGGCCCGGCCGATCGGTTTGGTTCGCTGCTGCTGGCCGCCTCCTGGCTGGAGGATCAGTCACAGGAGGATGAGGTACAGGCGCAAATTACGCTGTTCGACGACTATTTGCTGCCGTGGTGCGGTCAGTTCCTGGGCAAGGTGGAAGCCTGGGCCGACACGCCGTTTTACCGTACGCTGGCCGCCCTGAGCCGCGAAGCGATTCAGGCGATGCGCGACGAACTGGCGGAAGAAGACGAAGCGTAAAGCTGCGGACAATCCGGCCAGTATGTTTCTTGCTGGCAGTTACAGAGCAAAGCCAGCACGCTGTTCGACGATACTGGCTTTACTTTGTCCGTCAGCAGGTGCGCGAAACGGCCCGGTCGTCCGGCTTAACTTTATTAGTTAACAGGTGCGTAGCCAGCGGGTTCATCCCGCCACGCTGCGCGCGCAGAACCTAACGGCGAGGCGGATGCAGACCAAACCAGTGGCGTGCCGGGCAGGTCTACCGGCGGCTTAAGGCGCAGGCCTATCCCCCAGGCGTTTATCTCCGTTTCGACATTATTATCATGCGGCTGCGCGCTAACCAACCCGTTGAGCCGCATCGCCTCGGGGTAAGGATTATCGGTCAGCAGGCAGGCGGTGCGGGCCAACGACAGCCTGGCGCGGAAGCCCGTGCCGTTTTGTAGCCTGAGCCGCATGCCTTCCAGCGCGGCGGCGGCCATCAGATAGCCGGTAGCATGGTCGAGCGCCTGTACCGGCAGCGGCACCGGTTTCTCGCTGTGCTGCCATTGTCGGCCGGCTTCCGCTATGCCGCAGCCCATCTGTACCAGGCTGTCGAAACCCCGCCGGTTGCGCCACGGCCCTGTCCAGCCCCACGCGTTCAGGCTGACCTCGATGAGGCCAGGAGAAAGCTTTTGTTGTGCTTCCGTATCATACCCCAGCGCGCTAAGCGCATCGGCGCGATAGCCGTGGATCAGAATATCCGCCTGGCCCAGCAGCTGTTCAAAAATCTGCCTGCCTGCTGCCGATTTTAAGTCGAGGCGCGCACAGCGTTTGCCCAGCGTGACTTCCTCCTCCAGCGTCGGCTCCTGCCAGCCTGGCGGATCGAGCCGCAGCACGTCCGCGCCCAACCCGGCCAGAAAGCGCGTGGCGACCGGCCCGGCAATAATTCGGGTCAGATCCAGCACCCTGACGCCTTGCAGTGGTCGCAGCCTCGACAGCGCCCAACCCGGCGCGGCGGCCTGCGGTTGTACGCTTTGCGCGATCAGCGGCTCTTGCCGTACGCTTTGCCCCTGTGGATGCTGCCGCCAGGCTTCCACGCTGCGCATCTCTGCCGCACAGCCGCCCGCGTCAATCATCGCCTGTTCGAGCGCGGTTTTGTCCTGGCGGCTGACGGCCTGCGCCAAAGCGGCGCGGCTGGCGTGCGCGCCCAGCACGTTTTCCATCGCCGCCCGGTGATGCGGCGCGTTGGTATGCAGGCGGATCCAGCCGTTTGCGGCAGCGTAGTCTCCGGCAAAGGCATCCCACAACGAGGGCGCGGAGCGATTTACGGGCTGAAAGCTGTGTTGAAACCAGCGGGACGCCAGACGCATTTCGACGCGCTGACGGGAGGGATTACCGGTCAGGGCTGCGGCCGTCTGCATCGCCAGTGCCATGCTGGTGGCCGCCAGCTCGGTGACCGGAAAGGCGGAGCGGAGACGCTGTTCGCCGGTAAAATGGACATCGGGCGCGTCGTCATTGCGTAATGCCTGCCAGAGCTGTTGCCATAATTGTGCGGTTAACCGGGTCGTCATTGCTTCCTCCTTTAATTTAACCATAGCAACGAAGATCGGCGGTCGCTAGCGCAGCCGCTTGAGCTTTGGCAGGCGGGCGTGCATCCTCAGGTTGCGCAGGTTGATCACCGCAATCGCCGTGCCGACCACCACCAGCAGCGAGCCGAAAACCTTAAAAAGATTCATGCTGTCGCCCAGCACCAGCACGCCCATAATTACCGACAGCACCGGCGTCAGCAGGGAATAGGGCATAATCAGGTTGACGTTATAGGTTCGCAGCAGGCTGTACCACAGCGAATAGGCGAAGATGGAAGAGCAAATCGCGCTATACAAAATCGCGAACCAGCCTCGCCATGAAGCGTTAATCAGGCTGGTCAGCTGGCCGCTTTCCATAAAGAAAGACGAGAGGCCCACGACAGGGATCGCCAGAAAAGAGAGCCAGCCGGTCATAGTCAGCGGCTTGATCGTCGGGGATTTCTTCACGATAAGGTTGCTGACGGCCCAGCCTACTGCGCTGCAAAGCAGCAGGCACAGCACCCACCATGTCGGAATGGTCGGGCTGCCCGCCAGCACTACCACGCCACTCAGCGAAATGGCGATACCCAACATCTGCACCAGCGACAGTTTTTCCTGCAAAAAAATCATTGCCAGGATCATCGCGAAAGGCGTCCCCAGCTGCACCACGATGGCACCCGTGCCCGCGTCGGTATATTTCAGGCCAAGAAACAGCAGTGAGAAGTGCATAAAGCCAAAGGTAAAGGCCAGCGGCACCAGGTAGCGCAGCTGTTCACGCGTGACGCGGGTAAAAGGCACCAGGATCAGCGCCACCACCACAAAGCGCATCAGCGTCAGAAACAGCGGCGGCACCTCGCCAAGCCCCCATTTTACCGCAACGTTATTGAAAGCCCAGGTGGTGACCACCAGCAAAATCAGGAAAAAATGACGTACAGCCACAACGCAATCCTTTAGTGTGTTTAATCATTAGCCTATGATGGCACGAATCGCCATGATGTTAAGCGTGAAGGCCCTATTTTCTTGTAAGATTCCGAATCAGCCACATAAGGATACTGCCAGACGATGAACGCGCTTCCTTTCGCTATTATTCAGTTTGAAACGCCGCCTGCGGGCGTTATGGCCCGGGTGGGCGAGCAGCAGCACTGGTTTATCGCCGCTGCGGGTTTACAGCCGGATGGCTGGCTGATCGTGCGTCCCGATCTGGGCGAAGCGCTGCCCGATCCCGCGTTGCTGTCGGGGGCCATCCTCTCCGGCTCCTGGGCGATGGTCACCGATCACGCCGAGTGGAGCGAGCGTACGGCGGCCTGGATACGCAGCGCTATGGATCACCGGCTACCGCTGCTGGGCGTCTGCTATGGTCATCAGCTTATGGCTTACGCGCTGGGCGGTAAGGTCGGCGATAATCCGCGTGGCTGGGAAGGGGGAGTACAGCAGATCACCCGTCACGAAGAGGGCGCTGACGATGCGTTGCTGGGCGCGCTGCCCGGGCAGTTTTCCGCGTGGCTTTCCCATCGTCAGTCGGTACTGCGACCGCCGACTGGCGCGCGGGTGCTGGCCTCTTCCACAATGGAGCCGTGTCAGATCATTCGCTACAGCCCGCAGGCGCTCTCGGTTCAGTTTCATCCCGAGTTTACGTCGGCGATTATGGCGGCCTGTCAGCAAAACGGCCAGCGGCAGCAGGACTTTGGCGAAGCGCTCCCCGAACCCAGCTGGCCGCTGCGGCTCTTGCAACATTTTTGTCAGCAGTCCTGCGCGATCGAGCGTCGGGCCTGATGCAACGGGGCGGCTTTGCCGTCCTCTTTCCTCACTTTACCGCTTTCCTTTCGGCGCGGTCACACTTTCCGCCCGGCCCGGCTGTCAATTTCTCCTGTTCTGTTAATGTTGATTTTAAGTTGTTTAATTGTTAATTATCGCGGAGAGACGATCATGCGCTACGCATATCCGGGCAGTCAGGATTCCTTAATCGTGCTGAAATCGCACTACGGCAATTTTATCAACGGCGAGTTTGTTGCGCCGGTGAACGGCAATTACTTTACCAATACGTCACCGGTTAACGGCTCGACCATCGGCGAGTTCCCGCGTTCAGACAAGGTGGATGTTGAAAACGCCATCGATGCGGCGCACGCTGCGGCAGAAGCCTGGGGCAAAACCTCCGTCCAGGCACGTTCGCTAACGCTGCTGAAAATCGCCGATCGGCTGGAAGAGAAGCTGGAATATCTGGCCGTCAACGAAAGCTGGGACAACGGTAAACCGGTACGCGAGACGCTGGCGGCGGATCTGCCGCTGGCGGTCGATCATTTTCGCTATTTCGCAGGCTGCCTGCGCGCGCAGGAAGGCACGGCGGCGGAAATCGACGAGTTTACCGCCGCCTACCATTTTCACGAACCGCTGGGCGTTGTCGGCCAGATTATCCCGTGGAACTTTCCGCTGCTGATGGCGGCCTGGAAGCTGGCGCCAGCGCTCGGCGCGGGCAACTGTGTGGTACTGAAACCAGCGGAGCAGACGCCGCTGTCAATCACGCTGTTTGTCGAGCTGATCGCCGACCTGCTGCCGAAAGGCGTGCTGAACGTAGTGCATGGCTTTGGTCGTGAAGCAGGCGAGGCGCTGGCGGGCAATCCGCGCATCGCCAAAATCGCCTTTACCGGCTCTACCGCTACCGGCGGTCATATCCTGGAGCTGGCGGCGAAAAACCTGATCCCTTCAACGGTCGAGCTGGGCGGCAAGTCACCGAACATCTTCTTTGAGGACATCATGCAGGCCGAGTCTTCTTTTATAGAGAAAGCAGCGGAAGGCGTGGTGCTGGGCTTTCTGAATCAGGGCGAGGTGTGCACCTGTCCTTCGCGCGCGCTGGTGCAGGAATCCATTTATGCGCCCTTTATGGAGGCGGTCTTAAAAAGAATTAAAACCATCAGGCGCGGCGATCCTATGGATACCGATACCATGATCGGCGCGCAGGCTTCGCAGCAGCAGTTTGATAAAATTCTCTCTTACCTGGACATTGCGCGGCAGGAAGGCGCAGAGGTGCTGACCGGCGGCGGCGTGGAGAAGCTGGACGCCGATCTGGCCGGCGGCTATTACATTCAGCCAACGCTGCTCAAGGGCAACAACAGTATGCGCGTATTCCAGGAGGAGATCTTCGGGCCTGTAGTGGGCATCACGACCTTTAAAGATGAGGCGGAAGCCATAGCCATCGCCAACGACTCGATCTATGGGCTGGGCGCGGGCGTCTGGACGCGCGATATCAACCGCGCTTATCGGGTCGGCAGGGCGATTAAGGCAGGGCGCGTCTGGACTAACTGCTACCACCTTTATCCGGCACACGCGGCGTTTGGCGGCTATAAAAAGTCCGGTATCGGGCGAGAAACGCATAAAATGATGCTCGATCACTATCAGCAAACTAAAAATCTGCTGGTCAGCTACAGCACCGAACCGCTGGGTTTCTTTTAACATCACGCGCCGCGCATCGTTATGAACGGGCGTGGCGCTAACGGAAAGGTGACGTTGTCACAGAGCGTCAGCTGGCTTTACTGTGAGCCAGCAGCGCGGCAATTTCCTGTTCCGATACGGCCTGTGAAAAAAGATAGCCCTGCAGTTGATTACAGCCCGCCTCGGCCAGCGCCGCCATCTGGCTATTGGTTTCCACGCCTTCTGCGGTGACGGTCAGCCCCATCGCCTGGCCCAGCCTTACTACCGATTCGATGATGGCGGTTGAGTTTTCCGTCACCCCCAGCGACTGGGTAAAGGAGCGGTCGATTTTAATTTTATCCACCGAGAAATGACTCAGGTAATTAAGGCTGGAATAGCCCGTGCCGAAATCATCCAGCGCGATACGGAAACCCGCTTCACGCAGCGCGCGCATAATCTCCTGCGCGCCTTTCTCATCCTCAATCAGCACGCCTTCGGTAATTTCCAGCTCAATACGTGAAGGCAGCGTTTTTTCCTGCTGGACGATGGCTTTAAACCGCTCCACAAAGCCGGCCGAACGAAACTGTAAAGGGGAGACATTAATGGCCATGGAGATATCGGGCCACGCCAGCGACACGCGGCAGGCTTCACGCAGCACCCATTCGCCAATCTGGATAATCAGGCCCATTTCCTCCGCCAGCGGAATAAATTCGCTGGGCGAGATCACGCCGCGCTGCGGATGATGCCAGCGCATCAGCGCTTCCAGCCCCACGACCTGCTGCCCGGAAATATCCATCAGCGGCTGATAGTAAACGGCCAGATCGCGCTTGTTTTGCAGCGCGGCGCGTAAATCAGCCGCAATCAGCTGGCGCGTTTTGACCTGTTCATCCATCGAGTTATCAAACACGCGATACTGGCCGCGTCCCTGGCTTTTGGCCTCGTACAGCGCGATATCCGCTTTACGCATCATTTCCAGCCGATCGCCTGCATCCTGAGGTGCCATCGCCACGCCAATACTGACGCCTATCCAGGTTTCGCTGCCCAGCAGCGTAAAAGGCCGGGCCAGCGAAGCAACGATGCGCTCGCACAGCCTCTGAATATCGCTAAACACGGTGATCCCTTCCACGATGACCACAAATTCGTCGCCGCCAAGCCGGCCTACGGTATCGGTTTCTCTGACCTCCTGGCTAAGGCGCTGTCCCACGTCGATAATCAGCGCATCTCCCGCATGGTGCCCATAGGTGTCATTAACCTGTTTAAAACGGTCGAGATCCAGCAGCAGCAGCGCGACATGTTCAGGACTGCGGTTCAGCTTGCCCAGCGCCTGCGTCAGCCGTTCCTCAACCAGCGCGCGGTTGGGCAGGCCGGTCAACACGTCATGGAAAGCCAGATGCTGCGCCTGCGCCTCGCTGGCGCCCAGCTGCAGCAAAGACTGTGAGAGTTTGAGCGAGGACAGCCACAGGCGTCGGATCATCACTGCGCAGATCAGCGTAATAATCAGCACCATTGCCAGCCCGACCGGGCCGATAACCTGAAACATTTGCGTGCCGGGCGCGGCCGGGCGCCAGCTGATATAGCCCAGCGCGTCGCCGAGGCGATTTTTCAACAAATAGTTAGCGCCCGTTTTCATCGGCTTGCCGTCAGCGTAGTGCAGATCGTGCAGCAGGCTGCGTTGAGAGAGGGAATTGAGATAGCTGGCGTCCAGATATTTTACGCTCACCAGCCGGAAACGCCCGCTGCCACCGTAGCCGTCATCAATAACGCTGATGGCGAGCGCGGCAGGGCGTTTATCGATCAGGGTAAAGTCGATCGCTTCGGCATGGCCGCCGCTGGCAAAGGGGGTTTTAAGCCGGGCCGATAGCTCATGGATCGGCTGACGCAAATGCCCGAACTGCGCCAGAGGAACGTTTTTATCCCACTCCCAGCGATACACCGGCCGATCCAGCTCATCAAGAATGTAGATGAGCTGGTGACCAAACATGGTCGACAGCCAGGTACCGACGTTCTGGTTCAGCCAGGGCGTATCCTGAAGCGCGCGCTCCAGGCGGCGGCCAAGCGGCTGCCACAGCGCCAGGCTGCGGTTCTGTTTGATCATTTCCGTCAGGCTTTGCGCCAGCGAAGTCTCGATAATCTGCTGCTGCTGCTGAGCGGCGTCGCGATTGGTTTTCGCGGTGGCCCACCAGACCGTAAACGTTGCCGCAGTAAAAATAATTAATAACACCAGCACCAAAGGTATAAGCACTTCGCGGATAAAATGGCTGCGAAAACTATCTGATATTTTCATGTTTTTTATCAACCCACTCTCAGGACGGCAACACTCCTTCTACTTTGAGGCTAGCATAAATCCCGATCCCGGCAGGCTGAGGTCGCAGAGGTGGAATTATGCGTCAGAAGATTGAATGTGATCTCTATCACGTTAGTCGCGGCAGCCAGCCTCTCTGTGGCAGAGAGGGCAGAAAAAGAGACGGCCTGCCGCGCGCTTTATGCGCCACATCACGGTTGCGTCAGCCCGGCATTTAGCAGGGGAATAACTGTTTCTTTGATTAAATCCCAGAAAAAACAGGCGGTTGAAAATTTACGGCTGGCGGGAAAAACTTTCGGAAACGACAGGGAAAAGCACGCCTACGGCGCTTAAATTAACAGGGTCGTGATTTTTTATCGTCGCCAACCAATAACAAGCTGATTAACATTTTTATTTTCTTATCCAGGTTATTTTTATTTTACGCGGAAAAAATAGTTAAAAGAATGATATTTATTTTTGTCTTTAATCATATTCGGGTGTTTTTTATCACGGTTGTCCGGATATTTTTAAATCAGGTAATGAAAAGAGGCATAAAAAATGACGATTGGGTTAACATCGGTTTTCCTGCTGCTTAAAGCGCTCAGCATTGATTGGCCCGAATAGAAAATAAGACGGTGAAATAGTGAGCTAAAAACGGGTCAGCTATCCGCGCTCATGACAGATCAGGATCTCAATCAGGGTCGATTGGGGGAGATTTTTCGCCAGAGGCTGTATTTGCGCGCGCTGCCGGTTGGCTTCCGGCTTTACTCCGCGCAGATTTTTGCTATCCATAAGCCGCCTTTTTCTGTTGCCGGATGCTGCTGGCGCATTGGGCAGCCGGCAAGGGCCAGGGAAAATTAAAAGCCTGTCTCAGCATCAGGGCCACCCGCTAAACCTTGTCTGCCATGACTTCCGCCATGCTCACGACATCGCTCCAGATAAGAATGGCTCACAGAATGTAAAAAACGGATAATGATTGTTCAGCTTTTTTTATCTCAGATTTACTATTTTTTTATAGCCCGTATTGGACGTTAAAGATACAAGCTTGCCGCATTCTTTTATAACAACCTGTTGCTGAACGGTACTATTCAGGCGTGGCTTCTGGCATCGCGCTTTTAAGACTATTTCCCGGATGTAGTTCGGGCAGCGATTTGTTAGTCTGCATTATTGATAAATGATAAACCGAGCACGATAGAAGAGATTATGTCGATTAAGCGTAATGCGGTTGCGAATTATGTCGGTCAGATTTATATCACGCTTGCCGGGATACTGGTCGTACCCTTATATATTCACCAACTGGGCATGGAGATTTACGGCCTTATCGGCTTTTTCTCGATCCTGTTGACCTGGCTACAGCTGCTGGACGTGGGGATTTCCACTACGCTGCTGCGTGAGGCGGCCCGCTATCGCGCCGATCGGGAGCAAAACCCGTGGTTTCCCTCGCTGTTCGCTACGCTGGGTAAATTCTTTTTGATCTCTTCCGCCGTGCTGGTGGTCATGGGCTGGTTTGCCTCGCCTTATGTCGCCTCGCACTGGCTGCATGCGAAAACTATCCCGCATCAGGATTTGGTTATCGCCGTGGGCATTATGGTGCTGACCGCCGCTATCCGCTGGCGTATCGGGCCTTACCGCAGCGTAATTGTCGGTTATGAACATCAGGTCTGGCTGAACGCACTGAACCTGGTGGTAATTACGCTGCGCACCTTTGGCGCGGTGTTCGTTATTCGTTTCGCGTCGAACCCGGTCATCTTCTTCTTCTGCTGGCAGCTGTTGATTTCACTGGGCGAGGCCTTCTTCTGCATTCGTAAATCTTACCAGCTGGTGCCTAAAAGCGATCGCAATACCAAGGTGGATAACCTGAAAGGCGTGCTGAAGCCCTTCCTGCGCTTTGCCGTCGGCGCGGCTTTTTCCAGCGCCATCTGGACGTTTATCTCGCAGATTGACCGTCTGGTGCTGTCCAAAACGCTGCCGCTGGCGACCTATGGTTCCTTTACCGTGGTGGCGACGGCGGCAACCGGCATCGTGATGCTCAGCAGCCCGATTATGCAGGCGATTGTGCCGCGCATGACGGGGATGCGTACCAAAAGCGAGAACGGCGAGCAGGAAACGCTGAAGCTGTACCGCTGGACAACCCAGGCGGTAAGCATCTTTATGGCGCCGCTCAGCCTGACCATCGCTTTCTATCCAACCCAGCTAATTTGGGCCTGGACGCAGAACGCGCAGATCGGTGAGCAGATGTCGCTGGTAATGACGCTGTATGCGCTGGGCAGCGGCGTGCAGGCGATTGTCGGCCTGCTTTATAATCTACAGTATGTGAACGGCAACCTGTCGCTGCACATGAAAGGCTTTACGCTGTTTGCCATTATCCTGATCCCGCTGAATATCTTTGCGGCCATCCACTATGGCGCGCTGGGCACCGGCATCGTGTGGGTTGCGCAGAACATTTTCTACCTGCTGGTCTGGTCATGGATTGTGCACAGGAAGTTCGCGCCGACAATCCATATGCAGTGGCTGACCCGCGACGTGCTGCTCATCTGGGCCGTTTCCGCCTGCGTGGCTTTTCTCACGCTGTCGATCCCTTTCGAGTGGAACGATAACCGCTGGCTGAACCTGCTGTTCCTGGGCCTGATCGGTTTTGTGAACCTGGCTATCTGCTGCCTGCTGCACAGTAAAGTAGGCGACTACCTTAAAAACGTAACTTTCCGTCGGCTGAACCTGCGAGGTGAAAGATGATTAACCAGGACGATCTGGCGCAGCCCACGCTGTCCGTGATTATGCCCGTCTATAACGGGCGGGCCGATCTGAGCGAGGCTGTTGATTCGCTGCTGCAACAAACGATAGTGCCGCAGCAGATTATTATTATCGACGATGGTTCTACCGACGGTACCGATCGGCTGATTGAGGAGTATTGCCAGCGCGATCCGCGCATTCAGCTGGTCCGTAACGCTCACGGCGGCGTCAGCGCCGCCAGGAACAAAGGGCTGGAGCTGGCCACCGGCGACTTTATCTACTTTATGGATGCCGACGATCTCACCGGCCCGACGCTGTTCGCCGATTTCCTGCGTGAAAAGCGCGCCTGTCCGGAGCTGGAGATGTTCTGCTTCGCCGCCAAAATGTTTATGGACGTGCCCGTGGCGGAACGCAAGCCTGAGATCACGCATGCACGTAACCTTAAAGGGGTATACAGCGGCGGCACGGCCTTTATTCAGCAGCTGAACAGCAGCGGCTCCGCGCACCGCGTGCTCTGGTCCAGCATCATCTCTCGCGAGTTGATTATTCGTACCCGCAGCCGCTTTCTGCCGATCCAGAACCACGAAGACGCGCCTTTTATGTTTACCCTCTATCTGCAGGCAAAACAAATCTTCGTGACGCCGGAAGCCTACTACTTTAAGCGCTATACCACGACGTCGCTTTCCGTACGTACGCGCGATTTTTCCTGGGTGAAGAACTACTTTATCGCTCGTGAAGGCACCGAAGAGGCTATCCGTGCCGCCAACGTGCCGGTAGAAAGCTCGCTGGTGGACGATTACTATTTTCCGGTGATGAGCGGCTGTCTGAAAATGCTGCGCGAGCATGACATGACCGTGCCGAAGGAGTACCAGCCCAGGGTAAACGCGCTGGTACGCCAACTGACGCGAAACAATATCAAACTGATGGTTATCTGGTATCTGAATCCGCTTTACAGCAGCCTGGTCTACTGTAAGAAAAAACTCTCCAGCGCGTTATAACGCTTATTCGTCCTGCTTGCTGGCGGCGGCTATTTTGGCCTGCCGCCAGTTGAGCAGCGGCGTGACCGAAATCCCATGCACGATGACGCTGGCGACGATTAACGTAAAGGCGATATTCGCCATGCGCGTCATCTCATCGCCCGCCACGCCATGCGTATAGGCCCAGGCAATATAGTTGATACTGCCGATACCCCGGATCCCCAGCCAGCCAATAATCATCTTCTGCTGCCACGGCACTTTAATGCCCGCCGTGCCGAGCCATACTGCTGCCGGGCGGATAAACACAAACAGCAGCAGCGCCATCAGCAACCCGTCCGGATCCCAGTGCTGCGCCAGCGTCACGCCCAGCACGATAATAATGCCGGCCGCGAACAGCCGCTCGACGGTATCGCCGAACGACAGCGCATCGCCGACCACCAGGCCTACCGAGCGCGCCGGATCCGGCTCCAGAGATTCGTGTCGAATATGCGGATTCACCAGCACCTCCGCCGGGGGACGATGCTCGCTGTCGTCAAAGGCATCGGCGGGCTGGCGGCGGATCACGCTGACTTCCGCCCGACGCAGGCCGACACCAGCGGCAAAGGCGGCCAGGAAACCCGAGGCATCCAGCGCCTGGGCTGCCGCATAGCTCAGCGCAATCAGCGCCAGCGCCAGGAAATCGTTCGGGGCAACGTCTTTATGCGCATAGCGCAGGTGTGTAACGTACTGGCCGACAAAGCGGCCGAACAGAAAACCGATGCCCAGCCCGCCGGTGATCCCCCAGAGCACGTCTTTTAGCGCCCAGTGGCGGAAAAGATCCAGCGTCATTTCCTGCTGGGTGGTCAGCAGCGTTACCGCCAGCATCAGCAGCGGCAGGGCGGTACCGTCGTTCATCCCCGCCTCGCTGGAGAGCGAAACGCGCAGGTTGTCGTCATCGCGGGCATCGTTGACGGAAATCAGACTGGCGAGCACGGGATCGGTCGGCGCGACGATGGCGCTGAAGGCGATAGCGAACGGCCAGGAGAGGCCGACCAGATAGTGCGCCGCCAGCGTCATACCCAGCACGGTCAGCAACATGCCGGGGAAAGCCAGCCGCATTCCCAGCCGCCAGCCCTGATGGCGTAACGGCAGCCTGAGCTTCAGGCCGGTGATAAACAGCGAGGCCGCCATCGCGATTTCGGTAAGATGGGCGGTCAGTTCGGCATGAGCGGCGATATCGATATGCAGCAGATCCAGCACCCATGGGCCACAAATTACGCCGGCGATCAGGTAGAGAGAAAACGTGGTAATCGGGCCGCGATTGATCCAGCCTGATGCCAGCGACATCAGTAATAAAAGCCCGCCCGTTGCGGCTGTCCAGCCAAGAAAATCCATCGATACGCCTCCATAGTCGTCAGGGGTTATATGGACGCTGACTTATTATGCAAAGCGCCACAGAAAAAAATACAACAAAAACAAAAGCATATATTATAAATTTAAGGTTTCCCTTTTCCTGGCAACAGCAAATAGTCTACTTAAATCATATACCTGGCTCACTGAGTATAGACCTAAAAAAAGGGACGCCTGCGCAAATGGGCCGTCAGGCCGAAACCAGCCCGTGGCGAAATCTCTTTAGCGTCAGTTCTGCACGGCGCCCATCTGGAGCTACTATTCCCAGAATGACAGTTACGGCTCAGGGATGGGGCCGATTTTGTCTGCTTTAATTTGCAGTGCGTGAACTGATAAGACTACTAAATGACTGAAGGCTGAACCGCGCCCGAAAGAGGATTAGCGTTAGCGGCCTGAGGCTTTGCAAGCCCGTGCAAACTGTGGAATTTAATGGCGTCCGATCGTGAAAATTCCCACTATGGTTACCGGCTGTTTGTGACCTGTTTCAGCGCGACCAGCAGAGGCGGTATTGCGGATAATAACCCAGGCATTCTGTGCCGTTCGCCAGTGAAGAAAAGCGACAGACATTGTCAGAAAGCGCCTGTGGGTATACTGTTAACGGACTTTCTTTTTATCCCTGCGGCACCTCTCTGCCGCTGACTATCTGCTAAACCGAGGTTGTTTTGTCGACTCTATCCCCAATTCTTCGTCCACGACGCCTGCGTCAAACGCCTTCCTTCCGCTCGCTGTTTCAGGAAACATCGCTCAGCATTAACGATCTGGCGCTGCCGATCTTTGTTGAAGAGGATCTGGACGACTATAAAGCGATTCAGGCCATGCCTGGCGTGATGCGTATTCCGGAAAAACGTCTGGCCTATGAGATCGAACGCATCGCGAAAGCGGGCATCCGTTCGGTAATGACCTTCGGCATCTCTCATCATACCGACGCCGACGGCAGCGATACCTGGCAGGAAAACGGGCTGGTTTCGCGCATGTCCCGCATCTGTAAAGAAACCGTCCCGGAAATGATCGTGATGTCCGATACGTGTTTTTGCGAATACACTTCGCACGGACACTGTGGCGTGCTGCACGATCGTGGCGTAGACAATGACGCCACGCTGATTAACCTGGGCAAGCAGGCGGTTGCCGCCGCGCGCGCGGGAGCCGACTTTATCGCGCCCTCCGCCGCGATGGATGGTCAGGTCGCGGCTATCCGCCACGCGCTGGATGAAGCGGGCTTTACCGACACGGCTATCATGTCCTACTCGACCAAGTTCGCCTCTTCCTTCTATGGCCCGTTCCGTGAAGCAGCAGGCACCTCGCTGAAGGGCGATCGTAAAACCTATCAGATGAACCCAATGAACCGTCGCGAAGCGATCCGCGAGTCGTTAATCGACCAGGCCGAAGGCGCGGACGCGCTGATGGTAAAACCAGCGGGCGCCTATCTGGATATTATCCGTGACGTGCGCGAACGTACTGAGCTGCCGCTGGCGGCCTATCAGGTCAGCGGCGAGTACGCGATGCTGAAGTTTGCCGCGCAGGCGGGGGCGATCAACGAGCGCGAAGTGGTGCTGGAAAGCCTGGGCGCCATCAAGCGCGCGGGTGCCGATCTGATCTTCAGCTACTTTGCGCTGGATCTGGCCGAGAAAAACCTGCTGTAATCGTAGCGCCTCAACTTAGCCAGTATGGCTAATCTCCGGGCAGGACGGGCTTTGCCTGTTCTGCCCGGATAACGGCATCTCAGCGCGGCCCGCGATACCTGACGGCTTCCACAAAGGCGGAAAACGCCAAAGAAGTGTTGCGACGGTTGGGGTAATAAAGATGAAATCCTTCAAACGTTGGGCACCAGTCCGCCAGCACCTCCACCAGCCGACCCGCTTCAAGATGGGGTTTCGCCATAAAATCCGGGATGCAGGCCAAGCCGATGCCGTCCAGCGCCCCGTTCAGGATATGAATATTGCTGTTGCACAACAGCGGGCCGTTGGCCTTGATATTCAATTTTTTCCCGTCTTTTTCAAATTCCCAGGCGTAAATACTGCCGCCGACCGAATGCCGGATATTAATACAGCGATGGGCGGTCAGATCCTGCGGAACGACAGGGTGGGGGTTGCGGCGGAAATAGTCCGGCGCGCCGACCACGGACAGACGCCAGTCCGGCCCGAGGCGCACGGCGATCATATCCCGGCTGATCGACTCGCCTAAACGAATACCGGCATCAAAACGTTCGCTGACGATATTGGTAAAGCCGTAATCGATGCAGATCTCTACGCTGATATCAGGATAGGCGTTAAAAAACGCGGGCAGTATCGGCCGCAGCAAATTCTCCGCCGCGTCGTCTGAGCAGGTGATGCGAATATTACCGGCAGGCGTACGGCGCAGCTCGCCAATGCTGTCAATTTCACTGTTAATCTGATCGAAAAGCGGCCCAACTGACTGCAACAGACGCTCGCCGGCCTCGGTAGGCGCAACGTTGCGCGTGGTGCGCGCCAGCAGCCGCACGCCCAGCCGCTCTTCCAGATTGCGAATGGTATGGCTCAGCGCTGAAGGACTGACGCCAAGACCGGCGGCGGCTTTGGTAAAGCTTTGCGCTCGGGCAACGGCCAGAAAGGCTACGATATCGTTCATAGTATCCACGCAGAATTGCTGATTAAATTTCACAAGCGCGTAAAAATTACCCCATCCGACCGCATTACTCTATCTCTTTCACCGCTTCGCGTGCCTGCGGCACAGAAAACGCCAAAGGCCTGCAACGCCGCTCTTTATATCAACCCACGGGGAACCGAGGCTTTACGCCCCGTAATTCATGCAAAAAATTCACAATTACATGCGATTACGGCTGTCTAATCATTAACCCGGCCAGCGTGCAAAATGGCGCAAGTGTTAATAATATCGGAAACGTTCATGAATAGTGCCGTAGCGGAACAATCTCGTCATCACTCTGCCTGGGGCGCCGTCTTTTCAATGGCGCTTGGCGTAGTGGTGCTGATCGCCTCAGAGTTTATGCCGGTCAGCCTGCTGACGCCCATCGCGCAGGATTTAGGGGTAAGCCAGGGCCATGCCGGGCAGGCAATTTCCGTCAGCGGTTTTTTTGCCGTGCTCACCAGCCTGCTTAACACGCCGCTGACCGGGCGTTTCGATCGTAAAAAAGTACTGCTCGCCTTTACGCTGCTGCTGACGCTTTCCGGGCTGGCGGTGACCTTTTCGACCAATGGCCTGATGTTTATGGTCGGCAGGGCGCTGTTAGGGATCGCGATTGGCGGTTTCTGGTCGATGTCGACAGCGACGGTTATGCGCCTTGTGCCTTCTCACGCGGTAGCCCATGGCCTGGCGCTAATCAACGGTGGTAACGCGCTGGCCGCTACCGTCGCCGCGCCGTTAGGCAGCTTTCTTGGGCAGTATATTGGCTGGCGCGGGGCGTTCTTTATGGTGGTGCCGCTGGCCGTTATCGCCTTTATCTGGCAATGGCGCAGCATTCCGCCACTACCCGGCAACGTCTGCAACAAAGCCGCCAACCCGCTGCGCCTGCTCGTTCGGCCGCCGGTGGCGTTGGGCATGGCGGGCGTTATGTGTCTGTTTATGGGGCAGTTTGGCATTTTTACCTATCTGCGCCCCTTTATGGAAACCGTCACCGGCGCTAACGTCAACCAGCTTTCTTTGCTGCTGCTGCTGTTGGGCGGAGCGGGGCTAATCGGCACCTGGCTTATCGGTACGCTGCTTGGGTGCCGCCTTTACGCTTATCTCATCGCCATTCCGCTCGGCATGGCGCTGCTGGCTGCCTTGCTGATCGCGCTGGGGCATTCTCTGCTGCTGACCGGTGTGGTGCTGGCAATTTGGGGGCTAATAGCGACGCCCGCCCCGGTGGCCTGGGGGCTGTGGCTAAGCCGCACGCTACCCGACGATGCCGAAGCGGGCGGCGGCCTGATGGTGGCGGCGATCCAGATGGCGATCGCGCTGGGTGCGGGGCTGGGCGGCCTGCTGTTTGACGCAGCCGGCTGGTGGAGTCCGTTTGCCTTCGGCCTGGCGCTGCTGGTGCTGTCGGCGCTGTTGGCCGGGCTGGCCCGTCGCTCGTTTTATTTCGCCGTTGGCAAATCGCTGTAGCGCGTGGTCCAGGCGGGAGAGAGCATCTCCCGCTTCATCGACCAGCTTTTCTCAATGCCCTGGCCAGCAAACCAGACTTTCCCCTTGCCTGAGTGGTTCAGCTTGTCGATGGCGGTCATTAACGCCGCGCTGTTGGCCCTCGGCTGCGTTTCAGCAAACAGATCCAGCTGCGCCACGCCTTCGCTGTAAAAATCGCTCAGCATCACGCCCGCTTTGATATAGCGTTCGCCTTCGCGCCAGATACGATCCAGCGCCTCGGTCGCCACCCGAATAATATCGCGCGTATCGTTCGAGGGCAGCAGCAGCCTGCCGGAGGCCTGGTTGTTATAGCCGGTGCCGTTATCGTCGTGCGGGCTGGCGCGGATAAACACGCTGATAAAGCGGCAATACTGTTTCTCGCCGCGCAGCTTTTCCGCCGCGCGTTCGGCCCAGGCACAGATCGCCTGATGCATATCCTGATAATCGGTGACGCGGTGCCCGAAAGAGCGGCTACAGACGATCTGCTGTTTAGCGGGCGCCATTTCCTCTAACGCCAGGCAGGATTCGCCACGCAGCTCGCGCACCGTTCTCTCCATCACCACGCTGAAGTGCTTGCGGATAGTGGGGACGGAACTGTCGGCCAGATCCAGCGCGTTTTTAATGCCCATCAGCTGCAAACGCTTGCCGACGCGACGGCCAATGCCCCAGACTTCTTCAACCGGCACCAGCGGCAGCAGTCTGCGCTGGCGCGCCGGATCGGAAAGATCGACCACGCCGCCGGTTTTGCTCCACTTCTTCGCCGCGTAGTTAGCAAGCTTGGCCAGCGTTTTGGATGGCGCGATGCCGACGCCGACCGTCAGGCCGGTAGCTTTCAGTATCTGCTGCCGGATGTCACGGCCAAAATCTTCCAGTGAGAGACAGTTGCTGACGCCGGTAAGATCCAGAAAGGCCTCGTCAATAGAGTAGATTTCGCTCGCAGGCGCCAGCTCGCCAAGCAGGGTCATTACCCGATGGCTGAGATCGGCATACAGCGCATAGTTTGAGCTGAAAACCTGCACCTGCTGACGCCGGAGATCCTGTTTAATTTTAAAATAAGGCTCGCCCATTTTAATGCCCAGCGCTTTTGCCTCGGTCGATCGGGAAATAATACAGCCGTCATTGTTGGAAACGACCACCACCGGCCTGCCGCGTAAATCGGGACGGAACACCGTTTCGCAGGAGGTATAAAAACTGTTGACGTCAACCAGCGCGAACATTTTTGGTGGATTTCAGAATAAAGGTGACGACGCCAAAAATCTCCAGCTCTTCCGCATCGTGAAACGTAATCGGAGAATAGTGACGATTGCGCGGCATCAGCTGTAAAAAAGGGCGGATGCGCAGCTCTTTAACGGTAAATTCACCTGCCACGGCCGCCACCACGATATCGCCATGCTCTGCGGTCAGCGAACGATCCACCACCAACAGATCGTCATGGCCGATCCCGGCCTCAATCATCGAATCGCCGCTTACTTTGATAAAATAGGTAGCGCTGGGATGACGCAGCACCAGCTTATTCAAATCCAGACGGTCCTCAATATAATCCTGGGCCGGACTGGGAAAGCCGCAGGGTACGCGCTCAATAAACAGCGGTAAAAAAAGATCTTCCATAATTTCAGCAGGGGAAATCGGCTGCATAATGCTTATTCCGGTTTAACTGTGTTTATATACAGTATCGCTGAATGCGGGCGGCAGGCAAGGGATTGATCGGAACTTTCCGGCAAGATATTGTAATAAAAGGAATTTATTCGATTTTCCTTAGAGGCGCGCGCCCGGTTAATAAAGCAGCTTATACTGCAGCGGGAATAATAGTTGCGCCGGGACAGAAGGATAAGAACCGCTTATTTCTTTTTTGCGTTAAGTTAAATGCAGCGTGGACGCAGGGCCACCAGCATCGTTTTATGCATCTTAATAATGGCTTTCTGCGCAGGAAAATGTCATAAAATATCAACTTTTGCACTGACGCATTATCATTTTTTTCTTTGGGATAATCACGCACGCTTATGTTTTCTTTCGACTGGCACCGCTTTTTCTTAAACGATCTTTCCATTACTTTTTTAGGCGAGGTCGCGGTTCGGGTACTCTTCGCCTACATCGTTGTTTTTCTCTTTCTGAAAGTTTCCGGCAGGCGCGGCATTCGCCAGCTGTCGCTGTTTGAGCTGGTGATTATCCTGACGTTAGGCTCGGCTTCAGGAGACGTTACTTTTTATGATGATGTTCCTGTGCTGCCGGTCGCAATGGTCTTCCTGGTGCTGCTGGGGCTTTATCGCTTTACGACTTTTCTGACCGCACGCAGCGCACGTGTCGCCCGCTGGGTGGAGGGCGAAGTGATCACACTGATTCAGGACGGCCTGTATGTGCTGGACAGCCTGGAAGGGCTGAATATTTCTGAGGACGAATTCTTTATGGAGCTACGGCAGGAGGGCGTGGAGCATCTGGGTCAGATCCGGCTGGCGCTGATCGAGCTGGACGGCGATATCAGCGCTTACTACTACGATCGGCACGAGGTGCGGCCAGGCCTTTCCGTGCTGCCGCCTCAACATCGGCAGGATTATACCTGCGTGCCCGCAGATGGCCTCTACGCCTGCAACCATTGCGGAAAAACGCAGCGGCTACAGGCGCAGCAGCAGCTGAACTGTCCCCGCTGCCGGCGCAATCTCTGGTCGCTGGCACTGACCACCCAACGAGCGCGTTAGCGAGGCTGGCATAGTCCTGCCAGCGGCAAACGCAGGCTGCCCAACCAGCGCTGACGATGTTAGCGGTATAGCCCTGCCGGTGCCGCCTGAGGTGCGCCAGCGATGCTGTTGGCGCAGCCTTGTCTGCGGCGACCGTGCCCGCTGATATGCCTGTCAGCCATGGGTATCGCGGCGGTTACTTTGCAGGAAGTGCCAGGCCGCGCCTAGCATCCCGGAGTCGTTGCCGAAGGTGGCCGTATCCACCGGGATGGTTTTGCCGAACCAGGCCAGATGAAACTTCACTTCCGCCAGAAAATCCTCGCGCTCGGTGATGCCGCCGCCCAGGAAAATGCATTCGGGATCGAAGACGTTCGCCAGGTTATAAATGCCGGCGCAGAGATCCTGATAAAAGGTGGTGACCAGCCTGGTGGCTACCGGTTCTTTATTATCCCAGCCGGCAAAAACATCCTTACCGCTGACCTCGTCCACCTCGCGCCCGCTGTGCTGCGCATAGCTTTTGCGCAGCGCGGTCATCGTACAGTTGTCGCCCATCGTATAGTGGCTGATGCTGCCGCCAGCGGGACGCGCCACCAGCAGGCAGCCGAACTCACCAGCGCGATCCTGCTTGCCGCGTACCAGCGCGTCGTTGCAGAAGGCGGCGCCGCCCAGCCCCGTGCCGATGGTGATCATCAAAAAATCGGACATAGTGCGCGCTTTGCCCAGCCAGCGCTCGGCCAGCAGGGCGCAATGAGCGTCGTTTTCCACCGTGGCGGGCAGCGAGGTTTTTTCCGTCAGCCATTTACTCAGGTGGAAATCATCAAACGCCCTGACCGTGCCGCCCATCGACACAAATCCGTTGTGCGGATCGACATAGCCCGGCACGCTAACGGCGATGCCTTCGCAGCCGGGATTTTTTTCCAGCCAGCCCAGAATGGCCTCCAGAATAGCCTCACGCGATCCTTCATTATCCGCTTTATCACTGGCCTGAATGTCGCCTTTATCCGTTACAACGCCCATTTTTAACGAGGTACCGCCAATATCAAATACGGCAAGCTTCATATCATTCTCCTTTTGTTTTTTATCAGTATAGCCGCCGAAAAATTGCGTCGTTGCGCCTGTCCGGCCGCGGTAATATAAAGAACGGCGGTCTGTTTTTTATTACGGGCGAACAGGGCGGCTTCCGGCAGAATATAAAAGCAGGCGAACAAGATATAAAAGGGGCGTTGCGGAAGGTTAAAACGAACCCGTCAGTCGGGTTCGTTACGAGCAAAATTATTTTCGGGCGAGATCTTTCCGTTCTTCCAGCGTTTGCTGATACTCATCCAGAAAGACTTTTTCCGCAGGATCCAGCCTGTCCATGCCGCTGGTGAAACGGTGCCAGTACGGATAGCGTGGCGCAGGGCGCGTCGCCTGTTCAATACGTTTGATCTGTGCTTCGCTCAACGTCAGCTCCGCTGCGGCCAGGTTGTCCTGCAAATGCTGTTCGGTGCGGTTGCCAACAATCAGCGACGTGATCCCCGGGCGCGTCAGCAGCCAGGCCAGGCAGACCCGCGCGGTCGAGACATTATGCTCTTTGCCCACTTCGGTCAGCACGTCGATAACCCGATAAGCGTGCTCCATATCGTGCACATAGGGTTCCGGCCAGCCGTTGCCCTGACGGGAGGTCGATGGCGTTTTCACGTTGCGCTGTACGGTGCCGGTCAGCAGGCCTTCGCCCATTGGCCCCCATATTAGCGTGCCGATATTCTGATCCAGCGCCATTGGCAGCAGCTCGAACTCCGCCTCGCGCGACTCCGGCGTGTAGTAAATTTGCTGGCTTACCGGCTTCAGCAGATGATTCACCTCGGCGCAGCCCAGCGTTTTCATCATCTGCCAGCCGGTATAGTTCGAGGTGCCGAAATAGCGGATTTTGCCGCTTTTTACCAGCTCTTCCAGCGCGCGCAGCGTCTCTTCCACCGGCGTCACGCCGTCCCAGTTATGGATCTGATAGAGATCGATATGATCCGTTTTCAGACGCTTTAGGCTGTTCTCGCAGGACTTAATCAGATGAAAGCGTGTGGCGCCGCTGTCGTTGGGATCGTCGCTCATCGGGCTACGGGCTTTCGTGGCCAGGATAACGCGCTGGCGATTGCCGCCCAGCGCCTCGCCCAGCGTTTCTTCCGCTCCGCCTTTGGAATAAAGATCGGCCGTGTCCACGGTATTGACGCCTCGTTCCAGCGCTATCTCAATAAAACGGCGGGCCTGGCGGACATCGACATTGCCGGTTTTTTCAAAGCCAGCCTGGCCGTTAAAGGTTAACGTCCCAAGCGTCAGCTCAGAAACCATCAGGCCGGAATGCCCCAGTTTTCTGTACTTCATTGCTTTCTCCTCACTATGAAAACCCGAGGGCAAGCATAGACCATAAAAAACGAGACCAGGCGGCACGGAAACTATTACGTACAAATGCAGATAATTCAGGGGGTTTTATCCCGGCCAATACGAAATAAGTAATCCCGCGCGGCAGCAATTATCACCGTGCAATTAGTATGACAACCTTAATGATAATTATTTCTCTGAGACAGCGGGCTAAAACGCCATTTAGTCTGGCAGGATTCTTTTCTGTTTTTCCCTGGTCGTAATTAACGCCCAGGACTAATCTTATTCGCCTTACTTTTCGGGCAGAAGCCTTGCAGAGGGGAAAAGTAAACTATGCTTTAAACGAGGTTTTTAAACCTGAATAGTGATGTTGAATATCCTCAAGCAGAAATATCCCATGTAATTTATTTCTGCCGCCATAACTCAGGTATGAAAACCAGCAAAAAATAGCGGAGAGATCTGCCGCAGAGCAGATTGCCGGAAGCCTTTTCTGACTGGAGTGAGCTATGTTCAGACACGTAAAAAAATTGCAGTATACCGTTCGCGTCGCCGAGCCAAATCCCGGACTGGCTAATCTGCTGCTGGAACAGTTCGGCGGGCCGCAGGGCGAGCTGGCCGCGGCCTGCCGCTACTTTACCCAGGGGCTGTCGGACGAAGACGAAGGTCGTCGCGATATGCTGATGGATATTGCTACCGAAGAGCTGAGCCACCTGGAAATTATCGGTTCGCTGGTCGGGATGCTGAACAAGGGCGCTAAAGGCAAGCTGGCCGAAGGCACGGAAGAAGAGGGCGAGCTGTACCGCTCCATCACCGGCAACGGCAACGACAGCCATCTGACGTCGATTCTTTACGGCGGCGGCCCGGCGCTGACCAACTCCGGCGGCGTGCCCTGGACGGCAGCCTATATCGATACTATCGGCGAACCTACAGCCGATCTGCGCTCTAATATCGCCGCCGAAGCGCGCGCTAAAATTCTCTATGAGCGCCTGATTAACGTAACGGACGATCCGGGCGTTAAGGATGCGTTGGGCTTCCTGATGACCCGCGAAGTTGCGCATCAGATCTCTTTTGAAAAGGCGCTTTATTCCATTCGCAATAACTTCCCGGTCGGCAAGCTGCCGCCTGTCGAGCAGTACTCAAACGTTTATTACAATATGTCAGAAGGCGGCGAGGTACGCGGAAGCTGGAACTCGGACGAAAACTTCACCTACGTGGCCGATCCGGCGCCGGCAGTGGATGGCGGCGACGGCTATGCCAGCATCACGCTGCCGTCCGATCAGAAAACCGAGCTGGATAACCTGGCGTTGCGTACCGCTTCCGATACCGCTGTGAATCCGGTCACCGGCACCGATCTTGGCTCGTCAGGGCCAATCGAAAACGAAACCGTCGGCAAATCTGCGGTAAACGTGCCGAAAAAATAGGGCGTCATCGCGGGGAGAGCAGCCGTTCTCCCCCATTTTTATTCGCGGTTGTACAAGTTTATCCTTAAGCCTGCCATCTTCTGTTTATGTTATAACTGGCTAAATTTTCTGAGAAAAGGTTATTAGTTATTAGCTAAAATGTGACCAAATAACGCCTTTTATGTCTCAAAAAAGCATTTTTTGCAAAAAAAATCCGCCCCAGACTTTTAAGATACTGTACATTAATTGAAAAGCTGTACAAGGTAGAAGCACTTCCCCCTTCGGGCATTCTTTCACCTGCTTAAGAGGATCCATTATGCGTCAGGATAATTTCGACACACAAACTGCGGACATGAGCCTTTACTTCGGCGCACATGACGCTGCTGTACCTTCTCATCAGGAAACGCTGGGTGAGGTAGTGATGGAGATTTTAAAATCCGGCATGACGGTCAATCGCCAGTCAATCTGTGCAAAGCTGCTAAGCCGCCTGGCTGATGTCAGTGAGCCCGACCTCGAAAAACACCATCACGAACTGATTGCTATGCTGTTCGGTCGCGAAAGCTAAACGCCCGCATTGCCCACCGCTCGTTCGACCTGCTTTTTGTTTCCGCGTGGGTTCAGGCGTTCCGTCCTGCCACGCGGAAAAGCGATCCGCGCGGCAGACAAGTCAGAGAAGTTTCCATGGACCATCGCCATTCTGAAAAATTACGGGATCTGATGCTGGGAGAAGCCACGCTGGCGCTTCTTGAGCAGCAGCGCCCGCTTAACCTCGCCTCGCTTATCAATGAACTGCGCGTGCTGGCTGCCCGGCAAACGGATGAAGAACACCGCAAAGCCTGCCTTGCCGCTATCAGAGAGCTTCGCCATGCTCAGGTCAGCGCCGGTGAAGCCCTGAATCGCCGTTCCGCCAGCGACGACAACGTTATTCACTAAACCGCCCGAAGCCGACATCCGTGCGGCTTAATGCCTTCTTCGCTTTCCAGCCTGAAAACGGCTTACCTTTTTCAGGCTGCGAACAGCCTCCCCCGGCAATGTAAATAAATCGAAAAAAGCAAAATAAGCGGCGACAATTGCTGAAGGTTTTTTTCGTGCCGCCGATACCTGTGCAGATTGGAGGAAAAGGCAGGCGGGGCAGGAGAGGGAATGATAATAAGAATTCAGATACACGAGTTGCGCACCGGCATGTATGTGCACAAGCTGGAAGTTTTTTGGCTGAAGCATCCCCTCGTGCGTAACCATATGCTGATAACCACACAGCAGCAGATTGACGTCATCGCGGAAAGCGGCATAAAAGAAGTCTGGATCGATCTGGAGAAAGGGCGTGGCCCGGACAGTCAGGATCCGCTTCACGAACAGCTCGCTCTGCCCAGGATATCGGGTATCCATGAAGAAATCGCGCAGGCGCAGGCGATCTGTCTGCATGCCAAAGGCGAAGTGATGAGCATGTTCAACGATGCGCGCCTCGGTAAAACGATTGATACCCGCAGCACGCTGCCGCTGGTGGACGAAATCGGCGGCTCCCTCAGCCGACATCCGGCTGCGCTGCTGAGCGTAGTGCGGCTGAAAACGCACGATGATTATACCTACCTGCACTCCGTGGCGGTCTGCGCGCTGATGGTATCGCTCGCCCGCCAGCTTAACCTCAATGATGAACAGACGCGCCTGGCAGGCACGGCCGGTCTGCTGCACGATGTCGGCAAGGCGGGCGTATCGCTGGAGATCCTCAACAAACCCGGCAAGCTCACGGACGATGAGTTCAACGTGATGAAACAGCATCCGGTAATGGGCGAGGATCTGCTGCGCCGCAGCGGTGAAAACGAAGCGGTGCTGGATGTGGCGCTACATCATCATGAGAAAATCAACGGCAGCGGCTACCCGCACGGCCTCAAAGGCAAAGATATCTCCCAGCTGGCGCGTATGGCGGCGATTTGCGACGTCTATGACGCCGTCACCTCCAATCGTCCTTATAAAGCGGGCTGGAATCCGGCCAGCGCGATGCACCAAATGGCCAGCTGGGAAGGGCACTTCGATCGCAAAATCTTTTACGCTTTTGTGAAAGCCGTCGGCATCTATCCGGTCGGCTCAATCGTGCGTCTGGCTTCTGGCCGCGTGGCCGTCGTGATTGAACCGGGCGAAAGCTCGCTGCTGCTGCCCAGGGTTTGCGTATTCTATTCGCTTTCCGCCAATCATATGCTGCGGCCGGAAGTGATCGATTTGGCCGATCGCTACTGTTGGGACAGCATTGCCGGGCCGGAAGAGGCGGATACCTGGAGCCATTACAACCTCAATACGCTGTGGATGTCGCCCGTTGCCTGACGGGCAGGAACAACAGCGCGCTAACATTTCAACACCAACTTTCCTGTTTCTACCAAAAATTTCACAATTTCGTATTACTCCTGGGGTTTTTGTCGCGTTTATTTGCCATGTTAGAGGCGTAACAAGCGGCCCGGAGCCAGCACGTCTGGCAGAGCCGCTATCAGTGACTATACTGATAGCTGATGTTGTTACGTATGTGGCAACGAGATGAGACAGACTGCACGAGGCGTGCAGAGATTATGCAGAAGGAATCAGCGCCGAATACCCTCTTTAACGCATCCTCTTTTCTCGCTCCGCCACATCCGCTGACAAAAATTTTTTCCTCGTGCGTTGTGGGCAAAGCAGACCTGGCGTCTGCTTCCGCCAACGTCAGTCCAGAAACTGGGCCGACGTAGCGCCGTGGCACACATAATCAGGAGGAACATTTGTGAATACGCTGGAATCCGTATCCCCTTTAGTGCCTGAAGGACGTTACGCTTTTTTCTTTGATGTGGACGGCACGCTGGCCGCTATCCAGTCACGCCCGGAGGAGGTTTTTATCCCTGCGGCGGCTAAAGCCGCGCTTTCCCGCCTGGCTGAACTGAGCGACGGCGCGCTGGCGCTGGTTTCCGGCCGGCCGACGCGCGAACTGGATGCGCTGGTGGCGCCTTTGCGGTTTCCGCTGGCCGGCGTGCACGGCGCAGAGCGTCGCGATGCGGCCGGGCATACCGAGCGGCTTTCCCTGCCGGACGACGTCTCTGCCTCATTGACGTCGCTGCTGAGCGAAGCCGTGGCGAAGATGCCGGATACGCAACTTGAAACGAAGGGCATGGCTTTTGCGCTGCACTACCGCCGCGCACCGCATTATCAGCAGGCTATCCTGACGCTGGCGGAAACGATGACCCAACGCTTTCCCGAACTGGCGCTACAGCCAGGCAAATGCGTGGTGGAGCTAAAGCCGAAAGGCGTCAGTAAGGGGGCCGCAATTGCCGATTTTATGCAGCAGGCCCCTTTTGCCGGCAGAACGCCGGTATTTTTAGGTGATGATTTGACCGATGAGGCAGGTTTTGAAGCGGTCAATGCCCTGGACGGCATCGCAATCAAGGTAGGTGAAGGTGAGACAAAGGCGGGCTATCGCCTGGCTGACGTCGAGGCCGTTTATCACTGGCTTGAGCAAACATTATTAAAACTAGATCAAGACGATAAGTCATTAAGGAGTCAAGGTTATGAGTCGCTTAGTAGTCGTATCTAACCGCATCGCCGTACCGGATGGGTCAAAAACCAGCGCGGGCGGACTGACCGTTGGCATTATGGATGCGCTGAAAACCACCGGCGGCCTGTGGTTTGGTTGGAATGGGGAAATCAACGAGATCGGCGAAGAAGACAAGGAGATGGATCTGTTTGAAAAAGATAACGTCACCTACGCTTCTTTTGGCCTTAATCAAAACGATTACGACCTTTATTACCTGCAATTTTCCAATGCGGTCGTCTGGCCAGCCTTCCACTACCGCCTTGACCTGGTAAACTTTCAGCGCGAGGCCTGGGACGGTTACTGCCACGTCAACACCATGCTGGCGAAACGCCTGCTGCCGCTGATTGAGCCGGACGACGTGCTGTGGATCCACGATTATCATCTGTTGCCGTTCGCCGCTGCATTGCGCAAGCTGGGCGTGAAAAACCGTATCGGTTTCTTCCTGCATATTCCTTTCCCGACGCCGGAAATCTTCAACGCGCTGCCGCCGCACAATGAGCTGCTGGAGATGATGTGCGATTACGATCTGCTGGGCTTCCAGACCGAGAGCGACCGTATGGCTTTCCTGGAGTCACTGGCGCTGCTGACCAATGTGCAGACCAGCGGCAAAACGCACGTGGCGTTCGGCAATCAGTTCTCTACCGAGGTGTACCCGATAGGCATCGAGCCGGACAGCATTAAAGAGATGGCTGAAGGGCCGCTGCCGCCGAAGATGGCCGCGATGAAACGCGATTTGGGCGACGCCAAAAACATTATTGCCTGTGAGCGCCTGGACTACTCGAAAGGGCTGCCGGAGCGCTTCCTTGCCTATGAAGCGTTGCTGGAAAACTTCCCCGAGCATCGTGGAAAAATCCGCTACTCGCAAATTGCGCCAACTTCGCGTGGCGACGTGCAGGCCTACCAGGATATTCGTCATCAGCTGGAAACGGAAGCGGGCCGTATTAACGGTAAATACGGTACGCTGGGCTGGACGCCGCTTTACTACCTGAACCAGCATTTCGATCGCCGCCTGCTGATGAAAATCTTCCGCCTGACCGATATTGGTCTGGTGACGCCGCTGCGTGACGGGATGAACCTGGTGGCGAAAGAGTATGTGGCCGCGCAGAACCCGGAAGATCCTGGCGTACTGGTGCTGTCACGCTTTGCAGGGGCGGCCAACGAGCTGACCTCCGCGCTTATCGTTAACCCTTACGATCGTGATGAAGTGGCCGCCGCGCTGAACCAGGCGTTAACCATGCCGCTGGACGAGCGTATCTCACGCTACAACGACATGATGGACGTGCTGCGTAAGAATGATATTACGCACTGGCGCAAATCCTATCTGAAAGATCTCCAGGCATTACCGGTACGTAGCGAAGCGCAGGGTGGGGCCGATAAAGCGGCCACGCTTTCCGTCTAGCATAAGTCATGCCACTTAATTCAGGGGCGACCAAGGGTCGCCCCTTTTTTTTAGTTTTTTAAGTCTGTATTGCTCAAAAAAACGCCTTAAAAGGACCACCGGAAAGAAAAAAAAGGAAAAAAATCACTTTTTACTAAAGAAAACAAGGCGCGTGCCGATACCTACTGGCTAAGGTTAAATTTCCTGCTTAAACATTCGCGTTGCTAATGTTACCCCTGGTTACATCCGTTGGCACCCGCTAAACACAAGGCTGACGCGGCTTACACCCCCTAAACACTTCCTGTCGTAAACCTGCAGTATCTTACTCTGCACGCATCATTGCCCCTGTCGATAGTTACCTTTGGTGATTACGATTTACACATGGTTAACATGCAAAAACCAGAATATTCCTCTACAGATTTGTTTTTTGTGCGTATTTACAACCAGTCTTGTGCGTGAACACACCATTCCTCCATTCAATCGACGTAAAAGGAACCATTTTCATCGGTAAATGATCGCGTAGAGTTAAAATTTAACAAAAAAGTCCAAATTTGCTTAGTTAGTGAACTAATCAACAGCATTTCTGAAGGATAATTTTGTCAAATTAGCCCCAAAAGTGTGATCTGGATCACACTTTATCTAAAATTTTAGCTGGCCTCCGTTGTATCCGGAAATTAGAGCAGATAAAGTTGCGTTGTTTTCGGAATAGTCCTAAACCAGAGCAACTTTCAGTCAGGGAGAACGTCAGGGAAGCGGACGAAAACAAGGGAGCAGTAACCGGCAAAATGAGTTAATGACTACTTTCTGCAGGCCGCTTTCAGGGCCGCCTGGAGCTTCGCGAACGTTTGGCTTTTGCCACTTAATTTTTTGCCACAATAAGATTTACCAGCAGCAACAAAGGTAGCGGCGCAATCCGCCAACGTTTAAGTCGTGTCAGTCAGGACGGATAAAAATGGGTACATCAGAATTACTAAAAAATATTTACGATATCAACTTGTCTTATTTATTACTTGCTCAACGCCTTATTAATCAGGAAAAAGCCTCAGCAATGTTCCGTCTGGGCATTGATGAGCAGATGGCCGATGCGCTCGCTCAATTAACGCTGCCAGAAATGGTAAAGCTGGCCGAGACAAATCAGCTGATATGCCAGTTTCGCTTTACCGAGCACGCAACGATTAATCGCTTAACTCAGGAATCTCGCGTGGATGATTTGCAGCAAATCCACACCGGCATTTTGTTATCCAGCCGTTTATTGCGTAATGCATCATCTAAAAATGACGAAATGCCGAAAAAGAGGGCGAGTTAATGAGTGAAAAAAGTATTGTTCAGGAAGCGCGTGATATTCAGCTGGCGATTGAATTAATTACTTTAGGCGCTCGCCTGCAAATGTTAGAAAGCGAAACGCAGCTAAGCCGCGGCCGCTTAATTAAGCTTTATAAAGAACTGCGCGGCAGCCCGCCGCCAAAAGGCATGCTGCCTTTTTCTACCGACTGGTTTATGACCTGGGAACAGAACATTCACTCTTCTATGTTCTGTAACGCCTGGCAGTTTTTACTCAAAAGCGGTTTGAGCACCGGTGTGGACGCGGTGATTAAAGCCTACCGTCTCTACCTGGAGCAATGCCCGCAACAGGACGAAGGCCCGCTGTTGGCGCTCACCCGCGCCTGGACCTTAGTCCGGTTTGTTGAGAGCGGAATGCTGGAGCTTTCCGACTGCAAATGCTGCGGCGGAAGCTTTATTAACCATGCGCACCAGCCGGTCGGCAGCTTTGTTTGCAGCCTGTGCCAGCCGCCTTCTCGTGCAGTAAAAAGACGTAAACTTATCGCAGAACCTGCCGATAACATTTCACAACTGCTGGATGAACAGGTAAAACTTGCCGTTTAATGTTCGCCACGTGGAGTGAATCCAGCAGCGGTTAAATACCGCTGCTTTTTTTTTGCCCACGCGACGGAATAAACCTGACCTAATCCGGTTCATCTTCAACCCACACGTCGCCAGACGTAAGGATTTATTGTGTTAGTTATTTTGGGGTATATCCTGGTTCTCGGGTCGGTGTTGGGCGGCTACGCAATGGTAGGCGGACATCTGGGCGCGCTTTATCAACCTTCCGAGCTGTTAATTATCGGCGGAGCGGGCATTGGCGCATTTTTAGCAGGCAATAACGGCAAGGCAATTAAAGCAACGTTAAAAGCGATGCCGCTGCTGATGAAAGGCTCGAAATACAATAAAGCGGTTTATATGGATCTGATGGCGTTACTTTATCGCCTGATGGCCAAATCGCGCCAGCAGGGGATGCTCTCGCTGGAAGCCGATATTGAAAGTCCGCAGGAAAGTGAAATTTTTGCTAATTACCCGCGCATCCTTGCCGATAAAAGACTGGTGGACTTTATCACCGATTATCTGCGACTGATGGTGAGCGGCAATATGAACGCATTTGAAATCGAAGCCCTGATGGATGAAGAGATTGAAACCTACGAGCACGAATGTGACGTACCGGCTACGGCTATCGGTACGGTAGGCGACTCTTTACCCGCGTTTGGTATCGTGGCGGCGGTGATGGGCGTGGTACACACCCTGGCTTCAGCGGATCGTCCACCAGCCGAGCTGGGCGAGCTGATCGCTCACGCGATGGTGGGTACCTTCCTGGGTATTTTGCTGGCGTACGGGTTTATTTCTCCGCTGGCGGGACTGCTGCGTCAGAAATGTGCTGAAACCACCAAGATGATGCAGTGTATCAAGGTCACACTGCTTTCCAGCCTGAATGGCTATGCGCCGCAGATCGCCGTTGAGTTTGGCCGTAAAACGCTGTACTCCACCGAGCGGCCGTCCTTCTCTGAGCTGGAAGAGCACGTTCGTAACGCGAAATCGCCGGCGAAAGGTCAGGACGCATGAAGAACGACAATCACCCTATTATCCTGGTTAAGAAGAAAAAGCATTCCGCACACGCGGGCGGCCACGGCTCCTGGAAGATTGCCTATGCCGACTTTATGACTGCGATGATGGCCTTTTTCATGGTGATGTGGCTGATTGCGATCGCCAAGCCTCAGGAATTAGCGGGAATTGCCGATTACTTTAAGACGCCGCTGCGGGTGGCGATCACCGGCGGCACCAAAACCAGCGAAAGCACCAGCGTTATTCCTGGCGGCGGTATGGATCCCAGCCAGCAGAAAGGCGAAGTCCACAAGGTTATTGATATGGACGCGGAGAAACGCAAGCTGGACGATATCCGCTTAAACCGCCTGCGTGAAAAGCTGGATCAGCTGATTGAAGCCGATCCGCGTCTGAAGGCACTGCGCCCGCACCTGATCATCAACATGGTGGAAGAGGGCCTGCGTATTCAGATTATCGACAGCCAGAATCGACCGATGTTTAAAACCGGCAGCGCGGACGTTGAGCCTTATATGCGCGATATCCTGCGGGCTATTGCGCCGATCCTGAACGATATTCCGAACAGGATCAGCCTGGCAGGCCACACGGACGATATTCAGTACGCTAACGGCCTGCGCGGCTACAGCAACTGGGAACTGTCGGCCGACCGTGCCAACGCCTCGCGGCGGGAGCTGATTATCGGCGGGCTGGCCAGCGACAAAATGCTGCGCGTGGTGGGCATGGCCGACACCATGAAGCTGAAGAACCGCGGCGGCGACGCCGCCGTCAATCGCCGTATCAGCCTGCTGGTGCTGAACCATGACACCGAAGCGCAGATTGAGAAAGAGAACTCGGAAAGCGACGCGGTACAGATCGGCGACGGCGAGCCGGCAGCATTACAGAAAATCGTGGCGCCGTCCGTTCCGGACGACGCCGCAAAAAAACCAGACCCGGCCGAGCCGGTAGGCGTACAGGCAGCACCAACTTTAACACCAGCATCGCCTGTGCCAGCGGCCCAGACCGATCGCGACTCACAGCAGAGGTGATACCGTGAGCATGGATATCAGCGATTTTTATCAGACGTTTTTCGATGAGGCTGACGAACTGTTAGCCGACATGGAACAACACCTGTTGGGGTTAGACCCGCAGGAACCGGATGCGGAGCAGCTTAACGCTATTTTCCGTGCGGCCCACTCCATCAAAGGCGGCGCGGGCACTTTTGGTTTTACTGTATTACAGGAAACCACGCACATCCTGGAGAACATTCTTGACGGCGCGCGACGCGGCGAAATGCAGCTAAGCACGCCTATCATCAACCTGTTTTTGGAAACTAAAGATATTATGCAGGAACAGCTGGATGCCTATAAAACCGCGACCGAGCCGGACGCTGCGACCTTTGAATATATCTGTCAGGCGCTGCGTCAGCTGGCGCTGGAAGCCAAAGGCGAAAGCGCGCCCGCAGCCGTAGCGACGCCGGCCGCGTCTGCCGCTGCTCCGGCTCCGGCCGGCCTGCGGATGGCGCTGGTGAACCTGAAACCCACTGAAATCCCGCTGATGCTGGAAGAGCTGGGCAATCTGGGCACCGTCTCCGACGTGATCAAAGGCGAAACCTCAGTAGAGGTCACGCTGGATTCATCGGTCGGCCAGGATGATATCGTCGCCGTGCTTTGCTTTGTGATTGAAGAATCGCAAATCAAATTCCTGGATGCGTCCTCGGCTCCAGCCGTGACCGAAGCCGCTCCTGCTGCCGTGGAAGCAGCGCCTGCGCCAGCTCCTCAGCCCGCTGTAGTAGCGGAAGCGGCGGCTCCGGCCAGGCGTGAAGCGGCCAAAAAACCGGCGGCGGCCAAGGCCAGCGAATCCACCAGCATCCGCGTAGCGGTTGAAAAGGTCGATCAGCTGATTAACCTGGTCGGCGAGCTGGTGATCACGCAGTCCATGCTGGCCCAGCGTTCCAACGAGCTGGATCCGGTAGCGCATGGCGACCTGCTGAACAGCATGGGCCAGCTGGAGCGTAACGCCCGTGACCTGCAGGAATCGGTGATGTCCATCCGTATGATGCCGATGGAATATGTCTTCAGCCGCTTCCCACGCCTGGTGCGCGATCTGGCCAGCAAGCTGGGTAAAGAAGTTGAACTGACGCTGTTGGGCAGCTCTACCGAGCTGGACAAGAGCCTGATCGAACGCATTATCGACCCGTTAACTCACCTGGTGCGTAACAGTCTGGATCACGGCATCGAATCGCCGGAAAAACGCGTGGCGGCCGGGAAATCGGGCGTTGGCAACCTGACGCTCTCTGCAGAGCACCAGGGCGGCAATATCTGTATCGAAGTGATCGATGACGGCGCCGGTCTGAACCGCGAACGTATTCTGGCGAAAGCGCTTTCTTCCGGCCTGCCGGTGAATGACGCGATGAGCGACGAAGAAGTGGGCATGTTGATTTTTGCGCCGGGCTTCTCCACTGCCGAGCAGGTTACCGATGTCTCCGGGCGCGGCGTGGGCATGGACGTGGTGAAACGTAATATCCAGGAGATGGGTGGCCACGTAGAAATCGCTTCTAAGCAGGGCAAGGGCACGACTATTCGTATCCTGCTGCCGCTGACGCTGGCGATTCTGGACGGCATGTCCGTTCGCGTCGCTGACGAAGTCTTTATTCTGCCGCTGAACGCGGTAATGGAATCTCTGCAGCCGCTGGCTGACGATCTGCACCCGCTGGCCGGTGGCGAGCGCGTGCTGGAAGTCCGTGGCGAATACCTGCCGCTGGTTGAGCTGTGGAACGTCTTTGATGTGCAGGGCGCGAAAACCGAGGCGACTCAGGGCATCGTGGTGATCCTGCAAAGCGCAGGCAAACGCTATGCGCTGCTGGTAGACCAGCTGATTGGCCAGCACCAGGTGGTGGTCAAAAACCTTGAAAGCAACTATCGCAAAGTACCGGGCATTTCGGCAGCGACCATCCTGGGTGATGGCAGCGTAGCGCTGATTGTCGACGTGTCGGCTCTGCAGTCTCTCAACCGTGAAAAGCGTGTGGCGGGAGCCGCAGCCTGACTTTAACCGATTAAGGGTAGAACTATGACTGGAATGGCAACTGTCACTAAACTCGCTGGCGAAACCGTAGGCCAGGAGTTCCTGGTATTTACGCTGGGTGACGAAGAATACGGCATTGATATTTTAAAAGTGCAGGAGATCCGCGGTTACGATCAGGTAACCCGAATCGCCAACACGCCTGCTTTTATAAAAGGCGTCACTAATCTGCGCGGCGTTATCGTGCCTATTATCGACCTGCGTATTAAATTCGCGCAGCCGGATGTGGTTTATAACGATAATACCGTGGTAATCGTACTGAATCTTGAGCAGCGCGTGGTTGGTATCGTGGTTGACGGCGTGTCCGACGTGCTGTCGCTGACCACCGATCAGATCCGTCCTTCGCCAGAGTTTGCGGTCACGATGTCGACCGAATACCTCACTGGCCTGGGCGCGCTGGGCGAACGCATGCTGATTTTAGTCGACATCGAGAAGCTGCTGAACAGCGAAGAGATGGCACTAATGGATACGCTGCGCAGCGCGTAATAGCCGCCTTAAATAAAGTATCAAACACCCTGTTGGTATTTTACTGACAGGGTGTTTTTTATGGTTTTAATTAAGTGTTGCGGCCGGATAGTTAATTTAGTTATTAAAGTATCACCTTAGTAAATCTGTTTCTGGCGCACATAAAGTTCCATTATTTTACGCCGATATATTCGGTGTTGATTCATTTTACTTCTACCAAGGGTACCCTATGTTTAAACGCATCAAGGTCGTCACCAGCCTGCTGTTAGTGCTGCTGGTATTCGGCTCACTCCAGCTGTTGGCGGGCGGATTATTTATTAGCGCGCTGACCAGCGATAAAACTAACTTTACTATTGCCCAGAACTCCAGCGAGAACGTTGCTTCTTTTACCGACGCCTGGATTGCGTTAAACCAGACCCGAATCACGATTAACCGTGGGATGTTGCGTCTGCAAAGCGAAACGGCCAACAGCATTAACAGCGCTTCGCTGACCGAAATCAGCACTCAGGGTAAAGCGCTGTTAGCCGATGCGGACAGGTACTATACGCGTTACCAGGGGATCCCGGAGACCAAAGGGATGGATGCCAACGTTACCGAGGCGCTGGAAAAAAATTACGAAGCCTATTCCAAAGCGCTGGGCCAGATGCTGACGCTGCTGGAAAACAAGCAGCTGAACGATATGTTCAAACTGAACATTGAACAGAAGCAGAACGAGATGCAGGCGGCCTATAAGACCTGGCGTAACGCACAGAACGTGCTGACCGCACAGGGCGGCGTGGATAACAACAGCGCCTATACCAAAATGCTGTGGGTAATTGGTGCCATCATGGCGCTGGTTGTCGCGCTGATCGCGCTATGCTGGATTGGTCTGCGTTCCGTACTGATCAAGCCGCTGCAGGAGAATATCGCGCACATCAGCCATATCGCCGGCGGCGACCTGACCCACACAATTAAAGTGGAAGGCCGTAACGAAATGGCGCAGCTGGCCAATAGCCTGAAAGAAATGCAGCAGGCGCTGGTGCGTACCGTCAGCGACGTGCGCGACGGCTCTGACGCTATCTATACCGGCGCAAGCGAAATCGCGGCGGGCAACAACGATCTTTCTGCCCGTACCGAACAGCAGGCCGCCTCGCTGGAAGAAACGGCTGCCAGCATGGAGCAGCTGACCGCGACCGTGAAGCAGAACGCCGAGAACGCCCGTCAGGCTTCGCAGCTGGCGCTGAGC